>CAZJYX010000011.1:0-116270 GCA_964550375.1 uncultured Planctomycetales bacterium | reverse complement strand
GCGGATCTTTGACAACTGAATACGTCCCCCGCAGGCGAGCATGCCTTGCCCCGCGCCCGCGTGCCTAGACCCCGCCCGCCGGGCCTCCCGAGCGCGTGCCCCACACCCGCCCCAACGCCCGCTGCGCCGCGATTCGTTCGAAAAAACGCTCGGTCGGCGATGCCCTGGCTGCTATACTGAACGGCGAGGAGGACCAGCCATGCTCGGTCGCACACTGCTGATCCTGATTCTGCCAGTGCTTCTCGCCAACCCCGCCCTGTCCGATCGCCCACTCGCCTACGTGGAGCGCTCCACCGGCCTTAGCCAACCCGGGCTGGAGCAAGGCGCGACGGAACTGGAGTTCGGCGACCTCAACGGGGACGGATTCCCCGACCTCGTTTCCGTTGGAGACCACAACAATCCCGGAACCGACCAGAACGGCATCATGGTCTGGTTCGGCAGCGCCGCCGGCACCTGGACATTCGCCCAGAGCGGCGGCGGCTTCGGCTACGGCGGCGTGGCAGTGGCCGACGTCAACGGCGATGGGCTGCTCGACGTCGGCTTCGGCATCCACCACGACTACGTCGCCAGCGGACTGGGCAGCCAGCTTCTCAACGTCGCGCTCGGCGATGGCACCGGCCAGCAATGGACGGCCTGGAGCGACGGCCTGGCCACCAGCGGCGAAACCTGGGGCATGTTCGGCACCGATTTCGCCGACGTCGATAATGACGGCCTGCTCGACATCGGCTCGATCAGCTTCGGCTGCTGCGCCGGCCTGCACGTGTATCGCAATCACGGCGACGGCACCTGGACGCATAGCTGGGGCTTTCTCGGTGGAAACTCCAGCCTGCAGTTCGTATTCGGCGACATCAACGGCGACGGACAGGCCGACTTCGCATCCTCGCATGGCGACGGAACGGTCTATCTCGGCGACGGCGCTGGTAACTTCGTGCTCGCGGATGGCAACCTGCCCTTTGCCCTCGGGCGCTTCGGCATCTCCCTCGGCGACGTCACCGGCAACGGCCGCGCCGACCTGTGCTTTCAGACGACCAGCGGCGTCCACGTCTATTCGTGGGTCGCGCCGGGACAATGGCAGAATCTCTCCGGGATCCTGGCGTCCGTGCCCAACGTCAAGCTGACGCAGATCGCGGACATGAACCTCGACGGATTCGGCGACGTGATCGTGCTGATGCACGGGCAGATACGCGTCTACACCGGCGACGGCCAGGGCAACTGGGAACTCGCCACGACGATCAGCATGCCGGCCGCCTGCAACTCCCGCGCCCTGCGCACCGGCACCGACATCGACCACAACGGCTACCCCGACATCGCCGTCATCGCCGAAGAGGACTGTCACTGGTTCCCCGGAATCGGCGGCACGAACACGCTACGCTGCTACGCGGAAAGCTCGACTCCCGCCGAGACGTTCATCTACCCGAAGTACCCGCGCGGCGGCGAAACATGGATCGCCGGTTCGGTGCGATTCATCGATTGGCACGCGGCCGTACCGCCGGGCTCGCAGCCGGCGATAGCCATTGAGCTTTCGCGCGGCGGGCCGGACGGCCAGTTTTTGCCGATCGCGACCGGCCTGACCAACAACGGGCGGTTTCAATGGACCGTCCCGGCCGGCCTCGCAAGTTCAACCAACTGCTACCTGCGCCTGACTTTGGATACAGAGCCGCCTGCTGTAGTGACCACGCCGGCGCCGTTCACCATCGTCAACCTGAACCCGCCGGCTGCGGGCGACATGAACTGCGACGGTCTGATTAATGCGTTTGACATCGATCCCTTCGTGTTGGCACTTACCAATCCGGCGGCCTATGCGGCGCAGTATCCCGAATGCGATTTCATGCTGGCCGATATCAACGGCGACGGCTTGGTGAACGCCTTCGACATCGACCCGTTCGTACTGTTGCTGACGGGCGCCGGCAAGTAGCCGGTCGCTGAGCGGCGGGGGCCTGGCGGCTCAGGCCGTCGCGGCCGGCTGGGGGCTGGCCGGCGCGGCGGGTTGCTGGGCGAGTTGTTGCCGTAGGATTGTCAACAGTGCGGGAAGCTGTAGCAGGCGCTTGGGCAGGCGCCAGTGAATCGTCTTGGGGTCGGGCACGCGCGGCGAGCCGGGACCAGTTTCGAAGAGCGGCCGGGCGTGGTGGAAGTCCTCGACGGCGAAGATGACATCCGGCGGGTCCAGGACCATCGAGCGAATGCCCCACGGGCGCGCCAGGACGCGAATCTCCGCCAGAGTCAGCAATGTCCGCACCTCCTCCGGCGGCTGGCCGAAGGCGTCGCGCAGGTCATCGTGCAGGATGGTCAGTTCCTGCGGACTCTGGCAACTGGTCAGCCGGCGGTAGACGTCCATGCGTTGCCGCTCAGACCGAATGTAGCTGCGCGGAATGCTGGCCGAGACTCCCAGTTCGAGGTTGACGGGTTTGAACGGCTCGGCCGGCTCGTTGCGCAGCCGGCGGACGGACTGCTCGAGCAACTGGCAATACATCTCGTAGCCGACCGCCTCGATATGGCCGGATTGCTCCGCCCCCAGGATGTTGCCGGCCCCGCGGATCTCCAGGTCGCGCATGGCGATCTGGAAGCCGGCACCGAGCTCGCTGTAATGCTCGATGGCCTTGAGCCGGCGAGCGGCGACATCCTTGACGGGGTGCTTGGGGGAGAGCAGCAGGTAGGCGTAGGCGCGGTGCTTCGAACGTCCGACGCGGCCGCGCAACTGGTGCAGATCGGCCAGGCCGAAGCGCTCAGCGCGGTTGATGAAGATGGTGTTGGCAGAGGGAATGTCGAGACCGGACTCGATGATGTTGGTTGAAACCAGCACATCGGCCTCGCGCCGCAGGAACTTCAGCATGACGCCTTCGAGCTCATGGCCGGGCATCTGTCCATGACCGACCACCAGGCGGGCTTCGGGCACGAGCGTGCGCAGGCGGTTGGCGACGCCGTGAATATCACGGACGAAGTTGTGCACGAAGTAGACCTGCCCGTCGCGGTTCAGCTCGCGCAGGATGGCCTCGCGGACCAGGCTGTCATCCCACATGCGGACCTGCGTGACGATGGCGCGACGATCCAGCGGCGGCGTGGCCAGCGAGGAGATGTCGCGGATGCCGAGCATCGCCATGTGCAGCGTGCGCGGGATGGGCGTGGCGCTGAGCGTAAGCACGTCCACCGTGGCGCGCAGGCACTTGAGGCGCTCCTTGGCTGCGACGCCGAAGCGTTGCTCCTCGTCGATGATGACGAGTCCGAGATCGGCGAAGCGGACGTCGGCGGACAGCAGGCGGTGGGTGCCGATGAGGATGTCGATGCCGCCGGCGCGGGCCGCGGCGACGATGCGAACCTGTTCGGCACGCGAGCGAAACCGCGAAAGCACCTCGACGCTGAAGGGGTAGTCGGCCAGGCGCTCGCGGAAGGTCTGGTAGTGCTGTTCGGCGAGCACCGTGGTGGGGACCAGGACGGCGACCTGCTTGCCATACTCGACGGCCTTGAACGCCGCCCGCATGGCCAGCTCGGTCTTGCCGTAGCCGACGTCGCCGCAGAGCAGGCGGTCCATCGGGCGCGGCCTGAGCATGTCGGCCTTGAGTTGTTCCAGGGCGCGGAGCTGGTCTTCAGTCTCAGTGTAGATGAAGGAGTCTTCAAACTCCCGCTGCCAGGCGGTGTCGTGCGGATAGGCGATGCCGGGGTCAGTCTCACGCTCGGCCTGGATGGCGATCATCTCGGCGGCCAGGTCGGTGACGGCCTCGGCGGCGCGGGCCTTGGCCTTCTTCCAGGCGGTGCCGCCGAGCTTACTGAGGCGCGGGCGCCCGCGGAAGGTACCGATGTACTTCTGAACCAGGTGGATCTGGCTGGTGGCGACGTGTACGACGGCCTTGTCGGCGAACTCGATGACCAGGTACTCGCCGCGGCGGCCGTCGCGTTCGAGCGTCTTCAGCCCGCGAAAGCGGCCGATGCCGTAGAGCGTGTGGACGACGAGGTCGCCGGCGTCGAGGTCGAAGAAGGTGTCGATCGGGCGGGCGGGCTGAACGCGCCGCAGCGTGCGCCGCTGGCGATAGCGGTGGAACAGCTCGTGATGAGGGACGTAGCCACACCGGCCCCAGCAGAAGCCCCGGTGCAGCACGCCGATCGCGGTGCGCAGCCGAGCCGGCCGCCGCGGCAAGTGGTCGAGAAGCTCGGCAAAGCGCTGCTCTTCGGCTACGTTGTCGCAGAGCACACAGACGTCGTGGTCGTTCGCCAGTTCGGCCAGGGCTTCGAGGGCCGCGTCGGATTTCGGCTCGAACTGCGGCAGACCTTGGACTGCCAGGTCGATGACGTTCGGGCCGGGTCCGGCGAAGCGCAGCAAGTGTAGTTGGGCGAAGTCGTTGGCGCGGCGGAAGAGGCTGTCAACGGGGACAATGCCCGCCGGCTCGCCCAGGCGTTGCCAGAGCGTCCGACCGAGTTCCTGAATGTCGCCGGGCTCGCGGAAGGCAATGATGGTGTCGGCCGGCAGGAGGGAAAGGAAGCTGGTCATCTGGCCGGCACGAGCGGCCGGTCCCTGGAGGCCGGGCAGCGACATGGCGGGAATCTGGACGGACTGCAGCGCGTGCGTAGAGCGTTGCGTGCCGAGGTCGAACATGCGGATGGACTCGACCTGGTCGCCGTAGAACTCGATGCGGACGGGGTCGCTGTGGGCGTTGCCGAACACGTCGATGATGCCGCCGCGCTGGGCGAAATCGCCGGGGATATCAACGGCGTCGCAGCGGTTGAAGCCGTGACTGACGAGCCAGCCGGCCAGGGCGTCAGGTTCGAGCGTCAGGCCCACATCAACGGCTCGGGAGCGTTCAGCGATAGTGGCAGCGGATGGCACCGGCTGCATGAGTGCCAGGATGGGGGTGACGATTTTGGGGGCCGGGAGCGGTTGCGGGCGCGACCGGGCGGCGAGCAGGGCCACGCACAGGCGCAGGCGTTCTCCGGCCAGTTCGTCAGCTTCGAGCGTTTCGCCGGGCAAAGTGTCGAGTTGTGGCAGTAGTTCTGGGGCCGTGCCGACGGCTGTTTCGATGTCATCGCGGGCCTCGTCGGCGTCGTCGGCGTGAGCGGTTATGAGCAGGAGCGGGCGTTCGAGGCGCTCAGCCAGGATTGCCGTCAGGACGGGCGCGCACGACCCCCACAGGCCCGCGGCTGTGACCACCCCCTTGTCAGCGGTCAGCAGCCGGGCGAGCTCTGCAGTGCCCGGGTCATTACGGATGGCGGCAAACACGTCCACCACAGACATTCTATCGGCGCGCACGCCTGCCACGCAGCACTACTTGGCTGGCGCGTTGCGTAGCAGCGGTCCTGCGTTCGGAATGGGCGTGGGCGTCACTCAACGATGCGCCGGTCAGGCGGCTGGCGGCGCGGCGAACCGCCCGACTGTTTGGGGCCGGCACCACGGACAGCACGCCGGGCCGGGGGCGAAGTCTTCCTGGTCGTGCGCCGCGTGGGCGGCGAAGTCTTCTTGTCGGTGCGGCGGGTGGGGCGTTTGAGCGGACGGTGCGGCGGTCCTTCGGCAGCGCCGGCGAGTGCGGCACGCAGGGCCCGCAACTCGCGTTGGCTTAGCTCCCGGCACGCCCCACTGGGCAACCCTTTCAGCACAAGCGGCCCGATCTGGATGCGCTTCAGATTGCGGACCGGAAACCCAAAGCGGGCCAGCATGCGGCGGATCTGGCGATTACGCCCCTCACGCAGCGTGATTGTCAGAATGGAGCGCTGGTTGCTGGAGCGGACTACCTCGACCTCCGCAGCCCGGACGCGCCCTTCTGAAAGATGCACGCCTTCACGAAGCCGGGCGGGCAGGTCGCGCGGCACGCGGCCCCGAGTCTCGACCCAGTACACCTTGGGAATCCCGAAGCGCGGGTGGGTGATCTGCTGCGTCAGTTCGCCGTCATTGGTCATCAGCAGCAGGCCCGAACTGTCCTCGTCCAATCGGCCGACCGGAAAGAGCTTCTCGCGTATGGGCGGCAGCAGATCAATGGCGCGCGGGCGCCGGGCCGGGTCGCGCGTGGTGCAGACGACGCCCTTGGGCTTGTGGATGAGGAAGTAACGCAGGCGGGCCGGTCGAACCGGCGTGCCGTCCACAACCACCTTGTCATGCGCCGGATCAACAAACGCCGGCAACGTGTCCACAATCTCGCCATTGACCAGGACCCGTCCGGCCAGGATGTACTCCTCGGCATGGCGGCGTGAGGCCACGCCGGCATCTGACAGGAAGCGCTGCAGGCGCATGCGGTCGGCCGGGGCGGACTTGCTCATGGCTGCTCCCTGTACGGGTCGGCGTCGGCGGGCTCATCGGTGAACTCGAACGGTGCGGCAGGCTCCTCCGACTCGTCCGCCTCGGGGCGCTCGGGGCGCGGCGGCGGGCCGAGCACGTCGGCCGCACTGAAGGCCTCCACTTCGAGCGCAGCGGGAATCGTGCCGTCGGCGGAGAGCGCCGCCAGGATTCGCATGACCTGCGAGTATGTCAGGCCGAGCCCGCGCGGCCGGCCGGACTCGTCCGGGATGGGCCGGTCCGCCAAGGCGGCGATCAGAGCCGCCACGCGCGGCGGCACAACCAACGGCTCCCACAACTTGCCCTGGCGCCGCGTCAGCAGCGCGATATCGTCGTCCGCGGTGCGGGCGTTCATGGTGACGAGTTCCTGCTCGTCCGCGTAGAAGAGCGGTACGTCCACGGGTATCTGGGTGCCGAAGAGCGCGATGCGCGGTGTGGCCGTGCAACGGGCGTAGATCAGCGGCGGGCCCTGCGAGTCGATCAGGTCCAGCACAACGTTAACCTGGTGCCGGTCGAGCACGTGCGGGAAGGTGGCGGTCTGAATGATCGGCTGCGGGCTAGTGCGCAGGGCCTCGTAGGCAGCGACGCGGATCACGCGCTCCGCACGATCGAGCAGCGGCATCAGCCGCAGGGCGGCCTGCGGATAGGTGCTCAAACCGAGTTCACGGATTGCCGGCAGGGCCAGGGCGTGGTTGGCCGAGTGCGCAATATCCGCCAGCACCGGCAGGGCGGTGACGTCGTTAAGCCGCAGCCCGGCCCGGGCGGCATAGAAACGCACGCGCTCCTGCGCATGCGTGTACAGCGGCTGGATCTGCGGCAGGGCCGACCGACCGATCCCCTCCCAGGCCAGTGAGATGTGCTCACCATCTGCCTCGGACTGTACAATCCGGCGCGCCAGTTCGCCCAGCTTGGCCTCGACGAACGCCGGCTGATTGTCCAAATAGAGATGCGGCAACAGCGTGATGAAGTCGGCCCTCCGCCGCGCGTGTGCCGGCGGCACCTCCACCACGACGTAGCCGCGACTGCGGGCGTCGGCGACCGGCGGGCGCTGGCCGAAACGCTCGTTGATGCGGTTCTCCACCCGCCGGGCCAGGGCATACGACGGTTCGCGCAGCAGCAGGCGCAGGTTGCGGGTCTGGGTTGATTGGCCGCCACTAAGCACGAGGCCCTCGGGCAGCGGCAGGGCACCGCGCCGGGTGCTGGCTGGTATGAATGGGTTCACGAATACGGGGCCGCAAGCGCGGGCCACTACCTGGCGGGCGAGTTGTTCTTCATCGCTGCCGGCGCTGTGCAGGCGCAGTTCGCAAGGCAGCAGCAGGCCGTTGGTCAGGGCGCGCGTCGCCGTGCCAGGGATGGCGCGCACGAGAATGTCGAACCGGGTGCTCGCTACAGCCCCGGGCGGAACCAGACCGACAACTTCGACGGCCGCGGTGGACGGCGAGTCAATCAGCTCGGCGGGGGAGAAGCGGCGGCGCTCCTCCAGGTCCGCCCAGGTGTCGCGCTCGCGCGCCATGGTCTGGATCAGGTGCTCGCGCACGAAGGTCGGGCAGTCGGAGCTGCCGTCTTCGCCCAGGCCGATGACAATGCCGAAGCCGCGCACCGGCTGGCCCCCGATGTTACCGAGATAGCTGACCGCGCCGATGGTGCCCGCCAGCAGGGGATCGACCGGCGAAGCCACAACGGGGGCGGGCTCCGGCGGAGGGCGCTTGTGCCCCCCCAGCCCCTCGCAGCCAGCCACGCCCGCCAACGCGGCCACACATCCGTACAAACATATTCGCTGCCATGCCAGTTGACACATACGTTGCCTCGCATCGCCGGCCGCCACCCGCGCCGGCTGCTTGGTACGCGCGGGGACGCCCGCCGACAATGATACGCCCAGACCGGCCGGAGGCGAAGAGTCGCCCGACCGGTGATCCCACCCTGCGGCTCCCCGGCGCTTGACCCAGGCGGCCCGAGGCCGGAAGGTATCCAGGCGAAATGGCACGGCATGAAGGAGGAGCGCCATGGCGAAGGTGGCAGTGATTGTGGCGGCGGCCGGCGCCGGCAAGCGGTTCGGCGGACAGGTGAAGAAGCCGTTCGCCCAGATCGACAATCGGCCGATTTTCATCAGATCGGTGGAGTTGTTCCTGAACCGTCCGGATGTGTGCCAGGTCATTCTGGCCGTCTCGCCGGCGGACTACGATGTCGTGAAGGAGAAGTACGCCGCCAATCTGATGTTCATGGGAATCAAGCTGGTCAAGGGCGGTGTCGAGCGGTTCGAATCGGTCCGGGCGGCATTGGCGGAGGTGGATCCGGCCGCTGACCTGGTTTGCGTGCATGATGCGGTGCGGCCTTGCGTGCAGGAGAGCTGGATTGACGCTGTATTCGCCGAGGCCGAGAAGACCGGAGCGGCGATCCTGGCGGCGCCACTGGCGGGCACCATCAAGCGCGTGGCGGACTCCGGCTTCATCGAAGCGACCGTGCCGCGGACCGGCCTGTACGAGGCCCAGACGCCGCAGGTCTTCAAGCGGCAATTGCTGACCGACGCCTATGCGGCCCTGCCGGATGACTGCCGGCCGACGGACGACGGTGAAGTCGTGGAGCGCACGGGGCATGCGGTCATGGTTGTGCCGACGGATCGGCGGAACATCAAGATCACGCTGGCCGGTGACATCGACCTGGCGGGGGCGCTGTTGAAGCAGATCGGACGCAAGCCCAAGGGACCGTCGCTGGGAGCATTTGAAGAGGCGCAGTGGTAGGTTTTCTCTAGGCAAGTTGGGTGCCAAGCGATATCATCAGACTGGAGGGGTGTTTGCTCGTGCACGGCCGGTTTGCCGCTGGACGTGTTACGGTCGCCGCGCGTGGCGCGCGGCGAGTGTGGCTGGAACTTGTCAACAGCGCCGCGCAGCGCTCAGGGAGTCGGCGGCATGAAGTCCGTCGTCGGCATTCTATTGTTGCTGCCGTTGGGATGCGGGGATGGGGCGCGCCAGGTGGTTGCGGTGGATGCGCCGCCGCCGGGCGAATCCGCGACCAGGCCGGCGGATATCGCGGCGGTGCCTGCCCCGCCGACGGAAGAAGTGCTGCGCGCGGCGGCGGCGCCCCTGTTCCAGCAATTGGACGTGCGTTTGCGCGTGCTGAACGTGCGCGTGCCGCAAGATGGCCGGGCCCAGGCTGCGGCCTTATGGGACCACCTCGACGAGAACGCTTTGGACAGCGCGACGTTATGGCGGCTGCACAGTAATGGGCTGCGCACGGGCGTGGGCCGCACCGAACGCTGGGCTGCGGTGCAGTCTGTCCTGAACGACATTCCCGGCACTATCGTGTACGAGTTGCAGCCGCTGCGCGTGCTGCCTGGTATGCCGGTCGGGTTGGAGTTGGACACCCAGCAGCGCGACCAGACGGTCTTCTACGTTGAGCGGGATGGCGTTGTCAGCGGTGACATCTGGCCGGCCAGCCGGCGGGTTCTGCGCGTCGCGTACACCCTGGACACCCAGCAAGTCGACCGCGTGTTCCTGACGCTGGTGCCGGAAATTCGCCAGGCGCACGGGACGGCTTTGTCATACACCGAGGAGAGCGGCTGGGACCGCGGTCCGCGCCGGCAGGGACGCGCGTTCGCCCCGGCGGGCTTCGCGCTGCTCCTGCGGAGCGACGAGTTCGTGGTGATTGCGCCCGGCCCGAAGGCCGACCTCTTCGGCCTGGTCGGGGGTGCGTTCCTGACTGACCGGGTCAACGAGGAGCCGTACGACTCATACGTGTTCGTGCGAGCGGAAGTGCAACATGTCCGGCAGCGCCACTAACGAGATCTGCATGAACGACCGGCTGGACGCCGACTTCCTGCATGGCCTGTTTCACAGCGTGGGCCTGGCCATCGTCGCCTGCGAGCCGGACGGACGCATCGTGGCCTGCAATATCGCGGCCCGGGCGCTGTTTGGCAGTGCGCAAACCTGCGCGCAGCGGCACGTGAGCACGCTGTTCCCCCCGGCCGATCGCGAGGCCATCACGGCGCTCATCGCCAAGTGCGCTACGACCGTGGAGCCCTGCGAGTACCAGACGCAGTTGGGCGGTGACCAGGCCGGCCCGCTCGAATACGCGGTCCTGTGCACGCCCGTGCTGGCGGATGATGGCTCGCTGCGGGGCGTCTCGTTGTGGCTGCGAGATATCACCAAGCGGCGCCGGCTGCAGCGCCAGTTCAAGAAGAACGAGCGGCTGGCCTACCTCGGCAAGCTGTCCGGCGCGGTCGCCCACCATTACAACAACATGCTCTGTTCGATCGCCACCAGCCTCGAATACGCCATGAACATGAACACTATGTCAGCCATGCGCCGCGCGGCGCAGCGCACCGCCGCGGCGGTGGCGCGGGCGACGGACGTGACGCGGCAACTGCTGGCCTTTGCCCAGGCCGATCACCGCACCAGCGAACGGCGTGAATTGGCCGAATTGGTGAGGGAGTTTCTCCAGGACTATGCCGAGCGTCTGCGCGATCGCCGGGTGCACCTGCAACTCGATCTGCAGCCCATCCCGTCTCTGACGCTGCCGCGCAAGCAGTTCCGCATCGTGCTCGAGCACCTGGTGGACAACGCCCTGGACGTCATGCCCGGGGGCGGCATGTTGAAGGTGGACCTCGGCCTGTTGGGACCCGACATCATCTGCCTTTCCATCGCCGACACCGGCGGCGGCATCGGCGCCGAAGACATGGAGCACCTGTTCGAGCCGTTTCACACCTCCAAGGGGGTGTTGGCTTCCGGACACACCACGAACGCCGGACTGGGGCTGGCGGTCGTCTACGGGCTGGTTAGCGAGATGCGCGGGGCGATCACGGCGGCGAACAGCCCGGGACAGGGGGCCCGCTTCGACATCGTTTTCGCGGTTGACCGGGGTGATGACCAGGACCATGACCCGGCGGACAATCCGTAGCAGCGCCCGGCGTCGCACAGGTCCGCGTGTTGAGGGATCCAGCGGGCGTCCGGACGGGCGGGACCCCTTGAGCGAACGGCGGTCTGCCCACATGCTGTCGGGGGGCCGGGGCCTCGGCACGACATGGCGCGGGCCGGGCCGGGACTCCTTGGTACGGAGGCAGAAGGATGAATCAGGTACATCTGTTGAGAGCCGGACTGGTTGCGTGCGTCTGGGCGGCCGGATGGGCCGCGCTGGCCGACGAGGTGCCGGGGCACATGCAGACGCGCGCCGCCCTGGCGCGCGCCAAGCTCAGCCTCGATCAGGCCGTGACGGCGGCCGTGAAGTCTGTGGAGTTGGCGACGCTGATCCGGGCCGAATTGACGCGTGTCGATGAGGATTTCGCATATGCCGTGCGCGTACTCACCGGCAGCGCGTTCAAGACGGTATACGTCAACGCGGTCAGCGGGCAGTTGCGCCAGGGCTGGGCCGCGGGCGCGGACATCCGCGACGAAGACTACGTGAAGCTGAACCGCGCCTTGGCGCAGCTCCGGCTTTCGCCGGCCGAGGCGCTGGAACTGGCGGCGAAGTCGGCGGGCGGTGCGCGGCCGGTGTTGCTGGAAGTCACGGTGCGGGATGAGACGCCGGTTTACGTCGTGCGCTTTTGTGCAGAGGACCGCATCGTGACGGCGCGGGTGGACGGGACCAACGGCAAGGTGCTCGATGTTGACGTGCAGCGGCCGCCGCGCTCCGTCGCGACCTGGAACTTTGATGACAAGGACGCGGTGGGCAGCCTGCCCAAGGGCTGGACGGCGCGGGAGACTGCGGTGAGCCGCGCGTCGGCGGAGTGGGAGATCGTGGCGGACGACGAGGCGCCCAGCGCGCCGCACGTTCTGGCAGTAGTGCCGACGCGGAACGGGGAGCAGACGTTCAACCTGGCGGTGGCGGAGTGGACCTGGCTCCGCGATGTTGAGCTGACGGTGCGCGTGCGGGTCGATAGCGGGCGGATTGCCCAGGGCGGTGGCCCGGTCTGGCGCTATCAGGACGAGCAGAACTACTATGCCTGCCGCTTCAATCCGTTGGAGAACAACTTCCGCGTTTACAAGGTGAGCGCCGGGGAGCAGAAGCAGTTGCTGTCGGCGCCGGCCCAGACCGAGGCCGGGCGCTGGCACACGGTGCGGGTGCGCATGACGGACGACCGCATCACTTGCGCGCTGGATGGCGAGCGGCTGCTCGAGGTCAAGGACGACACCTTCTCCGGGCCCGGCATGATCGGGTTATGCACCCCGGCAGACGCGGAGACGAGCTTCGACGATCTCACGGTGACGGATCTCGTCCGGCCATAGAGTGCCGTTCAGGCGACGCGGATACCTCAGTCGGCAAGGGGCTGACATCATGACCAAGCGTCGGAATCAGAGTACGAGCGCGCCTCGCAAAAGGGCTCCCGGCAGCCGTCAGAATGCAAGTCACCGCGCATCCTGGGACAAGGTGCTGCAACGTCTTTGGCACCTGGGCGAGGAGTACTGCGCGGCGACCGCATCAGCGATTCTGCCGCGCCTTGTCTACGATGAGGTCCCCGAAATCCGCGCCGGCGCCTTGTATGGCATTATATACCTGAAGGAAGTGACGCGTTCGATCTCCGCGTTTCGTGCCGCCGCCGTTGATCGGCAGGATGTTGTGCGCGACGCCGGTGCCTGGGGTCTCGGCCAGTCACCTTATCTGCGCGATGAGAACCTGCTGTGGCGCATCCTGCATGAGGATCCAGTGTTCGAGGTACAGTTCAGCGCGGCGTACTCGCTGCGTGACATGCCGCGGCCCGTAAACCTGCGCAAGTTCAAACGGGCACTGGAAACGCATGAGGTTGCGAAGATGAAGCTCATACTCGGCGACCGCGCCTTAAAGGACGCGCGCGTACGCGACATCGTTATCGAAGTGCTCACACGCGCAGAGGGCTACACCGCCGAGCTGCTGCATGAAGGTTGGGAATTCGAGCGGCTTAGGGCACTGGTCCGCGCGGGAACCGGCTGACCGGCATGGGCTACGCGTATTCAGCGGGGGATGCAACGGGCCCAAGTGCGCCGGCCGCGCCTGTGAGCCGAACGGCGACCAGCCGAAGAGGGCGCCGCCGGCCAGGGGCGGCGACTTGCCAAGGGGGCGTGTTGGCGAATAATCGGACAGCATGGTTGCCGATCCGTGGTCCAGCTTCGTGAGCATAGCCCAGCCCGGCTACCTGGCCGTACTGGCCGTCGTGCCGCTGGTGGTGGCGCTGAGCCTGCGGTCGCTGGCCGGACTGGGGCCGGTGCGCCGGCCGCTGGCCGTGGGGCTGCGCTGCCTGGTAATCGCGGTCATGGCCTGTGCCTTGGCCGGTCCGGAGTGGGTCCGCCAGACGGACGATCAAACCGTCATCTTCGCGCTGGATCAGTCCGGTAGCGTTCCCGCGGCGCAGCAGCGTGAAGCGCTGGCGTTCGTCGAGCAGGCCGCCGTGGAGATGCGCGCCGGTAAGGACCGTATTGCGGTCCTCAGTTTCGCGGCCCGCCCATCCGTTGATCAATTGCCGAATCAGGAGCTGATCGCCGGCAACGTGGGCGTCAGCGGCGACCGGCACCAGACCGATATCGCCGCGGCGCTGCGACTCGGGCTGGCGCTCTTTCCCGGCGACACCGCCCGGCGACTGGTCATGATCTCCGATGGCAACGAGCGCCGCGGTATGGCAGCGGCGGAAGCGGATGCGTTTGCGGCACTTGGCGTGCCGATCGACGTGGTCCCGCTACGCTACGAGCATGCGGCCGAAGTGCTGATCGATCAACTGTCGGCGCCGGCCGCGGCGAACCTTGACGAGGTGATTACCCTGCGACTGGTCGTGCGTTCGCAAGTGGACACGACAGCACGGCTGCTGCTCTACCACAACGACCGGCTCGTGAGGCTCGACCCGGCCACGCCCGGCGTGGGGATGCCGATCGAGTTGGAGGCGGGGGCGAACCGCTTCACGATTCCGGTCGAACTGCGCGCTCCGGGCGTGCATCGCTTCCGCGCGGTAGTGGAACCGGACGATCCGGCGGCCGACTCGATCGCGGTCAACAATGAAGGCCGGGCCTTCACGATTGTTGGCGAAGCGACGCGGGTCGTCGTTATCGCCGCTTCGCCTACCGAGCTGCGCGCCGCGGACTGGTCGTCAGCCGAAATCCTGGCCAATGCGCTACGGCAAGGGGGAGTGCAGTGCGACCTGATTCCGTTCGAAGACCTGCCCAGCGATCCGGGAGCGCTGGCCGACGCCTCGGCGGTCATACTGTCGAACGTGTCGGCCCTGGATCTGGGCACGGCCCGCCAGGAGCTGCTGGCCTCCTACGTGCGCGATCAGGGCGGCGGCTTGCTTGTTATCGGCGGCGACTACGCGTTCAGCATGGGCGGCTATGACCGCACGCCGCTGGAGGAGGTTCTACCGGTCGAAACGAGCCGGGACAAGCTGAAGCTGCTGAGCCTGGCCATGGTCATCGTCATTGATCGATCGGGCTCGATGGCCGGCGAGAAGATTGCCATGGCCCGTCAGGCGGCCATCGGGGCGGCGGAGCGGCTCAGCCGTCTGGATCGCGTCGGCGTGATTGCGTTCGACAGCGCGGCGGAGTGGATCGTGCCGCTGCAGCCCGCCGAGAATCGCACGTGGATCGCGCAACGCATCGCGACAATCGGTGCCGGCGGCGGCACCGACCTGTACCCGGCCTTGGAGCAGTCTCAGCAGGCCCTGCTTGGCGCGGGCACGAACTTGCGGCACATCATCGCGCTGACCGATGGTCGCTCGGCGCCGGGTGCGTTCGAGAGCCTAGCGGAAAGCTGCGGCCAGGCCGGAATCACGATTTCCACCATCGCCGTCGGGCCCGACGCCGATCGGCCCCTGCTGGCGCGAGTCGCGCAGCGCAGCGGCGGACGGCTGTACATTGCCGATAGCGCCAGCCCCCTGCCGCAGATCTTCGCGCGCGAGACGGCGCTCGTCAGCCGCGCGGCGCTCTTCGAGCAGCCGTTCACGCCCCGTCTGGACCGCACGATTGATGAGCGCATCCTGCGCGGCTTCGCGCCGGCGGAGATTCCGCCGTTGTACGGACACGTGGTTACCGCGGCCAAGCCTGCGGCCCGGACGCCCCTGGTTCGGCCGACTGCGGACGGGGCCGACCCAATCCTGGCGTACTGGCAGGTCGGCCTCGGTCGCGCTGTGGCGTTCACCAGCGGCCTGTGGCCCAAGTGGGGCCCGGAATGGGCGGCGTGGCCGGGGTTCAGCAAGCTCTGGACCCAAGCGGTGCGTTACGCGGCGCGGCCGGGCCATCCGGGGGAACTACAGGTCGAAGCGTCGGTCAGAGGCGGCGATGCGATCGTGAGCGTCTCGGCCGAGCATCTCCCATTGCGCGCCCAGAGTTCGTTGGTGGTTGTCGGGCACGTCACTACGCCGGATTTCTCCAGGTCGCCACTTGACCTGCGGCGCACGGCCGCCGGGCGCTACGAGGCGGCCTTCCCGCTGGATGCCCCAGGAACGTACCTGGTAAACCTGCCCTACAGCTACGGTGTTGGTGAGCAGAGCCAGTCCGGCGTACTTAGCACGGGTGTGGTGCAGAGCTACTCGTCCGAGTATCGCACGTTGGGGCACAACGAAGCCGTCTTGGCCGAGCTTGCGCGGCGCACGGGCGGTCGCGTTCTTGACATGGACGATGCGGGCACGGTCTATGAACCACGGAGCATTCGGCCGATTCAGACCCGACGGCCATTCTGGGAGGATCTCATACGACTGGCGCTAGTCCTGTTCATTCTGGACGTAGCTGTTCGTCGGATGGCCGTCGGGCCGGCCGAGGCAGTGGACCGCTTGCGGCGTTTCATTCATGAGCTGGCCGGAACTCGATCCGGCGCCGATTCGCTTGGTACGCTCGGCGCGCTGCGCGGGGCCAAGCAGCGCGCGCAAGGCGAGGTATCATCAGCAAGGCCGCCACAGCCGCCGGGGCCCGTGCGGGCCGAGTCGGAACCCGCCGAGGCGTTGTCGCGCGCGCGCGACGGCGTTGACGCGGACGAGCCCGCCGTGCCGGCGCCTCCTCGCCAGCCGGGTCGGCCGGAGACTTCGGAAAGCGACTACATGTCGCGCTTGTTGCGTGCGAAGCGCAGCGCACGCAGGCGGGATGATCCTGGTGAGGAGTGCTGAAACGCTCACGCTGCAGACGTCGTTTGCGGACGCTTGAGGAGCAGGCCGAGGATGGCTGCGAGGAAGCAGGCGCTGCCGCCGACGACGAAGGCGGTGTTCCACGCTCCGAGGCTGCCGAAATAGGCGCCGATCTGCGGGCCGGCGATGCCGCCGATGCCGTAGGCCGTGAATACCCACGGGTAGTTCGTGCCGACGGTCTTGTTGCCGAAGGTATCAGCGGTGGCCACTGGGAAGAGGGCGATGTTGCCGCCGAAGTTGAAGCCGACGATGGCGGAAGCGATGTACAAGCCGATCGGGCTGGCTCCGATGGTGGCGAAGAGGAGCAGGATTGCGCCCTGGATAGCCATCATCAGCGTCAGGGACATCTTGCGTCCGAGTTTGTCTGATATGCCGCCCCAGAGGATGCGGCCGAGACCATTGCCGATCGCGAAGAAGACGCCCATGGCGGTGCCGGCCACGGCGGAGGCGGCTGTCTCGGTCAGGCCGGCGCGGCCCTGCAGGACCTCGATGCCGAAGAGCTTGATGAGGCCGATCACCATCAGGCCGGCCATGGAGCCGCACAGGTACATAACCCACAGCATGTAGAACTGCGGCGTGGCGAACATTTCCCTGGTGGCCAGGCTGTGGCCGCCGCCGCCGCCCGCCTGCATGGCGGCCGCGGGCGTCCAGCCAGGGGGCTTCCAGCCCGCCGGAGGATTCTTCATCCAGTACGAACCGATCATCACCAGCAGGAAGAACGTGATTCCGAAGTACATGAAGACGTTCGATACTGTGTATTTGTCGATCAAGTGGCCCCATTCGCCGGCGACCTTCATCCAAATCAGTGCGCCGAAGCCGAAGCCCGCGACCGCCAGGCCGGTGATGAGGCCCTTTCTGTCCGGGAACCACTTCACGCCCACCGCGATGGGCACAACATAAGCCAGGCCGATGCCCAGACCGCCGAGGATGCCGATAGTGATCAGTAATCCGGGGAATGACGTTCCGACGAATTTCGCCGCCACGTATCCCACGCCGAGCAACAGGCCGCCGACGCGCGTGGGCAGGGCCGGTCCGGCCGCCGCCTGCCAGCGACCGGCGAAAAGCATGGCGACCGCAAAGCAGAGCAGGCCGACGGAGAAGATCCATTGCGTCTGCGACTTGGTGAAATTGAAAGGTTCGGCGGTGAGCGCCGGGGTGAACACGCTCCAGGCATAGAGCGCGCCGAGACTGAGTTGGATCAGAATCGCCCCGACTACTACCAGCCAGCGGTTCGAGATCGGGGCCAGGACGCCGGCCGGAGCCGCGGATTGGTTTGTCATCGGGATACTCAGTGAGACCTGTAGGACGTATGGCTGAACCTATTGATTAGCAGGCTGGCGCGTGCCAGATACGGAACGCCTTGAAGCGACCCGGCGGGGTTCTTCCAGCGAATGTCATCGGCGAGCCTCAACATTCGAAGCACTATACATGGCCGCTCGCCGGACGCAAGTGCGCTGATAGGCGCTGCGGTCATGCTGAGGCGCGCCGTTCCCGGCAGTTGGCGAAGGCCAGCGATAGGCTGAGGCGTGTAGCCGGTAGTTGTTGTGGAGCGGGTCTCAATCGAATAGTCGCGGTTGGTGGGGATCGTCCGACGTGGCGCGGAACTCGCCGTCGTGCAACTGCGTGCTGATCCGCAGGCCGGCCCGGATCTCTTCCACCGACCGGATGATGCGGCGCGTGCGGGCGTCGCGTGTGATGCTGTAGCCGCGCCGCAGCACGTGCTGGGGGTTATACGCGGCCAGCGCCTCCAGTCGGGCCGCCAGGCGCCGCCGGTCACGCTTGCGCACGCTGCCGGCGGCCAGCTCCAAGCGCCGGCACACCTGGTGCCACTGCTCGTCAAGCCGGTCCAGATGCCGCGTGGGCGCCGCCCGCTCAAGGCGGGCCAGGCGCAGCGCCAGCGCCTGTTCGCCGCGCATCGCCGGCCGGGCCAGCGCCCGGTGCAGCCGCAGCACGTGCTCCGCCAGGCGCTCAGAAAGTCGCCGGAAATGCGCGCCGGCCCGGAATCGCAGCAGTGCCAACTCGGCACGCTCGCTCCGCTGGCGTGCCAGCCGCTGCCGTTCCCGCACGGCAACGGTCAGCCGATGCGTCAGCTCATCAAGCCGCTGGGCGCGCGCCTGGACGCGATTCAGCGGCCGTGCCAGACCGTCGTAGGCCAGCGCCGCCGCCAGCCGGGCCCGGGCTAGGTCGAGCGCGTGCCGCGTCGCCCGCGTCGCCCGCGTAACCTGCTGCGCCAGGCGTTCGAGCAGGTCGCTCAGGCGCGGGGCAATCAGTTCCGCGGCGGCGGTCGGCGTCGCCGCCCGGACATCCGCCACCAGGTCGCTGATGCTGACATCCACCTCGTGCCCGACCGCACTGATGATGGGAATCTGGCTGGCCGCGATGGCACGTGCCACGACCTCCTCGTTGAAGGCCCATAGGTCTTCCAGCGAGCCCCCGCCGCGACCGACAATCGCCGCGTCAAGGCCGCCGAGTTCCGCCGCGTGAGCATTCATCTGCTCGATAGCGGCCGCGATCTCGGCCGCCGCGCCTTCGCCCTGCACGCGGACCGGAAAGACCAGCACCCGCAGCGCCGGGAACCGCCGCCGCAGAGTCTGCAGTATGTCCCGGATGGCCGCCCCGGCCGGGCTCGTGATAATGGCGATGCAGCGCGGCACAGCCGGCAGCGGCCGCTTGCGCCGCGGGTCAAACAGGCCTTCGGCCTCCAGCCGCTCCTTGAGCTGTCGGAAGGCCAACTCCAGGGCGCCGACGCCGCGCGGCTCTAGTCGCCGAACACTCATCTGGTACGTGCCGCGGGGTGCGTACACGTCGATGAAACCGGTGGCAATGACCTCCATGCCTGGCTGTAGTTCAAACCGCTGGCGCGTGGCCGCGCTGCGCCACATGACGCAGGCCAGCTCGTTACCGGTGTCCTTGAGCGTGAAGTAGAGATGCCCGCTGGCCGGCCGCGACACATCGCCAACTTCCCCCAGCACGTGCAGCGTGGCCGGCAGATGCTGGGCCAGCGCGCCGCGGACCAGCTCGTTGACCTGCCGGACTGTGTACGTCCCCGAGTCCGGCGGGTTGCCCGAGCGGGCATCAGCCGGCGGACGGATTCGGTCCGGGTCGAACAGCGGGCGCTGCGACATCGGCTTGCACCTCTCGGGCGGCAGCATGGCGGGCAATGGCGTCGCGTCCCCACGTTACTCCTGCCACCCGGGGGCCGCAAGCTGGTGACAGGTGCCGCCTGGGTCGGCGCAGACAGCGAGCCGCGCCATGAGGCGGCGCGGCTCGCACGAATAACGTCGCAAATGCTGCTTGAATCAGCGCTTGGAGAACTGGAAGCTGCGGCGGGCCTTGCGCCGGCCGTACTTTTTACGCTCCACACGCCGGGCGTCCCGCGTCAGGTAGCCCGCGTCGCGCAGCGTCGGCTCACAGGTTCGGTCGGAGGCGACGAGCGCCCGGGCCATGCCGAGTCGGACGGCACCGGCCTGCCCCGAGGGTCCGCCGCCGGTCACATTGATCAGCGCGTCCCACATGCCGGCCTTACCGGTGATATCCAGCGGCGCATTTACGTAGGAGCGATCACGAATCTCCGTGAAATACGCGGTTACTTCACGATCGTTGACTAGGACCTTGCCGCTGCCGGGCACCAGGCGGACGCGTGCGACAGCCCGTTTCCTGCGGCCGGTGCCGCAGAATGTGCCGGTCGGCTGGCTGGGGGCCATTGCTTCAGCAGCTTCTTCGACCACGGGCGCCTCGGCAAGCGGTGCGACCTCGGTGGGTGGGGTGCTGGGCGCGGGGGCGTCCGGGGTTTCCGGGGTCGCGGCCTCCGGCGCCAGCGGCTGCTGGGTCTCGGGATTCGGTTGAGGAGTCGGTGTATCAGTCGCGCTCACGAATGTTCCTCAAGCAGTTACAGGGGAAAAGGCTCGGGCTGCTGGGCCTGATGCGGATGATCCGGGCCGGGCTGCAGCTTGAGCTTGCTGAGCATCTGGCGGGCCAGCCTGTTCTTGGGCAGCATGCGCCGCACGGCTTCGCGTAGCACACGTTCGGGATGACGCTGCAACACGCGCTCCATCGGCGTCTCGCGGCGGCCGCCCGGATAGCCGCTGTAGCTCTGGTAAACCATGGTTTCACGCTTGCGCCCGGTTACCTTCACGTCGCCGGCGTTCAGGACGACCACGAAGTCGCCGACGTCAACGTGCGGGGTGTAGGTAGGCTTGTGCTTGCCCATGAGCACGGTAGCGATCCGGACGGCCAGCCGACCAAGGACCTGGTCCTTGGCGTCCACCACGTACCACTTGCGCTCCACTTCGCCGGGCTTCGCCAGATAACACTTGTTCGCCGTCTTCATCGTACTTCTCGCTGTGCGGGGACCGCAGCCCCGGCTTAGTGCGGGGAATCCCCAATCATACGATCAGGCCGCCCGCTGTCAAGCGCCGCGGCGAAGCTGGGTCCAGCAAGAAGCGTCTCAGCGCGCCTCGTTCTCTAGCCACGCACCCCGGCTGGGGCGTCCTACTGCGAGACACCTGTCCGGCTTGAAGACCCGAGGCGCGAGGCCAGCTTGTTCCTGATCGGCCTTGACGAGGCCGACTGCCACCCGGTGCAACCAACTGCAGGGCGGGACGAAGGAGGTCAACATGTGGCATGATCCGACCGAACGCCGTAATTAGTGGACACTTCGGGGGAGTTGTGGCATAGTTAGGGTGCTTGCGGGGCTGGCCCGCTGCGACGATGGAGGCCACGGGAATGGCGAAGATGATTAGGTGTGGGGACTGTGGGCGTGAGATTTCGGCCGCAGCCAGAACATGTCCAGGCTGCGGCAGCCCGCAAAAGGCCGCCAAAGATTCCGCCGGGCGCGTTGCGGCCCGAACGCTTCTCCTGGCCGTCGCAGTCATCTCCGGCGGCGGGAGCACCATCGGATTGCTGCGCGGCTCACCGGATCCCACCTTGCTGATTGGTCTAGTGGGCGGCGCAACCGCCGCCGTCCTGTACATCGTGCTCCTGGTCAAACGATAGGGGCGGCGTCGGGTGAGTGTGGGGGTCGCCCCTCAGGTGGGCTCGACGAGCCGGTCGTTGAGGGAATCCGACTCACACCGGGCCCGCTGCGTGAAGGCTCCGAAAGATTCTCGGACCTCCCCTAACATGGCCGTGAAAGCGGCCGGGTTCCGGGTGGTGGCGATCCGCTACAATCTGCTGCTCAGTTCGGCCGCGCGCTTGCCGATTCTGGAGCAACACGTGACGATATCAACTCGGCCCGCCTGGAGACCGGGACAGTCTGGATTGACGGCACTGACGGTCCTGCGGCGCGGGAGTGCAAATGTCGAACCTGAACTACGTTACCGCCGGCGAATCCCATGGCGGGGCCCTGATTGTCCTTATGGAAGGGCTCCCCGCCGGCCTGAAGGTCGATCCGGAACTGATCAACGCCGAACTCCGCCGCCGCCAGGGCGGCTATGGGCGGGGCGGCCGCATGCGGATCGAAGATGACGCGGTCGCGGTCGTCAGCGGCGTTCGGCACGGCCAGACGATCGGGTCGCCGGTGGTGTTGCAGATTACGAACCGTGACAGCCGGCTTGATGCCGTGGGTGAGGTCACGCACCCGCGTCCGGGTCACGCCGACCTGGCCGGCGCCCTGAAGTGGCTGACGACCGATTGCCGGGACGTGCTGGAGCGGGCGAGCGCCCGCGAGACGGCTGCCCGCGTGGCGGCGGGGGCGCTGGTAAAGAGCCTGCTCAGTGAGTTCGGGGTCTTGTGTGCCGGATTCGTGGTCGAGATCGGCGGCGTAGGGGCCACCGTGGCGCCCGACACCCCGCCGGCTGCGCTCCTGGTGGCCCGCGACGCGAACGAGCTTTACACGCCGGACGCCGCCGTCGCCCCGGCCATGCAAGCCGCCATCGGGCAGGCCAAGCAGGACAAAGACACGCTGGGCGGAGTGGTTGAGGTGCGCGTCTTCGGCCTGCCACCCGGCCTGGGCTCCTGTGCGTCGTGGCAGCAGAAGCTGGATGGACGGCTGATGCAGGCCGTGGGCTCGATCCAGGCCTTTAAGGGCGTCGAGATCGGCATCGGCTTCGAAGCCGCCCGCCTGCGAGGCAGCCAAGTGCATGACCCGATCATGTTTGACCCCCAGCAGCGGGCCACGCCGAACTTCGGCTTCGTGCGGCCGACCAACCGCGCCGGCGGGTTGGAAGGGGGCATGACGAATGGCATGCCGCTGGTCGTGCGCGGCGCCATGAAGCCCATCAGCACGCTCCTGCAGGGCCTGCCGAGCGTCAACCTCAAGACGCTCCAGGCCGAGCGCAGCGACTACGAGCGCAGCGACATCTGCGCCGTGCCGGCTGCCAGCGTGGTGGCCGAGAACGTGGTGGCGTTCGAGGTGGCGCGCGCCTGGCTCGATAAGTTCGGCGGCGACACGCTGCGCGAGGTGCGCGCGGCATACGAGCATTTCGCCGCCGCGGTCCGCAGCCTGGCGTGAAGCTCGGCAAAACGCGGTTTGGCGCATGGCGTTTCGTCAACGGGGTTGGCCCGTGCCGTGCCGGTCGGGCATGCTGTTGGGAGAGGTGTGGCTGTGCCTTTTGGGTGGTCTCGCACTGATCCGTTTGTCGAGCGATTGTGGGGCGTCGATGACCCGGCGGTCGTCCGGTCAATACGACGCACCTGCCAGATTCGCTCCATTTGCGCCGGGCGATGGGCCGTGCTTCTGATAGTCCTGTTGTGTGCCAGCTTCGGATTGGCCGACGTTGTCCAGAGGCTGGCGGGCTTGCACGGCTGGGCCGCCGACATGGCTAGGTGGCTGGTGCTGGGCGCCGCTCTGCTTCTGCTGTTTCGGTGGTGCAACAAACGCGCGCTGCGGGAACTCCCCGAGGTGCTGCGCAGCCTGGGTCGTTGTCCCGTCTGCGGCTACGACGTCAGCAAGGCCACCAACCGGGTTTGCCCGGAGTGCGGTCATGACGCGCGGGGGCAAAGTCCAGGCTGACGAGCAGAAGGGGGGCCACGCCGCTCTGGCCGGACGCACTGGCTGCCAGGCCGGCGTCCCGCGCCGCTGAGCCCTCTCCGTACGCCGGACGCGGTCAATGGTAGCGACGCCCCACTGCCAATGTGAGCGGGGCCGGAAAATCACGTTGCACGGCTCACCTGGGATAAAGCCGGCTTAAGGCACGTCCGAAAAGCTGGGTGATGCCGTGGCGCTGACGCGCAATCGCTGCGCGTTGGCTGCCCCGCTTGTCTGATACGGACCGGAGCCGGTGAGCTTCATATCCTATACATTTGTGGCCCTGTTCCTGGTGGTCTACGCCGGCCGACTGCTGATCGGTCGCCGCAAGACCGAGACCCCCTACGTCGCTCTACTGCTGCTGGCTAGCTGCGCGTTCTACGCCTGGCACGTGCCGGCGTATCTGCTGGTTCTGCTGACCAGCACGGTGATCGACTACTTCGCGGCGTTGTGGATGGTTCGGCTGCCGGAACGGTCGGCCCGGCGCCGGCTGCTACTGGCGGCGTCGCTGGTCGCGAACCTGGGGATGCTGGGCTTCTTCAAGTATGCGGGCTTCGCGACGGAAAGCATCGGGCGCGTACTGGGGTTGCTAGGGCTGGGCCTGCCTGTCGGCACGCTTGACGTGGTCTTGCCAATCGGTATCAGCTTCTACACCTTCCAGTCGATGAGCTACACGGTCGACGTGTACCGGGGGCAGCTCCAGCCGACGCGGGATTTCACGCGTTTCCTGCTGTACGTCTGCTTCTTCCCGCAGCTCGTCGCCGGCCCGATTGTCCGGGCGCGGGATTTCCTTTACCAGTTCGCCCGGCGGCGCCAACTGTCGCTACAGACGTTCAACGCCGGGCTGTACCTGATCGTCCGCGGCTACTTCCTCAAGGTCGTCTGCGCCAACAACATCGCGGTATGCGTGGACCGCTACTGGGACGCCGGCTGGCAGGGCGCGCTGAACTCGCCCGCGCTGCTGTTGCTGGCCATCCTGTTCTCGTTTCAGATCTTCTGCGATTTCGAGGGCTATTCGAGCATCGCACGCGGGCTGGCCAACCTGCTCGGCTTCCGGCTGCCGCTGAACTTCAACAACCCGTACTTGGCAACCAGCTTCAAGAACTTCTGGCAGCGTTGGCACATCACGCTCTCGCAGTGGCTGCGCGACTACCTGTATCTGCCGCTGGGCGGCAATCGCGGCGGACGCTGGCGAACCCTCACGAACCTGATGATCGTCATGCTACTCGGCGGCCTGTGGCACGGCGCGGCGTTCCATTTCATCGTCTGGGGCGGGATACACGGCGCCGCCCTGGTCGTGGAGCGGCTGCTCGGCCTGGAGCGGGCCGGCGCGGGCCGGCCGCGCGCCTTGCGCATCGCCTGGGCCGTCGTTGTTCAATTTGGCGTTCTGGCGGCGTGGATCTTCTTCCGCAGCCCGTGGGTGTCGGCCGGCACGGCCTTCATTCGGGGCATCCTGGCCTGCGACCTGGCCGCGCCGCCGACCGAGATTCTGTGGGCCGGCCTGTTCCTGCTGCCGCCGTTGCTCATGCACCTGCGCGGCCTGGCCACCGAGCGCGGCTGGCTGCCGAAGAGTGGACGGGTCGAGCAGGCCCTGGCGGCCGGCGTGATGGGTGCTGCCCTGATTACATGCTACGGACCTGACAGTGCATTCATCTATTTCCAGTTCTGAGGTGTCGGTGCCGCTGGGCGCCACGCTGTGCGAACCTCCGGCTCCGCCGCGCGCGGCGGCCACCGCGGCGCGCTGCGCCGGCAGCCGGCAGCGGCGTGAGCGCCGCAGCCTGTTGATCGGAATCGCCGCCTGCACACTCGCACTGCTGGCCAGCGGGTTGGCGTGGAAGCTGACGCCGCTGCGTGAACGCCGGCTCGCAGTCGCCGACGTGCGGCCACCCGCCGGCCACGAGCACTACCTCGCCTACGACGGCTTCGCCCTGGACCACTACGTGCTGTACTTCGGTCTGGACCAGCGGGCGACGCAGCGGCTGCGTGCCGCGGACGTGTTGATCCTCGGCAACTCGCGCCTCATGTTCGCCATGCGACCGGACAATTTGCGCGCCCACTTCGCGGGGCACGGCCAGAGCTACTACGTGCTGGGGTTTGGGCATGGCGAGCGTGACCGTTTCCCACGGGCCATCATCGAGCGCTTCGACCTGCGCCCGGAATGGGTGGTCGTCAACGCCGACGGCTTCTTCGTCGACGAGCTGAGCGACTTTGCCCGGAGCGTCGTCCAGGCCTTCCCGTTGAAGGCCCGCGCCACGTACTACGAGCGCTGCCTTGACAACGCCGTGCGGCGGGCCGTTCACCGCTGCATTCCTCACTGGGTATCGATCGCGCAGCAACGACGCGAGTATCTGATCTACCGTTCGCGCGAAGATGGCACGTGGCTGATAGAGGCTGTCCCGGGCGAGCATGTGGGTTTCACGCCGCAGTCAGGCGAGCAGGACATTACGCCGCGCGAGCTCGCGGCGGCCCGACAATTCCAGCAGACGCTTGCAGGCCACGGCACGCAACTCATACTCACTTGCGTGCCCGGGCCGGACGTAAACCCGCGGCGGGCGGCGCGGCTCGCCGCCGCGCTCGGCGTGCCGCTGATCTACCCGGAACTCGATAACTTGGCCACCTGCGACGGCTCGCACCTTACGCCGGACAGCGCCACGCGCTTCGTGTCGGCCTTCCTGCGCGAGCTGGATGCGTTCTGGGCGTCGCACGCGGCGTGGGCTGACGAGGTCGCCTGCGAGAGCGTGCGGCCGGAGCGCGCGCCACGCGCAACCGCCGCACACTCACGGCGCCTGAGGCACTAGCGCGCGGGCTCGTTGCAGGGTGGGCGCAAGGCGCGGGGCGGCGCACTTGCTGCGGACAAGCGCGCCAGCCGTCGAACCGCCGTGCCGGTGGCGGCGGCAGCTATTCCGCGGCCGCGGTTTCGTCGGTGGGTTCTGCGGCCGTCTCGTTGTCAGCGCTGCAGGCCAGGCGGATGCGGTTCTTGCCGGTGCGCTTGGCGGCGTGCAGGGCCGCGTCCGCCGCGCGCAGCAGGTCTTCACGCGTGCGGCCGTCCCAGGGGAAGCTGGCCAACCCGCCGCTGACCGTTACCTCGCCCGGGGAATGCGGGCCCAGACAGCGAAAATCGTGCGTGCGGACGGCATTCAGGAAGCGCTCCGTGAAAGCCAGCGGCTCCGTCGGGTGGCGCGAGCCCGGGATACGCGGCTTGTCAGCGTCCCAGAAGAGGACGACGAATTCGTCGCCGCCGTAGCGGGCGACAATGTCGGTCTCACGCGAGCAACTCGTCAGCAGCCGCGCGACTTCGCGGATGACGGCGTCGCCGGTCTCGTGGCCGAAGCGATCGTTGTAGCTCTTGAAATCGTCGATATCGAGCAGCAGCACCGTCAGTTCCGCTCTACGCTGCCCGCATTGCTCGATGATCTGGTCGAAGCGGCGTTCGAAATATCGGCGATTGCGCAGCGTGCTGACATCGTCAGTCCACGCCAGATTCTGCCAATGGGCGCGCTCCCGGGCGACCGTGACGACCGCCTCGGTGAGGCGCGCGTAGTCCGCCAGGCGGGCCAGGGCCGACGAACCGTAGCTGCCGCTGTTGCGCCGGCCGAGCGTGACGGCGCCGACGACCTGGTCCTGGCGGCGAATCGGCTCCTGCAGGACGGCGTCGGAGAAATCACCCTCCACCGAGACGAGGTCGTCGATGTCCAGGGCCACGTAAGCGGCGTCGAAGGTGCGTTTGACCAGCGCGGCCATGCGGTCAAGCGCCGCCTGCGGCCCTTCGCCCAGGTTCTTGAGGACGTCGACAAACTGGACCTTCTCCTGCAAAGACGGCTCGGCCGGCGGGGTAGGGCCGTTTGGGCGCGGCGGCACGGGCAGTTGCAGAGCGCGCTCAAGATCGGCCCGCGTAACCGGCTCGATCACGTAGTCGTCCGCGCCACACTCGAGGGCCTGTCGGGCCCCGGGCTCATCGGGAGCGGGGCAACTAACGACGATGCGGGCCTGGGGCGCCACCTCGCGGAGGCTGCGGACCGCCTGGACAGCATTCTTGCCGGCGGCGAGGCAGAGAAGAACGCCGTCGAAAGGCTCCTGGCCGGCCCGCCAGACGCCCGCCAGCGCGTGGGCGGCGTCGACGCGGCTGCACTGCGGCAGAGCCGTACCGACGGCCGCGCGGAAGCGGTCGGGGCCGATCACCAGAACTCGGGCGTCCAGTCGCACGGTGGAACCTCGCGCGTGCCGGCCGTTGTGGCGGCCGGGGGCACGCGTGTTATCAGACATCATCGCGACCCAGCAGCGCCTCGAGCTCCTCGTCGGAGAGGATGCCGCGCGGCGCACCGTTGTGCGGGGAGCCCTGTTCGGCGCGGTCCGCACTCGGATCGTTTGTGTGAGCGTGCGCGACGCCTTGAGGAGTCCGCCCGGCGGTCGGCCCGGGGCGGCCCAGAGCCGCGCTCCACAGATCATCGAACTGCTCGTCAAGCATGGCCGCCGCATCCGCGGGTGGCCGGGCATCGATCACCGCGGCGCTCCCGCCGCGCTGCGGCTCCAACGTCTGGACGCTCGGCCGGGCCCGCAGGGCCGCCAGCAACTGCTCGGGCGAGTTCTCCAGGTAGCCGCGCAGTGCGGCCGAGGAGCAACAGACGAGCCGCAGGGGGGCCGGCTCGCAGACGCCGGGCAGATTGCCGTTGGCATAGACGACCACACCCACGGAGGGCCAGGTTTCGCGCAGGTACTGTACGAGGATCAGCTCTTCAGGAGCGAGCCAATCAGCGCCGACGAAGACCAGGTCCGGGATATCGGCTATCCGGCGTACAAGGTGCGCGCAGGCCATGTAAGGGTCGGTGAACTCGCACGTCTGGAAGCCCTGCCGGTCGAGCCATTGGTCGACAAGCCGACACATGGCAGGCTCCCCGGTGCGAACGTGAATCGCGGTACGGGTCGCTGACACCCTGTCCCTCTATAGAACCGAGCTTGGCTACTGTCCCCAACAGCACCCATTCTAGCTGAGCGGACAGGCCAATGTCAAAATCGGGCCGCTTGCCTAACATATTATACAACAAATGCTTATGCGTGGCAGTCTCGATCGCCCCCAAAAAACACTCCCGGACCTGTCGCGACGATGAGCACCCCGGGCGCTCCAGCCGGCCGACGCGCGCCGCGCAAGAACGGCCGTCAGAAGGGTGCCGCCGAGTCTGCTCCGACGGCATAGTCGGGCTCGATGCCGCGTGGGTCGTGGTTATCGAACCGCGTGTACTGCCGGTTGAAGTGGAGCTTGATCGTGCGCACCGGCCCGTTGCGGTTCTTGGCGATAATGAGTTCGGCGGTGTTCTCGTCGTCCTCGGGCGGCGCCTCCCCGGCGTCATCGGTTCCGGCCGCCGGCGCGCCCCGGTAGTAGGTTTCGCGGTGCAGCAGGGCAACGACGTCGGCGTCCTGCTCGATCGCGCCGGACTCGCGCAGGTCGCTCATGCGCGGGCGATTGCCCTTGCGCAGCTTGTCCTCCGGGTTGCGGTTGAGCTGGGCCATCGCGACGACCGGCACGCCCAGATCCTTGGCCAGTGCCTTGAGGCCGCGTGAGATGTTGGCGACCTCCTGCTGGCGGCTTTCGTTGCTGGGGGCGTGCATGAGCTGCAAGTAGTCCACGAAAACGGCGCGGACGCGGTGTTTGCGCCAGGCCATGCGGGCGCGGGCGCGCAGCTCGAGGATCGTCAGGTCGGAGGTCTCGTCCACGAACAGCGGCGCGCTGGAGAGCCGCTGCGCGAAATCTTCAAGCGTGGCCAGGTCCCGGCTGGAACGCCTTTGCCGGCGGAGGCGATGGGCATCGACGCGTGCCTGGCTGCACAGCACGCGCTGGGCGACCTGCTGCCGGCTCATTTCCAGCGAGAAAAACAGCACCGGGCGCTGTTCGACAATGGCCAGGTGTTCGGCGATGTTCAGCCCCAGAGCCGTCTTGCCCATCGAGGGGCGGCCCGCCACGATGATCAACTCGCCCGGCTGCAGGCCGTTGGTCGTCTCGTCCAACTCGATGAACCCGGTCGGCTCGCCGGTAAGCGCCCCATCGCCCTGGTTCCGCAGGGTCTCCAGCACGTCGCGCATCAGATCGATGAGGGGGGCGGCCTCGCCGGACACGCGGCGCTCGGTTACGCCGAACACCTCCTTCTCGGCGTAGTCCAGGATCTCACGGGCGCTGCGGCTGGCGCCGTAGGCGCTCTCGATGACGCGCTGCGTGGCCGCGATGAGCTGCCGCAGCAGGTACTTCTCGTAGACGATTTCGGCGTAGTGGCGGACGCGCAGCGCGGACGGCACGGCGTTGACCAGCTCGCCGAGCAGGTCATAGCCGCCCAGGCCTTCCCATAACCCGCGGCGCGTGAGCTCTTCGCGCAGCACAACGCCGTCGATCGGTCGCCCGGCCGTGTAGAAGTAGACCAGCACATCGTATAGTTGCTGGTGCTTGGGGGCGTCGAAGGCCTGGGCGCCGGCGTCCCGCAACGCCGTGATGGCCTCGGCGATCGCCTCGCGCTCCAGGATCATCGAGCCGAGCAGGGCGCGCTCGGCATCGTCGTCGTGTGGCAGGACGCGGTCGAGCAGCGCGGCCGGCCCGGCACTACTCGTCCGCGTCTCCGTCGTCGGCTGACGCGTCGGGTTGTTCGCCATCGCCGCTGCCGCCCTCCTTGACTACCCAGACCTTGATATCGCAGGTCACGTCTTCTGCGAAGTGCAGTGTGACAACGCGATTATCGAGGGTACGGATCGGCGCATCAAGTAGGACGTGGTCGGGTCGCACCTCGAAGCCCTGGGCGTGCAGGGCATCCGCAATCTCCTTCGGACCGACCGAGCCGTACAGCGTGCCTTCCGGGTTGGCTGCGGCCTCAATGGTAACCTGGACATCCTGCATGCGTTGGGCCAGGTCGGTGAACACCTTCATGCGCGCGGCCCGCTCGGCGGCCGCCCGCTTTCGCTCCTTCTCAATTGCCAGAATGTTTTCCTCGGTGGGCTCAGTTGCCAAGCGCTGCGGCAGCAGATAGTTACGGGCGTAACCGCTGGTTACGTCGACAACGTCACCGAGGTGCCCAAGCCGGGGTATATCTTTGAGCAGCAACAAGCGCATATTTCACGTCTCCCTTGCAGAGAAAACAGCCGCGATGCTCCGGCCTTAGTTCACAAACGGCATCAACGCCATTTGACGAGCGCGCTTCAGGGCCCGCGCCGCCTGGCGCTGCTGTTCGGCCGAAAGGCCGGTGCGCTTGCGCGAGAACAGCTTGCCTTGAGCGCTGGTGAGTCGCTGCAACAACGCGACGTTCTTGTAGTCGAGATCAGCGCTGTCGATCTTGATGCCGCGCATGCGGCCGCTTTCCGTACCACGCCGGCTCTTCTTCTTACGCCGGGGGGGACCAGGTCTTTTAGCCATTTGATTACTCCGAATCCGTCGTCAAAACGGGATGTTGTCGGGGTCGGGCGGCGCATCGCCGGAACCCTCAAACTCGGAACCTGTCGGGCCGGGTGGGCCGTCGGCCTGGGAGTAGGGCGCCCCGCCGGCGCTGCCGGCCGCGTCGCCGCGTCCGCCGATGAACTGGAAGTTATCGGCGACCACCGTCAGCTTGGAGCGCTTCTGACCGTCCTGGCCCGTCCACTGATCGAGCTTGAGCCGCCCTTCGACGAAAATACCGCGGCCCTTGCTCAGGTACTGGTTGATCGTCTCGGCTTGGCGGCCCCAAGCCGTGACGTCCACGAAGCAGACCTCCTCACGCTGATTGCCGTCGCGATCGCGAAAGCGGCGGTTCATTGCCACGCCGAACTCGCACACCGCTATGTTGCTGGGCAGGTAGCGCAACTGGGGGTCGCGGGTGAGGTTGCCCATCAGGAAGACTTTGTTGAAGCTCGCCATGACGTTCCCCAAGGTTGGGCCGCGCGCTTACGCCGGCGACTCGTCTTCTTCGTCTGGTTCTGTGACCGCCGCCCGGGTACGTGGGCGGCGTTCCGGCTCATCGGTGCCGCCGTCGAACCCGCCATCTTCTTGGCGGGCTCCGTAGCGCGGCCGATCGTCGCGCGAACCAAAGCGCGGCCCGTCGTCGTGCCGGCGACCATTGCCGGCCGGCTGGAGCGGCGTCTCGGCCGGGCGCGTCTTCAGCTCGTTGATGCGCTCCTCCGGGACGTGATCCGCCCGCAGAACCAGCAGCCGCAACACCGACTCGCTGAGCCGGGCGTCACGTTCCAGTTGCGTGATGCGCTCTTCCGGAGCCTCGAAGTAGGTCAGCACGTAGGTGCCGCGCTTGCGGCGCTGAATCTCGTAAGCCAGCTTGCGCTCGTCGAACTTGACGCAGACCAGCAACTCGGCCTTGATGCGGTCGCACAGGCGATGGACCTCCTGCTCAATGGCGGCCCAGTCGCGGGCGACCGCGTTATCAAAAAGGAACATGCCTTCGTAGCGTTTCAAGACTCATCTCCTTTGGCCGGCCCATCCGCCGGTGTCTGCTCCGGTCCAGACGGCGAGGACCGCTTGCGGTTATACTCGTTCATGACGGCCTCCAAGCCGCGCGCCAGCCAGCACTCCGCCGCGTCCGCGGCCTGGCTGACGGCCTCCGCCGCCCGCTCACGCTCCTGCGGCTCGAAGGCGCTCAGCACGTACTCCACCGTGGCGGCCGGGTGGACCTTGCCGATGCCGATCCGCAGGCGGGCGAACTCGTCGCTTTGCAGGTGGCGAATCACGTCAGTAAGCCCCTTGTGCCCGCCAGCCGATCCAGCCGCGCGCACACGCAACTGTCCCAGCGGCAGGTCCAGATCGTCCATGATCACCAGCAGGTCCGCCAAGGCCAGCTTGTAGTAGCGCCATACGGAACCGACGCTGTGCCCGCAGAGGTTCATGAAAGTCTGCGGCTGCAGCAGCAGCACTTGCTGGCCGGCCCGCTCGGTTTGAGCGACTAACCCTTCGAACTGGCGGTCGTAGCGCGCCGTCGCCACCCCCCAGCGCCGGGCCAGCTCCTCGATCACCAGGAAACCGACGTTGTGGCGCGTGTTGACGTAGCGCTTGCCGGGGTTGCCCAGGCCGGCGATCAGCTTCACGGCTACTCTCCACCGGCACCCTGTGTGTCCTCCTTGCCCTTGCCGATGACTTCAGGCTCAGCAGCGCCTTCCGCCGACACCACTCCCTCCAACTCCTCCGCGGTCATGCCGCGCTTCGGACGCACGACCGCCACCATCTCCTCCGGCTCGAGCAGCGACTTGACTCCCGGCGGCAGTTCGAGGTCCTTGATGTGCAACGCCGCGTTCAGCCCGAGCTCGCGAATGTTGTGATACACCACCTCCGGAATCTCAAGCAGCGGACATTCGAGTTCCAGATCAGTGACGATGTGAATCAGCTCGCCGCCCTCGTGCGTGCCGCGCGGCTCACCCTTGAACCGCAAAGGAACCCTGACCTGCACCCGCTCGTTGCGGTCAACGCGCATCAGATCGACGTGAATCGGGTCCTTCTGGAGGTGGTCGTACTGCACGTCCTTGATCAGGTACAGGTTCTTCTGGCCCTGCGCGTCAAGTTCGATGACGTGCGTCGCGCGCGCCAGTGCCTGGTCCAGGTCGTGGTAGGATAAGGACACGGTCTCCGGGGGCTGGCCGTGGCCGTAGATTACGCCCGGAATCAGGCCGCACCGCCGGATGCGCTCGTTCGCATGCCGGCTGCCGGGCTGGCGGGGTTCGCCGCGGATCTTCGCAATTTCCATGCTGCCAACTCCTTTGCCGGGCCGCGCCCCACACTCGTCGGGGCGCCGCCGCTCATTTCATGAACAGACTGCTAACGGACTCGTGTCGGTGAATCCGCCGAATCGCCTCACCGATCAGCTCGCTGACGGTCAGAATCGTCAGCGTGCTGAGCCGGGCGCGCACTTCTTCGGGTATCGGGATCGTATCCGTAACGGCCAGGTGGTCGATGGGGGCATACGCCAGGCGGTCAACGGCCGGCCCGCACAGCACGCCGTGCGTGGCCGCCAGGATGATCCGCTTGGCTCCATGGTTGCGCACCAGCTTGCAGGCCTCGACCGCCGTGCCGGCCGTCGCGATCATGTCGTCGATCATCAGGACGTTCTGGTCCTTGACGTCGCCGATAATCGCCATCGAAGTCGTCTCGCTGCCGCTGATGCGCCGCTTGTCGATAATGGCCAGCTTGGCACCCATGTGGTCCGCGTAGACGCGCGACTGCTTGGCGTTGCCCACGTCCGGACTGACCAGCGTCAGCGGCTCGAGCGCCAGCGTCTCAAAATAGGCGCTTAGCACCGGCTGGGCCGACAAGTTGTCCACCGGGACGTCGAAGAACCCCTGGATCTGCGCGGCGTGCAGGTCGATCGTCAGCACGCGATCAGCGCCCGCCTTGGTCACGATGTTGGCGGCCAGCTTCGCCGTGATGGGCACGCGGCCCTCGTCCTTGCGGTCCTGCCGGGCGTAGCCGAAGTACGGAATCACCGCCGTGATGCGCTCGGCCGAAGCACGCCGCAGACAGTCGATGAAGATCAACAGCTCCATCAGGTTGTCGTTCACCGGCGGACAGGTTGACTGCACGACGAACGTGTCGCGCCCCCGCACGTCCTCCATGAGCTTGAGCTGAATCTCGCCGTCGGGGAAGTTGTCAAGCTGCACGCGGCCCAGCGGCTGGCCGAGATACTCCGAGACCTTTTCAGCCAGCGCTGGGTTGCTGCGACCGGTGAAGATGCGCAGATCCGTCATGAGAAGCTCCCCAGGCAGGGTGCCCCGGTGCCATGATCCGGAATCGCCGCCGCACCCGACAGCAGGGCAAACGGCCCGATCCGACAGGCCCGGCCGACGCGCGCCGGCCCGGATATGTACGTGAACGGGTACACCACTGTGTCCGCGCCGATCGTGGCCCGGTCATCAATCCAGGTATTGGCGGGATCCACAATCGTCACGCCCGCGGACATCAGCCGCGCCATGATGCGGTCGCGCATTACCCGGTTCACCAGGGCCAGATCCTGGCGCGAATTAATGCTGAAAACGTCTTCGGGCGGCACCGCCGTCAGCGCCTGAACCCGGCGGCCGGCCCCGATCAGTATCGCCAGCGCGTCCGTGATGTAGTACTCATTCTTGACGTTGTTCGGCTTGACCTGCTCCAACGCCGCCAGCAGGTCGGCGAGCTTGAAGCAGTAGTAGCTGGGGTTGATCTCGCGGATGGCCCGCTGCTGGGCATTAGCGTCGCCAAACTCGACAATGCCGCGCAGTTGCCCGTCAGAATCGCGCCAGATGCGCCCGTAGCTGCCGGGATCCTCCAGCACGGCCGTGGCCAGCGTGGCGGCACAATCCTCGGCCAGATGCCGCTCCAGCAGCTCGCGCAGCGTCTCCGACCGTATCAGCGGCCCGTCCCCGCACAGCACCAGCACATCGTCAAAGCGGCCCTCCAGCTCCGGCCGGCAGACCATGGCGGCGTGGCCGGTACCATGCTGCGGGTTCTGCTCGACCCAGGTAATGTCAGGGTCGTCGGCGAACGCCCGGATGACCTCGTCCTTGCCGTGACCTACGACGACCACGCATTGCTGCACGCCGGCCGCCCGGCATGCGTCGATGACATACGCCAGCATCGGGCGCCCGCAGACCTCATGCAGCACCTTGGGCTGCTCGGTCTTGAGGCGTGTGCCCTTGCCGGCCGCGAGAATGACAGCGCTGAGGCGCGCTGCGCTCATCGTTTCTCCAACTCCGTTGCGTGTCGCAGTGTCGACACGAACATCCGACGAACAAACTACCCGGCCTGGACTCGAACCAGGAATGCCAGGACCAAAACCTGGTGTGTTACCAATTACACCACCGGGTACTGGTGGTCGCCGGGGGTGCCCGGCGCTGCGCCTGTTACCCGAGTCGCCATGTCTGGTTACGAATGCGCGCTTGGCAGACCCGCTCTGAGGCCTGAGCCGGCTGCCGCGAAACAGCCGACCCACTGTGGGCCCACGGCCCACGCGCCCCGCTCGCGGGTAACTCCCGGCCATGGCGAGACCGGAATGCAGCACATTAGCACAACGGACATGGCCGTTCAAGCGCCAACCGACGCAGTTTCCGTGGTGCGCTGCGGGCTGGCCGGGCGCGCGCCGGACGGGTCACGGCAGAAAGACGACACACTGCGTCGTGTTAGGTGTGAATGACCTCCGATTGCGTGCCGTCGTGCTGGATTCAGTATTCCATTATATGAACCCTTCATCAGAACATGCGGAGCACTCGTTGCCAGCGCTCGGCGCCGGCGTACCGCCGAACAGTTCGAGAGATGAACTGCCACCGTTGGCGCATGTCCTGTGGGCACCATGGGGCTACGCGCTGCAGCCGGAGCGGGCGGCGACCGTGTTCATCCGGGCGCGCGGGCGACAAGTCGTTCTCGCGGTAGCTGTTGCGTTTTTTCTGTTGGTTGTCGCGGTGCTTGCGGCCAAGTGGTGGCTTGACGCGCCGCGTCACCCCGATCAGAAGCTGTGGGCGACACAGGCCGTTCCGCTGCCCGACGACCCGTTCTTCACGGCCGTTATCCGGACATTCCCCATCGTGTGGAGTAATTGGCACCGCCAGGGCTGGTGGGGGCCGTTCGAGCAGGTGCTCCTGACGGCGATCGTGGGGCCGCTGGTGCTGCTGCTGATCGCGGCCTGGATTCAGCTTCCGTTGATTCATCGGTGTGGCCCGTTGCGAGTCTCGTTTGGGCGCGCCCTGCGGGCTGTCGCGGCCGGCTGCGGCGCGCTGGCGTTGGGTGCGGCTCTCGCCGCCGTGCCCGTGCTAAGCCGCATGGCGGGCAGTAGGCGTTTCTGCGAAGACACGGCACTAATGTTGGGAACGAGCGCGGCCCTTTGGCTGGCCGCGTGGTGGGCGGGGCGCGCGGCGCGGTCCGTAGCGCGGAACGCGCGGCCGGCCGGCCAGCCAAGCTGTCCCCACTGCGGCTGCCGTCTGGATACTCAGTCCGCCGCGGGGCGCTGCGGTGAGTGCGGTTTGCCATTGGTTCCCGCGTTTGGGGCCGGCACCTGCGGGTCGGGCCGGCCGCGGTGGCGCGGCCCCGCCCCGTGGGCCTGGCCGGCCGTCATGCTGAACGTGCTCGTTCGGCCGCGCCGCTTTTACGCGGCACTGAAGTCACGCGAGAATGGCAGCTTCCAACGCCGCTTCGCCGTCTGGACCGTTGTGACGTTGGCAGCCGCGCTGGCGGCGCTGCACGTGGCGGAGTACAACGCCATGCAACTGGGCTGGTCCATACAGCTCGGCGGGCCGTGGCGTCTGCACCTGTCGCTTGGGCTCTTCATTGAAGCGGCTGCTCGTGCTGCCTTGTTGGCATGGCTCTGCTGGGTGGGCCATGGAGCAGTGTGCGCGGTCGTCACTGCTTGTTGGGCGTCAAGGGGGGCGCTGGGGGACTATCACCTGCTCGCCAGGGCGCTCGGCTACGAGGTCGCCTGCCTATGGGTTGTCGGGGGCTTCTGGGGTCTGGCCAGTTCGGGCTGGCTGCTCTACTGTCAGTGCCGCACTTGGCAGACCGGCAGGCCGTGGGGATACGTGATGGGCGTCTGGCCCGAGATACTGTTGCTGTATGGTGGTTTGGCCGTGCTCATGCTCGCGTGGCTCTGGCGCCTTCGGATTATTCGCCGGGCCGCCTGCGAGGCCGACTTCTAGCCGACCCGGTGCGCGCCTGGCCGACGCGGCGTTCGTCGAGTCGGTCCGGCGGGTCGCCGAACGCGGGCAGTGCCGTGCACAGCGCGAGCGGAGTTGCCGCGTCAGCAGCCTTGGGGTGCGTGATGCCCGCCGTATGCCGGAGGGGGCGCGGACACTCGGGCATCGCGATCGGCCGACACTGGCGCCTCGATACGTGGTTCAACGAGAAACGCTGTGGCCATAAGAAATCCGTTGGGTTCGGCCGCCCCGCGATTTCGCAGGGGGCGCTTACTGCCAAGGGAGTGATTATCGCCTCACGCGCACTTCAATGGTAGCCAATGCCAGCTCCGTCTTCGAGCATCGGCAATCAGGTCACCAAGCTGAGCGAACGAAGCCCGCACCAGACGTTCCCGGCAGGTTGAACGCCCTGACAGGCCCGGCCAGCGTGTCCGCTGAATGAACCACATCTTCGCGGCCAGCCGCTAACCGACCCCGTCGCCCGGGACCGTAAGCACGGTGTTATCAGACGCTTGCCGCAAATATCTCCGGCGGCTGGCGCTGCGTGCCGCACGCTTTGTGCGGGCGCTCGTCCAGCGCTCCTTCGCCGGCTGCGGCTTTCAATTGCAGGGGATGCAGGGTTTTCTTTGAGTGTAGCATCCATTCACTGCGGGATTGTCCGGCGGTTGGCGTAGTACATTTCATGAGCGGACTATCGCACTGCACTGATGACGCCTGCTTGCCGGCCAATGACGACTGCAGCCGGCGTACTCAGGCCATTCTGCCGCAACCCGTGCTATCGGACGTTCTGTGGGCACCTTGGCGCTACGCGCTCCAGCCACGGCAGGCGGCAGCGGTCTTCGTGCGCGCCCGGCGACGGCACGTTGTCGCTGCCTTGGCCATCGCGCTGTTCGTCCTCGTCGTGGCAATCCTAGGAGTCATGTACTGGTTTTCTGTCCCCCACGGCGCGGAACAGCGTCTGTGGTCCACCTACGCCGTCCAGCCGACCAAACCAGCAGGTCTGCACGCTGCTCTGCATTCGTTCGGCCTGGTTTGGAGTCGTTGGCATGAGCGCGGCTGGTGGGGCCCCGCCGAGTGGGCGATGTCGGCGGCCGCCATTGGCCCCTTGCTGCTGATAGTGGTTGCGGCCTGGATTCAGCTACCCTGGGTTCATCGGGCCGGCCCGCTCTGGCCCTCCTACGCTCGTGCTTTGCGAGCCCAGGCCGCTGGATGTGGGGCCTTGGCGCTAAGCGGAGTGCTGCTCGCCTTCCCCGTCCTGCCGCTTCTGGACGGCGTGGTGTCTGGACTGCTGCGCGTCCTGCTGTACGTCGACAGCGAGGCGGCGGCGACTCTGGCGACGAGCGTCATGCTCTGGTCGGTCGCGTGGTGGACGGGGCGCGCGGCGCGGTCCGCGACGGACAACGATCCGCTGGTCCTCACACCGCGCTGCGAGCACTGTGGCTATGACCTGACTCATCAGTCTGCCGCCAGGCGGTGCAGCGAGTGTGGTCTGCCGTTGGTGCGCTCGCTCGAACCAGATGCCTGGCGGTCGGGCAGCCCGTGGCAGCGCAGGCCGGGCCCGTGGTCCTGGCTGACTACCATGCTCAGCGTGCTGGTACGCCCGCGCCGCTTCTACGCGCGGCTGAAAGTGCGCACGCCCGGCAGCGCTGAACGGGGCTTCGCCATCCTGACGGTCGGCCTGCTGGTCGCAGCAGTGTCAGCGTGGCACGTGGTGGTATACAACGTCATTGATCTGTGTTGGTCCTGGACGTTCCGGCACCCCTGGCGGCTCTACGTGTCCTTTCGGATGCTCGCGGAAGCAACGGGGCGTGCGGCCGTGCTCGTATGGGTGTGCTGGGTTACATATCGCGTCGCCTGTGCGTTGGTCACGACCTGGTGGTCGCTGCGGCGAACATTGGCGGATTGTCGTTGGGCGGCCGTGGCGCTCAGCTACGAAGTCGCGTACCTGTCGCTCGTCGTGTGCTTCTGGAGCGTAACCAGCGCGAGTCTCTTGCTTTGCAGCATGTGGACTGCTTGGCAAGGCGGCCCGGCGTGGCTGTTTCCGGTGGGGATGATGATGCAGGTCGTTCTGCTGTTCGGCGGTCCGGCGGCACTCGTCCTGGCGTGGTTCTGGCGCTTAAGTATCATTGGCCGGGCGATTCGCTGGAGCAACTTCTAGCCGAACCGGCGGGCGGCTATCATGCCCGGCATGAGCCAGGCAGAAACCGTCAAGCTGGGGCCGCTGACGATCGGCGGCGCGGATCCGCTCGTGCTGATCGCCGGCCCGTGCGTCATCGAATCCGCCGATCACACGCTGCGGCTGGCCGAGCAAATCGCCGCCATCACGCGCCAACTCGACCTCCCCTACGTGTTCAAGGCCAGCTACGACAAGGCTAACCGTTCGAGCGTACAGTCGTTCCGGGGACCCGGGCTCGATGAGGGCCTGGCGATTCTGGGACGCGTGCGGGCAGAGGTCGGCGTGCCGGTGCTGTCTGACGTCCACGAGGTCGCCCAAGCCGCGCCGGCCGGCGAAGTGCTGGACTGCCTGCAAGTGCCCGCCTTCCTCTGTCGCCAGACCGATCTGCTCCTGGCGTGCGGGCGCTCCGGCCGCTGCGTGAATATCAAGAAGGGGCAGTTCCTGGCGCCCGAGCGCATGCGGCTGGCGGTCGAGAAGGTCCAGGAGACGGGCAACCCCAACGTGATCGTCACCGAGCGCGGCAGTTCGTTTGGCTATGAGCGGCTCGTCAGCGACCTGACGGGCTTGCAGGTCATGCGGACCTTCGCGCCGGTCGTCTTCGATGCGACCCACTCGGTGCAATATCCGGGCGGCGGCGGCCACGTAACCGGCGGGCACCGCGAGTTCGTCCCGCTGCTGGCGCGCGCGGCCGTGGCGGCGGGTATCGACGCGTTGTTCCTGGAAGTTCACGACGATCCCGCGCATGCCCGGAGCGACGCCGCGACCGTCTGGCCGCTCGAACAGCTCAGGCCGCTGCTGCAGTCGGTGTTGCGGATTCACGCGGCCCTGACGGCGGGACCACGCTAATGGCTGTGGCCGTGCGGCGCCGCGGGCAGGGCGGCTGACCACGCGGCTGCCAGGGCGACGGCGGCGGTCTCCACCCGCAAAGTGTGGGTTCCCAGGCAAACCGGCTCGGCCCCGGCCCGCATCAGCACGTGCATTTCGTCAGCCGTTAGCCCACCTTCCGGCCCAACGACGGCCGCGATGCTGTGCGCGCCGGCGGCGTGGTGCTGCAGCCAGGTGCCGTAGGGCCGCGCTGTCTCAGCGGGGTCGGCCACCAGCAGATGGTCCGCGTCGCTGGCCGTCACGACCGCCACCAGGTCGCCGCCGGCGGCAATCTCCGGCAGCCACAGCCGGCCGCATTGCTTGCAGGCCTCGACGGCGGTCCGGCGCAGCTTCTCCAGATGAGCTGAGCCGACGTGGACAACCGAGCGGGCGAACTCGGCGAAATGCAGCCGGGTGACGCCCAGCTCCGTGCATTTCTCGACCAGCCAGTCCAGGCGCGCCCCCTTGCAGCCGGCAACAATGAGAGTCAGTTGCTGCGTGGCCGCGGGCGCGCGGACGATGGCCTCCACGGTCGCAACCAGCCGCGTTGCCCGGCGACCCTTCTTCGTTGTCCGTGCCGTGTTCGCGGCGCCCGCGGCACGCGCCAGCTGCCCATGCGCCATTCCGCCGCGCCCGTCGAACAGCGTCAACTCGTCACCGGCCTGGAGCCGCAGGCTGGCGCGGGCGTGTCGGGCTTCAGCCTCGCTCAGTGCGACCTGGCCGACGCACAGGTCGGGACAGTAGAAGCGCGGTGCGGTCATTGGCGGCATTATCCGGGTTGGCGCCGGTTTACGGCGGGCGCGAATCAGGCGCCGGTAGCGGCCAAAGAGCACGGCCGGCGTCTCCGCGTTAGCGGGATGCGCCGGCCGCACTGATTCACTGGCTCAGCCGACCAATCAGCCCTGGCTGCGGCGCTTGCCGCGGCGGGTGCTCAACAGGCCGACCAGCGTAGCGGTCAGCATGAGCGTGCCGATGGTCGGGCACGCGCCGGTGGGCGGCGTAGGCTGTGGCTGGCCGGGCTCCTCACCCGGCTCCTCGCCCGGTTCTTCGCCAGGTTCCTCGCCCGGCTCCTCGCCCGGCTCCTCGCCCGGTCCGCCGGGCTGCTCGGGACCAAACGGCGTCTGGTCGCAAGCGTCGCCGATGCCGTCGCCGTCGCTATCGAGCTGGAAGGGGTTCCAGACAAACGGGCAGTTGTCGCAGGCATCGCCGATGCCGTCGCCGTCACTGTCCAACTGGCTCGGGTTAAGGACGTCCAGACAGTTGTCGCACTGGTCTCCGACGCCGTCGCCGTCGAAATCGGCCTGGTTCGGATTGTAGTGGTACGGGCAGTTGTCGACGCTATTTGCAATCCCATCGCCGTCGATATCGGGATCGCAGGCGTCGCCGATGCCATCGCCGTCCAGATCGGCCTGATCGGGGTTGTACACGAGCGGGCAGTTGTCGAGCTCGTCGGGGACACCGTCGCCGTCCATGTCGCCGTCACAAGCGTCGCCGATACCGTTGCCGTTAGTGTCGGTCTGGTCGGGGTTGTAGACGTACGGGCAGTTGTCCTCCTCGTTGGGCACCCCGTCGCCGTCGATATCGGGATCACAGGCGTCACCGAGGCCGTCACCATCGGTGTCGCGCTGGTCGGGGTTGTGAACGTATGGGCAATTGTCGACGCCATTGGCGATGCCGTCACCGTCGATATCGGGATCACAGGCGTCGCCGAGGCCGTCGCCGTCGGTGTCGGGCTGCCAGCATTGCCCCGGATGTGTCGCGCAATTGCAGCCGGGGAACTCTGGGAGGCATTCGAGCGGGTTATACACCCATGGGCAATTGTCCACGTCGTCGGGCACGCCGTCATCGTCGACATCGCCATCACACGCGTCGCCGATGCCGTCGCCGTCGGTGTCGGGCTGCCAGCATTGCTCGGGGTTGGCCTCGCAGTCGCAGTCCGGGAATTCGGGGCGGCACTCCAGCGGGTTGTAGACGAGCGGGCAGTTGTCCTCCTCGTTGGGTACGCCGTCGCCGTCGATGTCGGGATCGCAGGCGTCGCCGAGACCGTCTCCGTCGAGGTCGTGCTGGTCGGGGTTCCAGACGTACGGGCAGTTGTCCACCTCGTTGGCGATGTCGTCGCCGTCGATATCGGGATCGCAGGCGTCACCGAGGCCGTCACCATCCGTGTCGAGCTGATCCGGGTTGTAGACGTACAGACAGTTGTCGTCCTCGTTGGCGACGCCGTCGCCGTCAATGTCGGGGTCGCAGGCGTCGCCGACGCCGTCGCCGTCCAGGTCTGGCTGCCAGCACTGCTCCGGATGCGCAACGCAATTGCAGCCTTCCAGACCGGGCATGCACTCGAGCGGGTTATGCACGAACGGGCAGTTGTCGCAGGCATCGCCGATGCCGTCGCCGTCGCTGTCCAACTGGTCCGGGTTGTACACGAGCGGACAGTTGTCGTACGGGTCTTCTATGCCGTCGCCGTCGCTGTCTTCGAACTTGGGCATGACCACGAACTGGCGCGTCTTGGAGCCGCTGAGCCCGGTCGCCAGGTTGGTGACCGTCAGCGTGACCGTGAAGACGCCGTCAGGTTCCGGGTACGCGGCGGAATAAAGGTATACGACTGTGGGCGAGCTCGTAGTGAACGGCTCGCTGCCGTCGCCGAAGTTCCACGTGAACTCGAGTTGATCCGTGAATTGCCCCTCCTCGTCACGCGAGCCGGAGGCATTGAAGGCCACCTGTAGTGGCACGCGGTGTTCGGGGTTGAGTTCATCGTCCGGGAAGCTGATGGCGAAGTCCGCGTAGACGCGATCCTGGATCACGCCGCCGATAATCTCGATCGGCAGGCTGTAGTCCGTCTTGCCGGTCGTCTCAAACAGGAAGCGGTCGGACGGCCGCCCATCAATGCCGTGCGCGAAGCTGTGCACGCGATAAGTCACGCCGCCCAAGCCGCCGGAACTTCCCGGATTGGACGCCAGCCGCAGTGTGGTGGACGCCGGTACCGACAGAATCCGGTGGAAGCCCAGGACCGTGCCGGCCGGACCGCCCGTGATGCGCACCATGTCGTTCGGCTTGAAATTGAACGCCACGAAGTTCGCATCCGGGTCAATCAGCCGGTAGCCGCCCGTGTTCTCCACGTTGGCGCCGGGGCCGGCTTCCGTGATGACGTCCGCGACGATGTGGAACTGGATCTCACCGTTGTCGGAGCTGTAATCAACTCCCGTGGTGGCCGGCGCATGCACGCCCGACACCGAGCCCTCGACGCGCCACTTCTCGGCCCCTGGGATGGCGTGGTCGATGCAGGTCACGCGCCAGATTTCGTAGAAGGACGCGTCCAGATCGACGATCACACCCGGCGTGCCGGTCCCCGGCTGCAGCACGCGGCCACGGCCGCGGTTGTTCACCGAAGGACGCGGCTCAGAGTGCGACCGCTCCATGTAGCCGTCCAGACCGATTCCGGGCAACAGCTTGGCGAAGAAGTAATACGTGCCGTCCGGCAGGCTCGCGATGGGCACTGGAACACGGCCGGTTACGAGCGCGGGTGCCGGCTTCGGGACCGGGCCGTAGACCGGCTCACTCGGGAACCCGGGCGTATCGGAACCCCAGCCAATGTCGTCGTCGTCCACGTAGAGCGCGATGGTCGTGCCGGCGTTGTAGTCCCAGGCGGTGTAGCCGACCATGAGGTTGGGGCCGATGACCGACCTGGCTGGTGGACGATAGAACTCCAGGCTCGGCACGGAGCGCGGGTTCCAGTAGAACGTGACGTCGGTCGCAGTATCCGACTCGAAGATGTCGCGGATCTCGAGGCCGCTGGGCTTGTTGCTGTACCAGCGGGAGGTGGGGTCGGTCCAGTCGTTCCATTCGGTTGCGCCGGTGCTGCCGGGCCACGGGTCGCCGTCGTCGCCGTAGTTCTCGCCGTTCTCGAGCTGCTGCAAGCCGTCGGCCTGCACGATGGCGTAGTTGAAGCGCCCGGGTAGACGCTGCAGCGGCGGTATGGCCTCAGGATTCGAATCGAAGTCCGTATGCATGATCATGAGGCCCTGGCCGGGCGCATAACGCGAAAAATTGACCCACTCCCAATGGGGGGGATACACATGGTCGGTCAGCCGCCAGAAGTAGAAGCGTTCCTGGCCGTCTGACGACTCGCCGCCCGCGCCGACGATGTGCAAATCATCGTTCTGGAAGTAATACACCGAACCGGCCGGGTCGAAGGCGTAGTCCGGGAAGGTGACGGTGGTTTCCTGCCACGGGTCCATTACCTCAGTGAGGTCATTGACCTGGATCCACGGATCGTGACTGGTGCCCAGCCACCACACGCCCCGGCCGTGCTCCTTCAGCGGCGGGCTGGGGTGCACGGGCGAAAGGGCCGACATGATGTCCCAGGCGCCGACCGGGTGGTTGATCTGCCCGCCGGTGTACTGGTCGTAGTCGTACAGGTCGGGGTAGCCTTCCCACACGTGCAGCCATTCGTGGATCATGGTCTCCATGTGGAAGTGACCTTCCATCGCGGGCTCACCACTCTCGCCCACGTCATCCAGCGGAATGGCGAAATCGGAGAACCATAGCGGCGACAGTTGCGCGTCGCGCACCTGGATCGGCAGGTCCATCGCCGGCGCCGGCAGCACGAACAGCGGGCGACCGCCGGCCGCCACGCCCAAGGGCGCGATGCCCGGCGGAATCAGCGTCACGCAATGGATGAAATCCACGCGCTGGATGATCTCGCCCGTCTCGGGGTCCACCTGCGTGTACGGCATCGTCAGCGTGTCCCAGTCGATGACGCCGTCCAGCGCCGCCACGACATCCTCGGTCATGCGGCGCCGGTTGAACGGGTACCAACTACCAGGCCCGCCGTCGTTGGGCGTGACCCGGTCTTCGTCGATCGCGTAGTTCTCGGTGCCCGGCAGACGCACCTCGCCCATGTCGATCAGGCCGTCCAAGTTGAAGTCGCGCTTAAGCGCCGGAGTGTAGACCAGGCTCTCAGTCTCGAACTGGTCGATCACATAGTCGAAGAAAATCGGCGTCGAGGGCATGCCCGGCACTACTTCGTGGAAGAGCACGATGCCGCGCAACCAGTCCGCTTCATCCACACCGAAGAAGTACAGCCAGCGCGTCTCGCCGTCCGGACGCGTCTCCACGAATGACCAGAGCGTCAGCGACTTCGCCGGCACAGTCGGCACCCCGACCACCGTCGCCGAAGCCAGCGACGAGTCGAAGTCCGGCGCTGACGGATCAAACGCAACCAGTTGGCCCGTGGCCGCGTCGTACGTGTAGAACAGCTTGGTCCAGGGCGCCGCGGCGGCGATCTCCAGCTCGTTGTAAGCCAGCCCGTCGCAGCCGGCGCCGGGCACGCCCAACGCGGTGACGAGCGTGAGCCCCCCGCTCACCGGGTCGATCGAGTAGAGTTCGTCGTTACCGTCCGCCCCGACCAGCACGTACAGCATCCCGCTGCCCGGCGTATCCACAAACGCGGCATCCTTAATCGGCGGCAGCGCACCGAACACCGCGATGTTGCTCAGCACCGCGCCGTCTGACGGGTCAAGGCTGTGCACGACGACCTGACCGCCTTCCATGACCACGACGGCCAAGATGACCTGAGCGACCGAGTCGTACGCCAGCGCCACGACATCGCCCAGTTCCTGCGGCTCGCCCACCTCCGTCAGCTCCAGGCCGTCGGCCGTGCCCACCGCCCAGAGCTGGTCATTCACGTACGCGTAGAGCACGCGGTTGTCGGTATTGAACGCCACCACCGGAGCCGCCCCGCCCCCGGGCAGCGTCAGCGGCATGGTTATCCACGTCAGGAGCTCCAGGTTCAGGACGTTGCCGGCGTCGTAGCCGTTCGTGCCGTGCACGTTGTACGCCAGCGGGCCGCCCGCCGGGATGATCCCGTCCGCGTAGCCGCCGCTGTACGGCGTGCCGCTGCCGTGGTCGGCGCCGTACGGGGCCGTCGAAGTTGGTGACGTCACTTCGCCCAGCCGGCCGTCGCCGCCGTACCACAGGCCGGAGACGTTGGGGCGTCCAAACGGGTCAATGGACGCGTGGTACATGGACGACGGCAGGTCGTCGAACTCGGCCGGTCCGTAGTACCACATGTTCGGCAGGACGGGCTTGCTCGAGTCATCGCCCTGGCCGGTGCCCGGCGAATAGGGATCTACGCGGGCATATTGGCCGCACTGGCCCTCCTCGGGCGGGCTGGGAATGCAGGCGTCGCCGCTGCGGGCATCCGAACCACCACAATTGGGTGCAAACAGCCGCGTGGACCCGTCATCGAAAGTGCCGAAGGACGGGTTGTCCGGGTCGAACTCCACCAGCCGCGGAATCGGCGAATAGGCGTCCGAGCCGCTGCCGGCCAGGTTCCAGTTCGGCGGCGCCGGGATCTTCTCCTCGTCCACCTCCATACCCGCCAACAGGTGCTTGTCGCGCCAGTACGCTTCCCACCATTCCTGGTAGCTCCAACTCCAAATCCCGTGGTCGGGCTTGGGCGTTACTGCACCCACCACCCAACTGTTGGGGGGTGGCAACTGCTGCAGCTTGGAGCCCTGAAGGCCGGTAGGTATCCAGCGGTCGGGACCGTCGTACTTGTTGTTGCCGAAGCGGGCGAAGAAGTAGATCAGCTCGTCTCCGTCCGTATAGTTGTCCGGTATCCCGTCGCCGTCCTCGTCGACCAGCGGCTCGCCCAGCGGCCCCGGATAGTTCTGCCGGATGTACGCCTCGGCCCACCGGCGGCTGCCCGGCGTGTTCACGTCACCTTCGAACGTGTTCTTGAAGCTCGGATCAAGCTTCACCCACCGATCCAGCAGGTCGATGGATTGCACGTTGTACACCCGCAGGAAATCCTCGAACGGCTCGGGGAAATTCCACTGCCCATTCTCGTCAAAGTCGCAGACTTCTTCCGCATCAATGACCCCGTCACCCTGGCAGAAGGGCGGGTCCGGGAATTCGCCGTCACAGTACCCTTCGCCCTCCCACTCTTCCGGCGGCACGCAAATCTCGGCCGCCAACGCCGCGCACTCATCAGTCCAGGACCCCTCAAGCTCCGGCGGATCCATCAAACCTTGGCACGCGTCCGGAATCCCGTCCGGCCCGGGGCCGTCAGGACCCACTTCGTCGCGACAGTCGGTGCCCTCACCCATGAACTCCCCACCCACCAAGTCCGTGCAGGCGCTTTCCGTCGCCTCGACACACGACCAACCACTGCTGGTTTGCTTGCAGCAGGCCCCGTTTTCGGCGCCACCCTGCGGGCAGCACTCCGGTATCTGTGCGCACACCAGCGCTTCACAGGCGTCGTCGCTGCACCCGAGCCACTCGTGCTCCCAGCAACAGTCCGTCACGTCGCCGGCATCGTCCGCCCAGCCGTCGCGCACCCCCTCGAGCAGGGCGTCGTACATGCCGTTATCGTTGAGGTCGCGGAAGCGCTCCCCGGGCGTCCACCAGCCGTCAACAAACCCCGAAGGGCGAGAGAAGCCGGCCGCGCTGGGGTTGGCCGCCGTCCCCGTGCCGGGCAGATCCCCATTGTAGTCAATGTAGATCATCGCCTGGCTTTCCAGGAGCGTCTCACCCTCGAAGATGTGGAACTCGCCCGTACGTGTCAGGTCCAGGAACGGCAGCCGCAGCCCAGAGAAGGACGCCGAGGCCGCGTCGACCAGGCTGCCGTCCGCGGCCTCGACCGGCACCGCCGGTATCAGCGGCCACGGCAACTCGATCCACCCGTAGACCTCGCCCGACACCGCTACCGTCCCGTACGAGATCTCGTACCAGTACTCGGCGAAGGAATCGATGTCCGGGTTCACCATGTCGAAGTAACGCTCCCGGATGTCGTCCAGGTTCGCCAACTCCGGCACCGCGCCTCCGGTACTCTTCGGCGGATACGCACCCATTACCAGGAAGCGGCGTTCCTGGCCGGGCGCCTCGGGCGTCAGGCTGGTTACGACCAGGCCGGCCAGGAAGGCCGACACTAGCGAACACGTGACCGCATGACCGCGGGAAGACATCATCGCTGGCTCCAGAGCTCAAAGGGGTTCACGACGTTTAACTTCGGGGGAGGGCACGTCAGCCACGAAGACAGCGTGCGTTGACGCGGCACCGCTCCAGTTCGAGCAGCGCACACGCCTTGCGGGAGTGTCGACCCGTGGGTACAGCTTTTCCCCACATTCACGCTTTCCATAGAGGGCTCACGGCTAGCTCCATCTTACCGGTGCGCGGGGTCCAGTCAACTGAAACTGCGTTTGGAACCCCGCCGGCCACAGTCGTTTATGAGCTTGCGGCCGGGTAAGTTACGTCTCGCCGCCCCCACGTAATCGGACCAGCCCATAATACCTCACGCGACACGTGGGGCCGCCGCCGTATGCCCCCGCGCCGACAAGCCCGCCCCCCAAGCCTCGCCGAAGTCGATCCCCCCGCCGCCCGAACCCTCGCCCCGCGCCGTCCCAACCGAGCCGCGACCATAGGAAGAAGTGCAGACGACCGGGGCGTCCCGGTCGCGCGATGGTGAAACGCGCCGCGCAGGATTCGAACCTGCAACCTTCGGTTCCGTAGACCGATGCTCTATCCAGTTGAGCTAGCGGCGCCCAAGGCTCGGCAATCAAGAGGCCGGCCGCGTCAGGTCGCACCCGAGCCAACCGCGACCGACCAAACAACCCAATGCCCGGAACTGGATTCGAACCAGCACGAGGAATAACCCTCACCAGGCCCTCAACCTGGCGCGTCTGCCAATTCCGCCACCCGGGCGTGACGTCGGCCGCAAAGGCGGTCCGGAGGCGAACACATTACGGTATGGAATCAGGGGGAAACCGTCAAGAGGGACCGCATCGCGTTCTCCCGCCGCGGCGGGTGATCGGGGCGCCGACCCTTGGGATTTGCGACGCCGGCGATTATAGTAGCCGGCATGTTCCGCTTGGCTGGATTCATCTGCATCGTGGGCATGGGCTGGTTGTGGGCCCTGGCGGGCTGCGAACGGTCCAGGCCCGCCACGACTCTGCCGGAAGCCCAGCGCCCGGTCATAAAATCCGAGGCTCAACTGGCCGAGGAGCGGCAGGAGCGTTTAGCGTCCGGACGGGTCGTGGCCGAGCCGGCGGCGCCGCGCCTGGCGGCGGAGCCGCACGCGGTCGCGCCGCGGGCACGGCTGACGGAGCCGCTCGAGCCGACGGACGGGGCGATTCAGGGCGAAATCCTGATAGTGAACAGCCGAGCGCTTAGCATACCGGAGGTTTTATATCCGGTTCGTGAGCGCCTGGGTGAACTGCGGGCGACGGAATCGCCGGACAAATTCGCCGAAACAGCCCGGCAGATCATATTGGCCCGCACGCAGCAGGCGGTCGGCGCGCTGTTGATCCACGCGGAAGCGATGGCCAACCTGCCTGAACGGCAGCGGACAATAATCGAGGATGGGGTGGAACGTGAGATTCAGCGGCGCATCAGTCGCGAATTCGGCGACAGCCAGGCGCGCTTTGAGCAGCACCTGGCGGCGCACGAGCTGACAACGACGCAGTATCGCGAGCTGCTCACGCGGGACCTCGTGGCGCGTGAATACGCGCGCGAGAAGCTGCTGCCGCAGATAACCGTGCGGCGGGACGAGTTGCTCAACCACTACCGTCAGAACCAGGCGCGTTACTCAGAGGAGGAGACGCGCGAGCTGTGGCTGATCGAAGCGCCCTTCGAAGCCTACCTGCCGCCGCAGACGACCTGGGCGCGGGCGGCGGAGACGGCGCGGGCCCGGGCCCGGCTGAGTGCCACGCGTGACATCCGGGCGGCGTACGAGGCGTTGGAAGCGCGCCCGTTCGAAGAGGTGGCCCGGGAATTCTCGCGCGGCTTGCACGCCGACCAGGGCGGCAACTGGGGTGAGATCGGGCGGCCGCTGCAGCCGCCGTACGACCAGGTGAGTGCGCCGATCTTCACTTTCGCCACGGGGCAGTACAGCGAGCCGATTCAGACGGAGCGGGGCTGGTACATTGCGCGCTGCGGGCAGATCATGCCGGCGGTGCGGCGTGAGTTCGCCGAGGTTCAAGAGGAGCTCCGGGAGCAACTGCTGGAAGAGAAGTTCCAGCGGCTCTCAGGCAATTACATGATGGATCTGGCCGAGCGAGCAACCATCTCGCCGCTGGACAAGTTCGTGAGCGCCGCGGTGCGGCGGGTCCTGGCCGAAACCCCGAGCCGACGGCCAATCGAGTAGACGGCCGACAGGCCTGGGCGGCCTGCGCAACGGCCGGTTTGCGGGGGCAGACACCAAGCAGCACCGGCGGGTGTCACGGCTGCCGTTGGGCCACCTCGTCAAACATCTTCAAGTAGCTCAGGTAGCGGCGCCGGGAGATCGCGCCCCGGGTCACGGCGGCGCGGACGGCACAGCCCTCCTCGTCGCGGTGGAAGCAATCCTTGAAGCGGCAGTGTTGCAGCGGCGCGGCGAAATCGGGGAAGAGCGCTTCGAGTTCGGCTGCTTCGACGCTCCACAGGTCAAAGGCGCGAATGCCGGGCGTATCGACGACGTAGCCGCCGCCGTCGAGGCGCAGCAGGCGGGCGTGCGTGGTGGTGTGTTTGCCCTTCTCGCTCTCCGCGCTGACGTCGGCGACACGCAGTTCGAGACCGGGCTGCAAGGCGTTGAGCAGCGTGCTCTTGCCGACGCCGCTTTGGCCGGAGAGGACGCTGATATGGCCGGTCAGGACGGCGCGGAGCTCTTCGAGGCCGGCGCGCGTGACGGCGCTAGTGGTGATGCAGGTGTAGCCGATGCGGCGCAGCTCGGTGAGGACGCTGCCGATCGTGATGGGTTCGCGCACGGCCTCGTCGTCCGGGTCGCATTCGTCCGCCGGGCCGCTGGACTGCGTGTATATGAGCAGGTCCTCGGGATCGATGCCCTCGTGCTCGGCTGTTAGGTCGATCTTGTTGACGCAGACCACGGGGTGCAGGCCCCCCTTGTGACCGGCGACCAGATAGCGATCGATGAGGTGGGGCTTGAGCTTGGGCTGGGCGGCGCTGGTGACGATCAGTAGCTGATCGGCGTTGGCACAGATGGTGTGTTGCCGGCCACGGCCGTCCCGGCGGGATAGGACGCTCTGGCGTGGATCTACGCGTTCGATCACGCCGACCGGCTGGCCGTCCGAGCTGGCGGAGTGGTCGGAGAACCAGACGCGGTCGCCCACGGTCACGGGTGAGCGGCTTTCGATGCGCAGCGTACGGAGGATGCGGCGCACGGTACAGGTCCAATTCCGACCCTCGTGATCGTTGATGTAACAGATCAGCCCGTGCACCGCGGTGACGGTGCCGCGCCGCCAGAGGGATTCGTCAGCCACCACAGTATCGTCGGCGGCGAGTCGGATGGTTCGTTTGCGTGAGAGCGCGCCCTTGGCGCGGACGGACTCGTGCTGCTGGGTATCCTGGAGTTGATCGTTGTCGGTGTGGTACTGGCGCGTCCAGTCGTCGCTGCGGCGGCGTGATTGGCGGTTCTGCCGGAAGGGCACGCGGACCTTGCGAGTTCGCTTCTTGGCGGCCATGCGCACATTCTAGTGCGAATCGCGGTGGTTGGCGTGGGGTCGCCGGCGGTGGCCGGGCAAGCCGGCCAAGCCGCAATGGTCGGGCGCGCTCGTTGACACCGGCAAAACCGCCGCCGAAACTCAGGGCATGACTCCCTTCTGGGCGATCGCGCTCGTTGTCGACTACATTCTGGTGCCTTTCGTGATCGCGTCGGTGCTGCGCCGGCGGCGCGAACCGATGGCGATGCTGGCGTGGATCCTGGTGATTCTGCTGATGCCTTACCTCGGGATGGGGCTTTACTTGCTCATGGGCTCCAACCGCGTGGTGCGGCGTACGCGCCGGCGGCGCCGCCGGGTGGCGCACCTGATCACGAAGCTGGAGTTCTGGACGAAGCAGCACGTGGAGGGGGGCGGGGCCGGTTTCGAGCCGCACTTGGCGGAGGATCTGCGCGGCGTGGCGCAACTGGGGCAGCGGCTAAGCGGGATGCCGGCCGTGGCCGGCAACACGGTGCGTCTGTACCAGGAGGCCAACGAGACGTATGCCGCGCTGGAGGCGGCCATTCGCGCGGCGCGGCACCACGTGCACATGGAGTACTACATCTGGCGGCCGGACGAGACGGGCCTGTACTTTCGCGATCTGCTGGTGGAGCGGGCGCGGGCTGGGGTGACGTGTCGGCTGCTGCTGGATTCGGTCGGCTGCTGGCGGTTGGGCCGGGGTTTTGTGCGGCCCCTGAAGGCGGCGGGCGTTGAAGTGGTGTTCTTCCTGCCGCTGCGGCCGTTCGGCCGGCGTTTCAGCCCGCACATGCGGAATCACCGCAAGATCGCCGTCGTGGACGGCCAGGTGGCGTTTCTGGGCAGCCAGAACATCGGAGATGAGTATCGCGGCCGGCTGCGCCGCCTGAGCCCGTGGTACGACACGCACATGCGTATCGACGGGCCGGCGGCCCTCTTCGTGCAGCGCACCTTTGCGGAGGACTGGCTGTATGCCGCCCACGAGAACATCGTGGGCGAGGAGTATTTTCCGCGGCCGCCGCGGCCCGGCGAATCGATCGTGCAGATAATGCCGACCGGCCCGGATCAGAACGTAAGCCCGCTGGACCACATTCTGTTTGCGGCGGTTTCGTCGGCACAGCGCTCGATTCGCATCGCCACGCCGTACTTCGTGCCCGGGCCGGGGCTGCGCATGGCCCTGATTCACGCGTGCAGTCGGGGGGTAGAGGTGAAGCTGGTGCTGCCGTCGCGTACGGATGCGAGGATCACGCTATGGGCGGCGCGCAGCTTCTACGAGGAGTTGTTGGAGGCTGGTGCGCGGATTTATGAATACGAGGCCGGGGTGCTGCACTCAAAGATCGTGACCGTGGATGACCGCTGGTGCATGCTGGGCTCGGCGAACATGGATGTGCGCAGTTTCCGGCTGAACTTCGAGGTGACTGGTTTGATCTATGACACGGGCGTGAGCCGGGCGTTGGCGGAGTCGATTGAGAGTTTCTGCCGGCGGGCCCGGCATATCGCGCTGCGCGATGTGCGGGAGCGCGGACTGCCGCGCGAGCTGCTGGAGGGGCTAGCCCGGATCCTGACGCCGCTGCTGTGAAGGTGGCGGTGTGAAAAAAGGGGTGGCCCGCCAATAGCGGGCCACCCGCGGGAGCCGGTGGAGGCGAGGCGCTGGCGCTTAGCCGAGCAGAGCCAGCACGTTTTGCGGCTGGGCGTTGGCCAGTCGCAGGGTATTCGTGGCGGACTGCACCAGGATCTGGGCCCGGGTCAGCATGCTGGTTTCCGAGGCGAACTCGGTCTCGCGGATATTGGCCTCGGCGGCGGCCGTGTTCTCGTAGGTGACTCGCAACGAGTTGGCCGTGGTTTCGAGCGTGTTCTTCTGGAAGGCGCCGAGGCGACCGCGCAGCGAGGAGACGTCCTGCTGAGCGGCCCGCACGATGGCCTGGGCCGTGCTGTAGTTGCCGGTGGCCAGGGCGTTGGTTTGGCCGGTGGCCAGCGAGGAGAGATAGCCGATGTTGGCGTCGCCGAGCGAGCCAACCCCGACACCCTGGACTCCCAGGCTGGCCATGCCGGTCAGCGCGATTGTGGGCGAGATCCAGAAGTTGGCGCCGCCGCCGGTAATCGTGAAGGTCCGGTCAGAGGTGTAGCCTGCGGCCAGGGTACCGAACTCAGCGGTGAGATCGACATCCACGCTGAGTGACTGGCTTCGCATGCTGGCATGCAGGCCCTCGGTGACGGCCGCTATGCCATTGATGGTCACGGAGGCATTGAGGCCGTAGTCCTTGTTGTCGCCGGCGTCGCCGTTCGACAGGTGGCTGGGGTCACCGAAGGTGGAAACGCCGCCGCCGTCAAGGACCTTGACGGACACGAACTGGCGGGCGCCGTACTGCGTGCTGTTGAAGTTGACGGCCCCGCCGGCCGCGCTGACAGAGGCCGATACGCCGGTGAGTTCCTTGCTCTGATTTACGGCGGTCACTATCTCCCCCAGCGAGGTGCCGGAGGCGAAGGTGAGTGTCTCGGTGCCGAGATTGCCCGCAATCTGCACGGTGACGGTACCGGAGACCTGCGTCCCGGTGTACTTGATCTCGGCCAGCTCGGCCGCCTGGGTGACGCCGACGGTGACCGACCGGTAACCATTATTGGGTATCTTGGCGGCGTTGATGGCCACGTTCTGGAAATATGAGGTGGCACTGCCGGTCGAGATGCCCGAGGTAGAGTATGCCAGTTCACCACTCAGGAGCTTGCGGCTGAGGAACTCGGTGTTGTTGGCAATGCGGTTGATCGAGTCCAGGATGGCATCGATCTGGAGTTGGTTCGCATTGCGTTCCTCGACGCTGATGGCCGCCTCGTTGGCGCTGCGGTCGATCAGGTCCTCCAGTTCGAGAAGGAGGCTGTTGATCTCGGCCAGGCCGCCCTCGGCCGACGCCACCACGTTGTTGGCGCGGGAGACGTTGGTCAGCGCGGCTTGGATGGCCGTTTTCTCAGCGCGCAGGTTCTCCGAGGCGATCAGGCCGGCGGGGTCGTCGCGGCCGGCGTTGATGCGATAACCGGTGCTCAGCCGGTTGAGGGAGGTCTGCAGCAACTGGTCCTGATGGAGCAGAACACGTTGCGCGATAACAGATGGGATATTCGTGTTGATTCGGCTCATGGAACTGCGCCTCCACGGGCGTTCGGGCGTTGCCGTACTTGGCAGTCGCCGCGGTCTCCACTACGGACAAGGTTTGCCGGTCATCCGGGCCGGCCGCCTTTCTGCTCCGTAATCGTCAGTGGGGGGATCGTCCCACGCCGTGGGGTACTTTAGTTAGAGCCGGTTCGGGCGGAATAGCGACGGTCCCCGGGGGCCATACATGCAGGCCCCCGGGGCCATCGGGCCGAACCGGCCGCGGGAGAGATTAGCGCTGAGGACCGATATTCGCTCGGTCCCCGCGGGATTAGCCGCCGAGGAGCTGCAAGACCATCTGCGGCGTCTGATTGGCCAGCCCCAGAGCAACGGTGCCGGCATTAACCAGGACCTGGTTGCGCGTCAACTGGGACGTTTCGTAGGCGAAGTCAGCATCACGGATGGCGGATTCCGAGGAGATCAGGTTCTCGCGCGTGATGCTGAGCTGGTTCATGTTGGTTTCCAGGGTGTTGCGTTCGAGCGCGCCGAGGCGGCCGCGCAGGATGGAAACCTGGCGGATGGCCTCCTCGACAATCGTACTGGCGTCGGCGTAGCGTCGATTGACGAGCGAATACTCCTGCCCGGTCAGCACCTGTGACAGGAACCCGACGCCGGTGTTGCCGAGGCGCGAGGGGGCCACCGACTGCACGCCCATGTTCACTTGCAGGTTCGTGTTGACCCGCGGCCCGACCTGGAACAGCGCGCCGCCGGCCGTGATGGCGAACTCGGTCGAGCCCACGCCGAAGCTGTTGTTCAGCTGGATTTCCAGGTCAAGCGTGGAGGATTTGAGCGTGAGCGTGTTGCCGTCGCCGATGCTGGCGACGCCGTTGATGGTGCCGACGGCGTCGCGGCCCTGGTCACGTTTGCGGGTGTCGCCGTCCTCGTCGACGAGCTCGAAGGGTGCGCTGCCGGCGAGCGTGCGAACGGAGACGAACTGCTTGGCGCCCATTTCGGCGCTCATCAGGCAGAAGCCGGCAGTGGGATCGGACGAGAGCCGGGCGGTCACGCCGGTCGAGTTGGCCAGGGCGTTAACGCCTTCAACGATGGCCGCGGCGGTCGTGCCGGATCCGAACGAGACGGTGGTGACGCCGAGGTTGCCCTGGATCTCGATTGTGATGGCACTGGTAATCTGCCCCAGGCCGTAGTAGAGCGTGGCGGGCTGGGCCGAGGCGGTCACGGAGACCTGGACGGGCACGTAGCTGCGGTCACCGAACTGGGCCCCGTTGATGGCCAGGGCATCAACTTGGCTATCGGAAACGCCGCTGGTGATGTAATCGAGCGAGCCGTTGAGCAGATAGCGACCGGCAAAGGTCGTACTGTTGGCGATACGTTCGATGCTGGCGATGGCCGAGTCGATCTGCAACTGGTTGGCCTTGATTTCGTCATCGGACATCGCGCCTTCGTTGGCAGCCTCGATGATGAGCCCCTGCATGTCGCGGAGCAGGGCGGCGACTTCGTCGAGGGCCCCCTCGGTCGTGGCGACGATCAGGCTGGCGCGTTGCGTGTTGGAAATGGCCTGCGCTACAGCATTCGTCTCGGCCCGCAGGCGTTCCGAGACGATCAGGCCGGCGGGATCGTCCTTGCCGTGGTTGATCCGCAAGCCGGTGGAGAGCCGCTCGAGCGTGCCGCTGAGCGACCGATAAGACGTGTTCAGGTTTCTCTGGGCAACGATGGCCCCGACATTGGTGTTAATACGAGCCATTGGCCATCCTCCTTGATTGGGTCGTGGCTATGGGTTCAGGCGTATCTACGTTGTAGCTAGGGAAGTGAGGAGATAGTGAAACGGCGCCTAGCGGCTCGTGTGGCCGTTGTCGCCGGTAGGTGGTGGCGTCAGGGCGGCCAAGTCCGAGGAGGCACTGGCGGCCCGACAGTTTTCGCGCTGAATCGCGTCGTAGACTTCCTTGCGATGCACGGTTATTTCGGTGGGGGCCACGATGCCCAATCGCACCTTGTCCCCCCGAATATCGACGACCGTCACCTGGACGTTGTCGCCGATGATGATCGATTCGTCTCGCTGTCTTGAGAGCACCAACATCCGCGGCTCCTTCCTGGATAGTGCCGATGCTTGGTTGGTCCACGAATGCGCCCGACAGGCCGGAGCGCATCCGACACGTGTTGGACGTCCCGTCGGCGACTCGGACAGCTTCCGAGCGGACCGGCTGCCTCGCCGACCCACCAGGTCGCACGAGTGCCCGCGGCGCCATTATAGCCGACGTTGCGTACACAACACCACTCCTTTACCGCTGGTCCTAGGCGATCCGGGCAACGGCCGGCTGCTGCTGCTCAAGCGGCACCAGCACATGGCGCGTGCCGTAGCGCTTGTCCGACTGCACGAACTGCCGGCCGAGCAGCGATTGGGCTCCGATAACCAGCGGCCCGAGCAGATTGGCAGTCAGGTGGCCGTCCACCTTGTTCACGATCACCAGGACCTGGCAGTCACCCAGGTCGCGCAGTTGCAGCCGTTCGAGGTCATCGCGTCGCACCGGCACCTGGTAGTCCGGCACGAAGGCCAACGGGTCGCAGACCACGAAGGCCAGTTGCGGGTCATCGACCGACTGCAGCCAGAAGAAGACGGGGTCGGGCGAGGTCTGAATCAGCGCGTAGCGGCGGTGCTCCGGGAATCCCAGCAGCCCGTCCTTGAAGGAGATGATTCGTTCGCCATCCACTTCCAACGGTCCAAACCGCGTCGTATTGATGAGCATCCTGTTGCTCCCAAGGCTCATGCCACTCCGGTTGGTCCAGCACGCGGCCCGGCCGCCGTTGGCCGGAATGCACCTGTGCCGTTGCTGAACGGGGTCGCATCCTGCGACTCGATCCGCGACCGGCGGATCAACCGGTGGTTGCGGAGGCCGAGCCTCCATTTCCCGCCGCAACCGCTGTCTCACACTTCCATCCGACCTCCACACGCCGGGCGCCGTCCACGACGGCATCTAGCGCAGATAGTCCATGAGCGAGAGGTTCATGACCCGTGCGGCCGTGGCCATGTTGGCCTGCAGCGCGATCTCCATCTGCTGGAAGCGCACGATCACCTCGGCCAGATCAGCATCCTGCACGTCGCTGAGCAGCATGCGGGCCGAAGTAACCTCGCTCTCCAGCAAGGCACTGCGCTCCTCCATGGCCTTGGTACGGGACGCCAGGCGTCCTTGAACCTCCTGCATGCGCGCCAGGGCGTCATCCAGCCGCTGGCCGGCGGAACTGATGCGGGCGCGATCATCCGCCCGCAAGGCGTCCCGCAACTCGACCAGGGCCGTGAAGGCGCTGTCGGTGCGTACCGGGTTAACATCCGCGCCGACGAGCGTGCCGCCGGTCGCGGTGGTGTTCAGACCGAGCCCGTCAATGGCGGGCGATAGATTCGCCCGCTCGACGCTGAGCGTGCCGGGCCCGCCAGTGTTATCCGTGATCTGCAGGCCGTTGCCCTGGGACACCAGCCCGACCGTAATGGCCCCGCCCCCCGCCGCGTTCAACAAATCCACGACGTCCTGCAGCGTGCGGGCGCCATCCAGGTCAACTTCGATAACCGTGCCGTCGGCCGTCGTGATGCGCAGGTCGGCCCCATCAACGGTATCCACGCCGCGCCCGTCATTGAGGTCCGCCAGGCGCGTCGCGCCGCTGAGCGTGCGGACGCCCAGGGCGCCGGCCAGCGTGCCGCCGCTTTCAGAGATGCGCAGGTCGCTGCCGGCGAGGCGACTGACCACCTCGATGGAGTTGCCGTCATCCGCCAGGCGCGCCCAGACGCCGACGTCCGCGTGGTTGAAGACATTGAGAAGGTCTTCAAGCGTCTCGGCGCCGGTGAAGTCCAGCGTGACCGAGCGGGAGCCGTTGGTGACCGTCAGGCCGTTGGCCAGCGGAAGCCCGGCCCCGCCGTTAAGGTCCGCTAACTGCGTCCGCAGCGTCAGCCGTGGATCGAGGTCCGCCCCGCCCACGGAAACCGCCAGACCGTCGGCGGTCAGGCCCAGGTCGCGGGCCGTATGCCCCCCGGCCACGTCGCGAATCGTAATCTGGGTGGGAACGCCCAGCCCGGTCCCGATGGTGATGCCGGTATCGCTGAGCGTGGCCTGCAGCCCACCCGGCAACTGCGCGTTAAGCAGGCTGACCAGGTCCCCGACCGTGTCGGCCCCGCTCAGGTCGATCTGCACCTCCTGCACCCCATCGCTGACGAGGATCCGGCCCAGGCTGACGCCGCGGCCGGTAGTACCGCGCAGCTCGCTGATGCGGGTATCGCTGGTCAGGATCGGGTTGAGATCGACGATGCCAGGGACCGTGCCCGAGAGGGCCTCGAAGAACTCGGCCCCCGAGACGGTGTAGAAGTCCTGAGACAAATCGGTGTCGACGATGGACGTGGCCCGGCCGGTGCCGCCGTGGTAAAGCACCCCGTCACCGGTCAGTTCGAACGGCAGGCTGCCACCAGCCAGACCGCCGAACAGATACGAGCCCAGGTAAGTGCGGTTGCCGACGGCGATCAGTTGGTCCAGTACGCTGTCAACGACGGTGGCCAGCGAAGAGCGCTCATCGGGCGAGCTGGTGTCGCTGGCGGTCTCGAGCGCGAGCGTCTGCACGCTCATGAGCAGCTGCATGGCGTCCATGACAGCCGTCTCGCTTTGGGCCAGCGTGGTGTTGACGCGTAGCAGGTTACGTTCAAGCTGATTGGCGATTTCGAGGCGGCGCTGGATGGCATTGGCGGCGGCAGCGCCCAGGGGGTCTTCGCTGGGGCGGTTGAATCTCAGCCCGGTGGCGACGCGATTCTGCTCGCGGTACAGACCCGCGGTGTTGCTGCGGACGCTTTCCAGGAGCTGGAAAGCTCGCAGGTTCTGGCTCACGCGGGCCAGGTTTACAGGGATGATCGCCATGGCTCATTCACCTCAGCCGGTCGCCGGGGGTTGTGGGGCCGGAGCGCGCACGGCCAACCGCGTCGGTCGTGTGACCGCTTCGCGCGAACATGCCATGCGTGGTCCATCCGTGGTTTCATGGTTCTGCCTGATTCTGGGCGATTAACTCACCAGCCTGAGCACCTCATTTGCCATGTTGTCCAAAACGGTGAAATAGCGGGCGGCCGCGTTGTACGCCGTCTCGAAGCGGGAGAGATTGACCGCCTCCTCGTCGAGACTCACACCACTGACGGCCTCACGTTGCGCCATCAAGCTGCTGTAGACGGCGTCAGAGGCCTCATAGGTGTTCAGGGCCGCCGAAGTCTGCACGGCGAGCCGGTTCACCATGGCCGCCTGGAAGTCTTCCACACTCTGGTTGCCGAGCAGCGTGCTGCTGGCCTGTCGCACGGTCATCAGCCGGCCGGCGTTGTCGCCGTCGGCACTCAGGCCGCCGAGCGACGCGGCCAGCAGGCGCACGTCGGAGCGCACGGCGGCGGTGATGTCGATGTTCGCCGCGTTGGTGCCGTCCAGCAGGGTGGCCAGGCCGAGCGCGGCCAGGGCCCCCGAGCTGTCCTCGCTGAAGGAGATCTCAAAGCCTTCCGCCGCCGTCAACTCAAGGCGGTTGTCGCTGGTGATGCCGGCGGTGAGGTTCGGCACGCCGTCGAGCTGGGCCGCCAGCGCGGCAAGGGTCGTGTCGCCGCCGACGCCGTCCAGATCGATCTTGATCAGGCGGGTCGTGGTCTGGCCGCTGTCCTGATCGCGCACGTGCACGATGAACGAGCCGTTCTGCAGCGGGAAGGGCAGGCCGGCCTGCGTGCTGTTCAGGGCCGCGTTCGTATCGGCAACCGCGTAGTTACTGGTCAGGCTGGTGTAGCCGACCAGGCCGCGGCCGGTCGAGTGTACGCGGTTGACCTCGTAGATCAGCCCCCGCGCAAGCTGGTCCAGGGCCTGGACCTGCCCGAGCAGGTGCTCGTCACGGGCCGTAAGCTGTGCGGCCAGCCGGCCGTCGCGAATCAGCACGGTGCCGTGGTTGTCCCCGAAGTGCACGGAGGCCAGTTCCAGGCCTTGCTCGAGCTCACGCTCCACGACCAGGCCGCGCGAGCGATTGAATTCGACCAGCGGTTCGCCGCCGATGTAGACGTTGATCGCGCCGTTGTCCCGTTCGCGGACCTGGATGTCCATCAGCTCGCCCAGCTCGCGCAGCAGGGCGTCGCGGCGGTCGCGCAGCGGCGCGCTATAGCCTGAGCCACGGGCTTCCTGGGTTACGACGAGCTGGTTAAGGTCCGCAATCTCCTGGGCAAGCGCGTTGGCGCGCGAAACGCTCTGCTCGACGGCTGAGTTCAGGTCGACGGCCTGGTTCAGCAGGGCGCTGCGCTGACGCCGCAGCGTGCGAATGACGCTGTCGGCCTCGGACAAGACCAGGTGCCGGCTGGTCAACTCCTCGGGGTTGTTCTGCAGGTCGGCGAAGGTGTTGAAGAAGTTGGCTAACTGGGTTGAGAGGTCGTACTCGGTCAACTCGTTGTAGAGCGCTTCGACCTGGCTGAGCGAGCCATAGGTGGACTCGGCCGCGGCGCGACTGCCCAGTGACATGCGCAGGCGAGTCTCGAGGGCCTCGTCGATGTGGCGTTGGAGCGCGGACAGCGTGACGCCGCCGCCGGCGGCAATCCCGCCGGCCAGCCCGCCTTCGAGCGTGCTGAGCCGACCGGTCAAACGCGTGTAGTTGGGGTTGCCTACGTTGGCGATGTTCTGGCCGGTAATCGCGATAGCCGACTGATAGGCGGCCAGCGCGCTGCGACCGATTTGGAATGAAGCGCCTAGCAGTGCCACGGCTTACCCCATCGCATCCAGACAGGACCGCACGATGCTGTGTCGATGTTGCCCTTGCGGTCCATAAACGACTGACTCCTGATTGGCCTTCGCCACCTCAGCGAAGACCGCGCGGAGATGCATTTGCAGATGTTGTGCCACTTGTGCGGCCAGACGATTTTTCTGCTGCAAAGTTGCGGCAATCTGCTGCAAAGCCGCGTTTCTGGCCCGTAAAGCCGAGGCGCACGGCTCGGGCAAATGTTCCGGAATCTCGGACAGCCGGGCCCGCGCCAGGTGCGGGGCGCGCAAAGCCTGCGCGAGGCGCGCAAGAGCTGCCTGACGCCGCCGGTGGCCACGTTCGACTTCCTCCAGCAACTCGTCCTCGCGCGCGGCACATTCCTGCAGCCCGGCCGCCTGGCCGGCCCGCATGGCCGCCAGCTTGCGGTCAGCGAGTTCAACAAACTGCTTCAAGAGGGCCTGCAACGCGGCCACGTGCTCGCAGAGGTCGCGGGCCGCGTCCGCCACCGCCGTGGGCGGCGAACCGGTCTGTTCCGCGGGCGCGGGGTAGGGAATAACGTCAACGCTCATCGGTACGCATCTCCGGCGCGGCTTGCGCCTGTAAGCGGGTGGTCCAGGAAACCTGGGCGGCGCGCCCGTCGTCCGGGGCGCCGACCGTCGCATCAGCCTCGGCCGGCGCGGGCGCAGCGCCGCCGAGGTGGCGAACCAGTTGTTCCACCAGGCCGCCGCGCTGGGCCGTGGCGACGGTGTCGGCGATGCGTTCGTCGAGCAACTGCCCGAAGATCGCCTCGGTCTGGCCGCCGTCGGCAAAGGGGGCGGCCAGCGACCCGGCGCGCAGCTCCGCCAGCAACGGCTTGAAGAAGAGCTCGGAAACGAACTGTGCGCAGGTGTGGCGTACGACCGCCGGATCGTGCGGATCCAATGTCCGGCCCAGCTGCTGCCAGGCATTCACGGCGCGCCGGTCCAGTTGGGCCGGGGCGGCCGAGAAATCTGACGCGGCGGACAGGGCGGCGCTCGACATTCGGAGTCACTCCTCGTAGCGCAACTGCGCATGCAGCGTGCCGGTGCGGTGCAGATGCTCGATGGCGGTGATCATCTGGTCGGGCGTGACTTGCAGGGCGGCCAGCGTCTGCATGAGCTGCTGGAAATCCACGCCGTCGACCTGCGGCGTAGCCGGCGCAGCGGCCGCGTCCGGACCGTCCGCGGCGCCGCCGATGGAGACCGTGCCGAAGCCCGGAATCTGCAGGATGGTCGGCGAGATGGTCACCGTGCCGGTGAACGAGACGTTTCTGGTGGTGCGGTTGATCGTGACGCGGGCCTGCTGTTCGGGCAGCATGAAGAGCTCGGTCTGCAAGACCCGGCTGATGAAGCCGGCCGGGCGGGCCAGCTCCGGCGTGGGTATGCGGACGCGCACGTTCTTGGGGCCCAGCGCGATGGCGATTTCCGTGAAGACCACCTGGCGGCCGCGTTGCTCGCCATCGGCGCCGCGCGGCGCCAACTCGCCCTCGGCATGGTTGATGGCGCGGGCCAGCATCTGGGCCCAGGGCCAGCCGGCGTGGGCGTCGTCCAGCACCAGCGTGATGTACTGCCCGTCGATGAAGGTGTAGAAGAAGTCCGCTTCAAGCGTCGCGCCGGCGCGGATGACGGCCCGTGTCGGCGTCTCGATGTCCGGCAGTTCCAGCCGGCCGCCGGCCAGCGCGAAGATCTGCTGGGTGGCGGCATCCCGGGCATCGAACATGGCATACTGCAGCGGCGTCGTGAGGAGCTGGCCGCCCGCCAGGCTCTTGGCCCGGCCGATGGTGGAGACCACCACGTCCAGGGCCTCGCCCTCGCGCGCCCCGAACTCTGGAACGGTGGCCTCGACGGCGACTATCGCCACGCTGCCGTTGCCGGACAGGTCGGCGCCGTGCAGGACCGGCGCGTGGTAGCGCGTGTGCAGTGCGGCCAGGGCCCGCATGGTTGCGGCGTACTTGTCACCGTCGCCGGTGCCGTTCAAACCGACCACCAGGCCGTAACCCATCAGCTTGTTGGTGCGCTGGCCTTGCAGGCGCGCGACGTCCTGGGCGCGGATGCCGGCCGAAGCCGGCCCGGCAACGAGCAGCGCCGTGAGCACCGCGGCCGTCAGTGACATCTGGTGCGTGCGGGCCTGACCTTGCATGAACTCACATCCTCAGGAGAGTGCCTTACCGCCAATCGGCGGGCGACCTCACAGCGGTCGCAACAGGTCGAACATACGCATCAGCCAGCCACGCCGAGTGGCGTCGCGGACGGCGCCCATATCCGGCATTTCGATCTCGAGGTCGGCGATCTGCGTGCTCAGGACGGTGTTGGCGGAGGTCACGTCCTCGGCGCGGCACTCACCGGTGAGCGTCGCCACCAGCACCTCGTCGCCGACCTTGATGCGTTTGCGTGCCTCGAGCACGAGATTGCCGTTGGGCTTGACGTCTATCACGGTCGCGGTCAGGCGCGTCGTGAGCGAGTCCTTACGATCGTAGGTGCCCTTGCCCTCGTACTGGTTCTCGAAGGAGAAGTCGACGCCGGGCTTGCCGCGGGCCTCAAAGGTCTGCGGCACCAGCCGATCGTGCTTGTCAAGCCGCAGCCACTTGGCCAGCTCGGCCTGGATCTCCCATTCCTTCTCCGACTTGAGCTTGGCGTCCGTCAGACTGGTGCGGTTCTCGCGGATGATGATCGTCACGAGGCTGTGCACCTCGATCCGCTGCGGCTCCGGCACATCCACCGCGAACGGCGAGACGGCCAGCAGCACCGGGTTGGGCGGCGGCTCGTTCGGCTGGCCGGAGCGCGGGGCGGTCGGCGGGCGCGCAGCTACGCCCGGACTGAGACTGGCCGGCTGAGAAACGACCGGCGGAGTAGCCGGGTCCGCCTCCGGCGTTGGACGCGGCGACCGGCCGAGCAACGAGTTGCTCTGGGCCAGGCTAACGGCGGACCAGAACGCCAGTAGGGACGCGGCCAGAAACCTGACGCGCTGCGGCGGACTTCTCACCGGTACTCCTCCTGAATGCGGACCGTGGCCAGGCCGGCGACCACGCCGTGCAAGACGCGCCGGTTCTTGCGCGTGTCACCCACGCGCACGCGGATGGGGTCGCCGTAGCGGCCTGAATCCAGCGCCACGCCGGTCATGCGCACCTGCACACTCTGGCTGGCGCCGACCACCGCGACGGGCCGCGAACGCTGCACCAAGTCAACTTGCTTGAGGTCGTCGGGCCGGACCATCTGGCCGACCGGCACGAAGTTCTTCACCTGCTGGCCGAGCACCTGCTCGATTCGGTCGCAGCCGACCTCGTGCTCATGCTCGAACAGGCGCGCCTCCAGGCCGACGTCGTCGGGCTGCACGGAAGTGCCCAGGTTGAGCGGGCGGCGGGCGACCAGCACGGGCTTGGAGAGCATCACGCGTGCGAACACGTCCACCGTGCGATGGGTGACGCCGTCGCGGCGGATCACCACGCGGAACTCGCGCATGCCGAGCTTCTCGCGTCCGCGCGGCTGAATGGAGAATTCCCAGCGGGGGGTGGAGAGGTCCAGCAACGGCCGGCTGGCGCGCTCGAACTCGATTTCCGGCGTACCGCCGAGGCCGGCCAGGTCCTCGCTGATGAGCGTGCGGAGCACTTCCGCCAGGGTTTTTTCCGCGCTGCGGCCGGCCTCCGGGCGCGACCGCAACAGGCGATGGGGGCTCTCGGACGTCGGCTGGTCGCCGGGTGAGGCAACGGTGACGCGGCAACTCGCCGCGCCGCGCAGCAGCACCCGGGCCAGGTTGACGCCGAGCTGGCCAAGTTGGTCTTCGATCTGCTGGTGAGTGATGACGGTGGTGCCGGCCGGCGGGAGATCCGCGACCAGGACTTCGTGCTCGATCGCAGTCTGCAGGCTCGGCTCGGCGTGCGTGAACGACAGCACGTCGGTGAAGGTCACGGTCTGGCCCGAAACCACGGCGGCCGACCGTATCGTGAGTTCGCTGGCACTCTGGCCGCCCGCTTCAACCGGGGCCGGCGGAATGACGCTCAGAACTGCCAGGACCGCTGATAAACCGCGCATCGGGAATCCTCCACGCTCACGCGTTACCTACCGCGCCAGCACCTATCTCCTCAGGTTGGCGACTACCCGCAGGGACTCGTCCGCCGCTTGAATCGTCTGTGAGTTCATCTGGAAGACGCGCTGCGTCTTGATCAGCTCCACCAACTCATTGACCGGCTCGACCGTGCTGCTCTCCAGGTGGGCCCCGGTGATGTAGCCGAAGCCCTCCTCGGCGGGATTGCCCTCAAGCGGCTCGCCTGAGGAGGCGCTCTGCACATACAGGTTCGAGCCGTACTGCAGCAGCCCCTCCGGGTTCGCGAAGCGTGCGAGCTGCAACTGGCCGGCGATCTGTGGCGTGCCGTTCTCGTCGATGAACGTGATTTCGCCATTGGCCCCGATGGAGATCTTGTCGGCCGGAATCTCCGTGTCGATCGTGATGCCGTCGGCCAGACGGTGACCGAAGTCATTGCCCAGCACGAGCTCGCCATCCGCGTTGCGCACGAAGTTGCCGTAGCGCGTGTAAGCTGTACCGCCGCCGGGCAGCTCGACCCGGAAGAAGCCGTCGCCGTTTATCATGGCGTCCAGCGACCGCTTGGTGGACTGGGCCGAGCCTTGCTGGAATATGATCTGGGTGTTCGCCAGGCCGACGCCCAGGCCGATCTGCGTGCCGAGCGGTGAGGAGGTCTCGGCGCTGGTCTGCGTGCCGGGCTGGTCGTAGATCTGGTAGAGCAGGTCCTTGAAGTTGGCCCGCGAGGCCTTGTAGCCGTGCGTGTCGGCATTCGCGATGTTGTGCGCGATGACGTCGATCTTGGTGGACAGGGCCTGCATGCCCGTGGCGGCCGTGTGCAGGGCAGTTATGGCCATATGTCAGTAACCTCCAAACAATGCGGCGACCGACGGAATACGGGGCCGACCCGCGAAACTAGCGGCCAATCACGGATATCAGCCGCGACAATGACTGATCCTGCATGCCGAGCATCCGCGCGTTGACCTCGTGGGCGCGCGTGGTCTCGAGCATGGAAACCAGTTCCCGAACCGGCTCGACGCCTGAGCTTTCCAGGTGGCCGCTCAGCACGCGAGCCGCAGATCCGGTGGTCGGCGCATCGCCGGCCTCAAAACGCGAGGCGCCGACCTTGCGCAGCGCCTCGTAGTCTTCGAAATCAACCAATGCCAACCGCCCGCGCGCCAGGCCGTCCTGCAGCACGCGGCCGTCTTCGTCGAACTGCGGCGCGCCGCCGTGCGGGTTCAGCCAGATCGGGCGCCCGGTCACGTCAAGGGCCGGGGCCCCGTCCGAGACCGCCCGCAGTTGGCCGTCGGCCGCCATGACGAAGCGCCCGTCGCGCGTGTACTGTGGCTGCCCGGCAACTTCGACGACCAGGAAGCCGGGGCCTTCCAGCGCGAGGTCGGTGGGGTAGCCGGTCGCCAGCAATGAGCTCTGGCTGTAGTCAGTACACGTGCGGCCCAGCCACAGACCGCCGGACAAGCCGGCCATTCCGGGATCACTCGGCCCGTTTCGCACGCCGGCCTCGCGGGCCGGCAGACGTTCCGCGAACAGGGTCAGCTCCTGCTTGAAGCCGACGGTCTCGGCATTCGCGAGGTTGTTGGCAATGACATTCTGCCGGTATTCGCTGGTCATCATGCCGGCGGCGGAGTGATACAGCCCGTAGATCACGACTGTCCCTCCCGAGCGGGAGGCGGAACGACGGATGCCGGCAGCGCAGCGTTACGGCGTTTGAGCTCATCCGTGGCTCTCCGCAGCGCTTCAGCCAGCACCCGCCGCCCCAACTCACTCCAATCCCGCGGCTCGGAGTCGACGGCCGACGAAGTCGGGGCGTCCGGCCCGCGGGACCGACGCACCTGGCACTTCGCCAGCTCCACGGCAGCACACATTCTCCGTGGCATGGCACGACTCCTTGACCAGTAAGTGCCCCGCGCGCCGCCATCCGTGCGAGCCGTCCGCGAAGCACTTGTTGGCCCCCGGTAATGCAGCGGGTGTGCCAGAACCGGCGTGCAGCAAGCCGCCGAACGAGCCCGCGTGCGCTAAGTGCTCGCTGAGGAACAGACTTGCGCACGAGAGAGATTCTGACGCGGCCACGCCGCCCGGCCCGCGCCGCTGACATCCGGCCCGCAACCCCTGCGCCCACCGCGCAGCTTTTGCCGAAGCTGGTAGAATGATCCGTTGCTATCAGCGCCCCGGCGGTAATGGGTCGCGCCGCTCCGCCGTGCGCGCCGGCGACCAGTCAGATTGGCAACCGGGCGTCAGACCCCCAGGCAGTACTATGCCACGCAGCACCGGCACAACACGACTCTTCGTTGACGAGGTCACCATCATGGTCCGCGGCGGCCGCGGCGGTGACGGCTGCGTCAGCTTTCGCCGGGAGAAGTACGTTCCCAAGGGCGGGCCGGACGGCGGCGACGGCGGCAAGGGCGGCTCGGTTTACCTCGTGGCCCGGGCTGGCCTGAACACGTTGCTGGAACTGGCCGGCCGACACCATTATCGGGCTGAAAACGGCCGGCCCGGCGCGGGCGCCAACTGCCATGGCCGAAACGGCAAAGATATGTATGTGGATGTTCCCGCCGGCACGCTCGTCTACGACGCTGACTCCGGCCGACTGCTGAAGGACCTGACCGAAGACGGCCAGCCGGTGCGCGTAGCTATGGGCGGCCGCGGCGGTTATGGGAACCTGCGCTTCGTCTCCCCCACCCACCAGGCGCCGCGCGAATCCACCCCCGGTCGGCCCGGCCAGGAACGCACGCTGCGACTTGAACTCAAGCTGATCGCCGACGTCGGCCTGGTCGGCCTGCCCAACGCCGGCAAGAGCACGCTGCTTTCGCGCACCACGCGGGCCCGGCCCAAGATCGCCGCGTATCCCTTCACCACGCTCGAACCCCAGCTTGGCATCACTGAGCTGCCTGGCTATCGCCGCCTGGTGCTGGCGGACATTCCCGGCCTGATCGCGGGCGCGCACGAGGGCGTCGGCCTGGGTGACGCCTTCCTTCGCCATATTGAACGCACGCGCGTGCTGGTGCACCTGGTGGATCTGTACCCGCCGGAGGGCAGCCCACCGCCGTTGGAGGCATACCATGTCGTGCGCGGCGAACTGGAGAAATACAGCCCGACGCTCGCCCAGCGCGCTGAAATCGTCGTGGGCAACAAGCTCGACGTCACGGGGGCGGCCGACACGCTGGCCGAGCTGCGGCAGGAGCTCGACGTTCCCGTGTTCGGCATCTCGGCCGTCACCGGCCAGGGCCTGCGCGAGCTGATCGAGGCGATGTGGTCGGCGGTCGAAGAAGCCCGCCAGGCTGAGCGCGAGCGTCCGCCGGAACTGATCGACTTGGGCGCCGCGGAGGATGACGACGATGCAATTGACGAGCCGCTGCCCGAGGACGACACTGAAACGGAACCGCCGGAATCCGCGGCCGAAGGTGAAGCCTGATGGACCATCCGCCCACACCCGCTGACACGCTTCTGCCGATTGACGTAGGCAACACGCGCATCGGCCTGGGCGTGTGGGACCAGGACGGCCTGCACGACGTGCAACGCGTGGCCGTCGCCCAGCCGGACTCCTGGCCCGACGCCCTGTCGAAGGCCTGGCAGGCAACCCGCCACGGCAAGCAGCGGCGGATTGTGCTGGGCAGCGTCAGTCCACAGCACACCGACCGGCTTCTGCCGATGATTCGCGACGTGTGCGACCAGGACCCGTTCTGCATCCGCGCGGACCTGCCGTTGCCCATGCCGCTCGACGTGGAGAATCCGGACGAAGTGGGCGTGGACCGCGTGTGCTGTGCCGCCGCGGCCTATGAACACATCGCGGGGGCCTGCGCGGTGGCATCGCTCGGCACGGCCACAACGATCGATTGCGTCTCGCGCACGGGACGCTTTCTGGGCGGGACGATTCTGCCCGGCCTGGAGTTGTCCTGCGACATCCTCCACGAACGCACCGCCCTGCTGCCGCACGTGCGTCCCACGGATCCGGTCGGCCCGTTCGGCCGCAACACGCGCGACGCGATCATCAACGGTGTGTGCTACGCGGCGGTCGGAGCGCTGCGCGAAATCGTCGAGCGTTTCGCGACCGAGCTGCGCGAGTGGCCGCAACTGGTCGTGACCGGCGGGAACGCGGCGCTCATCTGCCGACTGGCGGATTTCGTGGATTCGGTCGTGCCGGACCTCTGCCTGATGGGCGTCGCGCTGACGTACCGCAAGGCGGCCGGACAAAGCTGAGCCGCAGCCAACGCGCCCGGCCCGACCGACGACCCCATCCAAACGGCCGTGCGAGGCCAAGCATGGATGACGCTTCCAGCCCCGACATTTCGGCGTTCGAAGTGCTGACCGGCTCTGGGCCGGCTGCCATCGCGGTTCTGCGCGTCGGCGGCTCACGAGTGCCGGAGTTTTTCGCCCGCCATGTTCGGACGGGCACCGCGCAGGCCCTGCGCGGGCGCGCCGGCGGCGATGTGTTCCGCGCCCAACTAACTGACGCGGGCGGCGCCACGACGGACGATATCCTGGTCGCCGTACGGCAAGCCGGGCCGGACTGGGACGTGCGGCTGAATCTGCATGGCAACCCGGAGCTCATCAACGCGTGCCGTCGCTGGCTCGTTGAATGCGGGATTCAGGAGTCGCCGGGGGCGCCAGCCGGCCTGTGGGCGGTCGGCGATGAGCTTGAAGCGGAGTGTTACGCCCTGCTGCCCCGGATGCTCTCCCTGCGGGGGGCACGGTGGCTGGTAGCACAAACCGACCGGCTGCGGACGGAGTTGAAGGGCCTCCTGGAGGTTTCTAGGCTGGAGGAGGGGCGGGCGGGCTGCCGCTCGCTGGTCGGCCGACGACACGTCTTCGACTGGTTCAGCCGGCCGGCTCGTGTGGCGATCATCGGTCCCCCCAATGCGGGCAAGAGCACTCTGGTGAACGCCCTGGCCGAGCAGCCGATCAGCCTGACCTCGCCGGTAGCGGGAACGACGCGCGATTGGGTCGACGCGCCGGGGCTGATCCACGGGTTCCCGGTACTGTGGATCGACACGGCGGGACTGGCGCCGGAGGCAGGCGGCATCGCCGCCGAAGCCGCCCGCCGCAGCCGGCAGATGGTGCAGTCGGCAGATGTAGTCGTGGTCGTCCTGGACGCCAGCGTCGCCGGCGCTGGCGACTGGAGCGAGTTCACCGCCCGGCACGGCAGCGTCCAGTCCGCGTGCGTGGTGCTCAACAAATCCGACCTGTGCGGCCAGAATGCGGAGATGCCAGGTCGCCTGCCCGATGGATGGGACGAGATTTCGACCTGGGTGTCAGCAGCGCAAAGTACTGGTATTGAAAGGGTTTACGAGTTAGTGTTGCGCGGACTCGAGCGCGACGAGCGGCTGCTGGACCTTCCGGGATCTTTTTCGGACCGACAGTGTCTTCTACTGAGCCAAGCATCCGAGTCGGCGGACCTGGGAGAATATCGGACCTCCATAGAACATTGTCTGGGAAAAGTCCGGATGCGCTGACCGCGACCATCAGCGGCTTGCAACTCGTACCGTTAAGCCGATATATTTCTGGCAGAGAGAAGCGCAGGCGGCCGCAACGCGACGGCCACGCTTCTCCGGCCGTGTCGGGAGACGTGATTGATACTTGGGGTGGGTCTGGTCCTTTTGGTGGGGCTGACCCTATACATGTCCACCCTCGCGTACACCTTGCGCGACTACTCGCGCTCGCGGTTATCCAGTTGTCTGGGCAATGGCACCCGGCAGGGCTGGCTTGACTGGCTGGACGAGCATGGTTCAGAACTTCAGTGCCTGTCCGGATTTGTGCGCGTCCTGGCAAACCTAGGCGTCTTCTTCTGCCTGCAAGTGTGGTACCTGCGCGGCCTGACTGAGCCGGTGGATGCCACGCTGCTCGCGATCCCGGCTCTGTTTGCGCTGCTCCTGCTGGTGGTTTTCGCCATCGGCATCCCGCATGGGCTGGCCAGCTACGCCGGCGAGGCCGTCCTGGCGCGGAGCCTGGGTGTGCTGGTAGTGCTGCGCGTCGTGCTGTGGCCCGTGGCCCGGGCCCTGGCGGCGATCGACTTCGTGATTCGACGGCTGCTCGGCAAGCCCGAGGAGACCGAGGACGAAGAGAACGAACGGATGGAGCAGGAGATCCTGGACGCGGTCTCGGAGGGCAAGGCCCTCGGGGCGGTGGACAAGGAGCAGGAGGAATTCATCGAGTCCGTCTTTGAGCTGCACGACACGCCGGTCAGCGCGGTGATGACGCCGCGCACCGACATCAACGCGGTTTCGGTGGACGCCACCTATGCGGAGGTGCGCGACGCGATCTTGCAGGGGGGGCACTCGCGCATTCCGGTCTACGAGCGCAGCATCGACCACATCGTCGGCGTGGTATACGCGAAGGACCTGCTGCAGCTCGAGCCGGGCGACTCATTCGACGCGCGGACCATCATGCGGGTGGCGCCGTATGTCCCCGAAACGAAGTCGATTCACGAGCTGCTGAACGACTTTCGCCAGAGCAAGGTGCAGATCGCCATCGTGCTGGACGAGTACGGCGGAACGGCCGGGCTGGCGACCATCGAGGATATCCTGGAGGAACTGGTTGGCGAGATCGACGACGAGTACGACCAGGCGCCCGCCCCGGCAATCGAACGCATCGACGACGACACGCTGGAAGTCGATGCGCGCGTGCACATCGACGAGGTGAACGAGGCCCTGGAGGTCGAGCTGCCGGAGAACGGCGATTACGAGACCATTGGCGGCTTCGTCTTCTCCCGGCTGGGGAAGATCCCCACGGCGGGCGAGGAATTCCAGCATGAGAACATACATTTCCACGTGATTGCCGCGGAGGCCCGCAAGATCAACCGCCTGCGCGTCCGCGTTGCCCGGCAGGCCAGCGTAGGGTAGTGTGGGGGCGCACGCCGCAGCGGCGTGCTGGCCGCCAGCCCCACTGGAGCGGGGGCGGCCAGATCGGCACCAAGCAAGGAAACCGAGCTGATGGGCAACGTGGTTCGCACGCGCTTTGCGCCCTCGCCGACGGGCTACCTCCACATCGGGGGCGCCCGGACGGCCTTGTTCAACTACCTGCTGGCCCGGGGCAGCGGCGGCGTGTTCGTGCTGCGCATCGAGGATACGGACCAGACCCGCAACATCGAGGCGGCTGACGAGAAGCTGCTCAAGGACCTGCGTTGGCTCGGGCTGCAATGGGACGAGGGGCCCGGCGTCGGCGGCCCGTACGGCCCCTACTACCAGAGCCAGCGGCTGGAGCGCTACCGCGCGGCGGCCCGCGAGTTGCGGGCACGCGGCCAGGCCTACTACGCCTTCGAGACGCGCGAGGAGCTGGAAGCGCTGCGCCGGGAGGCCCAGCAGCGTGGCGAGCGGGGCTTCCGTTACCCGCGGCCGGAGCGCTTCCCCACGGAGGCCGAGGCCGCGCAGGCCCGCGCGGCCGGCCGGCCGGTGGTGGTGCGCTTCAAGATGCCGGCACGCGACTTCGTCGTGCCGGACGAGATTCTCGGGGACGTGCAGATCGGGGCGGCGGAGCTCAGCGACTTCGTCATTGTGAAGGCCGACGGCTGGCCCACGTACCATTTCGCCGTCGTGGTCGATGACGCCGACATGCAGATCACGCACGTGCTCCGCGGCCAGGAGCACCTGATGAACACGCCTAACCACATGGCCTTGCAGGAGGCCCTGGACGTGCCGACGCCGGCCTACGCGCACCTGCCCATCATCTTCAACATGAGCGGCTCGAAGATGAGCAAGCGCGAGAAGGACAAGGTCGTCCGTGCGGCGGTCGAGGCGGCGAAACTGGACAGCGCGCGGCTGCGGACCCTCAGCGGCGTGGAGGATGACGAATTGCTGGCCGCTTGGCGCGGTGGCACGACGCAGCTGGAGGCCGATGCCTTACAGCGCCTGGCGACCGGTCTGGGCGTGGCTTTGCCCGAAATCGACATCCACGACTTCCGCAAGAGCGGCTATCTGCCCGAAGTGCTGGTCAATTTCATCGCGCTGTTGGGCTGGTCGGCCGGGGACGACCGCGAGACCTACACGCTGGCGGAGTTGTGCGCGGCGTTCAGCGTGGCGCGCGTCGGCAAAACCAACGCGCGCTTCGACCGCGACAAGCTGCTCAGCTTCAACACGGCGGCGGTCGCGGCCGCGGAGCCCGCCCGGCTGCTGGCCGCGCTGCGCGACTGGCTTAGTGTCAACGAACCCGGGCCGCTGACCGACCTCGACGACGCCACGCTCACGAAGCTGCTGGAGCTGTGCGCGGGCTTTCGGACGTTCCCGGACATCGCGCTGAAGTGCGGCGCGCTGTTCATGCCGGACGAGGCGCTGGAATACGATCCGGAGGCGGTCAAGAAGTGGCTGCTCAAGGGCGAGCGGGTCGGCCTGAAGGTCTTGGCTGACATGGCCGCGCGGCTGGCGGCGTTAGCGGACTGGTCGCCGACGGCGCTGGATGAGTTGATCCGCGCCTATGCCGAGGAGCAGGGGTTGGGGCTCGGCAAGGTGGCGCAGCCGCTGCGCGTGGCGGTGACGGGCACTACGATAAGCCCGCAGATTTTCGACACGCTGGCGCTGCTGGGTAAGGAGCGCACGCTGGCCCGGCTGGAACGGGCGACGGCACTACTGGGCGCCGCAGGCGCGTAATGCGGGCCGGCTTGGCCGAGGAGTCTGAGTGATGAAGTGCATTTCTGCCGTAAGTTCAGGCCGGTCACGCCGGCGCTGGCAACTTGCCGTGGGGCTGCTGTTGCCCCTGCTGTCAGGCTGCGGCGTATCGGTCGTGGGCCACTGGCGCATGGTGGAGACCGTTCCGAACAGGGAAGTGTTCTGCATCGATAACGCGACGTTCAATCGCGACGGGACCTTCACCGCGACCGTAACCATCGACGGCAAGACCACGCAGGAGCGCGGCACGTATCGCTTCAACGGCTTCAAGCTGACTCTGCAGCCCGCGGCGGGCGGGCGGCGCGAATTCAACGCGATGCGGAAGCTGGGGAATCTGGAAGTCACGGACCGCAACCGCAAGGTTGTGCTGAAGAAGGGCAAGTAGCATGAGCGGCGCGAACGAGGCGGGTCCGGTCCGCCAGCGCGTGACGTACCACGGGCGGGTGCAGGGCGTGTTCTTCCGGGCGACGGCGGCCGACCTGGCGCAGCGGTTCGAGGTGGTGGGCAGCGTACGGAACATGCCCGCCGGCACGGTCGAGCTGGAGGCTGAGGGGCCACCGGAGGAGGTGGCGGCGTTCCTGGCGGCCGTCGCGGAGCACTTCGTGCAGAATATTGCGCGTGACGAGCGCGTCAGTCTGCCGCCGCGTGGCGACGAGACGGGGTTCCGGGTGCGTTACTGAGGTCGGCGGCTATCCGCCGCCGGGGGGTTGGGCGGGGGTCTCCACCGTCCGCTCGGGGCGCTCGACTTCGCGCCGCGGATGGGCCACACGGAATTCCGCCATGCCGGGCGGCTCGGCGAAGGCCCGGGCCACGTCGAAGCCCGACAACTCGCACTCGTACCGGAACTGCGGCAGCAGGTCGTCATAAACCCACTGCTTCAAGCGCGGGGGCGCCACACGCCACAGCCGGGCCTTGTGGATCACCTCGTTGGCGCTCGCCGCTGGATAGGAGAACCACTCGCGCAGCATGTCGATCTGGATATCGTCGAAGGGCAGCAGGTCAACGCGGTCGGTGCGGAACTCGGCCTTCTCCGACATGTACTGGGCGTGCAGCTCGCGCGCCTTGACCACGTACTCGTTGTAGCTGGTGACGTCCTCGTCGGAGAGATGGTCGTAGGCCTGGCTCAGCAGGTCGCGGATGATCCCCTCGGTGGCGCGCGGCGTGTCGATGCCGGCGTACATGATCGACATGACGAAATCGTGCAGCGGCAGGGTGTACGCCAATTCGAGCGTGGCGGAGTCGCGCCGGCGGCCGTAGTGCGTCCGCAGGTACTCGTAGTAGTGGGCGGCCTCCGCGGTCCGGCCGGAGAAGTACAGCATCTGCACAACTTCCTGCAGGAAGTTGATGTGCCCGGTGCGGAAGATGTCGCCGGCCCCGCCGGCGTCGCCGGGATCGGGGTCGAGCAGTGGGCCGTAGTTGACGAAGGCCCGGTGCATGGGTTCGATGAAATCCGGATCGCGTGCCAGGAATATGTATGAGCGGGAGATGTCCTCCGGCTGGGGCTCGAAGCGCATGCGGTTGCGGTGAAACAGGTTGCGCAGACTGAAGAACATGATGCGCGCCGTGTTGACTCGGTCGGTTTGGAAGGCGCCCACGCCCGCTTCCCCGCGGCGCAGGGCGGTCACCGCCCAGTAGAGACTGTGGGCATCGACGCTGCGCCAGTCCACCGGCCCGAAGTTCTCGATGATGTACAGCATCATGTCCGGAGCGAGCTTGTAGACGTCGCTTAGCACGCGCCGCTGCAGATAGCGCACCAGGGCCTGGCCGGCCGGATTGCCGGCGCGCACGCCGACGATCTCATCGAAGAGTTCCAGAGCCTCCGCCTGCGGATCGGGGGCGGCGCCCTCGCGCGCGATCGTGTCCCGCAGGGAGAGCCCGTCGGCGAGCTGCCGGTAGCGGGCGAAGAACGTCTCGGCCAGACGGCCCGAGTACCAGTAAGTGTCCTCGCTCAGCGTGTCCTCGGTTATGACCACGCCCAACCCGCGCAGGCGCGTCAGCATCTCGCGGGTCTCGGGGTACTGCTCGTGCAAGGCGGCCAGCGTACGCGGGGCGTCGGCGATGGTGCTGATATAGTCAAACGCGGCCCGCCGGGCGATCTCAGCTTCAGTCCGCGTGGGGCCGACCTGCCGGCGCGCTTCGATTTCGGCGATGATCTCCTCAGCCGACCTGGTCGTGCGGTGCGGCCGATCATCCTCGGCCTCGCGGCGCTCCGCGTAACCGGCCGCGATGTCGCGGGCCCGGGCCGCGAGCGGGTCCTCGGCGAGATCAATCGCCACCGGCTCGAAGTCGGTCGGCGGCCGGAACGCGCGCAGCCAGTGGGAGCGCGGCCCGAGCACCAGGTGCATGTGCCAGGCCCAGTAGCGCTTGTAGTCCCAATGGAAGTCGTCGGTGGTCTCGCTCATCTTGTTGTTGTAGATCCAGGCGAGCTGCTTGTAGAGATTAACGGCGCGGGGGTTCTTGGGAATTCCCTCGTCGCGCAGCAGCTTGACCCCGTTGTAGACCCATTTCCAGCGCTCCTGCGGCGTGAACGTCGTGACGGAGATGTTCCAGGCCATGTTCCAGGACTGGAACGCCCAGACCGAGGGGAAGCGCGGCTGCAAGCGGCAGATCCACTCGGCCAGTTGCATGGCGTCGTAGTAGCGCCCCTGCTCCTTGAAGGTCTCGGCCCGAATGAACGCGATGTTGACGATCAGACTGCGAAACGCGCCGAAGGCCTGGATGGCAAAGGCATAATCCGGCGGGGCATTCCGGACCACGTCTTCCGTGCCGAGGATGTTGAGCCCGCGGCGGCCCGCGTCGATGCCGGGCGTGAAGCGCGTCGCGCCGTAGACCAGCGCGACCGAGAGCGCCAAGGCCAGCAACTGAGCAATCCGCGGGCGCATGCAGCTTCTCCATGTCCGACGGGCCGGCGCGCCGTCAGGCCGTGACCTCCGCGATTTCGCGCCGCCGGAAGATCAGCCAGCCCGGCAGAACCAACAGCAGCGTGCCATAAACAAGCGTGTGGGCCAACGACCGCAGCAGCAGCTCGCCGGGAATGTATTTGCCATCGATCAGGAGCCGCGCGCCGTTGTACTCCCCGAAATTGGGGAACGCGAACCGCATGATCGGCACGAGAAACAGGCGCACCGCCGGCCCGAAGCGGCCGTACGGGTCGAGGTCGTCGGTGCGCAGTTCCAGCTCGGCCCCGACGGCCTCCAGCCAGAAGGGCATGCCCACGCAGATCGTGTAGAAGGTCAGTACGCAGAAGCAGGCCACCGGGAAGGTCGTGAACACGCTGAAGAACAGCCCCACCGCACTGAGCATCGCCAGACGCGCCCAGATAATCAGTAACGTCTTGGCGTAGTTCTCCTCGAACGAGCCGATGTTGTAGAGCAACTCCAGCCACTCGTCCTGGTCGAAGTACACCGCGATGCGCGACGTCAGGGGCGTCGGGTTTCCCACAATCAGCGCTGCCTGCCCGTTTTTGATCACACCCTGGCCGTGGGCCAGGAACTGGTGCCAGTCGCCGGTGCTCTCCTCAGTCTGGTGCCAGACACCCATCTGCTGCAGAGTATCGGGATCAGCGAACGCGAAGTCGATCTTGAGCCGCTCGGTGAGCGGCATGGGCTGGCCGCGGGCGCGGTAACGCACCTGGATAGCGGCGTCAGCCTCCCGCGGCGGTATCAGGCCCGCGAAGAGGTAGATGCGGAGATGCCCCGGCGGGATCATGCGCCATTCGCGCTCGAGCTCCTTGACGCGCTGCGCGACGACGAAGCGCTCATCGGTCGCAAATCGCTGTCCCTGATTGAGTTGCGACTGGTACCACTCGCGGGCGGCCGCCTCCAACTCCGGCGGCCGCGTGGGCGTCGCAGCCACGCGCGCCCGCCACACCACGTCGCGCACGGCCACGGCGTCGCGTGTGAATTCCGCCGGACGCGACCTGACCAGGCGCGCGAAGCCGTAAATCGTTCCACCACAAAGGATTACGAGCAGCAGCATGAGCGCATTGATGCCCAGCCACTTGCCGACCAGGATCTCGAAGCGCGACACCGGCTTGGCGACGACCAGGTGGATGGTCATGCTCTTGATGTCGCTGGTCAGCGTCGCGCACGCCAGGAACACGGTCGCCAACCCGAGCAGGACGCTGGTGGCCCCGAGCGAGTAATCCAGAAATGTCTGGAGCTGGCCGGCCACCGTCTCGTCGCCGCGCACGGTGAAGGGCAACCGCAGCATGACGAAGACCAGCACGATGACGAACACGAGGACGATCCGCATGCGCACGCCCTCCCAGAACGTCAAACGCGCGATGGCCAGGATGTTCCTCATTCTTCGTCCTTCGTGGACGGGCCGTTCGTAAGGTCCTGCAGAACTGAGCGATCCACATCATCCGGCTCGGGTGGCGCCGCGGTCGACTCGTCCGCCGGTGCGGCGCTGTCCGACACGGGCCGGCCCGTCGTAGCGAGCTCGCCCAGCACACCTTCGTCCAGCGTGGTGCGTTCCGCCTCCGCCGGCGTCGCCGCGGCCGAGGCCGGGGTCGCAGTCGGAGCAACACTTGTGAGGGCCTCGAGGACCGCCCGGCCGCCGGCTTGTTCGCCCAGGAAGCTGGCGATTTCCCCGGCCGCCGCGGTGCCGGCCGTCTCGACGCGCTGCACCGTCGCCTCGTGCACAATCCGCAGGAACAGCGTCTCCAGGCGGTCGCGCGCTGCGCTGACCTCCAGCGCCACGCCCTCGCGCTCACGCACCAGTTGCTCCAGCGCCGCCACGGTCGGCGGGGCCAGGCGTGCACAACTGATCTGCATGCGATCCTGCTGACTGAGCACCTCCTCCATGGTGCCGGTTACCCGGGCCCGCCCGCCGTAGAGAATCGTCAGCCGATCACAAACCTCCTCCACGTCAGCCAGCAGGTGCGACGACAGCAGAATCGTCTTCTTGTGCACCGTGCCCAGACGCACAATGATGTCCTTCACCAGCCGGGCCCCGATCGGATCCAGCCCGCTGGTCGGCTCGTCCAGGATCAGCAGATCCGGGTCATTGATCAGCGCCTGAGCCAGGCCGATGCGGCGCGCCATGCCCTTGGAATACTCGCCCACCGGCCGGCGGGCCGCGCCGCGCAGCCCGACCATCTCCAGCAGGTCCTCCGTGCGCCGCCGGCGTTCACGCCGCGGCAGGTGGAACAGCGTGCCGTAGTAATCCAGTGTCTCCCGGGCGTTGAGAAAACGGTAGAGGTAGGACTCCTCCGGCAGGTAGCCGATGCGTGACTTGCTGCGCACATCGTCCGGCGGCCGGCCGAAGACGGAAACGCGGCCGCGCGTGGGGTGCAACAGCCCCAGGATCATCTTGATGGTGGTGCTCTTGCCGGAACCGTTAGGCCCGAGTAGTCCGAAGATCTCGCCGGGCATGACCTCCAGGTCCAGGTCCTGGACGGCCCGCACGCGCGCCCGCCGCCAGAAATCACGGAAGACCTTCGTCAAGGCCACGGTGGCAATGATGGCTTTGCTGGTCACACAAGTCCTCGCGGTGACACGGATCGGCGACGGGCACGAACCCGGGTAATGCTAGCGCGCGCCCTCCATCTGCTCCATGTAGCGTTCCTGCTCGGCCTCCAGGGCCTTGATCGGGTCGCGATTCACTAGAATCTCGATGATGTCCGCCTCCGGCACCCAGAAGATCTCGTTGCCCTTGCTGCCCAGAACCTGCTCGAGCATACCGGCCCACAGCCGCACGCGGGTCTGCGTCGGGAACATGCGGTGCTGCCGCAGACGCTGGGCGAACTCCTCGTACTCACGCTGCACCTGCTCGCGAATGCTGTTGGCCTGCGCTTCCGCTTCGCGCAGCCGGGCCGCCACCGAGCCTTGTGCGTCATGCAGCGACAGATCCACCGCTCGGCGCAGCTCCAGCAGCCGGGCCTCGTCGGCCTGCGTCAGCTGCGCCGCCCCATAGCGCCAAATGTGCTCCAGCACCTGGTCGTGCCGTGGTCCGGCCGCCTGGTTGAGGACTTCCGTGGCCCGCTGGCGCGCGGCCTCCTCGTCGCGCTTCATCTGGTTCTCAGAGCGCACCACATCGTCGAAGGCGGGCGCGATCTGGCCCGGCACAACCGCCCGACCAGTAACCTTCACAACGGTCACGCCGACGCCCAGCGTGTTCAGTTCCCGCTGCAGACGCGTCGCAATGTCGCCCGAGATGGCGTCAATCTGGCCGCGCGTCACCTCCTCGACCTTGCGGTGGGCCACCTCACGCAGGATGGAACTCTCGAACAACCGCTGGAGCAAGGGCGCCAGGTCCGCAGGCCGCTCGCCTACCGTCGTCACGAACCGGGCCGCGTCAGCGATGCGATACTCAACCTGCCACAGTCCGTGCGACAGATTCTTGTCGCCCGTCAGCATCGCGCCGTCACGACCGGGCGTCAGCCCCCGCGTGGTGCGCCGAATGGCGGCAATGTCCAAGCCCTCGGCGATTTCCGACGGTGAGCGGTAGAAAAGGAACCTGTCCGTCTCCAACACGAACCGTTGCCCCGGAATCAGGATTTTCTCATCGATCGGGTCGGGCCACGCCGGAATCCAGCCCTCGCTGAAGATGTGCGTGTCGTAGTATGGGCTGGCGGTGTGGGGGTTGAGCCGCAGCTTGCCCAGCCGCGCGACGACGCCCTGGTCGCCCGGGCCGATGACGAACACGCCCGAGAGGGCATAAAGCGCGAACAGGGCGACCATGATCATGCGCAAGACCGCGAAGCTGGAGCGCAGGGCGCTGACCAGCGACTCCTGGGCCGGATCGCGGGCCTCGGCCGGTAACTCCTGCGGACCGGGTGGCGGCTTGAACGGTGAGTCGGCCATCGCCATTACCTCGCGTCCGGCACCGGGCCGGCTTCAAGCGGGACCGGAGCCTGGAAATGCCTGAAGACATCAGAGCTGCTGTCAAGGAAGATGGTACTGCGCTCACGCAGCGCGATCTTGAGGGCATCCAGCCAGCGCAGCCACTCGAAGAACTCGGCATCTTCCCGCTCGATCTGCTCAAGAATCGTCGTGGCGGCCTCGATGCCGGTCGCCTCGATCTCGGCCGCCTTGCGGTTGGCAAAGGCCAGAATCTGCTTGGCGTCGGATTCAGCGCGGGCCGTGATGGACTCGGCCCGCGACTTGCCGGCCTCGCGGAAACGCGCCGCCTCCGCCTGGCGCTCGGCCACCATCTGCTCGAATACGCTCCGCGTCGTCTCCTCCGGCAGAGAGACGCGCCGGATATCGACCTTGACCAGCTCGATGCCGAAGTCGCTGAGCACCGCGTCCTGCAGCGAGGCGTCGGTCCCGGTACCGCTCTCCTGCTGACCGCTGAGCAGGGCCTGCTCGAGCGCGTCGTAGCTGGCGTTCACGGCCTCCTGGTCCAGGTTGACGAAGGCCGACAGGTCCACGTTGCCCACTACCGCGACGCGCCGCTGGTCGATGCGCGCCCGCAGAGTCTCCTCGGCGGCCGGCACCGTCTTCACGACGTTGTGGAACTTCAGGGGGTCCTTGATCCGCCAGAGCGCGTAGTTGCCGACGATGATGTTCTTGCCGTCCTTGGTCTTGATTTCGCTTTCCAGCGTATCAAGCACGCGTAGGCGCACGTCATACTTCTTGACAGTCTCGATCGGCCACGGCCAGCGCAGACCCAGCCCCGGCTGGTCGACGATCCCGACCACCTTGCCGAAACGCACCTTGACGGCCACCTCGGAGAAACGCACCTGGTAAGTGAACATGTACACCAGCAACACCGCCACGACGATGGTGGCCGTGAGCAGCGTGGGCCAGGGGATCTTCTTCATGACAGCTCCTCGTAGTATCGCACAATCCGCACGGGGCGGACGGACCTTGCCTTGTCAGATTACCTCTGTATCCGGCTGGGAAAGCTCGCGGTGTCGGCGCGGGCCTTCTCCTCGGCGATGTACCGCACGCGCACCTGCCGATCCGTCGGGTCAAACGCGAGGAGGAACTTGCGTTTGTCCACCAGGCCGCTAACCAGGGTCTCAAGGTACTTGCGCACCTTGTACACGCGCGGCGCCGCGCGATACGCGCTGCGCTCGCCCTGCATGCGGGCCAGCTCCTGCGCGTGGGCCATCTCCTCAGTCCACCGCGCGGCCTGCGCCTCCGCCAACGTTGCCGCCGCCTGGCCTTGCAGGCGCGGCAACAGCGCCTCCAGCCGGTCGTTCCAGAAGCGCAGCGCGGCCCGGGCCGCCGTGTGGTCACGCAGCGCCCGGACCGCCTCTTCGTCCAGTTGCGCGGCGGCCGCCGCCGCCACGGGCAGCCAGGCCTGCTCCAGCTCCGCCTCAACCCGGGACAGCTCCGCGGCGGCGCGCTCCACCGCCGTCACCGCCGCCGCCCGCTCGGCCACATCCCGTCCCAGGCCCAACTCGAAGTCAAGCTGCACCTGGCGCTGAGCATCCTCGGCCTGTTCCAGACGCCACTGGGCTACTATCACACGTGTGAAATGTGCCTCGAGCGCCACGAACTCGGCGCTGGCCCGGACCAGCGCGGCCGGGTCAACATCCTGCAACAGCAGGCCGGCCTGGTCGAAACGAATCTGGTTCGGATTCCGCTTAGCCAGGGCCTGGGCCAGAGCCCGGGCCGTATCCCGCTCACCGGCGACGCGTGAAAGCGTCTCATTCTCCTTGACGAGCGCCTGGCGGATGGAAGCGACCTTCTCCTGCTCGGCCGTGATGACTTTGCGGAACTCCTTCGCTACGTCCGGCGCCGGATGCACGTTCTGCACGCCCACGTATACGACTTCCAGCCCCAGTTCCAAATCCTTCAGCCGGGCGTTGATGCGCTCCTGCAGTTCGCTGCCCGCCGTGCCGTACTTGTCCCCCAGCAGCGCGAAAACGTCCCAGCCGGCCACGTAGCGCACCGTCTCTTCCCAGGCAATATTGCGCAAATAATCCTCGGGACGATCGCAGCGCTGCGTGTACTGGGCCAGGCGCCCGACGTCGATCCGGTACTGCACCGCCACGTCCATGCGCACCAGGTTCACGGGCAGGGCCTGGGCCGCCGCGCTGAGCGCAAACTCGTCCGCCAACTCCTGCTCCGCCGCGGTCAGCTCCCCTTCCGCCGCGCGCGGCGGAACTGGAATGACAAAGTCAAAGTGCGGCTGGCCGAAGTGCTTGTCGTCGCTCCACAGCGCCACCTGCGCTGCGACCTCCCAGTGCGGCACCGGCTCGGCGTCAAACTGCTTGAAGCCGACGATTATCTGGTGCAGGCGACTGGTCTCGTACTTGCGCGCCACGTCAACCGGCCACGGCAGCTTCCAGTAAAGTCCCGGCCCATAGGGACTGGCAGCGTTCACCTGTCGCCCAAAGCGCTCGATCACGGCGTGCTCGTCGGGCTGGACGATCAGCACGCAGGTAAGCAGCCATAGCGACGCTATGCCGACCACCGCTAACAGCGCAAACCATTTCTGCAGAAGCTGATAGAACCACGTCTGCGAGACCTCGAACCCGAACTGGTAGTTCATGGCCTCGGCAATCGAGGAGGCAATCCCGCCGGGCTCGGCCACCAGGGCCAGCAGCCGGCTGTCGAAGCAAGCCCGGGCCTCCTCAGCGCGCATGCGCGGGCGGTAGATGTCCAGCACGAACGTTAAGAGCGTCTCGACCGCCAGGATCACCATCAGCAGGCATATCGCATAGGCCGCGAAGCGCTCCGGGCCGCCCGCATCCACGTAGATGTAGACGCCCAGGCAGATGATGACCGCCAGCATGGCGATCGCATTGCCGAGCATGTACGAGCCGCAGGCCCGCAACAACTGCCATTCCATCACCCGCCCCATGCCGGAGGCATAGCGCGAAAACACGAAGAACAGCACCATCATCACGCCGACGATGATCATCGCCAGCGGCAGATTCCCCATGCGCCATTGGGCCGTAAGCGTGTCAAGCCGGAACCACAGATACAACCCCATGGCCCCCAGGAACGCCGCGAACAGCAGCCCGAAGGCCGGCACGAGCCAGCGCCGCATCCACTGCAGCCGCGCCTCGGCCACGCGGAACCCCAGCGACGCCCCGCCCTCCTCGTCGAACATGCCCTCCCCCCCGCCGGACGCGACCCGCTCGCGACGCAGTTCCTCAATATCGAGCGCCTCGAGCGCGGCCAGTTCACGCTGCCGGAAAACCAGCAGGGCCACGAACCAGAGCAGAACGCCCCCGGCCATGTACCAGGCCAGCACGAGCAGCGCGGCGGAGCGCGACACTTGAGCCAGCGCCAGGACGCCGGCGAAGGCGACCAGTTGCAGAATCAGCCCGTACAGGCCGGCGCGCCGGCTGCGCGTATGAGACGTTTCAGTCACGTATCACCTCGCAGGAAGCAAAAGACCCGCCCCGGACGAACCGCCGGCCGGCGGGCTCGTAGCTTAACTTGTCTATCCGCGTGCTGGTGGAGATAATCTGTCGCCGCGCCGGGCGCCTGGCGCCGCAGCCGACCAGCCGACCCAAAGGCCCACAGGACGCCAGCGACTCGCCATGTTCCGAAAGCTCATCGCCATCGCCGGAAACACGTTCGTCGAAACCACCCGCCAACCCATCTACGGGATCCTCATGTGGGTGGCCGCGCTCTGGATCGGCGTCGCCAGCCCCACCCTGGCCGGCTTCACGCTGGAAGCCGGCAATGACATCAAGATCATGATGGATGTCAGCCTGGCCACGCTCATGCTCTACGGCCTGCTGGCCAGCGTGTTCAGCGCAACCAGCGTCATTAGCCGTGAGATCGAGAGCCACACCGTTCTGACGGTCGTCTCCAAGCCGGTCAGCCGCCCCATCTTCCTCCTTGGCAAGTACCTGGGCGTCACCGGGGCCGTGCTGATCGGGTCCTACCTGCTTACCCTGGTGCTGTTCATGACCGTGCGCCACGGCACCATGGAGACCGCCGCCGACAAGTTCGACCAGCCTGTCCTGGTCTTCGGACTCGCCGCAATTCTCATCAGCCTGGTGGCCGCGACGTTCGGAAACTACGTCTACGGCTGGAATTTCGTCACGACCCTGACGGCCTGGGTCGTGCCGCTGGGAACCATCGCCCTGGCGCTCGTCCTGCTCATCAGCCCGGATTGGCAGGCGCAGTCCCCCGGCACTGATTTCGGCGATTGCCAATTGCTTTACGCGGCGCTGACGACCTTCTGCGGCGTGCTCATCCTGGCGGCCTTCGCCGTCGCCCTGGCCACGCGCTTCAGCCTGGTGGTCACGCTGATGTTCTGCGCGGGCATCTTTCTGCTCGGGCTGCTGTCCGACTACTACCTGGGGCAACCCGCCCTGGCCGGCGCCGGCCCACTCTACTCCCTGCTCTACGCCGCCGTCCCGAACTTCCAGTTCTTCTGGCTGGGTGACCCGCTCACACAGGAACTGACCGTGCCGATCGGACACGTCCTGCGCGTCGCCGGCTACTCGGCTCTGTACGCACTGGCCGTGGTCGCCTTGGGCGCGGCCCTGTTCCAGACACGCGAAGTCGGCTAGGCCGTCGGCGTGCCGGGCGCAACGCCGGGCTGCTTCCCTACCGCCGGTCTGGATGGAAACGGGCGTAATCCTCATGACACCGGTTGCAGGGCCACGCGACCCGCGGGCTGACCGGCCTCGCGCCTGCCGACCCGCGGCCGATGGGCCTCCAGGTGTTCGCCGTACCGCACCATGCGTGCACTGTTGAATACCACGATGGCCGACGACAGCGTGTGCAAGAACGCCGCCAGCATCGGCCCGACCAGCTTGTAGATAATCGCGATCTCCGCCACCAGGATGAAGCTGATGCCGAAGATCAGGTTCTGCCAGATCACGCGCGTGGTTTCGCGCGACAGGTCAACCAGGAAGGGCAGGCGGCGCAGGTCGTCGCTCATCAGCGCTACGCCGGCACTATCCATGGCGATATCGCTGCCGGCGGCTCCCATGGCGATGCCCAGGTTGCCGGCCGCCAGGGCGGGCGCATCGTTCACGCCATCGCCAACCACCGCCACCGTGTGCCCCTTCTGCTGCAGCGCACTGACCAGTTCCAGCTTGTCCTGCGGCAGAACCTCCGCCTGGACGTCCGTGCAACCCATCTCCTTGGCAACCCGGCGGGCCACGGACCAGCGATCGCCGGTAACCATGATCAGGTGCCGGATACCCAGCCGATTAAGGTCGGCCAGGGCTTGGTTGGCCTCGGGCCGCGTACGGTCTTCCAGCCCGATCCAGCCCAAGCTGCGGCCGTTCCGCACCACGAACAATGTGCTCAGCCCCTCCGGCTCCTCGTATTTCTCATCAGCCAGCGCGCTCAGGTCCGCCCCCTGCTCCGTGACCCAGGTGCGCCGGCCCACCAGGACGCGCTGCCCGCGCACGTTGGCCGATACGCCCTTGCCGGCCGTCTCGGCGAAGTCAGTGGCCTCATCACGCGGCACGCGGGCCTTCTCCGCCACCGCCGCAACTGCCCGCGCGACCGGGTGGCGACTCAGTTGTTCGACCGCCGCCGCGGCGCGCAGCAGCTCGGCCGCATCCACCCCGGGGGCCGGCATCAGTCTCGTGACGGCCAGCTCGCCCGTGGTGAGCGTGCCGGTCTTGTCAAACACCACGGCCGTCAGCCGGCGGGCCCACTCCAGGTTGCCGACGTCCTTGATGTATATGCCCAGCCGGGCCGCCGCCGAGAGGGCCGCCACGACCGCCGTCGGCGTGGCCAGGATCAGCGCGCACGGACAGGCCACCACCAGCAGCGAGATGGTCACCTTCATGTCGCGGGTGAAAAACCAGACCACCCCCGCCAGCATCAGCGTGGTGGGCGTGTACCACGATGCATACTGGTCGATCATGCGCATCAGGGGGATCTTGGTGCGTTCGGCTTCGAGAATGAGGTCTTGAACACGCCCCAGCGTGGTGTCGTGGCCGACCTTGGTGACGCGAACCTGCAGGGCGCCGGTGACGTTGCTCGTCCCGCCGAAGACCTCGTCGCCGCTGGACTTCTCGACCGGCAGCGACTCGCCCGTGATATTGGCCTCGTTGATCGTCGAACTGCCCTGGACTATCTCGCCGTCGGCCGGAACGTTATCGCCCGGCCGGATCACGACCAGGTCGCCGGGCTTCAGGGCGTGCGCCTCGATCTCCTCCTCGCCGCCCTCGGGCAGCAAGCGGTGTGCCTTGGTGGGCGTCAGCCGCATGAGCCCCTGGATGGCAGCGCGGGCCCCCAGGGCGGTACGCGTCTCGATCAGGTTGCTCAACAGCAGGAAGAAAGCCACCACGCCGGCGGTCTGGTACTCGCCCATCGCCATGGCGGCGAGAATCGCCAGCGAGACCAGCTCGTCCATGTGCAGCTTGCCGCTGGTCAGGCATACAAGGGCGTGGTACCAGAGTGGCACCGCCAGCAGCAGTGCCCCAACGCCGGCCAGCATGCCGGCGTAGATGTTGCCGGCCCCTTCGTCGCCCGGCCCCATTTCATGCGGAAAGATCCACTGAGCCACGAATGAAACGAGGACCAGCGTACCACCCAGCATCGTGGCCACGAGCTTGGCTGTCACGCCGCCGGTTTCCGACTTCAGGTAGTCGTGCGCCATGAATCACCGTTGTGAGAGCCTAGATAGCGGTTGCCCTCCGGCCATGGCCTGAGGACGCAAACCAAGCGGGCCGGCCGTGGCAGCGCCCCGGACCGGGCAAGGTACGGATTTGTAGTCGTTGTGGGCACTTTGTCAATCGTCTGCGCATGGTCTGGCCGCACTGTGCACGAACATGGTACGCTGCCGGCGCTGCCCGGTTCGCCCGATTTCGCAGCTCATGCCATGCAGATTCCCGAGCTCACCCGGCCGCCGCCCGGCGGACCGACGCCGCGGCGTCCCGCCGGAGCAGGCGCAACTCCACGCCGACGCGCACGGCGCACGGCCGGACGGGCCATGCCCACCGACGCCACAAGCACGAAACACAGCTAAACGAACCCCCGCGGGCCGACCGCCGGCCGGCCATGTCAGCTCTTCTCGGCAGCGCCCTCTTCGCCCTTCTTGGTCTTCTTCTTGCCGGTCTGGGCCTTGCGGTGCGCCACCTTCGGCAACCCCAGCGGGCTGGCCTGCTCGTCGAACCGTTCCTCGACCATGAGCCTGGTGATGCGCTCCGCCCGCGACAACACGTTCCGGTGCCGTTCCAGGGAGCTCTTGGTACGTAATGAACGATCGATCGACATCGTCAGGCCTCCGAGTTACGAGTCCCGCTATAGTACGCGGAACTGCCGGCCGATGCAATCCCCCGGATCTCGTCGGCTGCGGCCCAGCGGTGGCCGGCTGATAGCCGCCAAGCAGCCCTCGCAACTCCGTCGCGCCCCGCTCACGACCATAAGCCATTATAAATAAGTAGTTTATGCCAGCAGTCGCGCTGCCGCATCAGAGGCCCGGGCCAGGGCCGTGGGTGTGTCTGTCCGCCATCTTCCCAGCGAGCGGGCGCCCGGTTAAAAGTGAGCCGTGGACCTCCTCACTGTTGTTGTCTTCGTCGTCGTATACGTCGGCATGCTCCTGGGACGCCTGCCCGGACTGGCCATCGACCGGACGGGCGTGGCCTTGTTGGGGGCGATTGTGCTGGTGGCCGCCGGCCGCGTCTCGCCGGAAGATGCGTGGGAAGCGGTAGATGTCCCGACGATTGCACTCTTGCTGGGTCTGATGGTGGTGTCGGCGCAGTTCCGCCTGGGGGGCGCGTACTCGGCCATCACGCAGCGGGTGGCGCGCGTTCCGGTCTCACCCGCGATGCTGGCGGGCCTGGTGATCGCGGTCAGCGCCGTGCTGTCCGCAGTGCTGGCGAACGATGTGGTCTGCCTGGCCATGGCGCCGCTGCTGGTGCAGGGCTGCCTGCACCGCGGCATTCGCCCGCTGCCGATGCTGCTGGCCCTGGCCTGTGCGGCGAACATCGGCTCGGCCGCCACGCTCATCGGCAACCCGCAGAACATGCTGATCGGGCAGTACCTGCGCATATCGTTCGCGGGCTACTTGCTGGACGGCGTGCCCGTGGCCTTACTGGGGAATATGGTGCTGTGGGCAATACTGGCCTGGCAGTTCCGAGGCCGGTGGCACGAGCCGGCCGTCGAGCTTGAAGTCACCGCCCCGCCGCTGAACCGCTGGCAAACCACCAAGGGCACCGTGGTGCTCGTGGCACTGGTCGTGGTCTTCCTTACGGGGCCCGTGGCGCGCGACGTGGCGGCCCTCGGCGCCGCCGGCGTGCTCTTACTCAGCCGGCGCATGCGCACGCGCGAGATTCTGGCGCTGGTTGACTGGCAACTACTGGTACTGTTTGCCGGTCTGTTCATTGTGAACCACGCGCTGGCGAGCAGCAGCGCCTTGACGACCGGCGTCGAGCGACTGGCGGGGGCGGGCGTGGACGTGCGCCAGCCGCCCGCGCTATTCCTCGTGACGGCGGTGCTCTCCAATCTGGTCTCGAACGTGCCGGCGGTGATGTTATTGCTGCCCGTCGCGAGCCACGAGTTGGCCGGGCCGATTCTGGCCCTGGCGAGCACGCTGGCCGGCAATCTGATTATCGTCGGCAGCATCGCCAACATCATCGTCGTGGACCAGGCCGGCCGCTTGGGCGTGCACGTCGGCTGGGGCGTGCACGCGCGCACGGGCATACCCGTGACCCTGGCCACCTTGCTGATTGCCGCCGCCTGGTTGTGGTGCCGCATCGCCATGGGCTAAGCGCGCGCCACTGGTTGCCATGTGGCCGCTCGACCGGCGATTGTCGTGCCGGCCGGCTATGGTAGAATTCCGCGCGGGGATACAGAACCCCCCGGCAGCTAGTCAGCTACAAACCGGTCACGAGGGACCATGTAATGCTGCGCAACAGGGCTTTCACACTCATCGAGCTGCTCGTGGTCGTCACCATTATGGGGATACTGGTTTCGCTGCTGATGCCGTCGCTGGGGCGGGCGCGCCGGCAGGTCCGCGCCGTGGCCTGCCTGACGCAGTGCCGTGAGCTGGGCCACGGCATGATGCTGTACATCAATGAGAATGGTAATTACCCGGCGCATCAGTGGCGTCTGGACGACGGGTCGCGACTGCGCTGGTTCAATGCCATGGCGCTGTACCTCGGCGGCGCCCCGCGCGTGGGCTCCTACAGCGCGGCCACGCCCAAGCGCGCCACGGTCCAATGCTGCCCCGCCACGCCGGACTGGACTGTCAGCCGGAACAACTCCTACGGCTACAACTACAAGTACCTCGGCAGCACGCGCGACAACAACGACGAGGATAATCCCTACCGGCCGTACGAAACGTTTCCGATTCGGGAGCTGCGTGCCCCGGCTAGGACCATCGCCTTTGCCGATTGCGACGGCACTGGCTGGACCCTGCCCTGGGGACCTGAACGCGGCCCCGACTACCCGGACGCCGACCAGGACCCGCACCGGCTCGGTAACCATGGGTACACGTTGGATCCGACGTACATACCCCTGAGAAGTGAACGCACGTACTCCGGCGGTGAGTTGGAGCCGTACGCCTCGCGCAATTGGCGTACGTACCTGTCAAACCGGCACCTAGGCGGCAGCAACGCCATCTTCGCGGATGGCCACGGCGTGCGGATCAATCCCTCGGAGGCATACCGCGACAACTCCATGTGGAACGGCTTGGGCTTCGATCCAGGCAGCGACCCCGCCGGGCCGGGCTTCGATCTGGACCCGCATGTGCCGTACAAGTGGGACGAGTCCAGCGGCCAGGAATGGCGCTACGAGGATCCGCAGCCGGCCAGGTAAGGCCGTCCGCCCAAGAAGCAGGCTCGGGCCGGACGCTAAGGCGCGTTCTGCGGCCGACTGCTATGGACTGGCCGGCGCTTGTTCGGCGATGGGTGTCCTAACAACGCGCCCCGCGGCGGCCAGTCGCTCGACGGCGGCGTTGAAGCCGCCATTCGCCGTGCCGAACGCATCATGCAGGAAGGCTGCCAGCAGCTCCTGGTAGGCCGCGCGGGCCTCTGCCGTGCTGCCCTGACAGACGAGTTCGCAGACGCAATCGGTGGGGTCTTCCGGGTCACAATGGGACGCCCCGACGATCCGCAGGTCTTCCGTCGCGAATGCCAGCCCGGCCAGCAGGTCGAGAATCGCGCCGTTGGCATTGCAGTCGGAGGGTTCAGAGCGCACGCTGGCGAAGGCCACGTCCCGCAACTGGTCGGCCCGTGCCAGCGTGCGTGACCACGGCACGCCATCCAGCAGCATGACCGCGCTGACCGGCTCGCCCGCGTCGGCTAGCTCGATGGCGGCCTCGAACGAAATGGCCCCGCCGGCGCTGTGGCCGACCAGGGCGATGCGGTTGGGATCGAGCAGGCCGAACAGGGGGTCTTGTTCGTTGGTCGCGCGGGCGCGCAGCCAGCGCACATGGTCGGCCAGATTCTCAATATTGCGTGTCCGCGCGGTCTCGCCGCCCAGCAAACTGCTCAGATTGGGCGTCAGCACGATGATGCCCCGTTCGGCCAGCGTGCGGGCCGTGTGGCGGTGAAGCTGCTTGTTGCGTGCGAAGCCGTGGGAAAGCACGACGGCCGGAAAGGGCGGCGCGGGCAATGTCTCGTCCGGCTGCGGCATGAACAAGCTGTAGGCCGCGCGCTGACCTGTGCTCGTTTGGCGCGTACCGTCTTCAATAGTCACGCGCAAAGTCTGCGCGGCGGGCACAACGCGGCAACCGTCACAGCAACCCGGCAAGCCGACCGCCAGGCCGGCGACGGCAACGAGTCCGGCTATCGGCCGAGCGGATCGGGCCGGCACGATCGAGTACACATGAGACATCTGGCATACTCCAGCCGGCCACTGGTATTCAGCAGTCGGCCTAGTAGTCAAGACCTGGGGCGCTGCGCACAAGCTCCTGTCACTACGGCCCGTCCGCGGCGTTCAGGTCCGCCGGCGTGCGCCGTCCCTCCGGACCGGACCCGTCATCTGCAGACTGACCCAGTTCATCTATCACCGTTTCGGGCGCCAGCGGCTCGCCGGCGCGATGGGCGGCGCGCGCGATGAGATGCGAGGCGGCGGGGATTGTGACGAACAGGAACCCGCACACCAGCAGGCAGCGCGCCACGACGTCGGCCTCCCGGAAGTGGACGGCCGCGGCACAGACGATGGCGGTTGTGCCGAGGGTAACGGCCTTGCTGGCCGCCAGCATGCGCGTGTAGACGTCGGGCATGCGCAGAATCCCCACGGCCGCCAACAGGCTGAAGAGGCTGCCTATGCCGAGCAGGAGCACGATCAGGATTTCGTGCAGCGGCAGCATCACTGGGCGCCCTTCTCAACGTGATACGCGAACGCGACCGTGCCGACGAAACTGACCAGCGCCAGGATGATGGCGACATCAAGAAACACGCGCAGCTCGAACTGAATGGCGAACAGGGCCGCCAGCGCCGCGCCGAGCACGGCAATCACATCCAGCGCGACGACGCGGTTAGGCAGGCCCGGGCCCCGCGCCAGTCGAATCGTCGCCAGCGCGATGGCCAGCACCAGCAGCCCGGCGACAAGTTGCACAAACCACTCCATCGCAAACCTCACACGCGGCGGCCGCTACCGCAGCAGTACCAGGACCCAGGCCTCGAAGCGCTGCTTGATGTGCCGGCGGACGCGCTCCGGGTCGCCGACGAACATCGAATGCACATAGAGTGTGCTCCGGTCAGACGAGACGTCCACGCACAGGCTGCCCGGCGTCAAGGTCACCAGGTTGGCCAGCGCGGTGATTTCCAGATCCGTGCGGGCGTCGAGCGGCACCGCGACGATGCCCGGCTTCCGCCGCGCCCAGGGAACCAGCACGTCGCGCGCCACCAGGACATTCGACTTCAGCATCTCCCATAGGAACAACAGGCCGAACCACAGGCCCAGCGGCAGTTTGCGGAAGTAGGTCGTCTTCCTGCCCAGCAACGGTTGCAGCCACCACAGGACGAAGAAGCCGACCGCGAACCCCAGCAGCGCGTTGCCATACGTGAACACGCCGGTGGACGCCACCCACAGGCCGGCCAGCAGAAGATTCACGAGAAAGACGATCATGGCTCTGGCTCCAGGTCGGCGGCCGGCGGGGCCCAGCCGTCGGTCGGGATGCCAACCGCGGCGACGTAGGCCAGGCGATCGAGCAACTGCTCGGCGGCGCGTCTGGCCATTGCCAGCAGCGGCTGCGGATACAGGCCGATGGCGACTGACACGACCACCAGCGCCACGCTGGGACCCAGGCGGTACAGGCCGCGCCGGCGGGACGGCGTGGTCATGGTCGCCGGCTGCGGTTCTGCCGGCACGCCGGGGGGCGGCGCTGGTTCGGCTTTCCAGAACACCTCGCTCCAAATCTTGACCATGCTCAGCAGCGTCAGCAGGCCGACGAACAAGGCCGTGCCGGTCAGCAGGTATGCTCGCGCGCTGAAGCCGGCCTGGATGATCCCCAGCTTGGCCCAGAAGCCCGACGACGGCGGTAGTCCGGCTAGACTGAAAGCCGATACCAGGAACAGCACGGCCACGAGGGGCGCTCGGTTGAGGAGGCCGCCCAGGCGGGACAACTGCTCCGTGCCGGTCAGCGAGCGGATCGTGCCGCTCAGCAATAGCAGGTTCGTCTTCACCAGCATGTTATGGATGATGTAGAAGATCGCCGCGGCAATCGCGAGGTGCCGCACCGCCGCGTCTGCCGCCCCGAGCAACGCCACGCCCAGCACCATGTAGCCGATCTGGCTGACGATATGCACGCTGAGTATGCGCCGGACCTGTGCTTGCGCGACGGCGCCCAACACCCCGACCAGCATGGTCAGCCCGGCCACGACGGCGAGCAGTTGGAACAGGTAGTCGCTCGGCGGCAACACCAGCGTGAACACCCGCACGAGCGCGTACACGCCGGTCTTGGTGAGCAGGGCCGCGAAGAGCGCGGTCACGGCCGGGGGCGGCGCGGGGTAACTGTCGGGCAGCCAGAAATGCAGCGGGACGACCGCGGCCTTGATGCCGAAGGCCAGCAATAGCAGCAGGGCCGCGGATGTCACCAGCCAGGGGTGGCTTGCGGCGGCGACGGCCAGTTGCGCGGACAGGTGGGCCATGTTAAGCGTGTGGGCGATACCGTAAATGACGCCGATGCCCGCGAGGAACAGCGCCGAGCTGAGCAGGCTCAGCGCCACGTACTTGATGCCGGCCTCCATCTGCGCGCGTCCGCCGCCCAGAACGAGCAGCACGAAGCTGCTCATCAGCATGACCTCGAACCAGACGTACAGATTGAACAGATCGCCCGTGAGAAACGCGCCGCTGACGCCCATCAGCATGACGTTCGTGAAGGCGAAGTAGCCGTGGCGCACGCGGCGGCTGTCCACGTCGGCAAACGCGTAAATGCTTACCAGCACGTGCAGCAGGGCCGCCACCAGCACCATCAACGCCGCGAAGACATCCGCCACCAGCGTGATACCCAAGGGCGCCGACCAGCCACCCACGTGCAGCGCCAGTGGGCCGTCTATCCAGACCCGCGCAAACAGCACGCTCGCCGCCACCAACAGCCCGCCGGCCCCCAGCAGGGCCAGGCCGCGCTGCAGCCGGGCGCGCTGCCCGCCGAGCAGGCACAGAGCCGCCGTGAGCAGCGGGATCAAGATGGGCAGCGCCACGAGCATGGTCATTCCTCGGCGGTCTGCAACTCGTCCGTGTCGTCGGTGCCGTGCCGCAGATACGCGCGCTGCACGAGCACCGCGGCAAACGCCAGCACCGCGAAGCTGATCACGATGGCCGTGAGAATCAGCGCCTGCGGCAGCGGATCAGCATGCCCGGGTAGCGGGCCGGTCGCGCCGCGCGGCACCAGCGCCGGCTTGGCGCGCACCAGATCGCTCGCCGTGAAGATCAGCAGGTTCGCCGCGTGGCCCAGCAGTAGCAGGCCGAAGATCAGCCGGACGGTGCTGCGCGCCAGCAGCAGGTAAAACGCCAGCGTGTACAGGAGCCCAGTCAGTGCTGCCATAATGAGAAACACGGTTACCTCTCACTCAACGTGAACAGCACCATCAGAACGGCGCCCAACACGACCAGGTAGACGCCGACATCAAAGAGCAGCACCGTGCCGAGCTTCAACTCGGCCGGCAACTCGAACGGCAGCCACAGGCCGTGCATGAAGGGCTGGCCGCCCAGCCAGGCCGGAACGCCGCTGGCGACTGCCAGCAGCAGGCCCGCCGCGGCGAGCGTCCGCGGCGAGACGCGCAGGAGTGCCCGGGCCTGCCGGGCGTCGAAGGCCAGCGCGTACAGCGCGAAGGCTGTGACGGCCAGCAGGCCGCCGCTGAAACCGCCGCCGGGCTCATTGTGTCCCCGCAGCAACATGAACACCGAGAACGCCAGCAGCAGCGGCGTCACGGCCCGGGTGGTGGTCTGGAAGACGAGTGAGTTCACGTTCCGCTCCCTTTGGGCGGTTGCCGGCGGCTGAGTCTGAGCAGGGCGTAGGCACCCAGGCCGGCGACCGCGACCACGGTAATCTCGCCCAGCGTGTCCAGCGCCCGAAAGTCGACCAGGATGACATTGACGATGTTGCGGCCGTGGGCCGCGGGCTTGGAAAGCTGCGCCAGATGATCACCCACGCTGGCCGGCAGGTGCACGGCCGCCGTGGCCAGCACCAGCCCGGCCATGACGGCACCCGCCGCCGCCGCCAGCGAGATGTCAAACCAGCGGGCCGCACTGCTGCGGCGGGCGGCAGAATCAGGCAGTCGATAGAAGATCAACACCAGCAGGACGACGGTCAGGGCTTCCACCATGATTTGCGTGAGCGCGAGATCGGGAGCGCTGTACAGGGCGAAGAAGACCGCCACCAGCAAGCCGCAAATGCCCAGCAGCGCAATCGCTGACATGCGCGAGCGCGACGCAACCGCCGCCAGCGCCCCGAGCAGAATCAGCACCACCAGCATCAGCTCATGCCAACGCCAGGGCGTGGCCGGCCAGCCCGTCGTCGGCAAGCGGCGCAGCAGCGGGTAAACGCTGGTCACAACCAGCACCAGCAGTACCACCCGCACATAGTGGCGCAAGCTGCCCGTCTGCGTGCTGCGCGTAATCCACGCCGCGCCGGCGAACAGACCGGCCAGGGCCGAGTCATAGACTCGGGCCGGCCCCCGGCGCCCGAGCCGCACCACCACCACGGCCACGTGCGCGAGCCAGTTGCGCAACCGCAGGAATAATGCGAACCCGGCCGCCAGAGTTACCAGGCTGATGCCCAGGGCCATCAAGGCCACCGGGCTGAGGCCGTGCCAGAGCTTCAACTCCATCAGGATCGGACGCCCGCCGATCGCGCTCGCCAGCGCTGCCCCCAGCGCGTTGCCGAACGGCCCCGGCATAAGCCCGACGAAGAGCCCGACGACCGCGAGAATCAACGGGCCGACCAGCATCAGCACGGGCGCTTCGTGCGCCCGCTGGGCCGCAGCCTTGCGGCGCCCGCAAAACGGCCAGACGACCACGACCAGCGCCATCGCGATGAGGAATATGTTGGCCAGGGTGGCCACCAGAATCAGGTTGACCCCCAGGAACTCCAGGTCCAGGTTGGCCTTGAGCAGCAACTCCTTGCCGACGAAGCCGAACAGCGGCGGTGCGCCGGCCATGCTCAGAGCCGCTAGCATGCCCGTGGCCCCCGTGATGGGCATGACCCGCAACAGCCCGCCCAGTTCGCGAACGTCCCGCGTGCCGGCGGCATGCTCGATGCTGCCGGCGATCATGAAGAGTGCCGCCTTGTAGCAGGCGTGGGCGACCAGGTAGACCACCGCGGCCTTGATCGCCAAGTCCGTGCCAACGCCGATGAGCATCGTCAGCGTTCCCAGCACGCTGATGGTCGTGTAGGCCAGGATCCGCTTGAGATCGGTCTGGCCGGCGGCCATTGCCGCGGCACACAGCATCGTCATGGCCCCCGTTGTCGTCAGGAGCACGTGCCACCACATGCTCTCGCCGAACAACGGATTCAGCCGGGCCAGCAGGAACACGCCGGCCTTCACCATCGTGGCCGAGTGTAGGTAGGCCGAGACCGGCGTCGGCGCCGTCATCGCGTTCGGCAGCCAGAAGTGCAGCGGCATCTGGGCCGACTTGGCAAACGCCCCGAGCACAATCAGCAGCAGGGCCGGCGTGAAGAAGGCGTGCCCCGCCAGGTCGGCACCTGCCAGCACCGAGATGCGCGTGGCCTGATCCAGTGGCAGGCCGCCCTGCAGCGCGGCCATGCTCAGCAATACGAAGCCGGCCAGTAGCGCCAGGCCGCCCGCCCCGGTCACCAGCAGCGCCTGCCGGGCGGCGTCGCGCGCCTCCGACTGCTCATGCTTGAAGCCAATGAGCAAATACGAGGCGATGCTCGTGAGTTCCCAGAAAACAAAGAGCACGAACACGTCGTCGCTGAAGACCACCCCCAGCATCGCGCCCAGGAAGAGCAGTAACTGGCCGCACAGTCGGCCCAGGCGCGGGTTGTCGCGCATGTACGCCCCCGCGTAGAGGAGTACCAGCGCGCCGATGCCGCTGATCAGCAGCGCGAACGTCGCCGACAGGCCGTCGAATCGGAACGCCAGGGAAATGCCGAACTCGGAAACCCAGGGCAGCACCTGGCCCCAGGTCGCGTCCGGCGCCAACGGCAGCCGTGCGGCTACCGCGATCGCCACGCCCGCCGGTACCAGCGCGGCCAGCAGCGCTATGTGCCGGCCCACGAGGCGCTGGAGCGCCGGCGTAGCCCCGGCCACGATCAGCGGGATGAGGATCATCCACAGCACTTCAGAAGCACTCCGGAATCGTCCGGCCGGACGATCTTGGACCGGGCCGCTCAGCGAAATCGGCTGCCCGCCGCCGCATGTGTCGCTGACCTTCTAACCCGGGCAGAATCCCAGGGCAAGCAGCTTACAGGTGCCAGGTCGTAACAGTATCTTGGTACGGCAGTTACGCACTCTCGGCCTGCTTGGCGGTGCGGCCGCGCCGGAAGCGCCCGCGTGCGATAGTAGTCGCTCGTCGGGGTGGCGGCAGGACTTTGTTGCCCCCAGGCCGGGCGCACGCCGGCGCCGGCCGGCCCGAGTTATTGGTCAAAGATCGCCATCGGCACTTTCGCCGCCGACAGCGATTCCGCAACCTGCGCGGTTGAGCGGCAGGCGAGCACGTGATGGCGGCGAGGTTCGCGCGTTTTTTCGGCTGAGCGAAGGGCTTGCGATGGCGCGGCCAACCGTTAAGATAGTGGTTTCCGCGGGCCGAAACCGGCCGGCGGGGTGTAGCTCAGTCTGGCTAGAGCGCTGCGTTCGGGACGCAGAGGTCGCTGGTTCAAATCCAGTCACCCCGATTGATCACAAGTCCCTTCTTCAGCGCGCCTTATGGCGCGGCATGCGGCTGGATTTGAACCCCCGCTCACTTCCCGACACGACCACTGCGATTGCCGCCCGCGGCGCGAATTGACGGCCGCCGAATTGAGCGGACAATGTCCGGCGGCACCTGCATGTTCAGTGGCACTGATGAACAGACTGCGAGGCCGATCATGTTGGTCAGATGGTTGGGAGCCGTGATTGGCGTCTTGCTGTTGGCGGGTGGGATAGGCGCGGTGCTCTTCATCGACTGGAATCCGCCGCCTCCTCCGCCGCCGGAGCTCATCCGGCCGGTCAAGACGGCTCCGATCCGCAACGCCCTTGCCATGCCGGAACGCCAGTTCCCCGGTGTTGTACAACCCGGGCGGACAGTAGATCTCGCTTTTCAGGTAAGCGGCCCGCTGGTGGAAGCCGCCCTCGAGCTGGGCCGCGTGGTGCGGGAGGGCGACGTGCTCGCCCGGATTGACCCGGTGCGCTTCGAGCAGGATGTGGCCGCGCTCCAGCCGGAAGTGAGCCGCACCCGCCAGGAACGCGAGCGCATTCGCGGTCTGGTGGACCGAGGTGTGGCCAGCGACAAGGAGCGACAGGATGCCGACGTGGCCTACGAGGCGGCGGTCGCGCAGTTGACCATCGCCGAGCAGCGCGTGCAGGACACGATCCTGCGGGCTCCGTTCGACGCATTGGTTGTCCAGCGTTTCGCGGAGGAATCGGAGAATGTCCAAGCCGCTCAACCAGTGGCCAGACTGCAAAACATCACCGCGGTCGACATCGCCGTCGATCTGCCAGAGAACGTGGTCGCACTGAGCAAGGGCAGGCAAAGTGAGCACTACGCGGTCTTTCCGTTCGCGCCGCAGCAACGCTTTCCCGTCGCATTCAAGGAGGCGTCCGCCGAGGCCGACCCGCAGTCATTGACATACCGCGTCATCTTCACCCTGTCGGCCCCCGAGGATTACGTCGTGCTGCCCGGCATGACGGCAAGCATTGTCAGTACGCCAGCGGCGCTCGCCGCGGATGAGACGCGGTTCCTGGTTCCGACTGCGGCGATCTTCGCCGATGCCGAGGGACAGAGTTGCTTGTGGGCCGTGAGCGGCCAAGGCGAGCCACTCCACGTTCAGAAGGCCACCATTGAGATCATGGGTGTGCTGGACGTTGACAGCGTCATTCGCGGTGACATTCGCGAAGGACAACCAGTCGTCGTAGCTGGGACGTCGCTCCTGCGGGATGGCCAAGCCGTGCGACTGCTGGAGGACCGGCGTCGATGAATGTCGCCGACGCGTCTTTCCGATATCGGCTGGTCGTCACGATTGCGAGCCTGGTCGTAGTCGTCGGCGGCTGGATGGCGTATGAGAAGCTCGGGCGGCTCGAGGATCCCGCGTTTCCGATCAAGCAGGCCGTCGTTGCCGCGACGTACCCTGGTGCTGCACCGCAGGAGGTCGCCGAAGAAGTCACGGATGTGCTGGAACGCCACATTCAGCAGATGGGGCAGGTCGATTATCTCGAGTCGGTCTCATCCCGCGGCCGGACAACCGTCAAGGTGTTCATCAAGGACCATCACGGCGGCGACGAGTTACCGCAGATCTGGGACGAGCTGCGCCGCAAGGTGCAGGCGGCCGAGCGCGAATTCCCGCCGGGCGCGGGCCCGGCGGCGGTCAACGACGACTTCGGCGATGTGTACGGCGTGCTGTTCTACGTCTACGGCGAGGGATTCGATCTCGTCGAGCTGAACGAGTACGCGAAGACACTGCGCCGCGAACTCCTGCTCGTGCAAGATGTCGCGAGCGTCTCGGTCCTGGGAGCGCCCCGCGAAACGATCTTCATCGAGGCGCCGCGCGCCCGCCTGGCGCAGCTCGGAACCAGCCTGCAGCAGATCATCGCCGCATTCGAGGGCCGTGGCCTGGTCGTATCGGCCGGCAATGTGTTGTCCGGCAATCGCCGGCTGGCGATCGAGCCGGCCGGCGGACTGACAACTGTAGATGAAATCCGCCAGACGCAGATCGTTACCGCGGAGGAACGCACAGTTCGGCTGGGCGACATCGCCCGCGTGGAGCGCGGTTTGACTGAGCCGCCCAGTGTCATCCTGCGCTACAACGGGCACCCCGCAATCGCCCTGGGTGTGGCAACTGTCGCGGGCGGCAACGTCGTTACCATGGGGCAGGCGGTCCGGACGCGATTAGGGGAGCTCCAGGCGGTTACGCCAATCGGTGTCGAGTTGGGCATCGTCTCCATGCAGTCCGATTCTGTTCGCAAGGCGGTCAACTCGTTCACGATCAGCCTCGCGGAAGCCGTGGCGATCGTGGTGGGCACTCTGCTGTTGGCAATGGGGCTGCGCAGCGGCCTGCTGATCGGGTTCGTGCTGTTGCTCACGGTTCTCGGCACCTTCATCGCGATGCAGGTCTTGGCGATTGACTTGCAGCGTATTTCGCTCGGAGCATTAATCATCGCGCTCGGCATGCTGGTCGACAATGCCATTGTCGTTGTGGAGGGAATCCAGGCGGGGCTCGCCCGAGGTCTGAGTGGTCGTGATGCCTCCAAGGCCATCGTAGGACAGACTACCTGGCCGCTGCTGGGCGCTACATTGATAGCCACGCTTGCTTTCGCTCCGATCGGACTCAGCCCGGACAGTACCGGCGAGTACTGCCGCTCGCTGTTCGACGTGATTTGGATTTCCCTGCTGCTGAGCTGGATCTTCGCCATCACCGCCACGCCGGTGTTCGGGGCGGCCTTCTTGCATGCTCCGCGTGGTGGGGGCCAGCAGGATCCGTACGGCGGCTGGGCGTTCCGCATCTTCCGACGGTTTCTCGGCACGTGCCTGCATCATCGCTGGCTGACGATCGCCGTCATGGTGATTCTGCTGGTGACGGGCGTCGTGGGATTCGGAAAGGTGCAGCAGGGTTTCTTCCCCGCCTCAGCGCGCCCGCAATTCCTGATCGACTACTGGCGGCCGGAGGGGACCGATATCCACGCCGTTGAGGCCGATCTCGCCCGGCTTGAATCGTGGCTGCTCAAACAGGACCATGTGACCGCCGTAGCCACCTGCGTAGGGATGGGCACCCTGCGCTTCGAGCTCACGTATGCCCCGGAGATGCCGAATGCCGCGTATGGCCAGTTGCTCGTCTCGGTTGATGATCATCGCCAGATCGACGGGCTCTGCGAACAGGTGCGGCGACATCTGCCGGAAGCTCATCCGGATGCGCTGGCCTGGCCCTGGCGCATGCTGCTCGGCCCGGGCGGGGAGGCAAAGATCCAGGCCCGCCTGCGCGGCCCGGACCCCGAACGACTACGCCAACTGGCCGCCCAGATCGAGGACATCATGGCGGCCGAGCCGTACGCGACAGCCATTCGCAACGATTGGCGCCAAGAGACGCTGACCCTGCAGCCGGTGCTTGCTGAGCCGCAAGCGTCGCGTGTCGGCGTGACGCGAAGAGAGGTTAGTCAGGCGCTCGCGGCCACTTTCGAAGGCCTGCGTGTTGGGCTCTATCGTGAACGGGACGAATTGATTCCCATCGTGCTCCGTGCGCCGGTCGACGAGCGGAACGCCGCCGATCAGTTGCGTGACGTGCACGTATGGAGCCCGCGCGCGCAGCGGGCCGTGCCACTGACACAGGTGGTTTCGCACATCGACCCGACGTGGGAAGACCCACTGATTCTCCGGAGAAATCGCCTGCCCACATTAACGGTCAAATGCGATCCGGCCGCGGGCACCGGGCCGGCGCTGCTGAATCGTCTGCGACCAAAGATCGAGGCGCTCGCGCTGCCGACGGGCTATTCGCTTGAGTGGGGTGGCGAATACGAGAAGGCCGCCAAAGCCAATCGCGGTCTGACCGCGCTGTTGCCGTTGTGCTTCGGCGGCATGGTGCTGGTTCTCGTCATATTGTTCAACAATCTCCGCCAACCGCTCGTCATTCTGCTGACGGTGCCTTTGGCGATCATCGGTGTCTCGATCGGCATGCTCCTCACCGGGGCGGAATTCGGCTTCATGGCGATCTTGGGTGTGTTGAGCCTCAGCGGGATGCTGATCAAGAACGCGATTGTGCTCAATGACGAGATCAACGCCCAATTGGCGGCCGGCGCTGCGCCGTACGAGGCAGTGGTGCAGAGCGCCGTCAGCCGTGCGCGCCCGGTCGTGCTCGCGGCCCTCACGACCGTGCTGGGCATGATCCCGCTTCTGACGGACGTCTTCTTCAAGGACATGGCCATCGCAATCATGTTCGGCCTGAGCTTTGCGACGGTCCTAACACTCATCGTAGTACCGGTGCTGTACAGCATTGTCTGCGGCGCACGCCCGGCGACCGAACGAGGTGCGCCGGTGTGATGACAAGCCGCTCCAGCGACACCGCCGGGCACAACGGAGACGTCGCCACCGAGGCGCTGGAGCTGGCACTACAACGCAGCGAGTACCGGCGCCTCGGGCTTCTTCTCTTGGCGCTGGCCACTCTCACCTGCCTTGGGTTGTTGCGTCTTCTCACGGATCGGACGCTGAGCGATACCGACGCACAGATGACACGTGTCCTGGTCTACTGTGGCGGCATCGCATACGCGATGGGGCTGGCGTGGACCGTGCGGCGTGCCGAGCGTCGCGGGCGCGTCCTGCCCGTCGCCGTCTGGTTCGCCGGCACGATCATCGAGTCGCTGCTGCCGACGCTGGCTCTCGCGGCCAGCGTGTGGTTGGCTGGCGCGCCTGGCGGAGCGCCGCTGCGCTCGACGCCGCTGCTCCTTTACGGCTTGGTCATCTGCCTGTCGATTCTCCGGCTCCGACCGGGGTTGTGCCTACTGAGTGGCCTTGTTGCCGGCTCGGGCTACTTGACGCTCATCGTCCGCACAACCACAGGCGGCGAATCGGGTACCGATTGGGTAACCGTAAGCGACCTGCTTGGATTCGTCGTTTTCATCTTGCTCACCGCACTCGCCGCAGTCTTGATCTGTCACACCATTCGCGGGCACGTCGTCTCGGCCCTGCGCGAAGCCGAGACACGACGCCGATTGGCGGCAGTCCAGCGAGAGTTGGAGTTGGCGCAAACGATTCAGCAGGACCTGTTGCCAAAGGCCATGCCGCAGATCAGTGGCTTCGATGTCGCTGCCTGGAATCGACCCGCGGAGTACGCCAGCGGCGACTATTACGATTGGCGACTGGCGGCGGATGGGCGTCACGCGTTCATCATTGCCGACGTCTGCGGGCACGGGCTAGGGCCAGCTTTGCTGATGGCTTCGTGCAGCGCCTACGCCCGGGCAGTGCTCGCGGGTGTCAGCGATCCAGCGCGCGTGCTGGAGCTCCTGAATCGTCTTTTGCAGACGGAGCTGGCCAGTGGGCGATTCATTACGCTCGCTCTGGCCGTTCTGGACGCCCAGGCCGGCGTCATCGAGCTGGCCTCGGCCGGGCACGGGCCCATGCTCCACATCAGTACCTGCTCCGGTGATGTTTCGGCACTTGGCGCTACCGGCATGCCCTTGGGAATCAGTGACTGCGCGACTTTCGGGCCAACGGCGCGGATCAAGATGAAGCCGGGTGACCAGCTGGTTCTCCTGACCGATGGTTTCTTCGAGCGTCGTGGCGAGGGTGGCCAGCAGTATGGAATGGAACGCCTTCGGCAGGCTGCGCTGGCCAACCGCTTCCTGCCGGCCAGGGACTTCATTGCTGCGCTCGACGCCGACGTGGACGCATTCGCCGCTGGAGTTTCGCCGGACGACGACATGACCGCCGTCGTGATTCGGCGGCGGGCGTCAGATGACGATCCGTACACAGGTGTAACTGCCGGCGTTCCTCGGCTTGACCGGCAGCCCGCAGAAGGCGTATCAGCATGACCCTGGTGTTCGGGGCTACTGGCTCACGGGCCGCACATCATGCCCGGCGGTCAGGTGCCCGACTCGCACGTCGACGCAATCGCGTTGGGATCAAACTCAAGCGTTCGCTCGAGGTGCTCCGCCAGCACGCGTATCGTTGGCCAGTGCCGGGGAATCGGAGACTGGGCGTGCGCCAAGTCGTTGCGCAGTGCATCGAGCGTGCTGAACGCGCGCTTGCCCGCCGCCTTCGACTCATGCGTAGTGAGCTCACGCAGCACGGGGTCCTGCACGAGTATGTGTCCCCTGTCCGCCAGTTGCAGGCACGCCAGCAGGTCGCCCGACTGTTCCGATTGCCGCGTCTTCTCCTGCTGTAGCGTCCTGGCCTTTGCAGACCACGTGATCAGGAGCGGGGGAGGAATGGCCCCCAGCTTCACGGCGTTGTCTCTCGCGTCGGCCGCTCATCTGCGGTCTCCCGCTCAAATGTTCACCTGCTCAATCCGACGCGCGGCTCGGCCCATGGCCTGCATGTTCGAGAAGCTACAGGCCTATCAGAAGGCCGTTGAACCAGCCGACCGGGTTGCGGCCTCTGCCGAGGGTTCCCACGCGCTACTACTTCCTGGTCGACCCTTTGAATCGTTCCGCATGCTCGCACACGCGGTCGCATCCGGCCGCCGCGAGCGGTACAATCCCAGTCGGCTTGACGCAAGAGCGCGGCGGCACGCCCGCCAGCGGTTGGCGAGCGGCGCCCAAGGAAGACCGATCCGGACCGCCCCATCTCACGGCCGGGCTCCGGAAGCTGGTGCCGGGCAGGCCGCGCCGCCGGGCGGCTCGCCGGAGTTGAGCACACAAGTGGCGGACTTGCAGAAACAGACCGTTGTAAGCCAAGGCGGAGATACGGGGCGCGAGCGGCCCAATCTCCTGGATCCCCTGGCACCGGGGCGGGCAGCATTGCCAAAGGTGTATTTGGGCCGATTCGGACCCCAACCACCCATCTCGCACATCCGCAGCGGCATTCACTGGCTGGGCCGCCAGGTCAGCGGTCAGCGCGTGCTCGACATCGGCTGCGGCGCCGGCGTGCTGTCGATCCTGCTCGGTCGCGAAGGCTTCTTCGTCACCGGCATCGACACCGAACCCGAGGCAATCAGCTCGGCCAACCGGCTCCTGGACAAGGAGAACGAGGCCGTTCGGCAGCGCGTCCGCTTCATGCACGCCAATGTTGCCACGCTGGACGCGCCCGCCACGCTGTATGACTCGCTGTCGATCGGTGCTGGTCTTGAGCACGTGCTGGAACCGCGCACGTTTATGCAGAACTGCCTGCGTCAGCTCGCGCCGGGTGGCACGTGCGTCCTGACGACGCCCTTTGGCTGCGCGGAAACGGGCGAATCCCGGCAGGTGTTTGTGCTGTCCGACCTGGTCGAGCTGTTGTCGGGGCTGATAACGTTGTCGCACGTGTCGATCGCCGAGGGGAGCATCCGCGTCGTGGGCCGCAAGCCGGGCGTTGGGCAAACGGCAGCTCCGCTCCGCGTCACCGACCAGCTCGCCGTCACGCCGTTGCTGGGCGAGGTCGAGCGGATGACGCTGGAGTTGCAGGCCCAGCTCACGCGGCTCCGGCACGAATCTCGCGAACTGCGACGCCGCGTCGAGCACAGTGACGCACAGGCCCAGAGTCTCGCGCCGTTGACGCAGCAGAACGCCACGCTCGCCCAACAGTTGGTTGTGAACCAGCAGCAGCTCGACGAGTTGCGGCAGCGTTGTGCCCAGCAATCCGAACAGCAGCGCGTGTCCGAGAAGGACCGGGCCCGGCTGGAAGCCGACCTGCAACGACTGGCCGACCGCATCGCCGCGTTGAATAGTGAGAAGGCCGCCTTGGCCAGGCGCGCCGAGAAGGCGCGCGACGCAGCGCAACAGTCACGGCCGGTCCCATGCGAACACTCGCCGGTATCCGTGCTGCTACCGGATGAACGCGGCGACTGGGGCGAGGCCGGCGCGGCGGTGAGCCGGCGCGGCGCGCAGTGGCGGCCGCTGTTGCACCGGGCCCTGCTCGACGAGGCCGCAGCCGGACACCAGGGCGTCGCGCTGCTGCACCCAACTGACAAACGTGTGAAGCTTGGTCGCCGACCGCGCTGGGTGACGGCTGAGCTGCGCAACGCCACGACCTGTACGCTACGGGGCGCGCTGTTTGCCGGTCCCCGGCAGCGGGCACAAACAGCCCTGGCTCGGGTTGTCTTCCTGGATGCCCGGCGCGACGTGCTTGCTCCGCCGTACGCCGGCGTGGTCACGTCCAAGGAGGTCGGCCCGTACGTGTACCTCAATCCCCGGCAAGCGGCTGGACCTTTTGAAGTCCGGTTCCGAACGCCGAGCGAGGCGGCGTTTGTCTGTCTCGGCTTGCAGTCGTACCGCGCCCGCGGCCGCCGCATCGAGATCGATACGGCCCTGCACATCGCCCACAACGGACAGGACTTGCCGGTCGGCGCGGGACTCGTGCTCCACACGGCCGCAGATGAAAGCGCTGCCCCGCAGAGTCGCGCCGCAGCCGACAACCGCGTCCTGCCGCTACCGCGCCACAGCAGCATGTTCGCCGCGGGCCCCCTCGCGGGCGCAGGTAGCTTCGAGTTGCTGGGCTGCCTGTTGCTGGCACCGGATGAGCAGGCCAAGGCCGCCCTGGTGCATTTCTGCTTCAGCGATGAGGACGGTCGCGTCATCCCCCCGCCCCTGCCGGGCTTCGCGCATTCCGACGACCCGGAAGTCGGTCCATTCAGGTACCTCGAGCCTGACGGTCATGCCCGCTTCAAGGTGACGTTCACGGCGCCGCCGGCCGCCCGATCCGTACAAGTCGGGTTCCGCGCTTGGCGCAACCACGCGCCCGTCTTCATGTACAACCAGATCCTGCTGGCGCCCCAGGGCTCGGCAGGGTCAGTTGTCAAACGGCGCGCGGCCGCACCGCTGCGTCGCAGCGCCCAGTCGCCGGACGGCACACCGCAGGTGGCCGCCGTGCTTGACACGATGTCCACAGTGACCTTCGGGCCCGATTGTCGCCTGCTGCGGTTCACACCGAACAACTGGCGTGATGCCCTGGAGCAGCACCCGCCCGACTTCCTGCTGGTCGAATCGGCCTGGAACGGCAACGACGGCAGTTGGCAGTACCTCGTCGGGGAGTACCCTAGCCACAGGCACGAGCGGCTCCGCGAGCTGGTGGCTTGGTGTCGCCATAGGCAGATCCCCACCGCCTTCTGGAACAAGGAGGATCCAGTCCATTTCGCCAGGTTCGAGAAGGCCGCCGCGCTGTTCGATTATGTCTTCACCACCGACGCCAACGTCGTGTCGGCCTACCGCGATCTGCCGGACTCGGCCATTCGCACCGTCAACCCGCTGGTGTTCGCAGCCCAGCCGCGCCTGCATAACCCCGCCGGCTCCGGCCCGCGTCTGGACGCGCCCTGCTTCGCCGGCTCGTATTATGCCAACCGGCACCCCGGGCGGCGTCAGCAGATGGACATCCTGCTGGACGCGGCGGCCCCCTTCGGACTGGTGATCTACGACCGCAACCACGGCGCGGACACGCCGGACTTCGCCTTTCCGGAGCGCTTCCGTCCATACATCAAGGGCAGCCTGCCATATGAGCGCGTCGTCGAAACCTACAAGCAGCACAAGGTCTTTCTCAACGTCAACTCCGTCGATCAGTCGCCGACCATGTTTGCCCGACGCGTGTTCGAGCTCCTCGCCTGCGGCACGGCGGTGGTCAGCACGCCCAGCACAGGCATGTCGCGGCTGTTCGGCGACGTGATCCAGAGCGCCGCGGAGCCGGAGGAGTACCGGCACCTGCTACAGCGCCTGCTGGAGGACGATGACCACCGCCGCGCGCTGGTTCGCCGGGGCCTGCGGACCGTCATGACGCAGCACACCATTCGCCATCGCCTGCGCCAGGTGGCCGAGACGATCGGCCTGGACGCTTTCGACGTCAGTCCGCCGCAGGTCGGCGTCGTCGCCACGGTCAGAACGGCCGAGGAGGCCGGCCTGCTGGGCGAGTTGCTGGCCCGACAGACCCAGCCGCCAGCAGCCGTCTGGGTCGGCGTCGATGCCGCACTGGAACTGGCGCTGGCCCGGGAACGCCTCGAGCGGCACCTGCCCGCCCGAACCGCGGCCGAATGCCTGCCGCTCAACGGTCCCGAACGGATGCTCGCCGGCCTACCCGAGCGCGTCAGCCAGTCAGGCGTGCCGTGGGTCGCAATGGTCGACCCGGCCAACGAATACGACCAGTGGTTCCTCGAGGATCTGCTGATCTGTCCGTTGTTCACGCCGGCCCCGGTCATTGGCAAGGCGGCTCACGCCTACCGCGCTGGGGATGGCCGGCTCTGCTGGAACGCCGAGCCCGAACATCAGTACACCCCGGCCGTGCATCCACAAGCTTGCCTGGTTTCGGCGCAGCTCGTGTGCCAGGAAGGCTGGTCGGCCCGGCCCACCGTCGCCCTGGAGCGCATTGCAACGCTGCACCGCCAGGGCATGCTGATCTACGCCAACGACCGCGACGGTTTCACCGCCGGCCCGCAGACCCGAATCTGACTGGCACAGGCCCGTTTCATCCCGCATGTCCGAAGTATCCCGCTCTGGTCTGTGCCGCAACGATCGGCGGAGGAACTGGTTGCTCCGTCTCGAACTGGTCCCATCGGCTGGTCCCACCGCTCCGTTCCGCCATGGTGAGCGAGGAGCGGCGACGTCAAAGACGGCGCATCTGACTCGCCCCCACTCCTGATAAACCGACTACTGGTGTCGCAGAATAATCCGCGGCGATAGTGACGTCCGGGATGGGCACTGGCGCGGTCTAACTCAACGCGGAAAGAAGCCTCCCCAGTTCCTCCAACTCCGCACAATCGGGCGCCCAGCGAGCGCCAGCGCCTCTCGCGCCGTTGCTACGTACTGACATTCCGCTGCGCAAAGCCAACACCGGACTTATAGGCGATCTATCTACTCCGAAACTCGGAGCCAGGCACACACTGGACTCCGGGAGCGCGCACGGCCCCCACCCGCGGTCGGTTGTGCAAAGACAACTACGATTGGGGCTGGTTTCCTCTTGACTTGCCCTCAGAAAGAGCTAGCTTAGACAGTCGAGGGTCTGGGAAGCGTAGCCCGAGCACCCAAGCACTTCGCGTTTCTTCGAGGAGGATGAGGGATGAAACAGCTTGCCTTAGCCTTTCTCTGTGCGACATTGGCCGCGACCGCCCACGCTGCCTTTGTCACCGGGTTTGAAGCACCCGACTATGTCGGCTCAATGGGCGGGACTGTTCTGACCGGCCAGCAGGACTGGTACCTGCCAGTGGTCGACTCGGCGGACTACAAGGTCTACACGTACATCGGCAACCCCCTGGGCATTCCGTGGAATCCTGCCGGCGGTGCGCAGTTCGCCGCGGGCCGCTCGGAGGGCGCCCCGGCCTATGGACGCGCGCAGCATGATTTCGACTGGGACGCCGGCGACGTGTGGACGGTCACGTACGATGTCTGTCCAGAGTTCAATGGAGAGCTGCCGGCGACCGATTACCTGGGCAGTTTCTCGCTCCAGGACTCCACTGTGGCCGCCCATTGGCAGACGCTGTACGCGTGCACGGATCTGGCAACTTCAACCCACTTCAACGCCAACTACATGGTTTTGGGGTATGGCGCACCCGGCATCTCGCCGGGTGACGAGTGGGCCGGCCTGCAGATCGGCAAGTGGTATCGCCAATCCACGACCTTCGAATTGTCGACCCAACGCATTTTGCAGGTGACCATCCAGAACCTCTCGGACGATGGCCCGATCGCCGTGTACGAACCTGCCGACTGGTTCTTCCTGCTTCCGGATGGCGGCACGGCCACCGGGTTCCGCTTCTTCACAGGCGGTTCGACGGCCGGCAACATCATGGCCTGGGACAACTTCAGCATTGTTCCCGAACCGAGTGCTCTCGTTCTGCTGGCGCTCGGCCTGACTCTTGTTGTTCGCCGACGTTAGCTGGTATCACGGTAAACGATTGCAGGACAAGGCATTTGCGGCCGCCCGGCCCCGCGCCGGGCGGCCGCTCTCGTGTGTATTCAACACGGCACGTTACCACCGGAGGAGCGCCAGCCGCAGACCGTCATGACCGCACACGTGGGCTGGCACCAGCAGCGCGGCCCGGAGCATACCAGCACGAGGCAGTCTCTTGCCCGAATGGGCGCGCCAGACCCCATTTGCCGATCCTCACAGGAACCTCGAGGCGGGAAATACGTCTTCGCACTGCTGCTACCTTCCGGTACAATCGATCCAGCGGCCCGGATGGACAATGGCCGGGCGCTCGGCAGCTTGCCAGGGGGAGATGAAGGAGCGAATCAATGTACGCCTATCTGAAACGTGCCTGCCTGGTTCTGGTGCTGGCCTGCTGGTGCGGCTCCGCGGTCGCGGATGACGGCGCGGCGCCCGTTCGCTATGACGGCCACAAGTTCGTTCGCGTGTTTGTCGAGAATTGGGATCAGGTTCAGCACATCCACGCCCTGGGCGGGCTGTTAATGAGCGGCCGCGAGGGTCTGGGCCCGGTGGATTACCTGTTCCCGCCCGATGGATTCCGCGCGCTGGGTCTGATGGGGCTTCCTTACGAGGTGCTCCAGGAGGACATCCAGGTGTTGATCGACGCCGAGCGTGCGAGCCTGGCACGGTCCGGTCCGGTGGATCCCTTTGACCGGACTGAGTGGTACGAGAACTACAAGACTCACGATGAGATCTACGACAAGCTCATCGCCTTGCAGACGCTGCGGCCCGACCTCGCCGAGGTGTTCAGCATCGGCGAGTCGCTTGAAGAGCGCCCCATCTGGGCCATCCGCATCACCGGCCCCGGAGGCGCCGAGAAGCCGATGGTCGTGCTGGACGCGACGATCCACGCCCGCGAATGGATCACGCCCATGGTCGTCATGTGGGTGGCCGACCAGCTCGTCAATGGGTACGGCTCAGACTTGCGCGTCACCGGTCTGGTCAACCAACTCGAGTTCGTCATCATCCCGGTTCTCAATCCCGACGGCTACATCCATAGTTGGACGACTGACCGCATGTGGCGCAAGAACCGCCGGCCGGGCACGCCCTGCTACGGCGTCGACCTCAACCGCAACTTCGGCGCCGGCTGGGGCACGGTCGGATCGAGCAGCAATCCGTGTTCCGATACCTATCATGGAACCGGCCCGTTCTCCGAGCCGGAAACGCAGGTCTTCCGCGACTTCTTCCTGGCTAACCCGCGCATCGTCTCCGGCATCAGCTATCACAGCTACTCCCAGTTGATCATGTCGCCGTACGGCTACACGAGCGACCTCCCGGCGGATCACGAGTGGTTCATGGCCCTGAACGCCGCCATGCACCACGAGATTCTCGCCGTGCATGAGGTGTACTACGAGTACGGACCGATTTACAGCGCCATCTACCCGGTTGGCGGAGGCACCGTCGACTGGTGCTACGACGAGTGCGGCGTAATCGAGTTCACCTACGAGCTGCGCGACACCGGGCAGTACGGCTTCCTGTTGCCGGCCGACCAGATCATCCCCAACAGCGAGGAGAACCTCCCGGCCGTACTGCGCCTGGCCGAGTGGTCGGCCAAGCCGATCAAGTTCACGCTCACGGACGGGCGGCCCGAGCGGCTGACACCCGATGAGGAAGCGGAGTTCTCCGTGAACATCAGGGTGCTGGGCGGCACCCTCGACCCGGAATCGCCGACGCTGCACACCCGCGTCGGCACTAGCGGAGCATACACGCAGTACCCCCTGACGCACCTGGGCGAAGACCTCTACCGCGTGACGCTGCCCGCCACCCCCTGCGGGCACACCCGGCAGTTCTACCTCTCGGCCGCCAACACCGTCGGCCTCGTCGCCCGGGCGCCGCGCACTGCACCCGGGGTTCCTTACACCGCCGAGGCCCGGCCGTTCACCGTCGTGCTTGACGCGAACATGGACAGCAACCCCGGCTGGACCACGCAGGGCCAGTGGGCCTGGGGCCTGGCCTCCGGCGCGGCTGGCAACCCGGGCAGCGCCTTCACCGGCGCCCGGGTCTACGGCTACAACCCGGGCGGCCACTACACGAATAACATGCCCGAGTTCCATCTGACCACCCCCGCGCTGGATTGCACTAACTCGGTCGACACGACGCTCTCCTTCTACCGCTGGCTGGGCGTCGAGTCCTTCGCCAACGACCGCGCGTACGTGCGCATCAGCACAGACGGAACCAACTGGACCAACCTCTGGCAGAACACCACGGCCAACCTCTACGATGGCGAATGGGTCCACCAGCGCTTCAATATCTCGGCAATTGCCGACGGCCAGCCGAACGTCTATCTGCGCTGGACGATGGGCCCGACCAACGGAACCATCACCTACTGCGGCTGGAACATCGACGACGTCGTGGTGTGGGGCGCCGATCCGGCCGGGTGCCCGCAACTGCTGGGCGACCTGAACTGCGACGACCTGGTCAATGCCTTCGACATCGACCCGTTCGTCCTGGCCCTGACCGATTCGGCCGCCTACGCCCTGGCGTACCCCGATTGCGACTACATGCTGGCCGACATCAACGGCGACGGCCTGGTCAATGCGTTCGACATTGACCCGTTCGTGCAGTTGCTGACCGGCCGGGCCGATTAGCAGTCCACCGCGCCACCGGCACCGGCCCGCTCGGCCGCCGCTGAACGCGGCAAACGTCTCGAAACCTCCGCTGCGTTAACAGGGGCTGCCCCGGCAGCCCCTGTCGCACTGGACTGTCGGCGGGCACCAACGACCCACCAAACAACCTCCGAGCGGCCTGGTCTTAGTCGGCGGGAGCGGTGCCGGCTTCAGTCGGACCGGGCCAGTCCAGCCGGCGGCTCTCGATTTCGCGGTTGAAGGTAGTCCGCTGCTCGCCCGTCAGCAAACCCGAGATATCCTGGATAAGCTTGTCCAGCAATCCGCTTTGCTCGTCCTCGTCGGTCACGCTTTCGATCTGTCGGCGAAACTCATCCTGCAGGACCCTGAGCTGCGCCACCTGCGGCGAAGTCAGGTTCTGCTGGCGAGCCAGGCGCAGCACCTCGATGGGCTTGAGTTCGACGTCCTGCAGCTTCGCATCCTTCAGTTGCTCGAGCAGCGCGTCGAGGCGGGCCTGCTGTTCCTCATTAAGGGCCGGCTTCATGCGCTCGACGAACTTGCGCTGCGCCTCCGTGCCCGGTGCCAGCCCGATCAGCTCATCCCGCAGAGCCTCGGCGCGCTCCTCGTCGCCCTCGTCCTTGGCCGCCTGCATGGCATGGTACGTGGACATGATCTCTTCCATGCGCTGCCGCGTCTCCGCCTCACCCATATCGGCCTCCGCCGCAATCATGGCCAGCACGCCTTCCGCGTGCTCCCGCTGCCGCGCATCCAGGTCCAACCGCTTGCAGACGTAGCGCAGCTTCTGCAGCACGGGAATCTCCCGGCCCTGCTCGGCGCGCGGCGCGGCGGCCTGCGGCAGCGGGCGCGCCGACCCCCCCGGCCGCTCACGCCCGGAATCCTGTCCCCGCAACGGCGCCGCAACCAAAACGACCAACAGGACGGCAAACACCACGCGACGCATCTTGATCTCCTCTGAATCCGGTCTGCTCAGCCAGCACCCCGCGTAACGCGGGCCACGTACACCAATGGGCCGCACGAACGACATTAGTCTAAGGGCTGGCGACCGCCGTGCAACCCGCATCCCCGCACGCCCGCCCACCGGCGCCAGCGGCGCCTGCCCTGACGCTCGCCGGCCAACCACCTTCCGCCATTTCACTGACGTGCTATGCTTACAGGATCATGGCAAACGTCCTCCCCCGGCCAAGCATAGCATCCCTCTGGAGCCGCCTGCTCCGCCGGCCCCAGGCGTTGCTCCTGGCAACGTTCGTGGCCCTGATCCTGGCGGGCACCATCGCGCTGCGCCTGCCGGCCGCGCACCAGCAGGAACCCGTACGCCTCCTGGACGCGCTTTTCACCGCCACCTCGGCCGTGTGCGTCACCGGCCTGATCACCGTCGACACGGGCACCGCCTACTCGCGCTTCGGGCAAATCGTCATCCTGATCCTGATCCAGCTCGGGGCCCTGGGTCTGATGACGTTCGCCGCCCTGGCCGCCGAAGTCGTGCGCGTCCGCTTGTCGCTAAGCTCCCAGGCTGCCGTGCATGACGCGTTCTTTCAGCGACAAACGCGCATCAGCCTCCGCACGGCAGCCCTGCGAATCATCACCTTGACTTTCCTGCTCGAAGGGCTCGGTGCCCTGCTGCTGCGCTCCAGCCTGCCAGCCACCGACGCGTTCGAGGCGGTATTCCTAGCGGTCTCAGCCTTCTGCAACGCGGGGTTCTCACTTTACGCCGACAGCCTGTCCAGCCTGCGCAATTCGCTCCCGCTGATGGGTACCGTCATGGCCCTGATTACGCTCGGCGGCCTCGGCTACCCCGTCCTGCTCGAACTCCTGTCCCGCGGCTGGGCCCGCCTGCGACGCCGGCCCTCCCGCTTCGTCAAGTTCTCCCTGCACACCCGCGTCGTCCTGTGGTCCAGTCTCTTCCTGACCGCGGGCGGTGCCCTGACGCTGCTGCCCGCCAGCTGGACCCACCTCGGAGATAGCGCCGGCGAAAGGCTACTACAGGGCCTTTTCCAGTCCGTTACGGCCCGCACCGCCGGCTTCCACACCGTCGAAATCGCTGCACTGCCGCTGGCCGCCCTGCTGATCTTCGTCCCATTGATGCTCGTGGGTGGCTCACCGGGCTCCTGCGCCGGCGGCGTCAAGACGGTCACGGCGACTGTCTGGCTGACCCGCCTCACGGCCCGCCTGCGCGGCCGCGAAAGCACCAGCATTCTCGGACGCCGCCTGCCCTTCGACCTGCTGCAACGAGCCAGCCTGGTGATCACGCTTGCCGTAATGTGGAACGTCGTCGGCGTAATGATCCTGGCGCTCAGCGAGGGCGGCGCCGGCACGCCGCTCGAGAACCTCATGTTCGAGCAGGTGTCGGCCTTCGGCACCGTCGGCCTTTCCACCGGCCTGACGCCCAGTCTCTCCGCGGTCGGAAAAATCTGGATTATCCTGACCATGCTGGTCGGGCGCGTCGGCCCGCTCACGATGGCCCTGGCCGTCGTCTCGCAGCCGCGCCAGCACTATGAATTCCCGGTCGAGCGCGTCATGATTGGTTGAGGACCACGGCCATGAAGCAAGTCTGTGTCATCGGATTAGGGCAGTTCGGCACCTACCTGGCGCGCGACCTCGTGCGCCTCGGCTGCGAAGTCCTCGCGATCGACGCGCGCGAGGATCGCGTCCAGAACATCCGCGACGAAGTCCACCGCGCCGTGATCGGCGACGTCCGCAAACCCGAAATGCTCGCCGGCGTCCTGACCGCCCCGGTCAGCGAGGCCACCATGTCACTCGGCGACCGCAGTACCGAACCCAGCATCCTCTGCGCGCTGCACCTCAAGCACCTCGGCGTCGAGCGCATCCGCTCCACCGCCGCCAATGACGACCACGCCGAAATCCTCCGCGCAGTCGGCGTAACCGAGATCATTTACCCCGAGCGCGAGACCGCCGAACGCGTCGCCCGGCGCATCGCCAACCCGAACTTCGTCGACATGTTCCCCCTCGCCGAGGACTACCGCATCATGGAGGTACTGGCCCCTCAGGTCCTGCATGGGCGTTCCCTGGCCGAATCAGGCGTGCGCTCGAACTACAACCTGCTGGTGCTGGCCTTGCGCGCGGAAGGGGACGAACACTACCGCTTCCTGCCAACCGCCGACACCGTCATACGCGCCCGCGAGGTCATGATGGTTATGGGACGCGAACTGGACCTGGCCCGCTTCCTGGCCGCATAGCAGACCTGGCGCATCCGGAACTCAGTGCAGCGCATAAAAAAAGGCGGCCCGCCGACACATTCGCATCGGCGGGCCAAAAAAGCCGGCAATCACCTACTCTCGCCCGATCAGGACTACCATCGGCCGTGTGGGCTTAACTACTGAGTTCGGAATGGGATCAGGTGTGGCCCCACACGTCAGGTCACCGGCAGATCGTGTGCCGGGGCGCCAACGATGTCGTCAGCGCCCCGGATAGCACTCACGGTGAGTTCATGGTGACGTCAGGTCTTCGCGTGTCAGGATACGATTCTGAAACACAGCGATTCATAAGCGCGGTCAAGCCCTCGACCATTAGTACCGGTTAGCTGAGTACATCTCTGTACTTACACGCCCGGCCTATCAACCTCGTGGTCTACGAGGGGTCTTCAGCTCACCCGAAGGGAGCACCGAGTCCTCATCTTGGGGACGGCTTCCCGCTTAGATGCTTTCAGCGGTTATCCATTCCGTGCTTAGCTACCCTGCGCTGCCGCTAGCGCGACAACAGGTACACCAGAGGCACGTACCTTCCAATCCTCTCGTACTAGGAAGATGGCCCCTCAAGACTCGTACGCCCACAGCAGATAGGGACCGACCTGGCTCGCGCCGGTCTGAACCCAGCTCGCGTACCGCTTTAATCGGCGAACAGCCGAACCCTTGGGACC
>CAZJYX010000010.1:0-116322 GCA_964550375.1 uncultured Planctomycetales bacterium | reverse complement strand
CTTCAACCGGCTCTCAACCCAACCCCGTGATCACGTTAAAATGGCCAAACTCCAGAGCGGCGTGCACAGCACGCCGCATGGAGAGGCACCGCTTCCTCACAGGCGCGTTACAGGCGTTTGGGGGCGGCGGCCAGGACTTCCTGGGAGCAGCCCTGCTCGAACTTCTTGAAGTTGTCGATGAAGCGGCCGGCGAGCTCGTCGTACTTGTGCCAGTACCGGTCCTGGTCAGACCAGGTGCTAGCCGGATCGAGGATCTCGGCGGGCACTTCGGGGCAGCTCTTGGGCACCTCGAAGCCGAACACCTTGTCGCGGCGGTATTCGACCTTGGCGAGCGCGCCGCCCAGCACGGCGTTGAGCAAGGCGCGGGTGTGCGCGATGCTGATGCGGTGGCCCGTGCCGAAGGCGCCGCCGGTCCAGCCGGTGTTCAGGAGCCAGCATTGGGCCTGGTGGCGGGCGAGGCGTTCCTTGAGCATCTGGGCGTAGACGAACGGGTGGTGGACCATGAAGGGCGCGCCGAAGCAGGTGCTGAAGGTCGGCACGGGGTCCTTGCCGACGCCGGCCTCGGTGCCGGCGACCTTGGAGGTGTAGCCGCTGATGAAGTGGTACATGGCCTGGGCCGGGCTGAGCCGGGCGATGGGCGGCAGCACGCCGGTGGCGTCACAGGTCAGCAGGACGACGTTCGTCGGGTGAGTGCGGACAGCGCCCTCGGGGACGGTGTTGGGGATGAAATCGAGGGGGTAGGAGGCGCGGGTGTTCTCGGTGATGGCGTCGTCGTCGAGGTTGACCTGCCGCGTGGTCGGGTCGTGCACGACGTTTTCCAGGATGGTGCCGAAGCGGCGGGTGGCATCCCAGATTTGCGGCTCGTTCTTGGCCGAAAGGCGGATCACCTTGGCGTAGCAGCCGTTCTCGAAGTTAAAGACGCCGTCATCGCTCCAGCCGTGCTCGTCATCGCCGATGAGGCGGCGGTTGGGGTCGGCGGAGAGGGAAGTTTTGCCGGTGCCGGAGAGGCCGAAGAAGAGGGCGACGTCGCCGTCGCGGCCGACGTTCGCCGAGCAGTGCATGGGGAAGACGCCCTTGAGGGGCAGGAGGAAATTCTGCACGGTGAACATGGTCTTCTTGATTTCGCCGCCGTAGGCCGCGTAGGCGATCAGACTCATGCGTTCGGCGAAGTTGAGCAGGATGGCGGTGTCGGAGCGGACGCCCTCGACGCGCGGATCGGAGTGCATGCCGGTCGCGACGATCATGGTGAATTCCGGGACGTGGCGCTTGTAAGCATCCCGGTCGCGGATCGGAATGAACATGTTGTAGGCAAACAGGCTGGCCCAGGCGGTCTCGGTGATAACGCGCAGCGGCATGCGGTAATCGGGGTCGGCCCCCATGTAGCAGTCCTGTACGAACACGTCGCGGCCCTGAAAGTAGGACTGGATACGGCCGCGCAAGGTGACGAACTGGTGTGGCTCGCAGGGGCGGTTGTAGTCGCCCCACCAGATCTTGTCCTGGGTGCTCGGCTCCTGGACGACGAACTTGTCGGCGGCCGAGCGCGAGGTGTGCTTGCCGGTGTGCACGAGCAAGGGGCCGCCGGCGACGACGTACCCCTCGCCGCGGAAGATGGACTCTTCGTAGAGGGCGGCCGGCGGGAGATTCCAGTAGACGTGCCGCAGGTTGATAAGCCCGTGATTGTCCAGCGTGTAGTCGCTGGCGCGGTCGGCGTGCTGCCCCAAAGCCGGCGTCCGTGTCTGCCAATGTGAACTCATGATTCTTCCAGCCCTTTGCGTCTAACCCGCCCGGTGATTACTTAGCGTGGCGCGGATACTCGGCCAAGGCGGCCCGAATGCGGGCGATGCCCTGGACGATATCATCGCGCGCTCCGCAGAAGCTGATGCGCAGGTGGCCGTCAAGGCCGAACGCCGCGCCGGGAATCGTCACAACCTGGGCGCGTTCGAGCAAGAACTGTGCCAGTTTCGTGGAATCGTGGTCGTAGGCCCGGAAATCTACCAGGCAGTAGAAGGTGCCGCCGGGCTTGGCGAAACGGATGTCCGGGATGGTCTGCAGTTGCTCGAGCAGCACGTCGCGGGAATGCTCCAGGGTGCCGCGCAGCTCGTCAACAGAGGACTGCTCGCCGGTGAGGGCGCCGAGGGCGGCTTGTTGCGAAAGGGCCGAGGGACCGGAGGTCTGGTGGCCCTGGATCATCGCCATGACCTTGATGAGTTGGCGGGCGGCGACAGCCCAGCCGATGCGAAAGCCGGTCATGGCGTATTGCTTGGATACGCCGTTTACGACGATGAGCTGGGAGTCCTCGATGCCGCGGCGGGCGTAGTCGTAGCAGTTGACCACCTGCTGGCCGTCGAAGACGAGCCGGTGGTAGATGTCATCCATGATAAGGTAGAGCCCGCGGTCCTCGCAGAAGCAAACGATGTCGGCCACAAAGGACTCGGGATATACCGCACCGCTGGGGTTGTTCGGGCTGTTGATCAGCACGGCCTTGGTGCGCGGCGTGACGTGCGGCTCGATGTCCGCCAGGCGGGGACAATAGTCGGCGGCGCCGGCCGGTACCGGTACGGGGGTAGCGCCGCACAGCCGCACCATGTCGGGGTAGCTGACCCAGTACGGCACGGGGAAGACCACCTCGTCGCCGGGGTCCAGGACGGTCTGCAAGGCCACCATGATGGCCTGCTTGGCGCCGCCGGACGCCATGACGTTTTCGACCGCGACCGCGCGGCGGTAGTATTTCTGGGTGTACTCGACGATGGCGCGGCGGAGGGCAGGTGTGCCGCTGGCGGGGGTGTAGCGCACTTCGCCGGTGGCCAGCATGGCGCTGCCGGCCGCTATGGCGCTGGCGGGGGCCTTGCTAACGGGTTCGCCCCCCCCCAGATGGATCACGGGCGCGCCTTGGGCGCGCAACGCCGCCGCGGTCGCGTTCAGCTTCAGCGTGGCTGATTCGCCGATGGACCGCGCAACCTTGCTGATGGTCATGCCTGTTTCCCTGCAGAGCCTCCCACCGCCAGGGTATCCCGAGGCGATGGGGAAGAAACAGATTAAGCTATCGATCGGGCCGGCGCGTGTCAACTCGGGCGGTTGTGGGGGCGCGCGGCGGCTAGCGGGCGCGTGGCCGATTGGGGGCCTGCGGCCGGCCGAACCACCAGGCCAGCGTCTGTTCCAAGACGAGCGTGATCAACAGGACGATCAGCAAGCCGGGCCACAGCTCCCGGCGGGTCTGCTCGGTGCCTTGCAGGAAGTCCTCCGCGGCGGCCACGAACTCGTGTGGGATGCCCGCCAGTGCCGCGGCCAACTCGGCCGGGCCGGCCGTGCCAAGGTCCGATTCGGCCGGATCGCTGTTGACGCACAGCGGGCGCAGCTCGGGCTGGCCGGTGCGCGTGAGCAGCTCGGCGGTGTTGATGCCGACGCGCCGCGCTGCGGGGCCGGTGAGCATGACGGTTCCTTCCGGGCCAGCCGGCGCCTCCGGGGTCGTGGCCGTTACGGCCGGCTCATCGGGGAAGGTCGGCGGCTTGAACACGGCGCCGATTTCGTGGGCTTCCGGGGAGATTGTCACTTGCAGGGGCTGACCGGCGATGAAGTTGGCCGGCGCGGCGGCGCGACGTGCGAGGTAATGCACGATTTCGAGCATGGTGACGACGTAGCTGCCGTCGGGAACGCGGGCCCAGTCGTTCCAATCCAGGTCCACTGTGGAGGTGAAGAGCAGCACGCGGCCACGGCCGAACTCGCGCTCGAGCAGCGCTGGCGTGGCGCGCTGGTCGGCGAAGCGGGCCAGGATGGCGGCCGGCTCGCGGGCGGGCGTGGCCGGCTCAGGCGCGGCGGGGCTGGCGGCCGGCGGCGGTTCGTCGGCGGGCAGTTCGCGGCAGCGGTAGTAGCGGCGGAAGCGCACGCCTTCGGACAGGGCGTCGCTGTCGCCGGGGAAGGCCGCGGTGACGGGATGGGTGCCGGTTCGCAACAGACCGACGCCGGCGGGCTGGCCGGCGGGCGCGGTCAGCTCCGCCAACGGCAGCGGCAGGAGGCCGGCGCCGTCAGCGTGCAGAGCGCGGTTGTACTCGGTCGGCTCGCCGACTTCGGAGCCCAGGAAGATGCCCAGCCCGCCGCCGGCGCGGACGTAGGCCTCCAGCACACGGGTGGCGGCGGCGCTCGGCGGCGGCACGTTGCACAGGAGCACGGCGTCGTAGTCGTCCAGGGCGGTTGCAGCGAGTTCAGGCGGCTCGATCACGTCCACCCGTAGGCCGGACGACAGCGGTCCCGGCGGCGCAAGCGCGTTGCGCAGCAGGAAGACCTCATCCTGATATGGGTCGACGGCCGGGGCGCCGTTCACTATCAGCACGCCGACGGCGTCTTTCACGAATAGGACGTGGCGGCGGACGTCGTCCAGGCGAAACGAATCGACGGGCCCGATCTCGAGCGCCAGGACGTGCGGCCCCACGTCCGCGAAGGTGACCTCCAAGGCCACGTCCCGGTCCGCACCGGGCTCGAGCAGGCCGATCGGCACCGCCGGCCGGGGCGCGCCATCGACGTCGACTTGCAGCAGCAGGTCGCGCAGGGACTGCCGGCCGTGGTTGACGACGGTGGCTCGAACCGTCACGGGGAAGCCCGCCACCACCTGGGGCCGTTCGAGGTTGATGTCGGCCAGGGCGACGTTGTCGCGCGGCGTCACGCCGGAGGCGATCAGGACGGCCCGCACGGCGCGCGTGGGCTCGCCGGCGCGGGCGGCGGTGGGGGTAGCCAGTTCTTGCAGCGGGGCGAAAGCCGCGGCGCCGCCGGCGCCGCTGAGCCACTCGGAGCGCTGGAAGTCGGAGAGGATGTAGAAATCGATGTTTGACGAATGGGTGTCGGCCAGGCCGCGCACGAGTCCGGCCAGCGTGTGCTCAGGCTGGGCGCGCGTATCGGCGGGCGTCAGCTCCGCCAGCCGCCGGCTGAGTTCGGCCAAGCTGCTGTCGTTCAATGCCACGCCGTCGGCGAGCGTTCCGCCGGCGGCCGATGTGAGGGCCAGGGTGACGCGGTCGCGCGGGGCTTCCTGGTGCAGCCAGGAAAGGAGCCGCAGCGCGGCGTCGCGGAGCAGGTCGAATTCGGCGGACGCGCCGGCCTGGTAGCTCAGGCTGGCGGAGTCGTCGATGACGATCACGCGCGCCGCGCCGGCGCCGCCGCCAAGCAGGGCGGCCACCAGCCCGGGGCGGACGTAGGGCCGCGCGATCAGCAGGGCCAGCAGCGCCAGGGCCAGGCCGCGCAGCGCGAGCAGCAGCCATTGCTCGAAGCGGAGGCGCCGGCGGGTCTCCTGCTCGGCCTCGAGGAGGAAGCGCGTCGCGCCCCATTCAACGCGTCGATATTGGCGGCGCGACAATAGGTGAATAATCAGTGGCAGGGCTGCCAGCCCGAGGCCCCACAACAGGGCCGGGTGGACGAAGCCGACGGCCAGCAGGCCCGCGCCCGCGCTCATGCCGGCGTCACCCCGCGCGGCCGCGTGCCGCGCCGGCCGCTCAGGTAGCTGCTCAGAACGACATCGAGCGGGTCGCGCGTGTTGACCGGCACGTAGTCGGCGTGGTGCTTGAGACAGACGGCGCGCAGGCGCGCGGTGAAGCGGCGCACCACGGCCAGGTAATTCGCGCGCAATGCCTGGGGGTCGGCCAGTAGCCGCTGCGGCTCCTCCAGGCCGTCAAACAGCGTGTTCTCCACGAAGGGGAAATTCCACTCGTCGTCGTCCATGACGTGCAGGACGAGCAACTCGTGGCCGCGGCAGCAGATGTGTTCGAGGCCGGCCACGACGTCATCCGGCGCGGCCAGCAAGTCAGAGATCAGCACGATCAGGCTGCGCCGGCGCAGCTCGTCGGCCAACTGATGCAGCAGCAGCTTCACGTCGGTAGTGCCAATCGGGCCGGAATCCTCGAGCAGTGCGAGCACGTTGGCAAGCTGCACGCGACCGGTTACGGCGGGAAGCTGGCGGCGGATCCGATCGTCAAACGTAACGGCCCCGACGGCGTCATGCTGCCGCACGAGCAGGTAGGCCAGCGTGGCACCGAGACAGGCGCCGTACTCGTACTTGTTGAGCGGGCCGCTGCGGTAGGCCATCGAGCGGCTGACGTCGATAGCCAGCACGCAGCGCAAATTGGTCTCCTCCTCGTATTGCTTGATGTGGAAGCGATCCTGCCGGCCGAAGAGCCGCCAGTCGATGCGGCGAATGTCGTCGCCGGCGGCATAGGGGCGGTGTTCGGCGAACTCGACGCTCTGGCCGCGGTAGACGCTGCGATGCCGGCCGGAGAGCAGGCCGGAGACGACCGTGCGGGCGCGCAGCTCGAGGCCGCGCAGCCGCGCGATCACCGCGGGTGTCAGGTACCCCCCGGGCGTGGCGGCGTCGGCGTTCAACTTCGTGACCTGCTTCCTCAGGACTTGAGCACCTCGCGCAGCTCGCGGCCGGGCTGCCCGTCGGCCGCGCCGGTCGGCAAGGTCTCCAGGAGGTGCTGAATGATCCGGTCGGTGGTGAAACCCTCGGCCTCGGCGGCGTAGTTCGTGATGATGCGATGGCGCAGCACCGGGCAGGCCACGGCCTGGATATCCGCGACCGCAACGTGGTTTCGTTCGGCGAAGACGGCCCGCACCTTGCCCGCCAGTAGTAGGAACTGGACGGCCCGTGGCCCCGCACCGAAGAGCACCAGGCGCTCGATAAGCTCGCGGTGCCGGCCGCCGTCGGTCTCGGCCGGGACGCCGGGGCGCGTGGCCCGCACCAGGCGTAGGGCGTAGTGGACGACGCTGGGCGGGGTGGGCACGCGCCGCACGACGGCCTGCAATTGCAGGATCTCATCGCGCTCAAGCACGCGCTGCGGTTCGCGCTGCTCGCCGCCGGTGGTGCGCTCCGCGATGGCGAATTCCTCGTCATAGGCGGGATAGTCCACGAGGACCTTGAACATGAAGCGGTCCTGCTGGGCCTCCGGCAGGGGATAGGTGCCTTCCTGCTCGATGGGGTTCTGCGTGGCCAGGACGAAGAAGGGCGGGTCCAGCGGGTGACGCTGGCCGCCGGCCGTGACCTGGCCCTCCTGCATGGCCTCGAGCAGGGCGGCCTGTGTCTTGGGCGGCGTGCGGTTAACCTCGTCCGCCAGCAGCACATTGGTGAAGACCGGGCCGGGCAGGAAGCGAAACGCGCGGCTGCCGGTGCGGCGATCCTCCTGGATGACCTCCGTGCCGGTGATGTCCGAGGGCATCAGGTCGGGCGTGAACTGGATGCGCTGGAACTGGAGGCCCAGGCAGCGCGCCAAGCTGCTGATCATGAGCGTCTTGGCCAAGCCGGGGACGCCTTCGAGTATCACGTGGCCGCGTGCGAAGAGAGCGATCAGGAGCTGGTCGACCACGGCCTCCTGGCCGACGATGACCTTGGCCAGCTCGGCGCGGATGCGGCCGTAGGCCGCCCGCAGCCGCGCGACCGCCTCGATATCGCCGGGCGCGGCGGCTTGCCCGCTCATGGAGTCGGCCGTCCTGGAATCCTCGTGCTCTGGAGTGTTCGTCTCATCCGCCATGCCAACAGCCTTTCGTCTCGCGCGGCGCCGGCCGCGAGGATCGGTTCATCTTTGCACAATCGGCAGGTTCTGGCGCGGTAGCTGCAGGATGATCAGGGCGATGGAGGTGCCGTAGGCGGGGCCCACCAGGTCGCCTTTCCACGAGCCGGCCGGCTCCTGGTTGATCACCAGCAAGTCGCGGATCTCCGAGTAATACTGCGGCCAACCGGCCTGCGGCGTCAGGTACAGCGCCTGGGCCATATACAGGTGTCCGTAGAAGTAATGGCCGAAGTGCTGCATGGTGTCACTGCGGCCAACCGTCAGGCGCGGCTTGAGGTACTCCAGCGCCGCCGCCGCGCGCGGATGATCGTACAGGCCGGCGTTGTACCAGCACACCACCGCGGCGGCGGTAATCGCCGGGCGCGAGGGGCCGCTGCCGGCGGCCTGGTAGCGGATGCCGCCGTCGTCATTGGCGGAGCGCTCGAGGTACAGCAGCGCCTGATCGATGACGCGCTTCGGGACGGCGATGCCCACGTTGCGGCAGGCACGCAGGGCTTGAATCTGCGTGACCGTCACCGAACCTTCATCGCCGGAGGAGTCCGGCGTGTACAGCCAGCCGCCGGCCGCGCTCTGGCTGCGGGCGGTCAGCTCGACGGCTCGCTCCAGGGCCAGCTTGATTTGTGCCCGCCGGCCGAGGTCCTCCTCCATGCCGTAGCACTGCGAGAGGAAGAGCATCGCGAAGCCGTGGCCGTGCATGCAGTGGCTTTCCTCCTCCAGATTGGCAATCAGGCCGTCCGGGCGGGCGTTGCGGAGGATGCAGGTGAGCGCACCGCTGACGTTGCGGGCGTACTCGCCCTGTGTCGGTGTGTGGCCGCCGGCCAGGAAGGCCAGGCCGGCCAGCGCGGTCATGGCCGTCGGATAGCCGCCGGAGGCGCCCTCGCTGCGCCAACTGCCGTCGCGATTCTGGATACCGGCCAGGAAGCGCAGGCCGCGCTCGATCGCTTCGTGAGCCTCCGGTGTGATGAGCGCGGGCGTCAGACCGGGGACGGTAATCGCAGTCGGCGGTGCCGGGCTGGGACTCTCGGCGGGTTGCGCAGCAGCCTCGGTGTTGCCCAGCACCACCAGCGCAAGAGCACCGCAGAGCACGGCCGACCCGGCGTAACCGCTCATTATGCGCCTCATTGCTCTCCTCCGCGTGGCGCGCGGCCGTAAGCCGCGAGAGTGCCGTTGGCCTGCACGATGAGCCGGCTGGACGTCGCCAGCAGGCACGGTCCGCACACGCCCCTGCCGCTACGGAAATCCTGGGCGATGTCAATTGCCGGGCCAAGCTCGCCGGTCTGCCGGTCAATCAGTCGCAGGGCGAGCGTATCGTACTCCGCCGGCTCCGCGCTGAACGCGCCCACGGGCCGGGCCTCCAACAACGGGATTACGTCGGGGTGGGCCAATAACTGTGTCAGGTTGGCGGCGGCAGCCGTGCGCAGCTCGTGCTGCCAGTGTCGCCGGCCGTGTGCGCGGTCGAAGGCCGTCAGTCGGACAACCGGCACCTCGTACCCATCGGCGGCTGCGTCGCGGCCGGCGAGGATAATCTGCTCCCCGACCACCGCTGCCGCAGTAATCTCGGCACCCAGCGGACCGAGGCCCGCTGTGAAGACCGGCTGTCCAGCGCGCGCATCGAGCAGTTGCCAGTCGTCCTGGCCGCGCAGGCGGTAGGCCACCCACGAACTGCCGGCCACGACCTGGCACGCGGCTGCAGCGCGACTCGGTCGCGCCCAGCGCTGCTCAAGCGTGAGCGGATCGAAGCCGGCCACAGACGTCTCGCTCCACACGACGAGCGTGCCACCGGCAACCGTGGCCGCGCGTATCGCACCGCCCAGCAAAGGCAACGTTTCGAGCCGGCCACCGGTGGCCGCGTCCAGCGCTGCGACCGTGCCGGCCTGGTCAACGATGATCACCCGGGCGGCGCCCGCGCCGAAAGCGCCGTCGCGCTCGGCGATCAGCAGGCGTTCAACGCGCAGTGTGCCGAGGTCCCGCTCCCACCAGACCGCGCCATCGGCCCAGCCGATCAGCAGGACGCGCTCGGGCCGCGGGGCGAAGACAACGCCGTCGGCCGTCGCCACGGCCAGGTCGGCGAAGTTGGCCGGGATGGTGGGCCAGTCCGGTACGGGGCGTTCCCACAGCCGGCTACCGCCGCCGCGCTCGACGCCGCGCCCGACGGCCACCAGGCCGCCGCGCACCGGGACCGCCGCCAGGTAGTCGCGCATGACTGCCGGCCAAGTGACGCGTGCGGCGTCGATGGCGGAGTAATCCGGGCCGGTGGCCAGGGCGACGGCCGCATCGAAGATGGACGCCTGCGCGGCCGGGCCCGCGGTCAGGGCATCGACAGTCTGATGCCACTCGCGACCAAGTACCGCGCTGTGCAGCGTGATGAGGCTCAGTTCCGGCTTCCTGAGCAGGATCCACGCCGGGCTGCTGACCGCCAGTTGCGCCGGGTCCGTGACCAGCTCGGCCCCGTGGAGCTTCCATTGGTAGCGGCCGGTGACGTGCCGGTCGAACGGAAGTGCGTCGGCACTCAGCAGCCGGGCGCGGACCGCCGCGATGCGCCGCACGCGTGCCGCCAAGGCGGCCTGCCAAGGCTGGGCCGTGTCCGCATCCGCGGGTAACGACGCGGCGAACTGGGCCTGCCACTTGCGGGCGTCGGCCAGCGCCTCGGTCAACATGCCCAGCGCAACGTGCGTCTCCCAGCGCGCCACGTGTAGGGCGCAGCGCTGCTCCCACGCGCAGTCCGGGTCGTCTTCAGTCGGCAGATAGCGCAGCCGGAGTTCGGGCGGCAGTGCTGACAGCGTCAGCGCTCGATCCACGGCGGCCCGCTGGGGTCCGGCGGCCGTCGCGCGCCGCAGGCGCAGCAGCAGCCGCGCGTCGCCCGTCGCCACCAATTCGTCCACCAGGCTGTTGGCGACCTCCGGCGCCACGCGCGCCAGCACGTCGCGCAACCGGTCGGCGGCATGCAGCCAGGCCGCCACGCGCACGGCCGGCTCGCCGGGTGCGTCCACCAGCGCGGGCTCCGCCGCATGCAACCAGCCGGCATAGTGCTCCGCGGCGGCTTCCCAGCGTTCATCAGCCTCGAGCGCGTTGCCAATCAGCACGCCCAGCCGCGTGGCAGTGTCCTCGGATAGCGTCAGGTTCAGCGCTTGCCGCAGCCAGTCCAACTGGTCGGCGCGGGTGTCGCTCTGCTGCGCCAGCGCCACGAAGATGTCCGTCAGCAGGCGTTCACGGCCGGCCGACATGGCCGCATCCGGCGGCTGTAAGTCCTGCAGCGCGGCCAGCGCTTGTTCATGCCGGCCGGCCAAGAAGTCCACGTGGGCGCGGGCCAGCAGCGCGCGTGGATCGGCCGGATCGCGCGCGAGCAGTTCATCGCAACGGCCGGCGGTGGCGTCCGGGTCGGCGAACTTCACGACGGTGTTCGGCGAGACGGCGAGCAGCGCGGTGTTGCCCACCACCAGGTTCGCACTCGCCAAGTGCTCCCGCGTACTGGCCGCGGCGAAGTCAGCACCGACGGGCCCTTCGTCTTCGACCGCGACAACCTTGCCGGTCCGACCATCCAGAACCACGACGCCGGTATCTGTCGGGACATAGACCTGCTGACCGCAAACGGCCGCGCGGCCCGTGATGACCAGCGGCACGGAGCGCCACTTCACCGTTCGGCCGTCTTGTGCATCGATGCGGGCCACATGATCGCCGGCCAGCAGGACATCCGGGCCCAAGGCGCCGACAAGATGTTCGTAAGTGCCGCGCTCGCGCTGCCAGCGCTGGCGACCGGTGTGCCGATCCAGGGCCAGGAACAACGGGCTGTCCAGCGGCGCCAGCAGGAGCAAGTCGCCGGCCACGACGGGCGGCTGGCGCGCGAAGTCAAGCCGTTCGTCGCCGAACAGCCACCAGGCCGTGCCGCGCCGGTCGCCAAGCGTGCTGGGGTAAGTCGCGGCCCATTTCCAGGTCAGGTCGCCACGGTCAAGCGCCGCCACGACGCCGTTGCCCGTGCAGACATACAGGCTGCCATCGGCCGCCACCATCAGGCAGCGGCCGCCTGATCCGTCGAAGTGCGTGGGCGGACCGACGAGCGGCACCTCGCGGATTGTCCGACCGGTCTGGGGATCCAGCACGACCAGGGCGATGTCGCCACCCCGCACGAAGGGCACACACAGGCCGTCGGCGGCGCTCACGGGAACATCCTGAAACGCCACGCCGCGCAAGCTATCCGCGGCATCGCCGCCGCGCCGCCAAGCCACGGCGCCGGTCGCCAGCTCGCGGGCGACCAGCTCGTTCGGCTCAGGCCCCTGGTCGCTCGCGGCCCAGTGCTGTCCGCCCGAGCGCACGGCCTCCTCGACCGGTGCGGGCAGACCCTCGATCGTGAACACCAGGCCATGGGCGCTGCCGACGCTGTGGCGCAGCGCGTTCGACAGCAGCACGTGGGCGTCCAGCGAAAGCGGCCGTCCGCCCCCCATTCCACCCGTCTGCTCGACGTACACGGCCGGCCAATCCGCGCCGCCCGATTCGAGCCCGAAGCGGGTCGTTTCCGCTGCGCGCCAACGCGGCGTAAGTGTGAGCGTGTCGTACGCCCACAGCGTGCCGCGCGCCCGGACAACCAGTGTCTCGTCCGCCACCACGGGCGCCAGCAGCGGCATCTGGCGGCGCAGGTCCACGGCTTCCGCGATGCGGCCGTCCGGCTCGAACAGTCCGCCCGTCGCGGCCGGCGCGAGTGCAGCCCGCCAGCAGCGGCCTGACCGCAGCTCCGGCGCGAAGACGCCGCGCGCCAGCGGTTCGGCGGAAGCCGCCCGCCGCTCGTCAAACCACGCCCGCAGATCGGCAGTGCGAGCGAGCCCGCGGCCGCCAGGAGCGCTGGCCGTGTCGTCCTCCAATTCCGCCAGCGATTCGGCTGCGGCACCCCACTGGGCGGTTTCGGCCAGCGCCACGACAAGTTGCGCCCGCCGCGCCGGCTCTAACGCGACGCCCGCCGCCGCCAGCATCCGGATCGTCTCGATCGCCTCGCCGAACCGGCCCTGGTCGAGCAAGTGGGCGACCAGCTCGGCCCCGACGGCGGGCCAGTTGCGGGCGCCGAAATATGTGCGGAACAGGTGGCGGAGGGCGGGAACGTCGCCGGCCGCGGCCGCCTCCGCCAGCCGGGCCGCCACCTCCGCATCATGCAACCGCTGGTAGAGTTCCTGGCCGGGCGCGGGCATGCGTTCGAAGAGGGCGGCCAAGCGCCGCCAGACGGGGTAATAGACGCGGGCGTCCGGCGCTAGCACAAGCTCGTCGGGTGTGGCGGCGAGTTGTTCGCGCAGCGCGATTGCCAGGCGCCAATCGGCCTGTTCGATGGCGTGCGCGGCGCGCGAGAAGAGCAGCATGGCTTCGTTGCTGGCCGGTAGGGTGGCGGCGGTGGCGGCCGGGCCGTCGGTCTGGCCGGGTGCCGGTGCGGGAGTCAGGGCACCGAAACAAGCGACGACGAGAAGCAGCGGCATGCGGCGGCGCCGTCGGGCGGCAGTCCGTGCACGCCGCGTGCGGACCAGCCGGCCGCCGCTAGTCGCTGTGTTGATGGACGCCATGCCGGAATGGTATCAGCAGGCGGCGTGCGGATCACGCCGGCGCCGGGGGCGCCGCTTTGGGGTTCAACGTCGGCCAGGGGCGACCGGCGGCTACGGTGAGAACGGGTCGCTGCCGGGGGCGTACACGTTGCAGTAGGGCGGGTACGTGCAGGCCGGGTCGACGTCCGGGTCGATGCCGGGGCCTTCGTAGCCGGAAGTCATGAAGGCGTACGTCACCGGGTCAATCGTCGTGACGACAAGTCCGTAGTTGAAGTTTCGCACGAAGGAGAACACCTCGCCCAGTGAGCATCCCGTTAGTGGTACCAGGAGTGCGACTGCGGTCAGGAGTGCCAATGACGCGCGGCAGGCGGCTTTGCGGGTTCTACGCATGGGATGATCTCACTGCTGTTACGGAGTGGTGGCGCCCCTGATGCTCGGGCAGTCCATGAGGAGCGGGAACGGCTCACACAGGTTGAAGTATGACCCACTCTCACAGTTGAATACTGTGCAGAAGTCGAAGGCCAGGAGCGCCTCCGTGAAATACATTTGTGCGCAACCGGTAGCGCCGGCCTGGAACAGCGTACCGGCGCTGAGCATGGTCAGCACAACGAACACTCGTACCCGCTTGGATCGTAACATGCACCTTCTCCCAGGTCCGCAGCAACTCAGCGTTCTGGACGGCTGGGCAGTATACGGCTGCCCTAGGTGACCTGCAAGGCCGGGTCACCCAGCGCCCCGGCGTTTCGCGGCGGGCAGCCGCGTCGGGCCTCGCGCGCGAGGCGCGTATTCCAGCCAGACGGCAGAACTTGCGCTTCGGCCGGACTACAGCCTCCCTCACCTCGGCATCACATCGACCCGGCAGGAAACCAACCTGCCAGACCCTGAAGGTCACACAGCTTATGGGCGAGATTCACCTCTGGCGCGCATGCGCGCCCGAGTCACAGCACTATCGCAGTCGTCAGCAGCGTCACGTGCACGAAGTCACGCCTCATGGGTCTATCCGAGTACCACCGCGTGGGCAACGTCGACCGCCAGGTTGAGCCAGCGGTTGTTGGCCGGGAACCCCGTGGTGAAGCCCTGCCAGAAGGCCGTCAGGCAGCCGTTGCCCAGCAACAGCCCACCGGTGCTGGCCATCGTGTAGAGAGCGATCCACTTCGCTCTGTTCATTGCGTTCTCCTTGATTGGCCTCATGCGATCAGACGCTCAGCAGGTAAAGGCCGCGCATCCAGAGATAATCGCCGGTCAGGTCACCAAGCCAGCGCGCAAAGCAAGGGCCGATTCCAAATCCGACTGCGCTGGTACTGATGGTAAATAATGTCATCTTCAGGCTGAATTTCATGCTACTTCTCCCAGGCGGTGCCGGGCCGACCGCACCGCCGCAGACCCTCACTCGAACGCCGCCCCCACCACAATCCGCTGGACCGTGATGCTCAGGCAGCCGCCGTACGACAGCGCGAGCGTGGTCCCGGTGGCCAGCGTCAGCAGGGCGATTCTCCACCGCAATCGTCTGGTCATAGCGCACTCCTTTGCGGTTTGGCGGTCCCGCGCCCACTCGTCGGCAGCGCGTGTCCGCACCCCGGCGTACTAGCGCCGCTGGTGAAGGGGCGCCACAAACTGTGGACGCACGCGCACCCGCAATCCGGGCGGTTCACACCTGACCGCGCCAAACGGTCAGTAACCAGTCTACGGGCTGGGCCGTTGTCCGCAAGGGGGCTCGGCGAATAGACGTCCTATATTATAGCTGTTTACGGGCTGCAGAACGCCGCGCTCGCATATAATCGCTGTAACAAGGTCTGCGGGCGTGACGTCGAAGGCCGGATTCCAGCAGGGTACGCCGGCGGGAGTGATCTGGTGGCCGAAGGGGCGGCTGACCTCGTCTTCCGCCCGCTGCTCGATGGGGATCTGGTCGCCGCTCGGGATGGACGGGTCAAACGTACTGAGCGGGGCCGCGACGTAGAAGGGGATGTTGTGGTGGCGGGCGAGGACGGCCAGGCCGTAAGTGCCGATCTTGTTGGCCGTGTCGCCGTTGGCGGCGATGCGGTCCGCCCCGACGATTGCCATCTGCACCTGCCCGGTCCGCATGAGCCAGCCGGCGGCGTTGTCGCACAGGACCGTGACGTCGATGCCGGCGGCTTGCAGCTCCAGGGCCGTGAGGCGCGCGCCCTGCAGCAGCGGGCGGGTCTCATCTGCAAATACCCGAAAACGCCGACCTTGCGCCTCGGCGGCATACAGGACCGAGAGGGCGGTGCCGTGCGCGACCGTCGCCAGCGCACCGGCGTTGCAGTGTGTGATAACGCCGCCACCCTCCGGGACAAGGCGGGCCCCCGCCGCGCCGATCAGGCGACAGACTTCGGCATCTTCCGTGGCCATGGCCCGAGCTTCGGCGAGCATGGCGGTGAAGGCGGCGCGGGCGTTGCTAGCGGCCGCTCCCACCTTCTGCACGCGCTGGACGGCCCAGGACAGGTTTACGGCGGTGGGACGGGCGCTGCAGAAGTAGGTCGCCGCGCTGTCAAGCTCATTGATGAAAGTCTGCGGATCGCTGTCGCGGTGCGGCCGCATGGCCAGACAGAGGCCGAACGCAGCCGCGACGCCGATGGCCGGGGCGCCCCGCACGCGCAGGACACGGATTGCCTCCCAGACCTGCTCGGCGGAGCGGCAATCGACGAGTTCGATGCGCTCGGGCAAGCGGGTCTGGTCGATCAGGCGCAGGAAGCCGTCTTCGTCGTCGACCCATTCGAGGGTGGGTGGCAGGGGGGTGGTGCTTCGCATGAGGGCGTCTTCTGGTGTCATGTTTCGTTCAGCCGTTTCTGTTAGTGCCGGCCGGTGAGGGTCCGGCGACGATTGCTCAGGGCGCCTGATTGGCGGACTCGCTCCAGGCCGACTGGTCGTCATCAAGCTGCCAGTTGTTGTCGTAGAAGCCGGCGGCCCGTATGCCGTCGGTTCCTTCGCTCAGGACCTCGGGTCCCAGCACGATCCAGTCGGGGTAGGCGACTCCGGACAGGTGGTAGGGCAGGCGGTCAGTCAGTCGCATTCCGGGCAGACCGGAGCCGCCGATGACGCCGATGAGCGCGCTGTCGCTGCCCGGGCGGGGATAGACGGCGAGGACGGTCAGGTTATCGGCCTTCAGCACGCGCCCCCCAACATGGACCGCGCCCGTGCGAATCTGCACCGGGCTCTCGCTGAACAAAGCCGACCAGGCGGCATTCGTGACCGCATTGCCATACAGGACCAGGTTGTGATCCGTGCCGCGCAGGAGGTTCAGCTCCGTGTCGGCGACCAGCTCGACGGAGCTGTTGCCACGGTACCAGAGCGTTTCGGCGTCGTAGCGGGCCTTGGCATATGCCCAGGCATTCTCTGCCGGTAGGCCCATGGTGCCGTATACGAGCCGGACACGGTTATTGAACACCTGCTTGAACGGGCCGCCGCGGTGGGGGCCTTTGCGGGCGGCGGACGGCGGGACAGCAACCTGCCAGGTTCCGGCGACGAATTCCGCGCGCAGTTGGCCGTCTCGGGGCCAGGGGATATTCGGCAGCTCCTGGTCGTCCAGGATGACCGTCAGCGGTAGGCCTGGTTCGAGCGGGGCGCCGCGATCGGTTTCGTCAGGGGCAGCCGGGCGGGCCAGTGCCAGGCTGAGCCGGGCGACGTTCTCGGTTGTGCCGCTGATGCGGCGTTCGTCGGAATCGACGGTCAGGTCGATCCGGCTGAAGTCCAGTGCGCGGAGCTGCGCTGCGATCGTGGCCCAGTAGCACGTGGCAGAGGTAGCGGGGTTAGCCGTGATGAACTCGAGCCGGCGGACGTCGCTGTGGCGGGGCAGTTCGTGACGGCGGAGGTACTCGAACAGGGGCGGCCAATCGACGCACTCGTTGCCCCACCAGTGTCCCGCACCGGGACGTTCGTAGTAGGCGAAGTCGGTGTGAAAGCCGCCGAGCTGCTCGCGCATAATCCGCGCTTGAGCGACGGGGACGGTTTCGTCCTGATCACCGTGCAGGACATAAACGCCGAAATGCCGGCTGTTGCGCACAAGCCGTAGTGTGTCGCTGGGGTTTACGGCGCGGCGGAGGATGGTGTGCAGAGGGGAGTCGTCCTCGAACTGGGCGGCGCCGCTGTAGGACCAGAAGCTGACCCAGCCGGCGCTGGGGCCGATGGCGGCGAAGCGGTCGGGGTGGGTCAGACCGACGTGCCAGGTGCCGTGGCCGCCCATCGAGTGACCGACGAGGTAGACGCGGTGGGGATCAACGTTTAGCGCGGCGGTGGCCAAGTCGAGCACTTCGAGCGCGTCGAGCCGGCCCCAATCCTCCCAGTCGAAGCCGTAGGGGCGGCGGTTGGTCGGGGCCACCACGTGACCCCACTGCTTGCGGGCGTAGGCGCGGGCTTGTCCGGAGGCTTCAACGCCGGCGCCGTGCAGCGTGAGGAAGAGGGCTGGCGGTTCGTCGGTGTCTGCGGCCGGGTCGGCGGGCTGGACGGCGTAGTACTGCACGCTGCCGTCGATGGCGCTTACGAACGTTCGCTGGTGGGCTTCGGCTGGATTCCGCACGGCCAGCTTGGCAGTCACTTCAGGCGGTTGGAGCCCGGAAGCCTGCTCGGCCGGACGTAGCGTGAGCTTGAGATCCACGTCCCCCGCCTCCTGCAAAGCCGGCCCACGGATTCGAAAGCCAACCTTGCGCAGCGACAGGGCGGGAATGCTCGGCAGCGGCGACCAGGTCTGGGTTGAGTGGTGCTCGGCCGTGAGATGCGCGCCGACGAGCGGCTCGGGCCGGGTATTGAGGACGACGACCGCACCCCACGCGTCCACGGGGTCACCGACGATCAAGTCGGGCAGCGTCGCGTCGGCGAGGTCGATGATCAACTCGTCTTGCGGCGCGTGCAGGCGGGCCTGGAGTCGGCCGCGCCCGCAGGTGAACAGGAAGTCGTTGGTTCCCGCGCGTAACTGAACAGGCAAACGAACGTAGCCGGTCTGGTAGGGATCGCCGGCGCGCGGCTCGCCATTTACGTAGACCAGGCTGTGGCCGCTGGCTTCCAGCAGCATGACGCGGGCCACGGGGCTCTCGACGGCGGCATACGCGTAACCGCCGCGCAGCAGGGGGCTTGTGATCCAGCCGTCCTCGTCTGCGGTGACGGCCTGCCAAGTTCGCGTTGAGCCGTCCGGCAAGGTGATGGAATCGCCGGCTGCCGGGGGCTTCCACGTGCCGGCTACTATCAGAGCCTCGATGGCGTCGGTGTGTACAGGCGACCGGCCGTATTCGCCGACGCGGTGCATGGCAAGCATATCGCACAGCTCGAGGTCGGTGGCATCGGGCGCGATCTCTATGGCGACCGCCGGCGTCGTGATCAGCACCAGCACTACGGCTTTCAGCAGCCAGGTGGCTCTGGACGGCATGGGCATGATTTTCTCCCAGCATTCACACACGGGCCGCACACAAGACGCGCGGCGCCGGCAGCGTGTAAGTGTCTGTGCCAGCATGGTATGGCCCGCGAAGCGGCCTGGCGAACCACTCGCGCCGCCGGATCGTAAGGAATATAGCGGCTGTGCGCCGGTTTGAAATGGCGCTGAAACCTGCGTAGGCTTAGGTGGAGCGCGCATAAGACGTGGGTATGACCCACGGAGGCGACTGCGATGAGCGCCGACCAACTCAGAACCGCCGAGGATCGACCGAAACAGCCGGAGGGGAAGCTGTTCACTGTCGGGGAGGCCAATCGCGCCCTGGTTCTGGTCCGGAAGGTCGTTCAGGACATCGTGCGTCACTACCGGCAGCTCATGACGCTGCGTGACTATCACCGCGAGTTGGCCGGCCAGATCGGCGCGAGCGTGCAGCTCGAGCGCGTTGCCCAGCAAATCAAGCGCAAGACGCGCGTGCTGGGCGACCTGCACGCGGAGTTGAACGACATCGGCTGCGTGCTCAAGGACTGGACCGGCGGGCTGGTGGACTTCCCGGCGAGCTACGCGGGGCGGCGCGTCTGGCTGTGCTGGCGCTTGGGGGAGGACGCCATCACGCACTGGCACGAGTTGGACACGGGTTACTCCGGCCGGCAGCCGCTGACGCCCGATTTCGAGTGAGCCGGCGGGCGCACCGCCAGCCCTACGACAGCGGCGCGCTCATTTGCTCATCCATCGCCGCATCACCGGGGGTTCGGCCGCGGTGCTTCCGGCCGGCCAGTAACTCCTCGTCAAACTCAACCGGCCGGCGGTTCAGGGGGACTGGTACAGCAACGGTGCCGTTCAGGTAGGCTTGCGTGAGCGAGCGCTGCGCTGCTGCGGCGTTTTCCGGTGTGGCGGCACTGCGGCGGCGCGCCCGGCCGCGCCCAGGTTTGGTAGGGTGGCAGAACAGGCTGGGTGGGCCGCTGGCTACGATTTCGCCACCATCCGCCCCGGCGCGCGGGCCGAAGTCCAGCAGTCCGTCCGCATGTCGAATGACGTCGCGGTCATGCTCGACCATCAGGACGGTATTGCCCAGGTTGCGCAGTTTCTGGAGCGCCTTGATCAGCCGGAGGTTGTCGCGCGGATGCAGCCCGATGGTCGGCTCGTCGAGGACGTACAGGACACCGGAGAGGCCGCTGCCAATCTGGCTGGCCAGGCGTATGCGCTGGGCCTCGCCGCCGGCCAGCGTCGGGGCGGCGCGATGCAGGGTGAGGTAGTCCAGGCCGACGTCCAGGAGGAACTGGAGGCGGGCGCGGATCTCCTTGAGGACCTCGCCGGCGATGCGACGGCGGCGCTCGTCGAGGTGTAGCTCGTCGAAGAAGCGGGCGACGTCGCGCAGTGGCAGCTCGCAGACTTCGACAATCGTCCGGCCGCCGGGCGCTCCCGGTCGCCCGGCTTCAGCCGGCGGCCGGTCGTCCCCGCCCAGCCGCACCGCCGCGGCGTCGGGTCGGATGCGGCCGCCACGGCAGGCGAGGCACGGGATGTCGGTAACGACGTTGTGGAGTTGGTGGCGCAACATCCAACTGTTGCGGGTGGCGGCGTCGATGGTCGGGAAGAAGCCGCGCCACTGGAACCGCAGGCCCCGGAAGGCCGCCCCGCCGTCGATCCAATCGCCCGGCGGGCTGCCGAACATCAGCGTACGCTTCTGTGCGGCCGTCCATTCGCGCAAGGGCGTATCGGGGGCAACGCCGAGGTGGCGGCAAAGCGCGGTGAGCATGTGACCAAAGCGCGATTGCGGCGCGATGCGGCCCCAGCCGGCGACGGCCCCGTCGAGCAGGGCACGGCCCGGCTGGTGGATGATGGCGGCGGCCGGCGCGCCGCGCTGGACGCCCAGACCCTCGCAGACCTCGCACCAGCCGAGCTGGCTATTGAAGCTGAAGTGGTGCGGGCTGAGTTCCTCGAAGCTGGTTCCGCAGGCCGGACAGGCCAGTTTCTGCGAGAACATGGACTCGCGCTGGGGCGTATGCCGCGTGGGGGGCTCGGCCGGGCCGGCGTCGGCAATGGGTGCGGCCGGCGCCGCCTGCTCGTCGCCCTCGGGCGCGACCGTTTCAACGGCCTCCTCCAGGAGCGTCATCACGCCGTTGCCGAGCGCCAGGGCGTGCTCGACGCTCTCGGCGATGCGTCCGCGGGCGCGCGGGCGAACGATCGTGCGGTCTATGACGACCTCCACGCGGTGCTTGCGGCGCGCATCGAGCGTGGTCGCCTGCGTGACGGGCTGGATCTCTCCATCGATCCGCACGCGCGTATAGCCGGAGTTTCGCAGACGCGCGAAGAGCTTCGCGTAGGTCTCGCCGTCGCCGAGGCTTACCGGGGCCAGAATGACGAGCGGCGCGCCGGGCGCGAGCGCCATGATGCGGTCAACAATCTCGTCAACCGTCTGGGCCCCGATCGGCACCTGGCAGCGGGGACAGAAGGGCGTGCCGACGCGTGCCCAGAGCACGCGCATGTAGTCGTAGATCTCGGTGATAGTGCCGACGGTCGAGCGCGGGCTCTTGCCGGCGGCCTTCTGCTCGATGCAAATGGCCGGCGACAACCCCTCGACGTGGTCCACGCGCGGCTTGGCCATCTGCCCGAGAAACTGGCGGGCGTAGGCCGAGAGGGACTCGACGTAGCGGCGGTAGCCTTCGGTGAAGACCGTATCGACGGCGAAGCTGGTCTTGCCCGAGCCGGACACGCCGGTGCAAACGGTGATTTGATCGCGCGGGAAGCTGACCGTCAGGTTCTTGAGGTTGTGCTGGCGCGCGCCGACCACCGTGACGCGGTCGGCCTCGGGGCGCGGCGGGCGGGTTGGCCGTTCCACGGCAGATGCCGCCGGCCGTAGCTCAATCGGCCGGCCGGATAGTACCGGCCGCAGGGCGGCGCCGGTGTGCGACGCCGGGCAGGCGCCCACCTCCTCGGGCGGACCGGCGGCCACGATATGGCCGCCCGCTTCGCCGCCTTCCGGACCCAGGTCAATAAGCCAGTCGGCGGTCTTGAGCACGTCCAGGTTGTGCTCGATGACGACAACCGTGTTCCCCGCATCGACGAAGCCGTGCAGGACCGCCAGCAGTCGGCGAATGTCGTCGAAGTGCAGCCCGGTGGTCGGCTCGTCGAGCACGTAGAGCGTGCGCCCGGTAGCCTTCTTGACCAGCTCGCGGGCGAGCTTGACGCGCTGGGCCTCGCCGCCGGAGAGGGTCGTGCTGGACTGACCCAGCTTGATGTAGTCCAGGCCGACGTCGTGCAGCGTCTTGAGCATGGCGCGCAGGCGCGGCACGTTGGCGAAATGCGCCAGGGCCCCCTGGACGCTCATCTCCAGCACGTCCGCGATCGACTTGCCCTGGTAGTGGACTTGCAGCGTCTCGCGATTGAAGCGCCGGCCGGCACAGACCGGGCAGACGACCCAGACGTCGGCCAGGAAGTCCATCGCGATGCGGTTGGCGCCGTTGCCCTCGCAGGCCTCGCAGCGGCCGCCGCCGCGCCGCACGGGCACGTTGAAGCTGAAGCGCCCCGGCGCGTAGCCGCGCAGGCGGGCGTCGGGCAGGCGGGCGAAGAGGGCGCGGATCTCGTCGAACAGCTTGACGTAGGTGCTGGGGTTGCTGCGCGGCGTGCGGCCGATGGGCGACTGGTCGATGGCGATGACCTTGTCGAGGTGCTCGAGACCGTCGATGCCGTCGTGACGGCCGGGCTGCATGGTTACAGCCTTATTCAGATCGCGGGCCAGGGCGGCATAAAGAATGTCGTTGACCAGCGAGCTTTTGCCGGAGCCGGACACGCCGGTCACGCAGGTGAAGCGGCCGAGTGGGAAGGGGACGTCAATGCGCTTGAGGTTGTTGTGGGCGGCACCGCGGATCGTCAGCCAGGGCACGTCGCCGGGGGCGGTGGGGGGGGCGGGATGCGCAGGATCTGCTCGGTGCTCTCGCTCCTTCATCCGCGGTCGTCGCCCGCCGGCCTTGGCTTGCGCTTTGCTCATCCTGTCCCAGCAGCATCCAGGTAGTAACCAGCCGCGCGGCAACGAATGCCACGCGCGCAACAACGTAGTATACCCTCAAGGCTGATGGCGGCCGTTACACGCCGAGATCCCCGAATGTCCGGCGCAGGTAGCGCTCGGCGGCGGCGCGGAGGTTCGGCTCGGTCTGGGCCAGGGCTGCTTCGAGCGGCGTGTCGTCCGGGGTAATGACGACTATGTCTCTGAGGCCCAGGGCGTAGGCGGCGGCGTGGCGGTCCTGGCCGGCAGTGGTACGCAGGGCGCCGACGAACGCCACAACCGGCACATCGGCGGCGGCCGCGTGGCGGGTGACCCCCGCCACGACCTTGCCGGCGAAAGTCTGGTCATCGAGGCGACCTTCGCCGGTCAGGCACAAGTCGCAGTGCGCCAGGCGCGCGTCGAGTTTCAACAGGTCGGCAATGCGGTCGATCCCAGGTGTCAGGCGCGCGCCGGTTGCGGCTGCCAGGGCGGCCGGCACGCCGCCGGCGGCGCCGGCGCCGCTAAGCGTGCGAACGTCCTGCCCGGTGGTGCGTTCCAGGACAACAGCCCAACTATCGAGGGCGCGGGCCAGCTTCTCGATCTCCTGAGGGTCGGCGCCCTTCTGCGGCCCGAAGACGTGGGCCGCGCCATCCGGGCCGGTCAGCGGGTTGCTGACATCGCAAAGGACCTCAATGTCCAGCTCGAGGCGGGTCGGCGGCGGCCGGAGCGACCGGACCAGCTCCAGGCGCCCGCCGCACATCGGCAGCTCGAGCGGTCGGCCGGCCTCGTCAAGCAATTCCCAACCCAGAGCCTGCAAACAGCCGGCCCCGCCGTCGACCGTGGCCGAGCCGCCGACGCACAGCAGCGCCCGCCGCGCGCCGGCGGCCGCCGCGGCGGCCAGCAGTTGACCGGTCCCGTAGCTGGTGGTCTGTGCGGCCCGGCGTTGGCGCGGCTCAAGCAGGTACAGGCCGGACGCCTCGGCCAGCTCGACGATGGCGGTCTTGTCCTGCTGCGGGGCGAACCACCAGCGGGCGGCGCGTTCGCGCCCGATGGCGTCGAGCACGCGGGCGGTATGTTCACAGGCTCCGAGTGCCGCGGCCAGAATGCGGCCGGAGCCCTCGCCGCCGTCGGCCATTGGGCAGCGCTCGATGGTCGCGGCGGGCAGGGCCTCGGCCACCCCGGCCGCCAGGGCGTCGCAGACCGCGGGAGCGTCCAGGGCGTCCTTGAACTTGTCCGGGGCGAGCAGGATTCTCACGGCGACTCTTCGAGCACTATCGACCGGCGTTGCTGCCGGCGCCGCCCCGGCATGTAGCCGCGTTTGCTGCGCTCTTGCAGGAACTCGGCCAGCCGCCGGCCGGGCTCAGTCTTGACCACGGAAACGACGTGTCGGGCGGCGTCGAAGAACGGAATGTCGGAGCGATAGAGCAGGTGATAGCATATGCGCAGCTCCTGACGCTCCTCGGGCGACAGGCCGGCACGGCGCAGCCCGATCACGTTCGGACCGACCACGCCCTGCGGACCCAACATCATGAAGGGCGGGATATCCTGGGTCACGCGCAGGCCGCCGCCGACCATCACCAGCGCGCCGATCCGCACGAACTGGTGTACGGCGGCGTTGCCGCTGATGAAGGTCCCGTTGCCGACGTGCACGTGCCCGGAGAGCAGGCCGCTGTTGGCGATCTTGACGTCGTCGCCGACCACGCAATTGTGCCCGACGTGGGCGGTAGCCATGATGAAGCAGCGCCGGCCCACGACGGTCGTGCTGCCGGGGGCGGTACCGCGGTGAACGCTGGCATGCTCGCGGATGATGGTCTCATCGCCGACGAGCGTATAGCTGGGCTGCTGCTCGTACTTCAGGTCCTGCGGCAGGTGGCCGACGACGGCGAACGGGTGAATCTGGCAGCGGGCTCCGAGCGTCGTTCCCTCGGAGACGTAGGCATGCGGGTAGAGCTGGGTCTCGGGGCCGATCCGCACGTCTCGCTCAACCACGGCGTAGGCCCCCACCGACGCCGTCGGGTCGATGTCGGTTTCGGGATGGACTATCGCCGTCGGGTGGATAGCCATAGCGGTTAATGCTCCTCTTTCAGCCGGCAAGCATGACCGGCGGTTCCGGCCATGACATTACCGCCGCACCATGCTAGGTCGCCGAGGCGTCCCCTTCCAGCACGGCGAGTTGAAGCGTGGCCCCGGCGATAAGGCGTTTCATCTCGCGCACCGCTTCGCGCAGCCCGACAAAGACGGACCGCGCCACGATGCTATGCCCGATGTTGAACTCGTCGAAGCCGCCCAGCGCGGCTACCGGGCCGATGTTGCGGTACGTCAAGCCGTGGCCGCCATGCACGATCAACCCGCCATCAAGCCCGCAGTCGATCCCGTTGGCCAACGCGTCCAGGGCGCGCGAGCGGGCCTGCTCGCCGCGGGCATTGGCGTAGGCGCCCGTCCACAGCTCGACCGCGTCAAAGCCGCAGGCCGCGGCGGCGCGAATCTGCTCCGAGATAGGCTCGATGAAGGCGCTGACGGTGATGCCGGAGGCGCGCAGCTTCTTGACAACCGGCGCGACGCGCCGCCGCAGGCGCTTCACATCCAGGCCGCCCTCGGTGGTCAGCTCTTCGCGGCGCTCCGGCACCAGCGTGCACTGGTCCGGCTTCAGACGCTGCGCGATCCGCACGATGCCGGCGTTGATCGACATTTCCATGTTCAGCTTCGTGGCGACCGTCGCCTTCAGCAACTCGGCGTCGCGGTCAGTGATATGCCGCCGGTCCTCCCGCAGGTGAAAAGTGATGCCATCCGCGCCCCCCAGCTCCGCCTCCACCGCCGCCCACACGGGGTCGGGCTCGTCCGCCCGGCGCGCCTGGCGAACCGTGGCCACATGGTCAATGTTGACGCCCAATCTATTCATCAGCGCACCTCCTGGCTGCTCCTGGACGATCATCCTACTTCATCAGCCGATCGTCCGCGACATGATCGGACCCTGCCGCCAAGTCCGGCACCTTGTTCACCTACTACCGCGTTTGGGTCGATATGGCACGATGGGGCGGGGCTGCGGCGTGCGCAGTGCCCCGCCGGCCCGACCGCTCCAGGAGTGGACCAATGCTGCCCGGACCGCACGACGGCACCTGCGCCAGTCCCCGCCGGAAGTTCGCGCAGGCGGCGTGCCTGTGCTTCGGAATCGCGCTGGTTATCTGGGGGTTCGCCCCGGCCATCGTCGAGCGGCTCGTGACGGGCGGCGTCCCATCCTGGCGCCCGCTGGTGCTGGGAGTCGGCTCCGTGCTGGTCGGCCTGACGTTCATCGGCCTGCAATACCTGATTAGCCGTGGCCTGCGCTGGGCGTTGTGGGCGGCCTTCCTCTTGGCGCTGGCCCTCGCGACGGCCGGCGTCGCCCTGACGCTCTGCCCGGGAACGCCACGAGCCTCCATCTTCTCCCTGATCCTGGCCGCCAGCGTCACCGTCGGATCGTGGCTGGCACTAGCCGAAAGCCGGCAGAGCCACCCGCGGGCGGCCGCCTGAGCCGCTCGGCTATCGGACCATACACCTGCTGACCAACACAGACCCGCGCGGAATCGCCGCCGCGCCAATCTGCACGGGCTGCCCCCCAACCAGCTCTCCCAGCCGGCATGCTGACGGTCTGGCGCCGCAAAGCACACCCGTCCGGCCGCCGTGTACAATTCCGGCATGCGTATCGCGGTCGCCCAGACTCCCGGCGCCACTCTGGACGAGTGGCAACAGACACTGGCGACGCTGGCGGATCTCATAGCGCAGGCCGGCGCGGCCGGGGCCGATCTCGTGGTCCTGCCTGAGTGCGCCTTTCCGGCCTACTGGCTGGGCGCGCGGCGGGCCTACACAGCCGCCCGTGCCGCGGGTCTGCCCGGCCCCGACCGATTCATGGACTTCCTGTTACAGCAGGCCCGCTCACGCCACATCATGATCTGTGCGGGTTACGTCGAGGAGCAGCCGGCCGGCCTGTACAACGCCGCCGCGCTCATCGACGCGGACGGCCAGTGCCGGGGCGTCCACCGCAAGTGCTTCCTGTGGGACTTCGACCACGATCAGTTCCTGCCCGGCGACGCATTGGCCGTCTGGGACACGCCGCTGGGGCGGATTGGCATGATGATCTGTGCCGACGCCCGGCTGCCGGAGATTCCCGCGACGCTGGCCGCGCGCGGTGCGCAGCTTGTGCTGCAGCCGACCGCCTGGGTAAACGCCGGCGACGCCGCCCGGCCGTGGAACCCGCAACCCGACTTCCTGATTTCCGCCCGGGCCCGCGAGTTCGGCTACCCGCTTGCGTCCGCCAGCAAGTGGGGTGTTGAGGGCAACACGACTTTCGTCGGATCCAGCCTGATTTGCGCGGCCGACGGGCACGTGGCGGCGCAATGCGGACCGACCGGCACGGGGATCGCGGTCGCGGATGTCACGCTCGGCGCGCCGCGCGCGCCGCAGGTGAGTGACGCCGAGCGCACGCGTCTGCTGGCGACCACGGCGCCGCGCCTGCCGCGGCGCACGCTCGGGCCGCTGCGTGTCGTTGTTGTGCCGCCGGGCATGCCAAGCGCGGCGGCTTGCCCGAAATCACCGGGCTCTGCGGTTTCCATCTCTACAGACATACCGACGTTGGTCATCACCTCTGAAGCGCAGCACAGCGCGTACCCCGCGTCCAACGAGCGCCGCCTCGTGTTAACTGGTCCGAGCGCGGCGCCGCTGATACTGGACGACGCACTGGTTGGCGCGTTAGCGGCGAAGGCGGCCGACCACTTCGCTCCGGCCCGACTCCTTGGTCTGGCGGGAGCCGGCGCGGTGGTATTCTTCGGCGATGATGTCAACATGGCGGCATTGCAGACGCGCGCCTGCGAGAACCGTATCTTCACGCTGAGCGCCGGCCACCGGGGCGGATGTGCGTGCGACCCCACCGGCCGGATAACCTGTAGGTGGGACTGGAGCAGTGCGCCCGGCGCGATCCAGACGCTGACGCTTGATCTTGCGCGCGCGGCCGATAAGCACGTCGCACCGCGGACCGATATGATCGCGGGTCGGCAAGTCGAACACTACGAATTCTGAGACCAACAGTGGGGAGATGTCGGAAAGTCTGTAGTTCCAGTGTAGGGAACCAATTCTGTCTTGCAATGCGTTCCGTGGACGGCTACGCTCACATAGCGTAAGCGGTTTGGGTGCTATTGGGCATTTGCGCGGTTGGTGGCACTAGCACTGGAATCGTCAGGCCCACCCCCAGCGGGTCGGGCGCGAGGAAGAGGCGCTTACTTCCTTGGGCGCGGCCCGTGGACACGACACCCGCAGGGCCGAATGCAGTCCGGTTGTGCCTGCGCCAGACAGCCGGCATTAGCATTGGCGACCGGCGGTCTTCCTGATAATAGTGGTTGAGAGCGTCAGACCTCTGATAAGAGAGCGCGCTTTGGGATTAGCTTGGATTGTGGAATTGTTGGTACCCTGATAGGAGGAGAGATTGATGAGGAGCCTTATTGCTTTGTGCGTTGCCGGCCTCCTGGCCGGTACGACCATGGCCGCCATGGAGACCGTATCTTTCACGAGCGTCGAGAGCCAGGGCGGCCCGGGCATCACCAGCTACACGGCGACGCTCACCGGCGGCTACACGCTCGGTAGCATCGATTGGAGCGGTTTTGCCACGACGTTGGAAGACTACACCTGGGGCAACGAGCTGACACTGGGGATCTCCGGCCCGCTCGGAGCCGCCACCTTCACGCTCGGAACGGGCATGAGCTATGCCCCGGGCGCCGCGTTCGCCGGCTCCAGCGCCGCGTACGTCGGCCTCGGCAACCCGGCCGGCGTCTGGACGTTCGACTTCTACGAGTCCTATGACGACGGCAGCAACCTGCTGCCCGACGCCATCTGGGACTACATCGACTTCTCGTTCAACGAGTACGTCATCGATACCGACGAGGCCGATTTCCTCGCACAGCTCGCCAGCCCCTACTATCTCGAGGACTTCGATGCATTCTCGTACGGCAGCTACACCGACCCCAGCATCAACATGGGACCGGTCAACGGCTATGCCTACACGATCTCGGCGGGCGAAGGCCTCTGGTCCGGCGATGGCAACATGTCAACCAACGACGCCAACGACACGCTGGACTTTGCCTTCACCGGCGACCCGGTCACGGCCATCGGCGGCTACTTCTTCGGCGGCGACATCAACGGTTACTACGTCACGTCCGAAGTGACCGTCACGCTGAGCGACGGCACCGTCGTCACCTGGACGCCGAACGGCGAGGACGACTTCGAGTACTTCTTCAGCGACGTTCCAATCCTGTCCATGTCCGTGGGCGCGAACGATCCGCTGGGCAACCCGGTCTGGCCCACCGTCGACCACCTGTACGTCGGCCAGCAGATTCCTGAGCCGGCCGGACTGCTGCTGCTCGGCCTGGCCAGCCTGTTCATCCGGCGGCGCTAGAACGACCTCGCATCGCGTGCCGCCACGATAGTGCGGCTGAAAACAAAGCGGACGGGCGGGTGCCGGCCGGCGCCCACCCGTCCGCTTGTCGCGCGGGGGGATAACGTTGCGTTACAAGCTGCTGAATAACCCCTCGGCACCATCCGGGATCACTATGCTGCCCGGGTCGTTCGCGGCTTGCTCGACGACCGCATTCCAATCGGCCGGCGAGTCGATCTCATTGTCGCGCAGGAACTGCGCGATGATATCAGCCTGCTCAGGCGTGATGTTGAGGTTGAGGTCGGGATCGGCGGCGTTGGCCGCCTGCACCAGCGCGTAGATCTCCGCGCCGGTAAGTTGCGACCACTGGTTGTTGGCGACCTTAAGGGCCCCGGACACTTCCGGCGGCAGCACCCCCGGGCATCCGAACAGGGGCAGCCCCACGCCAATAACCACGACCATGACCGCCAGCGCTTTCATCCGTCTTGGCATTCTTCTGTCTCCTTACAGCACGTGTGCATCTTGCCTGACAATCCAGTACGGACAGGCGTATTGATAGCCGCTCAGGGCCCGCAGGGGAAGCGGGCGCACAGTTCCCAGCTAACGCGCCCGGAGCCGCACCACACCCGCACATCCCCTCACGTTCAGGTGAGGGCATTCAACTCGTGCACCAGCTCGCGGAAGAACGGCTCAACGTCGGTCACCAGGCCGACGGTTTGAAACGAACCGCGGTCGGCCAGCTTCGTCAGCACCGAGGGGTTGATGTCCACGCACACGGCCGGTATCCAGGCCGGCATCAGATTGCCCGTGGCAATCGAATGCAGCCCGGTGCAGACCATCAGGGCGAAGCCGACGTCACGCAGCGCGGCCCGCATCCGGTCCTGGGCAACCAGCACATCGGTGATGACGTCGGGCAGCGGTCCGTCATCACGTATCGAGCCGGCCAGCACCAACTCGACCTCGTGCCGCACACAGGCATGCATGATGCCGCTGGTCAGCAGCCCCTGCGCCACCGCCGGCCATAGGCCACCGGCCCGACGAATCGAGTTGATGGCCCGCAGGTGATGCTCGTGGCCGGTGTCGGCCAGCGTGGCCTCCTCGATGTACACACCCAGGCTGGTTCCGTAGAGGGCGTGCTCGACGTCGTGCACCGCCAGGGCGTTGCCGGCAAACAGGACGTTCACGAAACCGCGTTCGATCAGACTAACAACGTGGCTGGTGCTGCCCGTGTGGACCAGGGCCGGTCCCGCCACCAGCAGCAGGCGACGCCCTTCCTCACGGCACTTGACCATCATCCTCGCACACTGGCGGATGATCGCGTTCTTGGGCTTCTCGGTGGATATGTCGGATGCCATGAATTCGAATACCCCGCGTTCACGCCCGCGCTGCAGCGGGGTGATCTTGATGCCGCGTTGGCCGCACACCACGCGGTTGCCGCGGCGGATCTGGCAGACGGGGACACAGCGAAACGAATCGGTCGTCGGATCGTGCACGATGCCGCAGTCCATTTCCTGGTCCTGCACCGCGACCCAGCGCTCGCCGAAACGCACAAACGTCTGCTGGTTCGTCGTGGAGTAGAAGTCTTCCGGGAGCGCGCCGTCCATGTCGGCGGCGACTAGTTGCACATCGGCGACGGTGGCGACCTGAGCCCCGTGTCGAGAAAGCCGGCCAAGCAGTTCGTCGAGCTGCTCGGCGGTCGCGGCGCTGACGCGCAGGCGCGCGAAGCTGGGGTCGTTCTGCCCCTGGCCAACCTGCACCTGGAGTATCCGGAAGTCGCCGCCGAACGCGACAATGTCGTTCAGCACGTGCGTGAAGACCAGCGAATCGATGATGTGACCTTCGAGCGTAATCTCTTCCGACGCCATGCGCGGGTCCTCCTGGTGCGGCCCAGCGTATTGGGCCGGCGGGGTCGCCGGAATTGTAAGAATTTGTCGAGCCGGAGGCGCCCGTTGCCGGGCGCGCAATCGCCGGCCGGACGGTTTGCCGGACGTTCCCGATCGGATACACTCAACTGCTCTTTCGAACGGGAGTGCCGTCGGGGGGCTAGTGACGCGGAGACCTGGAGGCAGTTGCATGAACAGACGTTTAAGACTCGTGTATCTGGCGGTCGGCCTGGCCCTGCTGCCCGCCGTTTCGACGGCACGGGCGGATGTGGACGTTCGCGCCCGGATCGCGGCCGCCGGCGGGGCCGAAAAATGGGACGCCGACGTCGTGATCGTCCTGGATGAGAAGGATGTCCGGGTGATGCCCAACGGCCTGGGCGTCGCGCGGGAGCACCGCATAACCAAGGTACTGCGGCCGGGTGGCATACGCAGCCAGGCGATTCAGCGGTTCCCGTTCGATCCGCACACCAATCGCCTGGAACTGATGGCCATCCGCGTGTACCGCGGCGATGGTACGGTCGAAGAAGTGCCGATCGCGCACCCCGCCCACCAGCCGCAACCGGCCTCCGGCATCTTCTGGCCGACCGATCAGTACCTGATCGCCCTGCCGCGACTGGAAGTCGGCGACGCGGTCGAGATTATCACCGAGATGACCGGCTTCAACGTGGCTTATCTGGCGAACTTCGATGACCGCAACGCCCTGGGCGTGCCGCTGCAGCCGCCCGTGCCCGGACACTGGCACGACGAGGTGCACTTCTGGTCGCGCGAGCCCATCATCGAGAAGCGCTACACCGTACGACTGCCCGAGAGCATGCCGCTGCAGTACGAGGTGTACAACGGCAAGCTGCGCGTGGCCGTGCTGTTTGACAACGGACACATCGTGTACACGTTCGAGAAGGAGAACATCCGCCCCTTCAAGAGCGAAGCGCATATGGAGAATGAACCGAACGTCCTGCCGAAGCTCCTGCTGGCGACACTGCCGACCTGGGAGGAGAAGGGCCGCTGGCTGTACGAGGTCAGCGAGCCGCACTTCGAGGCAGACGACGCTATTCGGGCCAAGACGGCCGAGATCATCGCCGGGCTGACCACCGACGAGGAGATCTTCACCGCCCTGAACCACTGGGTGGCGGAGAACATCCGCTATGCCGGAACCAGTCGCGGTATGAACGAGGGCTACACGATACACCCCAGCATCGAGACGTTCCACGACCGCTGCGGCGTCTGCAAGGACAAGGCCGGCATGCTGGTGACCATGCTGCGCTGTGCCGGCTACGACTCGTTCCTGGTGATGACCATGGCCCGCCAGCGCGTCGATCGCGTGCCGGCGGACCAGTTCAACCACGCTGTGACCTGCGTGCGGTTCGCGGACGGCGCGCTGCTGCTGCTCGACCCGACCTGGATGGTCAAGAGTCGCGACAACTGGTCCACGCTCGAGCCCGAGCAGCACGTCGTCTACGGGCTCCCGGAGGGCAAAGAGCTTTCATTGTCGCCCTATTTCCCCCCGGAGGATTGCGCGGTCACCTGGCGGGCCCAGAGCGAGATTCACCCCGATAATCGGCTGACCGGCGCGCTCGAGTTCACGGCCGTCGGCGCCCCCGAAGGCCGCCTGCGCCGCGGCCTGGCTGGGCTGCATCCGGACGACCGGCAAACGCTGTTCGACGCGACCTTCCAGCGCCTTAGCCCGGCCGCCCAGGCGCTCAACGTCGTCAGCATGGAGCCGGACGACTTCTCCGGACCGCTGCGCATCAGTTGCGACTATGTGGCTCGCCAATACGCGTTGGGCACGGGCGATCAGCGCTACCTGAAGCTGCCCATGCTGCAGACCGTATTCGGCGACCGCACGCTGTACGACCTGTTCGGCGCCACCGACACCCCGGAGCGGCAGTACGGCATCAAGCTGCTGGCCACCCGGCTGGGCCACTTCGAGGAGACGCTGCGGCTGCCGCGCGGCTGGCAGGTGGCGCAGCTCCCCGACCCGGTTGACATCGACGGACCCTCGGCCAGCCTCAAGTTCTCGGCGGAGGTGACCGGTCGCGACATCCACTACACCTGCGAGCTGGCAGTCAAGAAATGGACCGTCCCGCCGGAGGACTACGCGAATTACAAGGAAGTCATCGAGAAGTTCCAGGAGCTGACGGGGTACGTGCTGGCGTGCGAGTTGGAGGGCAGCCATGAATAGCGTTAGAGGTGGGCAATTGGCTCGAATCGTCCTGGGCTGGGCCCTGCTGGCAACCTGCGTCGCCTGGGTAACTCCCGTCCTGGCCGAAACGCCGCCGGACGCGATAATCGAGCTGTGGGAGCAGGAGTGGCGGCAGCAGGCCGACGGCACGACCGTTTACTACGAGAAGCAGCACGTGCGATTGAACAATGACCGCACGTTCCGTGGTGATTTCGTTGACCCGCGCATCACGTACAACGTCGCAACCGACAAGCTGGAGATCCTGAACGCACGCGTGCTCCGGCCCGATGGCACCTATCGCGAGTTGCCGGACTACTCCCACGTGCAGGCCGCGCCCCCGGCCTCGGCCGGCTGGCCGGCCTTCGCCGACATCCAGGAGCACGTGATCGTGATGAGCGGCATCGAGCCGGGCTGTCTGGTCGAACTGGAATACCGCATCACCAGCGCACCGGGCGCGAAGCCCGCCCTGGCGGCTGACGTCCGGATCGATCATGAATACCCCGTCCTGCAACGCTGCGTGCGCGTTGCGAGTGCGAAGGACGCCCTGCTGCAACTGGTCTTGTCCGGCCTGCCCGAAGAGCAGTTGCGGGCGGCGTTCAGGGGGACGCCCCGGGTCGAGATCGTAGTTACGGACAACGGGCCCGCGCCGCTGGCGCGCGCCGTGGTCGGGCCGGTCGAATCCGTGGACTGGCGGTTTGCGAACCTGCCGGCCCGGCCGGATGAGCCGCAGTCGCCGCCGTGGCAGACCGGGGCGGCGCGCCTGGTGTTCAGCAATGCCGGGCCCGTTGACGCCTGGCTGCCGCGGACGCTGGACGAGCTTGCGGCCGCGGCAGAGCCATCGCCGCTGATCACCCGCCTGGCCCAGGAATGGACCAAGGATGCCCAGCGTCCTTCCGACAGCCTGCGGGCGATTCAGGAACAGTTGGCCGCCACGTTCAACTTCGTGGACTTCCCGGAGGAGTGGCGCCCGGCCAAGCCACGACCGGCGGCCGACGTCCTGCGCGAAGGGCACGGCCTCCCGGCAGAGGCCGCGGCCGTGCTGCTCGCGCTGGCGCGCGCGGCCGGCCTGCCGGCCCGGCCGGCCATCCTGGTCGCCGATGACACCTGGGTTGAGACGGCGCCGCAGCGTTCACTGGTAGCGGCGTACGTGGTGCTGCTGGACGGTGACGCGGGCCCGGAAATCTGGGAGGCCCGCCGCGGGCGGATCACGCGGGACGGCCGCTGGGCCGGCCACACGCTGCTGGCCAGCGCGGACGGCAGCTTGGCACGCCACTCCTTGGCCGCGTGGCACGACGCGGATGAAAGCCGCTGTGACGTCGTCGGCCGCGTCACCATTAATGCGGACGGGGCGTTCAGCGGCACGCTGTCGCTGCGAACAAGCGGGCTCTTCGCCGCGCCCGAGACTCTGCGAACGACCGCGGACCAGAAGCGCCGCGTCACGGCGCTGGTCCGACGCCTGTTGCCCGACGCCCAGGTCGAGAGTCTCAACGTAACGGCCCTGGCTGAAGGCGAGTTCAACGCCGACGTTACCATCAAGTCGGCCAAGGCCCTGGAGCAGCGCGCCGGGGCACGCTGGCTAACGCTCGGCGAGCACGGACCGGCGACCCTTGACGTCCCGCTGCCGCTGGCGAGCACACTGCGGCGGACGCCGGCGCGGCTGACCGGCGCCTTTGACGAACAGATCAACCTGACCATCGAGTGGCCGCAGGGCTGGCGCGTGATGGCTCATCCGTTGTCATCTTCGCCGGTGTCCGCGGAGTGGGGCCAGGTGACACAGCAGGTGACGGTCGCGGATGGACAGTTAACGCTGCTGCGCCAGGTGCGCGTGCATGCCAACGACTTGTCGGCCAGCGCTCTTACGGAAATGTACCACCCGATAAACCGTCTGCGCGCCGACTCGGCCCGCACGCTGGTGCTGATGCCGTAACGCCCGAGAAGCCTGAGCGCGTTGTCGGGGGCCGTACGGCCTCCGACAGCGCGGACAGCACAACCACTCCGGGTCGAGACGTGCCCGCGCCACCGCGACCCCGGACCGATAGCTCCCGCCAGCCCGCCGCGCCTGCTGCCAGCCGAGCCGTGAGCAATCTACCCGCGCCCGCCCGGGCCAGGTCCGATTACGTGTACAATCCCCCCGCTGCCCCCACTTCGCGGCAAACCATCTTGTCTCCTCGCACCAGAATCGCGACAATCAGCGTGGAACTGCGCAGCGTGGCGCCGCTGTATGGGGCGGGCCTGAAAGTGACCGAGCCGGATCGTCAACAGCTTACGACCATACTCAAACGGGCCAGCGCCGGCGATGAATCCGCCGTCAACCGCCTCATGCCGCTGGTCTACGACGAGCTGCGCGCCCTGGCCGAAAGCTATCTAAGACGCGAGCGCTCCGGGCATACGCTGCAGGCAACCGCCCTCGTACACGAGGCTTACGTCCGGCTCATCGACCAACGCGACGTCGAGTGGCGCAACCGCGCCCACTTCTTCGCCGTCGCCGCCCAGGCCATTCGCCGCATACTTGTCGATCACGCCCGCACGCATAAGCGCGCCAAGCGCGGCGGCGGCTATCAGCGCGTCCAGTTGGATGCCGACGTCGCGGCCCTGCCGGAAACCGACATTGATCTGCTGGCACTGGACGAGGCCCTGGGACGCCTGGCCGACCTGCACGCCCGCCAGGCCCAGATCGTCGAGTTGCGCTTCTTCGGCGGTCTGAGTCTCAAGGAAGTGGCCGAGTACATCGGCGTCTCGCCGCGCACGGTCGATGGCGATTGGAGCATGGCCCGCGCCTGGCTGCGGCGCGAGCTGGGAAGTGGGACGCAGCCGTGACGCCCGAGCAATATGCGCGCGTGCGCGAGATCTTCCTGGCCGCACGCGACGCGGACCCCGCCCAACAGGCGGATTATCTGCGCGCCGCCTGCGGTGACGATCCGGAGATCCTGGCCGAGGTCCAGTCGCTGCTGGCCAGCGCCGAGCGGGCCCGGACTTTCCTGCAGACGCCCGCGCTGGGCGAGCATTTCGTCATGGCCGGCCCCGAGTCACTGGCGCGCGACTCAGCGCCCCAGGCGACGTCGTCCACCGCCGGTCGCCGAGCAATCGGCCACCCGGAGCAGATCGGCCAGTATCGCATCCTCGACGTACTGGGCGAGGGCGGCATGGGGGTCGTGTACCGGGCCCAACAGGAGCATCCCCGCCGCGTCGTGGCACTGAAGGTTATCAAGCCCGGAGTTGAGTCGCCGGAGACAATCAGGCGCTTCGAGCACGAGTGCCAGGTGCTGGGCTGGCTGCAGCACGCCGGCATCGCGCAGGTGTATGAGGCCGGCACCGCCGAGGCCGGCTACGGCCCGCAGCCCTTCTTCGCGATGGAGCTGATCCAGGGCCAGCCGCTGACGCAGTATGCCCACACGCAGCGTCTGGACATTCGCGCGCGGCTGGAGCTGCTGGCGCGCATCTGCGACGCCCTGCACCACGCCCACCAGAAAGGCGTGATCCATCGTGATCTCAAGCCCGGCAACATCCTGGTGGACGAGGCCGGCCAGCCCAAGATCCTCGATTTCGGCGTGGCGCGCGCCACGAACGCCGACATTCGCGCGGCCACCCTGCAAACGAGCGTCGGCCAGTTGCTCGGCACCGTCGGCTACATGAGCCCGGAGCAGATCGCCGGCGACCCGCGCGAACTCGACACGCGCTCGGACGTCTACACGCTCGGCGCGATCCTGTACGAGCTGCTGACCGGCCGCGTGCCGGTCGATGTGTCGCGCCGCACGCTGCCGGAGGCCGCCCGGGCCATCGTCGAGGAGGAGCCCGAGCCGCTGCGCTTGGCCAACCGCGAACTGCGCGGCGATATCGAGGCGATCGTCGGCAAGGCGCTCGAGAAGGACAAACGCCACCGCTACCAATCCGCCTCCGACCTGGCCGCCGACATTCGCCGCTATCTCTCCGACCAGCCCGTCTCCGCCCGGCCGGTCACCGCCATCTACCAGCTTCGCAAGTTCGCGCGGCGCAATCGCGCGCTCGTGGTGGGCCTGCTGACCACGGGTTTGGCATTGATAGTTGGCATCGTCGGCACCAGCACCGGCATGGTGCGTGCCCAGCGCGCCGAGCGCGAGGCCCGCAGCGCGGCCGCCAAGGCCGGCGCCATCAGCTACTTCATCGGTGAGATACTCGGTGCCGTCGAGCCCGGCCGGGAGGGCCGCGACGTCAAGGTCTTTGAGATTCTGGACCAGGCCGCCGCCGCGCTCGACAACGAGTGGTCGGAGCACCCCGAGGTGGAGGCAGCGTTGCGCTTGCGGCTGGGGACCAGCTACTACCGACTCGGCCTGTACGAGCCGGCCCGGAAACAACTGCGCCGCGCACTCGAACTGGATCAGCGTATCTATGGCGCCAACAGCCCCGAGGTCGCCAAGACGCTGAGCACGCTGGGGACCCTCATGCACGTCATGGGGGATTACGGCGAGGCCGAGGCGCTGCACCGTGCCGCACTGGACATCCGCCGCCGCAAAGCCGCCGACGCCGATCTCGCCACCACCATCAACAACCTCGCCGCGCTGCTGCATTTCCAGGGTCGCTATGATGAGGCCGAGCAGCTCTATCGCGAAACGCTGGCCTTGCAGCGTCGCGTCCTCGGCGAGGAGCACGCCCAGATCGCCGCCACGCTCAACAACCTCGGCGCCATCCACCGGCAGCGCGGCGACCTGGCCCGCGCCGAGCAGTTGCACCGCCAGGCCCTGCCGATCTATGCCCGCACGCTGGGCGAGCGCCATCCCGACTACGTCACCTGCCTGGGCAACCTGGCGGTCATTCTGGAACGTCAGGACCGGCTCGACGAGGCCGAGGAGCTGTACAGCCAGGTGCTGGAGCTGCGCCGCGAACTGCTCGGGCCCGACCACTCCCAGGTCGGCACGACGCTGAACAACCTGGCCAAGGTCTGTATGCGGCGCGGCGAGCACGGCCGCGCGGAGGAACTCTATCGCGAGGCCCTGGCCGTCTGCCAACGCGCGTTTGGGGAGGAGCACCCGCAGACGGCCGCCGTGCACGGCAACCTGGCCAAGGCCCTGCTGGGGCAGGACCGCCGCGCTGAGGCCGAACTGCATGGCCGGCAGGCCGTAGACCTGGCCACCCGGACGCTACCCGCCGGACACTGGTCCATCGGCGTCTTGCAGGCCATTCACGGCACGACCTTGCTGAGGCTGGGACAGTACGAGCAGGCCGAGGCCGTATTGCTGCAAGCCCACGCGGCCCTGACCGCCGCGCGCGGCCCGCAGTACGAACGTACTCGGGAAGTCGCCGAGCGCCTGGCGGAACTGTACGAAGCCTGGGGTCGGCCCGCCCAAGCCGCTGAGTGGCGCCCGCCCGAATAGCACGCGCGGTCCCCACGAACTACAGCAAGCCGTGCTTCTGGAGCCGATAGCGCAGCCGGTCGCGCGAGAGGTTCAGCAGGCGGGCGGCCTGCGTCTGGTTGTTATTGGTCCGCGCCAGCGCCTGCCGCAACAGGTGGCTCTCCAGCTTGCGCAGCTTGTCGAAGTCGAAGCCCTCCGGCGGCAGCGTGAAGTTCTCGATGTCCCACTCGGAGGACTGCATCTCCGCCCGGCCCAGGACGATGTCTTCCCCGCGAACGGTCTCGTCCTTGCACAGCAGCACGGCCCGCTCAATCACGTTCCGCAGCTCGCGGACGTTGCCGGGCCAACTGTAGTGGTACAGCCGTTGGTAGGCGTCGTCGCTGACGCCCGTGATCGGCTTCTTGAACTCGCGCGCGTAACGCATCACGAAATGCTGGGTCAGCAAGCGCACATCGTCGCCCCGCGCCCGCAACGGCGGCAGGTAGATCGTCACCACGTTCAGCCGGTACATCAGGTCCCGGCGGAACTTGCCCTCCTCGATCGCCTTCTCCAGGTCGCGGTTCGTCGCCCCGATCACGCGCACGTCAACGCCGATCTCCTTCGTCCCGCCCACCCGCCGGAAGCGCCGCTCCTCCAGGAAGCGCAGCAGCTTGGCCTGCAGCGCCGCCGGCATGTCGCCCACCTCGTCCAGGAAGACCGTCCCGCCGTCCGCCAACTCGAACAGCCCCTTCTTCTGCATCTTCGCATCGGTGAACGCGCCGCGCTCATGCCCGAACAGCTCGCTCTCCAGCAGCGACTCCGACAGGGCCGTGCAGGTGATATTTACAAAGGGCGCCGCTGTCCGATCCGACGTGTGGTGAATGACGCGCGCCACGAGGTCCTTGCCCGTGCCGGTGTCGCCGCGCAGAAAAACCGTGGACACGCCCGCCCGGGCCACCTGCCGGATCATGTCGAACAGCGCCAACATCGTCGGGTGCTGCCCGATGATGGAGTCGATGCCGAACTCCTGCTGCAGATGCCGCCGTAGCTCGCGCACCTCCCGCCGCAACTGCGTCGTGGCCAAAGCCTTGTCCACCGTCAGCATCAGGTGGTCCATCTGGAACGGCTTGGTGATGTAGTCGAAGGCCCCCAGCTTGATCGCCTCAACCGCACTCTCGATCGTGCTGTAGGCGGTCATCATGATCACCACCGCGTCGGTGTCCATCTCCCGCAGCTTGCGCAGCACGTCCAGCCCGGTCATGTCCGGCAGCCGGTAGTCCAGCATGATCAGGTCGTGGATGCCGTTCTCCAGCGCCGCCAGCGCGCTCTTGCCGTCGGCCGCCTCGGTCACGCGGTAGCCGCGCTCCTCAAACTTCTGCCGCAGCGACCAGCGGATCAGCGCCTCGTCTTCCACGGCCAGAACGCGGATCGTCATGCGCCGTTCCCTCCTGCCGCCGGCGGCTTCGCTGGCAAATCGACCACAACTTCGGTGCCCTCGCCCACCACGCTCCGGATCGTCATCCGCCCCCCATGCGTCTCCACAATCTTCTGGCAGATCGAAAGCCCCAGACCGGTGCCCTTGGCCTTCGTCGTGAAGAACGGCTCAGCGGCCTGCCGCCGGACTTCCTCGTCCATCCCGTGTCCCCGATCCTCAATCGCCAGCCGCACGCCATCGGCCTGCGCCGTCGTCGTCAGCCGGACCAACCCGTCCTCCGGCGAAGCCTGGGCCGCATTCAGCAGCAGGTTGGTCAATACTTGCTCGAGCTGGTTCTCGTCCGCCGCGATTGCCGGCAACGACTGACTGTTGACGCACTCCAGCCGCACGCGCTGCATCTCCGGCTGCTCGCGCAGCACCGTCAGGACGCTGGCCACCATGTCCGAGATGCGGCAGGGCCGGAAACGCGGCGGCTTGGGCCGCGCGTATACCAGCAGATCCTTGACCGTCCCGTCCAGTCGGATAACCTGTCGCAGAACCTCATCGAGGATCGGCCGGTGCGGCTCGTTGGGCTTCATCGAGTCGCGGATGACCTGAATCGCGCCGCTGATACCGGCCAGGGGGTTCTTGATCTCGTGCGCCAGCGAAGCCGCCAGGTGGCCGATCTGGGCCAGGTGCCGGGCCTCCGTCAGCCGCTCCTGGACCGCCTCGCGCTCCGTCTGCCGAATCTGCTCGGAGTAACTCTGCTTATAGCTGTCCAGCATGACCGCCAGCTCGAGCGTCAGCAGCTTGTGCAGCGAGGCCAGCTTGACGGCAGCATCCTTAAGTCCCTGCCGCTGGATTCCGTGCTCCAGCTCCTCCCAGACTACCTGCATGGCGGCGAACATGTATTGCTGCGGCAGGCCGACACGCACGTGGATGGCGCCAATCCGCGCACGCTGACGCCAATATTCCTCGTCGTATTTCCCGCCGAACAGCGCCTGCAACCACTGGGCCAGTGATTGCCGCAATCGCGCTATCTGTTCCGGACCGCCAGTGAAGACCTGTCGCGCCCCCGCGTGCCGCTGGGCTTCTTCATAGAAACGGTCCAGCACAGCCGGAAACAGCCGCGCCGCCTGCGGGGCCAGGGCGCGCAAGTTGGCGACGTCCTGATCGTCGAATCCCACATAGTGGCGCAGCTCCTCGAGGTCAAAACTCGGCATAGCCCCTTAATATACATTGCGCGGCCCGCTCTGCGAAGGGCCCGGGCAATATCTCCGGGCGGTTCATCGACTTACGTTCGGAACGCCGCATCCGCCCAGCGCGGCCTACCGCGCAGCCGAAGCCAGAAACCCCGCCGCGGCTAAGTCTAAAGACTCCGCATGGCCGAAATGAGGGTTATGGCTCATCGTCGGTGGTATTTGGCCCAGCGCCAAACCACGCGGCACGGCTCGGACCTGCTATGCCGCTCGATGGAGACCTCCCCCGCCCCGGCGTGGCGAGCGGCGGTCGCAGGGGCAATGTGACGAGGGTGCCCCAAATGGCACGTGGCGTGCAGTGCGGAAGTGCGCGGAGTGTTCACACGATGGCCGGCGACCGACCAGCTACGCACGGGGGGTATGCAGTGCGCCCGGGTTCTGCACGCCGCCGACACCTCCTGCTCGTCGAGGCCAATGATCTGACGCGCTGGTCCATTACCACTTATCTGCGCAAGTGGTTCATCGTCCAGACGGCCGACTCGCGCGAGTCGGCTGCCCGGCTGGCCGGCCGACAGCGCTTTGCCGCCCTGGTGCTCTCCGACCAGCTCTCGGCCGGCGATGCTGCTGAGATTCGGCGTATCGCCGCCCAGCGCAGCGCGGACGTCCGCGCCGTACAGACGGTCGCGGGTGCCACGGAGCCGCCGGCGGAGAACGCCCCTGTTCAGTTCCTTGAGAAGCCGTTCGACCTGGCCAGCCTGGCGCGCCTACTGGGCGTGCCCGACAGCGAACTCACCACCCAGTGAGCACAGGCTCGATTGGCACCGAACGCCTGCAACGCCCCGGCATCTGACGTCCGCTGCCGCGCGCTCGCTACGGCGTCTTTGCCCGCGGACTGTTGAGCGCCACGGCAGAAAATCGAGTCCTGCGATTGAGGCTGCCGACGTCCCGTAATGGATTGTCCCCGCCCGCCAATCGTCCGCCCGCACCGATAACACCCACATTCCCCAGACTACCGAGTCCCGGCAACTTCAAGAACGAGCGTGTTCTCGCAGTCTGGTTTCTTTGCCATTCGTCCAGGCGTTTCGAAGAATAGGCAAGAAGGGTAAGCAGTGACAGGGCACAACACTCTCCGCCGTGATGCGGAGAGCACGCCACGAGAACGCCGCTCACGCTGGTGCGGCCTCGCCTTCCGCGGACGCGTACATCTTCCATCGACGAGAAGGTCGTGCCGTGCGTGCGCGGCAGTAGCTCATGGCTTCGTCACCGAACGTTTAGGAGCACACCATGCGAAACTGGGCAAGACACCACAACGCCGCTCGCGCCGCCGGACTGGCCGGCATCTGCGCGCTTATCCTGGCTTTGAGCCCAACCGCGACGGCCGACGTCGCCTTGTCAACCACCGCGCTGAGTATCGAGGTGAGTTCGGACAGCGGGAGCGCCATCCTCGAGGTACCCCGGGCGGACCTGGTATGGGATGCCGATGCTCAGGTCCTATCCTGGAATCCCGGCGGCGCGGTCCAGATCGCGGACGGGGGCGTGAATCTGGCGGTTCTGGAGAGCCTGCAATTCGCGATTCAACGCTGCGGCAAGATCAACTTGTCCCTGTCAATACGTGCCGGCGCGGCCGATATCGACGTGGTCGCACGCTCGGGCCTGCTTGAGTTCCCCGCCGTGGCGGCCGGCGCGGCCGAGGCGCAGGCTTTCGCCAGCTTCACGCTGCGCGACCTCGATTCCGACGGCTCGTGCGTATCGGGACTGCCCGCCGACGGAACCGGCATCTTCCGCGCCTACTACAACGGCGACCCCGACTCAGGTACGCGCTTCGCGCATCTCATCGCACTGATCTCTGCCGGTAGCGGCGGCACGGCCTCGGCTTTCCAGAGCAGCCCGACCGTCGGTTACGGCCCCATTGGGTGCGAGGTGTACAGCCTCGCGACTGAGCTGGCCTTCACGCTCTCCGACAATGACCGCCTCACCGCCTCGACCAGCTTCGACCTGATTCCCAAGCCGGACACCTGCAGTTTCGACTGGGACGAGGAATCCTGGCCTGACGGGTATGACGGCGACCACGACGCGGGCCAGCCGGACCAGCCCGGCGACGGCGCTCCCGCCGATCAATACGTCGATCCGTCGGCGGACATCGCGCAGTCCGATGATGGTGCGTCTCCGAGCGGTCAGCCCGACAAGCCGGAGTTGGCGGATTCCTCCGGCGACAATCCTCCGAACGAGTCGCAGACCCTCGGCGCAAGCATCGGCCTCGACCAGTTACCCGGCGGCGGCGTAGCCCTCTGCGGCGCCGGCATGCTCGGCTTCCTGCCGCTGATGCTGCTGGGCCTGGCCGCGGCCAGATCAACGCACCAGCGACGGTTTAACTAAGATCGGGAAGGTGCTGAGAGCTGAGCTTCACTTAATCAGATGGGCATCGTCGCGCGTCTGCGGACCCTCCCGCCCGGTGTAGACTTCTACGCCGCGGAGGGTCCATATGTTGTCACCGTTCACGCCGGCGTTGGGCGTGGTTGACCAGCGCACGTGGCCGTCAAGACTGAGGATGTTCTGCCCGGCCCCACCGTGGGCCCGCGAGTTGAGGTTGGCCCGGTCGCCAAAACCCAGGCGGCTGAAAAGCGGCACGCCGTCGTCAAACATCGGGTTGTCGTCAGCCATAATGGGCAGGCGCGCGTCATCCTGCAGGGAAGGGCGCGCGCCTGCCATGTTGAAGTACGCGTAACTCACGTTGTCCGAGAGCAGAAAATCGTCGCGCTGCCGCACCTGCTCCGGCGGCATCGGCACGCCGCCGCGGGCCGGGCAAACGAACATCCGGGGGGACACAATGAATGCGTGGCGCAGCAGCGGGTAGACGTGCCGACGATTAGGCATTACGACGGCCCCGGGATCGCTGGTCGGCGACCAGGAAGCCCGCGGACCCCAGCCGGCGAACGGCAAGCTGGCGTTATAGGTCTGGGCGTACTGCTGCAAACCCATGCCCAGATTCGCCAGGTTCGCTGAACAGCCCATGCGCTGTGCGCGACCCTGCACGTGCAGCAGGCTCGGCACCGCGAAGCCCACCATCAGCATGATCATCGCGGCGGCCGCCACGATGTCACGCGCGCTGCCCAAACGCAGAACCACGGGGGCCGCATCCGCCAACGGCGCCGCCCGGTCTCGAGCCGGGCGCACCACGCGCGGCGGCCGACCGGCGGCCGCAACCCGCGCCGTAACCCGCGCCGCCAGCCCGGGCGGGGCTGCCGCCACCCGCTGCGTATCCAGGGCCCGAAAAACGGTCGCCAGCGCCTCGTGCTGAGCCGCCAGCCGCGCATCGGCCTCCAGCCGCAAACGCAAATCAAGCTCTTGTTCAGGACTGAGCCGCCCTAAGTGCAAATCCAGGAGTTGCGAGTCAAACACATCTTCAGACGACATATGCACTGCCCAGTTCTCAGTAGTCACGGCCGGCCGCTGGTCGTGCCGCGCGCCTGCCCTTGCCACATACGGGCAAAACGCGTAACAGCCGCGTGCAACCGAGATTTCACCGTGCCAACCGGTATATCAAGGATCTCCGCGATTTCCGCGTAAGCCAACTTCTGGTAATAGCCGAGCATCAAAATGAGCTGCAGATGCTCGGGCATTCTCGCTATTAGTGCACGCACGGCCTGCCGGGTTTCTTCAGCGCCGCGCTCCTCCGCGACAGACGGTCCATCGGCCGCCAGGAGTTGCGCCGCGGAAGGGCCGTCGCCGTCAACGCCGGGGCTGTCGAGGGTCTGCTCATGCTTGCGGGCCCGGCTGCGCAGGAAGTCGCGCGCCTTGTTGGCCGCAATCGTGTAGAGCCAGGGTCGAAACGACCGCTGCGGGTCAAACGATTGGGCCGCCAGATGCACCTGCAGAAAAGTCTCCTGCACCAGGTCTTCCGCCGCGGCGTCGCCCACGAACCGCACGAGGAAGCCATGCAGATCATCAGCATAGCGCCGGACCAGGAAGTCGAAGGCGCCGGCATCACCCGCCAGGTACTGCGCCAACAGCTCCTCGTCTCGACAGCTTTCCACAACATCCTCTCTGAGTACGCCGGCTGACAACAACGGTTCGAACTTATTCGCGCTGACCGCCCGGCCGACTGCCGCCGTGACCGGCCCGACATTATCGGATGCTGCCGGCCGAAACCCTCACGGTCCATAATACCGTCCGCACCGTCGCGCCCAACCCTGCCGACCGGCAGCCTCGCGGAGCCCCCAGTATATGACATCTCCCGGCCGGCACTTGCGAGTCTGCGGCGGGCGCGACAGAATCGCTGGTCCTGTTCGCCGGCAGCTCAGGCCGCCGGCCTTCTGGCTCCTAAACCATGTTGCCCCGACCCTTTAGGAACGCAGCCCACCGGAGCGCAGCGCCATGACCGACACCGCCCCCTGGCCGACCGAAGCGATCGGCGAAGCTGCGCTGGCGGCGTTGCTGGAGGCGTCAGCCGCCATGAACGCGTCGCTCGAACCCGACGCTACGCTGCAGGAAATCGCCCGCCTGGCCGCCCACGTCCTGCACGCCGAGGGCAGCTCGGTCCTCCTGCTCGACCGCCTGGGACGTAAACTCGTGTTCCGGGCGGCCACCGGCCAGAAGGGTGCTCTCCTGCTCGGCGAGGAGTTCGACGCGGACCTGGGGATCGCCGGCCGGGTCGCCGCCACCGGCCAAGCCGTGCTGGTACGCGAAGCCCGGCGCGATCCAGATTTCTTCGCGGGCATCGACGACAAGACCAGCATCACCACGCGCGACCTGATGGCGGCTCCGCTGCGCTACCGCGGGAATATCATCGGCGTCGTCGAGGTGCTCAACCGCCGCCAGCCCGGCCAGTTCACCGAGCGGGATCTCGACGTGCTCCAGATCTTCGCCAACCTGGCGGCCATCAGCACGGCCAACGCCCAGGCGCACGAAGCCGTCAAACGTGAGAACCGCGGGCTACGCGCCGGCGTCCGGCTGGATGGGACGATCGTAGGTGACAGCCCCGCCTTGCAGGAAGCACTCGCCCTCGTCGAACGCGTCGCCGGCACGGACGCCACCGTCCTGCTACTGGGCGAAACCGGTACCGGCAAGGAACTGACCGCCCGGGCCATACACGCGCGCAGCCCGCGACGCGAGCGCCCGTTCATTGCGATCAACTGCGCGGCACTGCCCGAGACACTGCTGGAGAGCGAGCTGTTCGGGCACGAGGCCGGCGCCTTCACCGGCGCCGTCGGCCAGAAGATCGGCCGCTTCGAACTGGCCGATCAGGGCACGCTGTTCCTCGACGAGATCGGCGATATCAGCCTGGCCACGCAGGTGAAGCTGCTGCGCGTCCTGCAGGAGCGCGAATTCGTGCGCGTGGGCGGCGTCAAGACGGTCGCCTGCGACGTGCGCATCATCGCCGCCACCAACCGCGACCTGCACCAGGCCATGGAGCACGGTGCGTTTCGGGAAGACTTGTACTACCGGCTCAACGTCTTCCCCATCACGCTGCCGCCGCTGCGGCAGCGGCCGGCTGATATCCCCATCCTGGCGGAGCACTTCGCCGGCGCGGCGGCCCAGGAACTCGACCGACCCCGCCCGGAAATCGGCCCGGACACCCTGCAGCTCCTGCGCGCGTATGATTGGCCGGGCAACATCCGCGAACTGCGCAACGTGATCGAGCGCGCCGTACTGCTGTGTGACGGCCAGACCATCGAGCCCGCTCAACTTCCCCCGGGAATCGCCGATCAGGCCGCCTATCCCACCGCCGAGGAGGTCCCGTCTTCGCTGGAAGAGTATGAGCGCGCGATGATCATGAAGGCCCTGGACGAACACGGCTGGAACCAGTCCCACGCGGCCCGGGTGCTCGGAATCAGCCGCGACAATCTGCGCTATCGCCTCCGCAAGTACGACATCCGGCGGCCTGACGAAACGTAGTTGTTGATCTCGTTGCGGGCCGGTCGCCGGCGGCTCAAGGCGCCGTTGCTCGCGCCGCGCCGACCTCCGGCCGGCGGCCGGCCTTACAGCACCAGCTTGTAGCCCACCGCGTGGGCCGTGAGGATGTGCTGGGGGTTTCTGGGATCCGGTTCGAGCTTGCGGCGCAGGCTGACGATGTGGTTGTCCACGGTGCGATCAGCCGGGTAGACGCCGGCACCCCAGATTTGCTCCAGCAGATCGACGCGCGGCACGGCGGTCCCCTGGCGATCGAAAAGCATGCGCAGAATCTCGGTTTCGTAGTAGCCCAGCGGGGCCTCCGCCCCGCCTGAGTCAACGACTTTCTGGTGCAGCAGATCCACGGTGCGGTCGCCGACCCGGAACTGCGTCCGCGCCGCCGCCCGAATCTCCGCCCGACGCAGCGCGGCCTGAATGCGCGCCAGCAGCTCCTTGAGCCCGAACGGCTTGGTGATGTAGTCATCAGCGCCCAGCTCGAGCCCGCGAACCTTGTCGATCTCCTGGCTGCGCGCGCTGAGGATCAGAATCGGCATCGTGGCTCCGCCGGCGCGCAGCCGCCGGCACACTTCGAAGCCATCAATGTCCGGCAGCATGATGTCCAGCAGTACCAGATCAGGCCGGCGCTGCGCCACCAGGGCAACGCCCTCCGCGCCGCTGAGCGCGTGGGCGACGGTATGCTGCTCGAACTCGAGGTTGTCGCGCAACCCCATTGCCAGATCCGGCTCGTCCTCGATGATCACGATGTGAGCCATGCTCAGGTCCTCACGTTGGCCATGTGCAGAACCGCCACCGGCCCGAACATTATAAGCGGAATCCACGCCACCAGAGCCGCATGGTCGCTGGCCGTCATGCTGTGCGCGCAGAAGGCCACCCCGAAGAACGCCCCGGTCAGCAGCAGGGCGCGCCCGCCGGCCACCAGCACACTGATGGGTTCACGCGTCAGGAAGAACGGCAGCGTCAGCCCCAGCAGCAGCAGTTGCAGCAGCGGCTGCGTCAGCCAGATGTGGCGATTCATCCGCACACTGGCCAGGTTCGGCAGGTTGCGGCTCTTGAGCAGGGCGTTCATCTGCCGCAGGCTGAGCAGGCCGGCCCACTGGGCCGATTGCCGCAGGACCAACTCCTCCGGTGACAGGGTGAAGGCGTACTCGCTGACCGGCTCGTAGCGTACGCCGAACTGGCCCGACTCTACGTCGGTGGGAGCGGTTTCGACAATGCGCCGGCCCACGTCCAGACGCCAGGTCTTGCGCTGTGGATCGTGGACGGCCGCGTCAGCCTGAATCACGTAGCTACCGTGGCTGCGCGGCTCGACGATGACGACGTTCTCCAGCCGCCCGGCGCGCAGGTTGATGCTGCGGGCGGTCAGGATCGCGTCGTTGTCGTCGCGCGCGAAGTCGATCCCGCGCGCACGCGTGCCCACGACGTCGTTGCGATGCCGGGCGATCATGTGGGCGAAATTGGGCAACACAAACTCGCGATTGATCATCCACAATCCGACCAGGAAGGCGGCGCACAGCAGGATCGGCACCGCCAGCCGCTGCAGTGGCACGCCCGCCGCCACCAGGCTGGTCATCTCGTTGTTGCGCAGCAGCATGGCCACCGTGTACGCCCCGGCGAAAGCCAGCACGGGCCCGCCAAGCTGCATGAAATACAGCGGCAGGTTGTGGCCGTAGTAGTCCGCGATGGCATACAGCACGCCCGCGAAGCTGAGGTCGCGGTTATCCGTGAACTCGTCCAGGTTCACGAGCAGGTCGCTGAGTATGTACAGACCGCAACCGACGGTCAGCAGCAGGAGGTAGCTGCGGAGGAAGGCGGCCACGAGATAGCGGTCGATGGTCGACATGCGCGCAGGCACCTCCGTCAGCGTCTGACCCCCAGCCGCAGAATCAGCGCGTCCACCAACGCCAGTGCCCCCAGTCCACCCCACGTGAAGACCGGACTGAGAATCTCCGTGCCCTCCTTCTCACCCAGCGAACGGGCCATCACCATCAGCACCAGGACCGTGCCCAGCGGGATACACGCTAGCGCGAAGGCCGCCAGCGCCCGGGCCCCTCTGAAAATAACGCCCAGCACGGCCGCCATGAGCACCGTAACCACGGTGCTGCTGGCATAACCCAGCCGAAAATGGAAGACCGCCGCCATCTTGCGACTCTGGCGACCCGCCTCGACCTGCAGCCCGGCGCGCTGCTCATCCAGTTCCGCCGATGTCGGCAGAACCACGGCCGGATCGAAGATGTCGGCATCAGTAAAGCGGCCGATGTCCGCCAGCAGCTCATCCGGCACGTGCAGCGGATCCGGCAGTGCAAGACTCGTCATCGTGCGACCGGCGGCGTACTCGCGCGCCCGGGGATTGTGCTCGACCACCGGCTGGTCAGTAGCCCGCAACTGAAGGCGCAGCGCCCCGACCAGCCGGTCCACCGACCAGGGCGTCAGCAGGGCTACCGGAGCCTCATAGTAAAGCGGGTCCTGTCCGTCCGCCGCCAGCTTCTCAACCCGGACACCCGTCAGCGTCAGACCGCGCCGACCCGGCTCGGCGCCGGCCGCACTGATGCTGTACTGCTTGTCACGCTCGCCGATCAGCACCAGCGGCCGGCCGGCGGCAATCAGATCGGCGGCCGTCTGGGCGAAATGCTGTTGCTCAAGGGCACGCCGGAAACTGCGCACCTCCGGCTTGAGCTGGTCCGTCTCCCAGGGCTGCTCGCGCCAGCGCACCAGTGTGGCCAGGTCCACCATCGACGCCCGCCGCTTGAATGGAATCGGCACCGGGATGGGTCCCAACGGTTGGCGCCCCAGGCGAACACTACGGCCACGCACGTCAAAATCGCGCCCCTCCTTCACGTACAGCGTAACCTCGATCGGTGTCGTGCGCCCGTCAAACTGGCACAGGCCGAATTCGGCCGCGGCACAGCGCACCAGCGCGCCCTGCGCATCGATCTGCAGGAATACGGGCTCTTCGATCAGCAGGTAGCTGATGCCGTCCGCCACCGGTAGCGCCCGTTCTTCCAGGGCGCGGGCCGTGGGCACCTTCGCACTACGCGCCGTGAGCAGATAGGTTTCGCCGCGCGGCTCGTAGCGCACGTGACCTTTGACCTGGAAGCGTTGCAGGGCCATGTCGCGCAGGTTGGCCCGGGCGTACCGGTCGAGGCGGTGAATGAAATCGGGGATGACCAGGTCGCCGAACAGCAGCGTGAAGGCCGCCACGAAGACCGCCAGCAGCACGGCCGCCAGGAAGAGCCGATGGATGTTGATGCCGGCCGCCCGGCAGGCCTGCAACTCGTTGTCCGCCGCCAACCGCCCGTACACCATCGTCGTCGCAAAGAGCGCGGCGACCGGCATCGTCAGCGTCATCACGATCGGGATGAGCATGGGGATCACGCCGAGAAGATCGCCGGCGTTAACCCCCTCATAGCTCAGGATGTTATAGAGGCCGCCGCCCATGGTGAAGACGGCGGTCAGGGCGGCGAGCGTCAGTCCAAAAGTCTTGAGCAGCTCGCGCAGGGCGTAGGCGTGCAGCGTAACCATCAACGCCGTCCTCGCTCCACGGGCGCACCCACGCCGCCCTTGCTCTGTGCCTGCTGCCTGCGGCCCTGAATCATCCGGGCCACTCTATTGCCGCCGGCAGGAGTGTCAAGCAAGCGGGCCCGCTCCCGGCCATCGTCATTCCGGCATAACCCGCTCGGCGCGTTTGAGCACCACCGCCTGCGACGTGCTGCCGTCGATGCGCACCTCCAGCGGCTCCGCCAGCCGCACATGACGGATGTAGTCAGTCTCGTACCTGGCCGGCTGCGCCTCCAGCCAGGGCCAATCGATGCCGCCGCGCCGCGCGTGCGGATCGACGGCCAGATAGGCGATGCCGTAGGTAACCAGGTTGTGGAAGAAGTGGCTGCCCTGCGAGGGCTCGACGGCGTAGTTGTCCAGTGTCGTCTCCGTGATGACGCGGGCGGCGGAGATGTCGCCCCAATTGACCGGAATGCCCAGTGCCAGCGTGGATGAGCCCCAGCGGCCGGGCCCGATCAGCAGGTAGGGACAGTTGGCCGCCAGCAGCGCTTCGTTCAACCCGCCGATCTCCACCGCAATCTCGCGCGTGAAGCCCGGGTCAAAGGTCGCCGGCTTGACGTAAACGACGTCCCGGACGTCATCGATTATGCCGTTGCCCAGCGCCCGGGGGCTGTAGCACAAAACGTCGCCGCCGGCGCAGGTACCCAGCTCAACGCGGTCAAGCACGTCCTCGCAACCCATCGCGGGCCGCACCTGCAAAACCGCGAACTGCTTGGGATCACTGGCCAGGTTCACGGCGAATTCGATCTCCACGGGCCGGTTCATGCCCGACTGCCCCATCTGCAGCAACTGCTTCAGTATCGGCGCCAGGGGAAACACACCCGACTTCAGTATGTGGGTGAACGTCACGACGGGGATGCCCGGTCGGCTCAGCCCGTCGTGGAAAGCCTGCTCCTCGCGGACCCACACGGATGCCACGGACGCCAGCGTGCCATGCCGTCGGGCGGTCTCCAGATCCAGGCGCACCAGCGCCCGATCGCGGTCGGCCCCCGGGCCGCCGTCGGGAGCGTTGAGGTCCAGCGCCAGGAAGACGCGCTGCGATTCGTTCAGGAACGCTTCGCCCAGTTCAAGCTGCGGCAGAACCTGCGGGTGGCTGGGCGAGAAACGCAGCCCGGCCTCGCCGTCCAGCACCAGCTTGCCCAAGCCCAGCGCGACCATGGCCACCCCGTCCGCCGGCTTCATGTGACCATAGGGGTAGTAATTGAAGGAACGGGCCACACCGGCGAAGTCCGGGTAGTAGTGCTGGCCGTGCCGCGCCCCCACCACCGGCTGCAGCACCACCGCCATCTTCTCCTCTTCAGCCCGGTGCGGCGTGGCGCTCAGGTAGCGGCGCGCCCGCCCGGCATACGTGCTCGCGTAGACCAGCCTGATGGCGTCGCAGAGCTGCGCCAGCCGCACGCCCTCGTCCGGGCTGTTGTTCGGGATCATGTGCGTGTCATAGATCCCCGCGAACGGATGGTAGAGCGAGTCTTCCAGCAGACTGGACGAGCGCACTGCGAGCGGCGTGCGGACGGCGTCCAGCACGGCGCGCAAATCGCCAATGACGCGCTCGGGCAGCCGGGCCGCCAGGAAAGCCCGCGTGAGCCGTTCATCGTCCGTGCTGCGCAGGGCCGGCAGCCGCAGCCGGTTGCTCTCCAGGAACTCGTCGAACACGTCCGTGCCGATCACGACCGAGCGGGGCACCTCGATGTCAATCCCCGGGAACTCGGCTTGCAGGTCGGTGCCGGCCAGCAGGGCATCCACGAATGCCAGCCCGCGCGCCTTGCCCCCCAAGGACCCGCCGCCCACCCGCGCCAGGCGACAACCGGCGTCGAATCGGTCGCGCGAGAAATCCTCCACCATGCCACGGCGATTGGCGCGCAGCGCATCCCGGCACGCCCTGATCAGGTACTGCCGAATCGACTCCACGCTGCGGAAATCCGTCACTCGCTTGGGCCGCAGCCGTTGCGCCAGCTCGAACTCCGTGCGCGCCCGCAGCCAGTTGGAGAAGTGGTTGCGCCGGGCGTGATGCTCGAGTGATTCGGCCGGCACGCGCTCCAGGACGGCCGCCAGCGTGCGCAGATCGCCCGCCCGCCCAACCTCGCGCCCATCCGGCATCCGAAACACGAAATCACCGAAGCCGAAGTTGTTGAGCATGAACCCGCGCACATCTTCCAGCAGCGTCGTCGAACGCTTGTGCAGGAAATGCGCGCCGATGGACTCCGCCAGCGCCCGATTGGACAGATCCGACGATTGCAGCAACGCCGGCGTGTCCGGGTAGTCCGACTTCACCCGCCGAATGAAATCGATGCCGGCCTGCGGGTCCAGCCGCCCGCCGCGCGGAAAGCTTACATCGGCAATCACGCCGAACAGGTACTCGTGAAAGCGGTCATAGAAGGCCATGCCCTCTTCGTACGTCTCCGCCACCAGGATCTTGGGCCGGGCCCGCATGCGCAGGAACTTGTGCAGTCGGTTGACGCCATCGGTCACGACCGTGCGCGTCTGCTTGACCAGCTCGCTATACATGATCGGCAGCAGCGACGAGCGGAAACGCACGGAGTCCTCGACCAGGATAATGGAGCCAACGTGGGCCAGGCGGGTGTCACGCTCCACGTTCCAGCGATCCTCCAGGCTCTTGATGATCGCCAGGAACATCTTCGTGTCCCCGTGCCAGAGATAGACACCGTCCACCTCCAGCTTGCCGCGCGACTGACTGATGCGGGCCAGCTCCCAATTGCTCGAAACCAGCAGCACAATCGGCACGCCGGGTGAGGCCTCGCGCACCGCTTGCGTGAACCGGAAGATGTCCATGTCGCCCAGGCGCAGCATCGCGATGACCAGGTCGAAGCGGTCCTCCCGCAGCATCGCCAGCCCCGCCGCCCCCGTCGATACGCGCGCCACGTGCGGGGCATGCGTCAAACCCAGATCCGTATACTCCGAGTAGATCACCTCGCTCAGCAGCCCGTCTTCCTCGAAACTGAACGAGTCATACGCGCTCGACACCAGCAGAATCTGCTCGACGCGCCGGCGCATCAGGCGCGGGAAGCGCTTCAACCGCCAACCCTGCCACGCCGATACCAAGTCCTCGGCCAGACTCTGGTCCTCAGCTCGTGCCTTGCCGTCGTCCATCCAGTCCCATCCTGCTCTTTAGCCCCCCGCGCCTATCGGATTACGTCCACCGGCGCACACCGCAACCATCGTAACCCAGATTCGATTGTACGGCGTCCCCGACACGCCGTCAGCGCCGCATCGTCCGGCTAAGCCTGGTCGGCCCGGCCGATCACCGCAATACGCAGCCTGGCCGCCAGCGCCAGCGTTTCCGCGCGCTGCAGAATCAACGTCTTGCCGGCCTCGATCACCACGCCGGCCGCGCGCGCCTTCTTCAACTTCTCGATCGTGTTGACGCCAATGGTGGGCACGTCGAAACGCATGTCCTGGTTCGGCTTGGCAACCTTGACGAGCGTCCAGCCGCCGGCCGGGCACAGCTCGCCGGTCCGCTCGATCAGCAAGTCCGTCCCTTCGATGGCCTCGACCGCGATGATCTCGCGCTCCTTCACCGCGACCGCCTGACCGATGTCCAGGGCGGCTATCTGCCGGGCCAGCGGCCACGCGAAGTCGGCATCATCCAGCACGGTCCGCGGCGGCTCGCAAGGCGTCAAGACGCCCGCCGGTGCCAGCGCATCCGCGCAGTACTTCGTCGAATCGACCAAGATCAGACCTCGCCGCTCAAGTTCATCCGCGACGGCGCCCAGCAGTGAGTCGTTGCGCTTGTCGCGCGCGTGATAGTACCACACGCGTATGCTCGTCAGGTCCGGCCAGTATCGCAAATACTGCAGCCAGCGCGGGCCGGCGAACATGTCCAACTTCCGGACACGGCCCGCCATGACGACTTCACGACAGCCCACCCGCTTAAGCGCCCGGATCCACCGCCCCAACTGCACCACGCCGCGCCAGCAGAAGTAGTCACCCAACTCCCGCAACTCGGCCGCCGCCGAGCCGCGCAGCGCCACCACCGCCACCCGCCGCCCGCACGCCCGGGCCCCGCGCGCCACCAGCTTGGGGAACTCGCCCTCGCCCGCGATCAGGCCTAGCGGGGCGGCGTCAGGAAGCGCTGGCGACGATGTTTCCGTTGGCAAGTTGCTACTTCGGGGTCTACAGGGACTCAGACAAAACGTGCCAGGCCGCGCCCGCAGCCGGGCGCCGTCTTCCACCTGGTGCGGCCACAAGCCAATCCCGCAGCCGCCGGCGACAGTATAACAACCCGCCCAACCACCACAGCCCGCCCGGCCGGCACGATCCCGCCATCGTCACCCGGCCCGGCGCCAGCCCCAACCGCCGGTGTCCACCTCCGTCACTTCGTCGTACGATGGCTGTAAGAATCCGACGGCCGGCGCGTCTAATGGGTTGAGAGCACGGTGGGCAGGCGAGTGACGAAGACGGCGGCACAGCCCGACAAATGTACAGATAACTCCCGCCCAGTACTACCGTTACCGCCGTCGCCAGCCACGTTTGACGCCTTGGTGGCCGAGCAGGCCCCACGCATTACAAGGCTGTGCTACCGCCTGCTCGGCTGGCGGGCGGACGTCGCGGACGTCGTTCAGGACGTCTTCGTGGCCGCTCTCCGGGCCCTGCCAACGTTTCGAGGTGCAAGCGATGTATCGACCTGGCTCACACGAATTGCCGTTAACGATGCCGAGCTGGCGCTGGCTGGCTTAGCGGCGGCCGAGCAGGCCATCACCGAGCAGATCGCCAAGATCGGTCAACGCGCTGTCGAGGCGGTGGAGACCAGCCCCGTGGTGGCCGAGATGGCCAAGGTTGTGGAACTGCGGGAGCAGCGCGTGGAGTATTTGGGCCGGATGCATGAAGCAGGTGTGGTAGACGGGATAGAAACGACGGCGGCACAGGAACAGGTTGCCCTGGCGCGCGTTGAACTGCTGGAGCGGCGGGAGGCCGCGGCTGCCCGCGCGGGGGCCGGCGTGCTGGAGAAGCTCAACCAGGACCTGGCGCAGAAGAGCATCGAGTTGGCCGGCGCCCTGGCGCGCCGGCAGACGCTGCAAGCCCGCCTGGAAGACATGCGGGCCCGCAATCTGCTGGAGCTCTCAGAGCGCTGGGCGTGTGAGGTGGAGCTGCCCCGCGACCAGGCCCAGCGCGCCCTGCAGCGGTTAACCTTGGAACAGCAGGAGCTCGGTGCCAGGTTGCGCAGCTTGCGCCTCCCGGAAGTGTCGGTGATCGGCTGGTAACCGGCGGCTCAGCCGTGCGCCTCCGGGGCCGCGGCCGCCGGCTGACAAGCAGCCTTGATGCGCACGATCAGCTTGTCCCGGTCAATGGGCTTGGCAGCGTAGTCGTCGCAGCCGGCCTGCCGGCACTTCTCCCGATCGCTCGCCATGGCATGGGCGGTCAGGGCGATGATCGTGCCCGCATAACCGGCCGCGCGCAGCACACGCGTCGCCTCGTACCCGTCCATCTGCGGCATCTGCATGTCCATCAGAATGACGTCGAAGGGCCGGCCCGCATCGCGCGCCCGCGTCGCCGCCTCAACCGCCAGCTTGCCGTTGTCCACCACGGTCACGCTGGCCCCGGCTTTCCTGAGAATGTGCGCGATCAGCCGCTGATTGTCGGGCCCGTCCTCCGCCAGAAGAATGGTCTCGCCGGCCAACTCGTGCGCTAGTGAGCGCGGCTTGGGCTTGGACAGGCCGCCGCTGACCGTCGTGGCCATCAGCGGATCGGCCACCATCGGCACGCCCGCCAGTGAACCCGTCGCCACCGTGACGCGGAAACGCGTCCCGCCGCCCTGCGACGTCTCGACCAGTGCAATGTCACCCCCCAGCTCCTGGGCCAGCCGCTTGCTGATCGCCAGGCCCAGACCGGTCCCGCCGAACCGGCGCGTCGTGGACGTGTCCGCCTGCGTAAACGGCTGGAACAGCCGGGCGACCTGCGCGGCGCCCATGCCCAGGCCGGTATCCACCACGTCGAACTGCAGTAGCGGCTGCTCGTCGTCACCGGTCAGCTCAACCAGCAGCCGCACGCCACCGACCTCGGTGAACTTGATGGCGTTGCCAATGACGTTGATGAGCACCTGGCGCAGCCGCGTCGGATCAGTCGCGATGGTCTCCGGTATCGCCCCGCGATACTTGATCTCCAGCGCCAGGCCCTTCGCGTCAGCGCGCACGCGCATCAGCGACGCCACCTCCGCGATGATCTGACACGGCGCGCAGCGGATCCGCTCGATTGTCATCTTGCCGGCCTCGATCTTGGACAGATCGAGAATGTCATTGATGATCTGCATCAGGTACTCGCCGTTGCGCTTGATCGTCTCGACGGCGGCAACGCGGTCCGGCGGCGCGTGCTCCAGGTCACCGCTCTCCAACAGCACATCGGCATACCCCAGAATCGCGGTCATCGGTGTGCGAATCTCGTGGCTCATGTTGGCCAGGAACTCGCTCTTGGACTGGTTGGCGCCATCTGCCTCCTGGGCCCACTCCTCCGCCCGTTCGCGCGCCTCGATCAGGTCCTCCATGATGCTCAGTAGGGCGCCCTGGCTCTCCCGCAGCTCGGCGTTGGCCTGCCGCAAGCCGGACTGGTTGACCTCCATCGAACCCAACAAGTCGGCGAATTGGCTCAGGAAGCTCAGAATGGACTCGAGCTTATCGCGCGCCACCAGGGGCACATCCGCCAGGGCCGCGAGATACTCCTCCTCCGGGAAACCGTACGTCGCGGCCTGCCGCCGGAAGAAGTCCTCGTCCGGCGGGTCCAGCAGGAACTGCCCGACGAAGAAGTTCGCGACGTGCTGGCCGTTGACAATGATCGGCGCGGCCGCGTCCGTCAGGCCGTTCGTGCACGTGTACACTGATGGGCGCTCGCCCGCGCGCACCTGGTTCGCAATGACCGTGTCGCTTTCTATACAGCGCCGACAAGCCTCCGGATGTGTCCGGTGAAAATGCGTGCAGATCCGCTGCCAGCGCGCTCCCACCAGCACTCGGCCCTCGAGGTCGATGATGGCCGCGGCGATGCCAACCGACGTGCAGTAGCTGTCCAGCAGCGTCTGCCACTCCTTGATACCGGCCAGCACACAGGCCGCGCCGGCGGTCGGTTCGGCCGCGGGCTCCGACCCGGCCGAACCGCCGTAAGGCAACTCCGCGGCTGTTCGCCTGCCCTCCTCGTAGACCGCCGGGCGCCCCAGCTCCCCCAGCAGCCTGTTCACCTGGGCCTTGAGCTCGGCGATGCGCTTCTCGCGGCCCATCATGGCCTGGTTGTGCCGCGCCAACTCGTCCAGCGAGGTCTTCAGGCGCTCCTGAACCTGCCGGCGCTCGTTGATCTCAGCCTTCAACTCCAGGTTCGCCCCGGCCAGCTCCGCGGTGCGCTCCCTGATTAGCTCCTCCAGGTTGTCGCGATGCCGCGCCAACTCCTCCTCCGCCTGCCGGCGCACCAGCGCCTCGGCCTCCAGCAGCTTCAGCTTGTGACGGATGGAATCGCGCATGGCGGCGACATTCGCCGACATGCTCCCAATCTCGTCCTTGCGCCGCGTGCCGATCTCGTGGTCCAGGTCGCCGCCGGCGATCGCCGCGAACACCCGCGTCAGACTCCTGATGGGCTTGGTGATGCTGTTGGCGACCAGAAAGGAAGCTACCGAGCCGGCGGCCACGAACGCCGCCAGCAGCAGAACCACACGCGCCCCCGCCTTCCGCATCTGCGCGTCGAGGCGTTCGAGGCTCAGCCCCATCCGCACCCACCCGACGCGCTCGCCGTTCTCGTCAACCGTCGGGGCAACGAAATCCAGTACCGGCACGCTCCCGTCAACGCCCGCCGTTGCCCGCCGGCTGACGACCGCCGCCGGTCGCTCCACGATGGCCGCGGCCACAGTTTCATCAGCGGGAATCACAGCCGCACCGGCGATGCGCAGCCCCGCGCAATCGTAGATGCCGGCGTACACCACGTCATCCAACTCGAACAACCGCGCCACGGTCCGGTGCAGGCCAAATGTGTCGCCCGTGCTCAGACCCTCCACGCAGTCAAGGGCGAAGTACTTGACGATGATCGCGCCGCGCGCCGCGAACCCGTCCTGGAGCCGAGCGCCAAAGTCCTTCAGGAACAGGCCGGTCAGCGCAACCATGGCCGACACGACCAGCACCGACACCAGCAGAAAGATCCGAACTTTCAGCGTGATCTTCATGTCACCGTTCGTAGATTCCCGCCGGTGCGGCGGTCGCTACCCGGGCCGCAAACATGCAGGTGCCCTCAGACGTGGTCATCGCAGTCTCCCGTGCGCGCGCTGCCCTTGTTCGCAAAGACAGAAAGTCGGCACAAACCGGACGGTCGGCCTGTCCACCCGAACCCACAAGTGAACCGGCGCGCGATCGCCGGGACCGCTGGCCATGTCGGCGCATCGACCCGTGAAGCCCCTATCTTTAGCTGTGGTGGCGGCGCCCCCGAGTTGCACGGCTTCCCACAGCCGCAATACGCCCGATAACAGCGCTGGCCAGCCTAGTCCGCTGGCAATCGGCCGCCAGCCTGTTCCAACAGCTTCTCCAGCTCCGCCAGCCGCTGCTCCTGACGCTTGACTTGCTTGAACAGCTCCGGCAGACGCAGCTCGTAGGCCACCCGGCGCTTGGTGTCGTGAATCGGCATGGCGGGCTGACCCAGTACGGTCTGCCCCGCCGGAACATCATTGATCACGCCGGCCTTCGCCCCAACCGTCGCGTTGTCGCCGATGCGAATGTGCCCCACCACGCCCGCCTGGCCCGCCATCGTCACGTGCTTCCCAACGGTGGCCGAGCCCGCTATGCCCACCTGCGCGACAAACAGGCAGTCCTCCCCAATCTGGGCGCCGTGTCCAATGGCGATCAGGTTGCTGAACTTCGTGCCGGAGGCAATGCGCGTCCGGCCCAGCGTCGCCCGGTCGATCGAGCAGTTCGAGCCGATCTCGACGTCGTCGCCGATCTCCACGATGCCGATCTGCGGGATCTTCACCCACTTGCCGCCCACCGGGGCATACCCCAGCCCATCATTCCCGATGACCGTGCCGGCGTGAATCGTAACCCTGTCACCTATGATCGTGCCGTCATAGATGACCACATTGGGAAACAGCAACAACTCCTTGCCAATACGACACTTAGGCCCAACGTAGCAGCCGGGGTAGATCACGGCGTCATCGCCGACCACGACCTCCTCGGCGATGGTCACGCCCGGGTGAATCGTCGCGCGCTCGCCTATGTGCGCACTGGGCGCGATGTTGGGCGGAGCGGCGTTCCGCGGCACTTGCGGGTGTTGGCGATAGCCGTGCAGCTTGACCATCAACGCCGTAATGGCGGCGTACGGGTCCGCCACCCGGATAAGACTCAGCCGATCCGGAGCTTCCACCTCCAGGCGCAACACCACCGCAGAGGCCCGTGTCGTGCTCAGCAGCTTCTCGTACTTGGGATTCGCCAGGAAGGAAATGTCACCTTCCCCGGCCTCCTCCAGCGTGGCAACGCCGTGGATCACGAAGCCCGGATCGCCGGCCAGGGCCGGCTCGAGCCCGTGCTGCCTAAGTGCTTCGCAGGCCTCAGCTAAGGTGACTGCCATGCCGCCACTTGCGTTCTCTTGGACCAGGTAAGACCAGGTGTCCGGCAGTCCGCCACGGAAGCAGCGTCGGCCCTGAGCCAGCCCGCTGCGGCGGACCACCAAGTGGCAACCATTGTACGAAAAGCGCCGGCGCGCTGTCAAAAAGCCGGCGCGCGGCGGCCGGCACGCCCCGTTGCGGTACGCGTAAGTCGGTCTAACATCCTGGGGCTGGCAGGTAGGCGTTGGGACGGCCCGGAAGGCTGTGGACAGCGCGGAGTCACCATGAAGTACGCAATCATTCTCCCGGACGGGGCGGCCGACGAGCCGCTGCCGCAGCTCGACGGACGGACGCCGCTGGAAGTCGCCCGCCTGCCAAACATGGATTGGATCGCGCAAAACGGCCGCCTGGGTCGGCTGGTCACCTGCCCCGCCCGGTACATCCCCGGTACCGACGTGGGGACGCTCACCGTCTTCGGGTACGACCCCGACGTCCACTACACCGGCCGGGCGCCTATCGAGGCCGCCGCCAAAGGACTCCATGCCGGGCCGGATGAGCTGATCTTCCGCTGCAACTTCGTGACGATCGCGGATGGCGTGCTGCGCGACTACACCGGCGGCCACACGACCGACGCGGAGGCAGAACGCCTCATCGCCGACCTGAACCGCTGGTTTGCCGGCGAGCGCTGCAAGTTCCACGTCGGCGTGCAGTATCGCAACCTGATGATCGCCGCGGGCGGGTCCGAGTTTGACCTGCAACCCTCATGCACGCCGCCGCACAACATTCCCAACCAGCCGGTCGCGGCTCATCGGGCGCGTGGCCGCGGCTCGGCGCGCGTGCTGGACCTGATGGACCGGGCGCGCCCGTTGCTGCACGACCACGAGATCAACCGCCTGCGGCGCGAACAGGACCGCCCGCCCGTCACGGACATCTGGCTGTGGGGCGAGGGACCGCCGGCCCGTCTGGATCCGTTCGTGGAGCGCTTCGGCTTGCGCGGCGCAATGATTACGGCCGTGGACATCATTCGCGGGCAGGCGCTGCTGATGGGCATGGATCTGATCGCCGTGCCGGGCGCCACCGGCCTGCCGGACACGGACTATGCCGCCAAGGGCCGCTACGCCGTGGCGGCACTGGACCAGTACGACCTGGTCGCCGTGCATATCGAGGCGCCGGACGAGGCAGCGCATTCCGGCGACTGGCAAACCAAGATCAAGGCGCTCGAGCAGATCGACGAACTCGTCGTGGGCCCCGTGCTCGAAGCGCTGCGCCGGCATGAGCACTGGCGGATACTCGTCGTGCCCGACCATCCCACGCCCTGCACCACGATGGCGCACTCGTCCGAGCCGCCGCCGTTCTGCCTGGCCGGCACCGGCATCGCAGCCGTGGAGGGTCGCCCCTTCTCCGAGCGCGAGGCGCTGGCGGGCGGGTGGCTGCTGGAGCGCGGATACGAGCTGATGGGTTTGTTCTGCCGCACGTAACCCGGCCGCCAAGTGGCGATGGCGGAGTAAACGGAATAGAATCTCTAATTAGCCGGTTACAGGAGGTGGGCGGCCGGGCGGTCCGGGCGCTGGCCGCCGGAGACACATCAAGCCGGACGTAGTAGACCTGCTTAAACGAAAGGCACAGGACATGGCGATTTCCGAAGCGATGAATGCCAAGCTCAATGAGCAGATTGCACACGAGTTCACCGCGTCACAGATCTATCTGTCGATGGCGTGCATGTTCTCACAGCAGAGCCTGGATCGGCTGTCCAAGCTATTTCGCGCCCAGGTCGAGGAGGAGCGCGAGCACGCCATGAAGATCCTGGACTACGTGCTCGAAGTCGGCGGACAGGTCAAGCTGGCGGCCCTGCCCGCGCCGCCGCTCGAGTGGCCGACCGTCCTGGCCGCCATCGAGGCCGCCCTGGCCCACGAGCGCAAGGTGACCGGGCAGATCAACGACTTGGTCGCGCTGGCCGAGAAGGAGAAGGACTACGCGTCGCGCAGCTTCCTCTCCTGGTTCGTGGACGAGCAGGTCGAGGAGGAGGCCAGCATGGGCCTGCTGGCCGACGTCGCGCGCATGGCCGGCGACCACCTGCTGCAACTCGAGGCCTACGTCGGCCATCTGCTGGCCGCACGCAAGTAACCGTCCGCGGGCAGCCCGGCCGCGTCGGCCGCCGCGGAGGGCGGCCACCATAGGGAGTAAACCATGGAAAAGACTGCGCAGACCAGCGCGCCGCTGCACGACCTGCTGGCGCGCCGCTGGAGCCCGCGGGCCTTCGCCCAGCGCCCAGTCGAAAACACCAAGCTCAGCGCGCTGTTCGAGGCGGCCCGCTGGGCGCCGTCCTGTTACAACAACCAGCCCTGGCGCTTCATCCTGGCCACGCGCGATCACCCCGGCGAATTCGAACGCATGTTAAGCTGCCTGGTCCAGGCCAACCAGGTCTGGGCGCAGCACGCCCCGGTGCTGATCCTGGCCGTGGCCCAGCAGCATTTCGCCCACGACGGAAAGCCCAACGCCCACGCCTGGCACGATATCGGGCTGGCCACCGAAAACCTGATCATCCAGGCCATGACCCTCGATTTGCACGCGCACGTCATGGCGGGCTTCGACGCCGAGCGCGCCCGCGACCTCTACGAGATCCCCGGCGACTTCGACGCCGTCACCGCCATGGCAGTCGGCTATCTGGGCGACCTGGGCGCGCTGCCGGATGACCTGCGAGTACGCGAGGAAGCCCCGCGCGAGCGCCGCCCGCTGCGCGACTTAGTCTTCGCCGGCACCTGGGGACAGACGGCCGCCCTGTGCACACTCTAGGCCGCAGCAGTCCAACGCACGCGCCGCTGGACGGCATACTCCTCGACATGTACGGCACGCTCACCACCGGTGATCGCGCCGCCGTCGAGCGCGTCTGCCAGGACGTCATCGCGGCAGTAGGCCTGGACCTATCGCCGCGCGCGCTGGGCGTCGCCTGGGGCGAGCGCTTCTTCCTGGCCCTGGACCACGCCAACGACGCCGAGTTCGCCACGCTCTTCGAAGTCGAGGCGCGCACGCTGCGGGCAACCGTGGCCGACCACGGTACGACCATTGATCCATATCCCTACGTGCGCCAACTGACCGCCTACTGGCGCGCGGCACCCCTGCAGCCGGAAGCAACCGAGTTCTTCACCAGCTTCCCCCTGCCGATCTGCATCGTGTCCAACGCCGACCGCGCCGACCTGCTGGCCTGTCTGGCGCGCTATGGCCTCCAGCCGGCGGAAGTCGTGACATCCGAGGACGTGCGCTCATATAAGCCGGCCCCGCTCATCTTCGCCGAAGCCTTGCAGCGCACCGGCTGGCGCCCTGAGCGCGTCATCCACGTCGGCGACTCGCTGCACAGCGACGTCGGCGGCGCCCGGGCCGCCGGCCTGCGCAGCGGCTGGCTCAACCGCACCCAGCGCATCCACGATATCGGTCGTGACCAGCCCGACTACGAGTTCGCCGACCTGCACGCCCTGACCACGCTCGTGCGGCAGCTCCCGTCAGCCTGAGCCGCCGGCCGCCGCGCCCCGGCTGGTTATGCGGACCCCCCGATAGCCTGGTTCCCATAGCATCTTGCCGCGCACGCCCGGCGCGGCCCGCCCGGCATATTGGCAACACCGACTCCGCGCCCGGTTCGATGTACCCTGAGACGTGAACCCGGCCCGGGGCAGACATGGCGTACTGGCGCTGAGACGCTCTAACTATGCCGATTCTCCTACCTACCAGCGAGCTTGAGCCGGGCATGCAACTGCGCGAACGGCTGGCCCACGAGGGTCGCACACTGCTGGGCGCCGACCGGGCACTGACGCCGACCGATATCGCCCTGCTCCGCGAACGATTCCCGCAAGTGATGCTGAGCATCAGCGACCCGACCCTCGATGAGCTGGTCGAGTTCGAGGACCTCTCCCGCCAGCGCGAAACCGCCGAGACGATTCAGGAACAGCTCAGCGAAGTGCTCGGCAAAATGGCCCGCCTCTTCGCCGAGCGCAAAACCCTGCGCCCCGTGGACCTGAGCCCGTTTCGTCGCGTGATCGAAGACGTCGTCGGATACCTGGCACGCGAGCCCGTCTCCACGGCCCTGCTGACCCCGGCCGCCGGACCGGAAAGCTTCCTGCGCCAACACGGCGCCAACGTCGTATTCCTGAGCCTGCTGCTGGCCGAGTCCGCGCGTGACTACGTCGTCGAGGAGCGGGCGCGCCAGACGCGCCTGCGCTACCGCGACAGCCGGGCCATGCTGAACCCGGTCACCCTGGGCATCGGAACGCTGTTCATGGACATCGGCCTGCTGCCCCTGGCCGGGCTGTACGCGTCCGAAGCGCCACTGACGTCGGAGGAATGCTGGCAGGTGCGGCAACATCCGCTCACGGCCGTCGACCTGCTGCCCCGCGGCTTCCCATCACACGGCCGCTTGATCGTGCGCTGTCACCACGAAAATTGCTGCGGCCGCGGCTACCCCAAGCACATGCCGCCCGACAGCCTGCACGTGTTCACCCGGATCGCCCGCATCGCCGACGCGTTCGACGCCGGCACGTCCGCCTACGTTTTCCAGGAGGCGCGCTCGCCCGTGCGGGCCTTGTGGGAGATGACCGCCGGTCCGCACCGACGCCTGTACGACAACCTGCTGATGCAGGAGTTCGGCCGGCTCGTGCAGCCGTTCCCCATCGGTACCAAGGTGCGGCTGGTCGACGGCCGCTACGCCGTCGTCGTGCGGCACAACCGCCCCTGCCCGTTCCAGCCGTATGTGCTGATCGCGTTCGACCAGGAGAACCGCCGCCTGCCGGCCAGCCAGTTGGAGGGCCTGTCGGCACTGAACACGCGGGCCGAAGTGCGCGCCGCCAGTTGGGGCGATGAGGACCTTACCTACCTGCAGCGCAGCGACGCCACGCCGGCACAGCAGCCGTCGAGCGGACAGTTCACCACCATGTTCGAGGCGCACTACCCGTAGCCGCCGGCCCGCCCGTGCCGGACCTCAACGCGTCGCCAACTCCTCATACAACGCCTTCAACTCACGCGCGTGCCGCGCCATCGACAGCACACCATGCAACCGCGCCGCGTCCGCCCGGCAGGCCGCCCCCACCGCCGGATCCAAAGCACGCCGCAAGCACGCCGCCAGCCCAGCCGTGTCGGCCGGCGTCGCGATAACCTCCCCGTGCCGCCCCGGCTCCATCACCTCCGCCGCCCCGTTCAGACGCGTGGTGACAACCGGCAGGCCCAACACCAGCGCCTCCAGGACCACCCGGCTGCACGGGTCATACCACGTCGGGTGGGCCAGCACATCAGCCGCCGCGTACCACTCCCGGATCGGCGTCCGCACGCCCACGAAGTGTACGCGCTCACCCAGCCCCAGCCGGCCCGCCAGCCGCCGATAGCGCTCCGGACGGTCGCGCCCGGCCACCACCACGTGGCACGGCTCAGCGCCGGCGTCTGCCTGGTCAGCCAGCGCGCACAGCAGCGCCTCAAGACCCTTCAGCTTGAAGTTATGCGCCACGAACAGCACCAGCGGCACCCTGCCCTCAAGCCCCAGCGCGCTGCGCCGCTCCTGCCGCCGCCGCTCCCGCTCGCCCTCCGCCGGCGGTGCCACGTCAACGCCGTTGAAAATGACGCGCGTCCGCTCCGCCGGAAAGCCATAACCCTCCGTTACCTGCCGGCCCACGTACCGCGACACCGCCGCCACCACCACCCGCGCCGGACGCCGCCTCAGCAACGTCCGCTCCAGCCGCAGCAGGAACCGCTGCCGCACGTTGAACAGCCGCCCCACCCGCTTCACCGCACGCGCCGCCGGCGACCGCGCCGCCGCCAGCCCGCGCGCCACCGTCTCCGCAAACGTGCCGCCCCGCGGCTGGTAAACATCCGCACACAGGCACGGCGTAATCGCGTGGACCAGGTCACACCGCAACTCCCGACATACGCCCGGCACCGCCTGCACGAAACGGTAGGTGCGCAGCGCGCGGCTGAACCCCGGCGCCGCAATCGGTACGTACGTTACGCCCTCGGCAGTCAGCGGGGCCGCCCGCTCACCCCGGTGCACTACCGTGACTTCAACCCCCAGCGCCGCCAGGTGCCCGGCCAGTTCGCGCGTCGAAGTCTCGGCCCCGCCGCGCTGCGTATCAACAGTCTCCTGCACAATCGCGATTCTCATGAGCACCGCCCGTGGCGTGCCTCACGCCGCAGGATCGAGTCGCTCTTGCGCACGATCCGCCGCGCGTACCAGCGCACGCGCGCCTCGCCGCGCTCCAGGCCCAGGTAAGCACGCAGCGTGCGCAGCCGATCCGTCCGCGACGCGCCCACCAGCCGCGCCGAACTGTCCAATTGCGCCAGATCCTTGATGATCCAGCGCCAGCGGCGCCAGCGCGGCCGGAATGTCCGCGCCAGATCGATGAGCGTGAAGCGCGGCGGCCGCCGGCCGCCTTCATCCAGGTCGGCGAAAATGTGACACAGGTACAGATCACGGTGGCACGTACCCGTCTGGTGAAAGGCCGACACGAAGCGCCCCAGGCGCACCGCCAGATCATGCCGGGCCAGGCCGCGCGTGACGGCCGCGCCGCGCGCGACGGCCGCGCTCCAGACGCGATCCAGCCCGTCACCCGGCACCGCGGCCAGAATCACCACGCTGCGGCGCTCCAGCACGCCGAGCATATCCTCGCCAAAGGCCACGGCCGGCGGCGCCGGAATCGCCGCGCTGAGCAGCCGCCCAGACTGCTCGAACTCCCACCGGCCGCGGCTGCAACGCGCCCCCTGCCGGAGCACACGATCCCATAGCCCCTGCCAACCGCCGCCGGCGTACCGCTTAACGTACATAACCGCGGGCGCGCCGCCGTCGCCGGCCGGCAACTCCCAGCGCCAACGCTGCCGACCGCCCAGCCCGGCCTTGCTCAGAAGCTGCCAGGAGCCGGCCAGTCCCGCCTCTTGCGGGCTGCGGCCGAGCAGCACTTCAGCGCGCGCCAGGCCGGCGGCTTCCAGCCGCGCACGCCACTCCGGCACGATCGCGGCGCTATGGGTCAAGGTCGGGTTCCCGCACCGCTGCAACTCAGCGCGGCGGCCCCGTCCGGGGCAGGTGTGACCGGTGGCGCGTCCCGCTCGAGCTGGTCATTCCACTGATCAAAGAGCTGATTCATCTTGATGCGCTGCGTCTCATGCTGTTGCCAATGGCGCGTCAGCGCCGCGACGCGCCGCGCGCTGTCACGCAGTTCGGGCGTCAACCGAGCAACCTGGGAGTAGTGCAGCAGAAAGCGCAGCCGGTCGCTGCGGCGCGTGAACGGCAAGGCCGAGACGGTCAGGTGCGCCAACTCGTACAGCCACCACTTCGACGTCGTCCGCAGTTGACGCCAGCGCCGCGGCTGGGCGTCCAGAAAGAAGAACTCCGGCTCACCCGCGAGCGATGTCCTGAGCAGCACATTCCGCCAGAAGAGCTGCCCATGCGAGAATCCCGCCGCGTGCATGCCGGCCACCTGCTCTGCCAGCCGGGCGATAAGCGCCCACCGGTCGGCCGGCGACAGCGGCACCTGGCCCGCCGCCACACGCTGCGCAAAAGTCGTCAGGTTGCAGGCCGCCGGCACCTCCTCCGTGATCAGGAAGCACGCCGTGACGAAATGACCGCACCGGCGTGTGCCATATCCCACCGGACGCACCGCCGAAATCCCCAGCGCCCGCATGTTCCGCAAAGCCCGAAACTCCGCCAGCCCGCGATGCACCCCAAAAAACGTCCCCCGAAAAGCCCCGCGCACACGCTTCTTCCAAGTCGGATAGAAGTACCGCTTGAGGTAGAAACCCGGTTCGCCGTTCAACCCCGGTATGTGCGTCGTCTCGGTCGTGCGGCTCCAGGCCACCACCTTGCCGTCCACCCGCGCCAGCACGTCCGGCACACGCGCCAGGCCGGCCGCCTCCAGCGCCGCCCGATAGGCCGGGTCAAGCCGGATGTGATCGGTCCAGAGCATCGGGCTAATCCTCATGCACCGCGACCGGCACCGCCACCGGCGGCCGGCGCTGCAACAACTCGTTCGCCGCCCGCACGACATCATCCGTCGAAATCGCCGTCATGCAGCGCAGGTCCAGCGGACACCTGGGCAACTGGCACGGACCGCATTCGACCGCCGCCTGCAGCTTGATCTCGTCACGATAACCCGTGTCAGTCCATTCCTGGTGCGTCGGGCCGAAGATCGTCACCGTCGGCACGTTGAACGCGATCCCGTAGTGCCGCGGGCCGGTGTCGTTACAGACCAGCAGCGCCGCCCCACGCACCAGCACCTTAAGCGAACCGAGCGTCGTGCCCGGATCATCGCAGCAGACGACCGGCCGACCGGTCCGGGCCGCGATATCACGCATCAACGGATGCTCCCCCGGGGCACCCACCAGCACCGGCCACAAACCGTGCTCGTCCGCCAACCGGTCACACAGCGCCGCAAACCGCTCCGGCAGCCAACACTTCGACGCCCCAAACTTCGCCCCCGGGTTGATCAGCGCGTATGGCCGCCCATCATCCAGACCGTAATGCTCACGCAGCCGCGCCCCCTGCCGCTCCTGCTCCGGCGTGGCCGCCAACCGCGGCTGCCCGTCCGAAACCGGACAGCCGACATGCTCGGCCAGCTCCGCGTAGTAATGCACCACCGACCGCGGCACGAATTCGCCATCCCGCTTGAGCGGGCGGAGCCGGTCGGTCAGCAGCCATCCCCGACCCTCACGGGCATAGCCCACCCGCCGCGGGATCCGCGCCAGCCGCACCGCCAGGGCCGACCGGAACGAATTCGTCAGCAGTAGCGCCGCGTCGCAGCGCTCGGCCTTCAACCGCCCGGCCAGCCGGGGCATGCCCATCACCCCGGCCCAACCCCGCTGCTCCGGCCAGTAAACCACGTCGTCATGCCAGCCACAGCCCGCCACGATCTCGTGCACATAACGGCGCAGCAGGTAGATGATCCGGGCGTGCCGGAAGTGGGCGCGCAGCGCCGCCAGCGTGGGACTCGCCAGCACAACGTCGCCCACCCAGTTCGGGATGGCGACTAGCAGCCGGCGACACGATTTGGCTGCAATCTGGCCCGACATAACCCGGAATTGTACCAGATAACCCGCCGCGCAGGACCAGCTCGCCAGGCACCGCCCGTCCGCCGCACTGCCTTCAACTAGCCGCCGCCGGCACCAGCAGCCACAGAAACTCAGTATTCCCACCATGGCCGCGCAGCGGGCTCTCAATCTCACCCTGAAGCTGCCACCCAAGCCCGCTCACATCCGTGCGGCACGTCGCCAACACCTCCGCCAGCCGCTCCGCCGGCACTACACCCCGTTCCAGCCAGGATTTAGGCGCCTCATACTGCGGCTTGACCAGCGTAATCACCCGCCCGCCCAGCCCCAGGCAACGGCCGGCAGGCGGCAGAATCAGCCGCTGCGGCGTCCAGCCAACATCGATGGTGACCAGGTCACAGCACTCGGGACACGCAAAGTGCAGGGCATTGGTGCGCTCGTGCACCACCACGCGCGCATCACGCCGCAGCTTGTAATCCAGTATGCCATAACCCGGATCTACCGCGTGCACCCGCGCCGCCCCCCGCTGCAACAGACAGTCCACGAACCCCCCGGTGTGGCTGCCCAGGTCACAGCACACCGCCCCCGTTACGTCGACGCCGAAAGCGTCCAGCGCCGCCGCCAGCTTCAGCCCGGCCCGCGAGACATAAGGGCAGTCCGGTGCCGACATTAAGGCTTCACCGGCCGGGCCGACTGCCAGACGCCATTGACCGAGCACTCGAAGACCCGCGTCGTCGAGCCGGCCGTCCACTCAATCACCTGCCCGTCCAGCCGCAACGCAATGCTCTTGCGAGTATTCAGCGGCACGCGCTCCCGATCAATCTCCAACAGCCGAACGTTCCGCGTGCTTACAACCAGATCATTCTGCGGGCTGGTCTCCACCGTCACGCGCGCCGGCCGGGCCGGGTCCAGCGCCGCCAGAATGCGAACATAATCAGGCGGTGGCGGCGGGACCTCCGGCTCGGGCTCTCCCGCAGGAGCCACAGCCGGAGCCGGCGCGGGACTCTCTGCCGGCGGCGCAACGGCCACCGGCGCAGTCGGCCCGGCAGTCGCCGGCGGCGCCTGTTCTGGCTTGCCGGCTGGCTCCAACTGCCCCGCCGCCGGCGCGACGCCACCACCCTCACGACCGCCACCGTCACAGCCTATCAGCAGCAAAATCACTGCGGCCCCAACCCAGGCCAGCAGCAGTTCGCGACAACGGCGATTCCCGCGCATAACCATGCTCCTTCGCTATCCGGCCAGGGTTCCACTTCAGTCAGACACCTGCCCACAATTTATACACCCGGACCGACGCCATGTGGCGGGCCTGCCGCGGGTTTCCCCGCCCCCGTTTACGGGCCGCGCGCTCGTCCGTACATTCCCCTTGCATGACCGCCGACCCCAAAGCAGAAGCGCTGCTCCCCCGGTGGCTTGTCCACAACCGCAACTTCCTGTTGCTCTGGGCGGCCTACGGCTGCAGCGCCGTCGCCGATCATCTCAGCGAGATGGCCTTGCTGGTCGAGCGGGACGCCCTCGGCAGCGAACGCGCCACCCGCATCCAGGCCCTGATCACCTTCGGATTCTTCGTACCCTTCGTAATCCTCGGACCCCTGGCCGGCTGGTGGGCCGACCGCTTCAACCGCAAGTGGACGATGTTCGGCACCGACATCCTCCGGGCCGCTTTCATGCTCAGCCTGATCTGGACCGTCAGCCGGCTCGTCAACTGGCTCGAACCGCACGGCCTGGGCGACTACGCCGTCGTGCTGCCACTTCTGCTCGTCGGCACCCTGGCCGCCTTCTTCTCCCCCAGCCGACAGGCCCTGCTGCCGACCCTGATCCGCACCGACCAGCTCGTACGCGCCAACGCCCTCATCAGCGCCCTCGGCACGATCGGCACAATCCTCAGCGCCGTCCTGGGCGGCCTGATCGTCAAGCACTGGGGCCTGCGGTGGAACTACTCGCTGAGTGCGGCCACGTTCATGCTCAGCGCACTCCTGCTGCTCTTCCTTTCCATGTCGCGGGCCCGCGTCCTGCCGCACGCCCCCCTGAACGGCGTCTGGGCCCCCGTACGCGCGGGCTTCAGCTACGTCCGCCATCATCGGCGCGTGCTCGAGATGATCCTGCTGGGCACCGTCTTCTGGGCTGCCGCCGGCATAGTCATCTCAGCCGTTCCGGCCCTGGTGCGCGACGTCTTCGGCGGCGACATCGCCGACGCCGGCGTCTACCGCGGCCTGATCGGCATCGGGCTCGCCACCGGAGCCGCCATCATGACCGTCATCGGACCCGCCATGCCCATCTCCCTGGCCGTACTGCTCTCACTGGCCGCGGGCGTCTTCTGGCTGTTCTGTCTGGCTCAGATCTGCGCCTGGCGGGTGGGCGCAGTGCCCGCTGGCATCTGCCTGGTCGGCGTCGGAGTGGCCGGCGCGGGCCTGCTCGTCACCATCATGGCGACCATCCAACGCTTCGTCCCGGACTCCCGCCGCGGACGCGTCTTTGGCGTGACGGACATGTGCACCATGGCCGCCATCGTCCTCGCAACCGGCCTCCTCGGGCTGCCGCAAATCCCCTACATCGACGCCTACGTGCCCGGGCTGCTGGCCGCAGCCGGCCTCGGGCTGGCAATCGCACTATTCGTCGCCTGGCGGCGCTACCGACGGGACAGTGAACACCCCGCCATCGTCCAGGCGCTGCTGCTCCTCATCCGCTTCTATGCCGACCTCTGGCTGCGGACCAAGCGCGTCGGCCCCTGCACCGTGCCACGCTCAGGACCGGTGATCCTGGCACTGAACCACACCTCCGGCGTGGACCCGCTGGCCGTGCTGGCAACCTGCACGCACCGCCTCGCCGGCTTCATCGTCGCGCGGGAGTACTACCGGCTCCCAATCCTCGGCTGGTTCCAGCAACAACTGGCCTGCCTGCCCGTAGACCGCGCTCGCCCGGCCAAGTCCTTCCTGACATCCAGCTTGCAGCGGCTGCGCGCCGGCGGCTGCCTCGCCATCTTCCCCGAGGGGGCACTGCCCGTGCCCGGACAGGAACCCCGCGACGTTAAGACCGGCGTCGGCGTCCTGGCCCTGCGCACGGACGCCGTCGTCATTCCGTGCCACCTCAGCGGCGCCAGCCCCGCCCCCCGGCTACCGCTGGCCTACCTCCGCCCCCACAACATTCGCGTGCGCTACGGCCGGCCCGTCGATCTAACCGCCCTGCGCGCCGGGCCACGCAACCGATTGGCAGCGCGGCAGGCCAGCGAGCTTATCATGGCCAAGGTGCGGGAACTGGGTGAACAGGCGGAAGATCGTGGCCAATAACGCCAAACCTATGCAGCCGAAGCACCCCGCGCGTGCCCGCCCGACCACGCGCCGGGCGTGGCTGCTCTTGGCGCTGTCGGCGATAGTACCTCTGGCAATAACGATGTGGCTGTGCGGGCTACGCGTGCCGCTCGGCCTGCCCGACCGATTCGTATATCTCTATTCGCCGCCGGAGGTTATCGCGCAGCGCTTCGCCGCCGTGCCGCCGGCCGCCGGCTTGGCCGCTCTACTGGCAATCAGCGTATGGCTCCTGGGCTCCAACCGCCGACCACGACGCCGGGCCGGCAGCGCGATTGCAGTGCTGGCAGCCCTCGGCGTGGGCGTCTGGGCGTACGCTGCCCCACCCGACCACATCATGCAGCACACCTTCAACATGCAGTCACCCTCCCACGACGGCGCCTTTCTTAAGGAGGCCTTCCAGTTCGAACACTTGCGCGACTACCTCGCCGACTTCCCCCTACGCGCCGCGCTGCCGCCCGAGCAGATGCGCGGCACCCGCGTCATCAGCAATCCCCCCGGCGCAACGGTTATCGCCTACGGCCTGCGACGCCTGGTCGAGTGGCACACGCCCCTCGGAGACTATCTGCGCGCACAATTCGACCTGGACGAGCCGGAACTGGCCTCCTTCAGACACGAGGCGGCCGTCGGGCTGCTCTATGCCTGGGTGCTGACCGGCCTGTGGTTGGCGGCCGGCCCGTTTCTGTACGCTCTCGGTCGCCTGTATCTCGCGCCCCCGGCCGCCCTGGCATTCTGTCTGTGCGTCCTCCTCTGTCCACCGACACTGCTGTTCACCCCCGGCAAAGACCCGGCCCAGCTTCTCACCGCCACCGTGCCGCTCTGGCTCTGGCTGTTGGCGCTCAAGCAACGCTCGCCCTGGCTGGCCGGGCTGAGCGGGGCGGCGTGGCTCTGCGCCGGCATGATGAGCCTGATACACGTCTGGCTCGCCGCAATCGCCGTCGCGGCCGGCCTATGGTCCCACCGACACGACCGCCACGCGCTCCTCGGCATGCTGCGGTCGGGCTTGCTACCGGCACTCGCGGGCGCCGTACTCGCAGCGGTGGCGCTCCGTATTGCACTCGGGCTTGACTTCCTGGCAACTGCGGCGACCACCGCCCAGGCCCAAGCCCAGGTGACGCGCGGGCCCGACGCCATGCCCCTGGCCTGGCAGATGCTCGGCCTGCCTCTCTTCCTGCTCTTCGCCGGGCCGGCGCTGTGGGCCGGTTGGCTCTGGCTGGCAGCCGAACGCCCCGGCAGCGCCGGTCTGCCACAAGCCGGCGCACCTCTGGGAACCGGCCTGCTCGTCGGCAGCGGCATCGTGCTCCTCGCGACAATCGGCTTCACTAACATGGAAACACCCCGCTTGTGGATCCCCTTTGTCCCTCTTCTCCTCATGGGCGCCGCCCTACGACTCCGCGTGTTCACCAGTCCGGAAACCCGCCGCCCCGTGCTGGCCACCCTGGTCGGCCTCCAGGTCCTCGTATCCGCATGCCAGTGGGCCCTCATGGACATGCGCGAGGCCGAAACCCGCCTGCTCCACGGGCATTTCTTCTGGTAGAAACCCGTCGGTCCCTTATTTGCGATTTCATAAACACTTGACACACAATCACATACGACCGTTTCTGACATCAGCGGTGGCCTAGCCGGGACCCCATTACGAACAATACTGGTAGCGGCCCTGCCGCCCGAAGGAGCCGTATCGCCGAGACTGGACCGGTGAGGTCATGTATGCCGTCAACCCGGCAGACGAGTTGCAACGCATGTTCCGCGGAATGGTCGAGCAGACGTTCATCGCGGAAGTCGGAATCTGCGCGCCGGAACTGACGGACTACGTCGCCGGCATGCTGCTCGATTTCCTCCACGTTGATCAGATCTTCCGCATCCGCGACGTCGATGGCGCCGTCATCCGCGATATCTCACGCCTCCAGGCCGAGGCCCATCTCGGACACGCCGTCCCGCCCGCCATTCGCGAACGCCTCATCAACCGCTACATCGGCGACTTCGCCCTCTTCTGGACCGGCCTCTACCCCGAGACGCTGCGCGCCCGCCTGCACTTCGGCGTAGACCGGCTCCGCGAATACGTCTTGCAGGGACAGCGCGGCTATGAGATCGCCAGCGGACTGTCGGGCCATGACGACCAACCGCCGCCCACACTTCTGCACGAGCTGAGCACCCATTTCGAAACCTGCGTCTGGGGGCTGCACCTGGTGCGCGCCGACTGGGACCGCCTCTGCCGCGGCCCGCGCGAGAACTAGGCCCGGTCGCACAGCCTCACGCGGGACAACGCCCAAGCCACACCCCCGGAATCCGGCGTCGCATCGACAAGCCCCCCCGCGCAACCGAGAATGGCACCAATGTCTACCAACGACCCCATCATCCTCCACCTGGTGGCGGCGGACGTCTCGCTCGGCCGGCTGCACACGTTGCAGATGCTGTGCCGCACCAGCACAGCGGGCTGCCAACACAAGGTCATCTGCGTCGGCCCCCTGGACGAGCGCCTGCGGCGCCTGCCGCTTTGCGCCCATGTCCGCGCGCCGCTGGCTGCGGATTGCCTGCGCCGGCGGGCCCTGGCCCGCGCAGTCGCGGCCTTGGACACCGGCAACGGCCGTGCCGTCGCACTGCATGTCTGGTCACCGACGGCTCTCACCTGGGCTGCCGCACTCGCCGACCGCCGCTGGCCGCTGACAATCGAGGCCGAGGCCGGCGATACCCTGAACCGCCTGCTGCGCGAACTGGAGCGGCGCCCGCCCACCGGAACGCACGTCATCGTCTGTGCATCCGAGCTGGCGGCCCAGCGGCTATGCGCCGCCGGTCGCTCAGCCAGAACCTGCCTGGTGATCCCGGAGACCGCCGACCCTCTCGATATCGACGCGGCCCGGCGGCAGCGGCTGCGCTCCGACCTGGGCGTCCGCCCTGACCAGAAGCTGCTGCTGGCGCTGCCACCCTTCGAACGCGGCTCCGGCACCTTCACCGCCGCCTGGGCCGCCATGCTCCTGGAGAAACCCCGGCCCGACGTGCGCCTCTGCGTGGTCGGAGCCGGTTACGAATGGCGCCGCGCCCAACGACTGGCACACTGCGGCCGACACGAGCACGTGGTGATCTTCCGGGACGAATGCGCAGACTCAGCCAGACTGCCGGCCGCGGCCGACCTGGCCGTGTACCTGCCCCCGGCCGATGCGCCCCTCACCGCTCTGGTCTGGGCCATGGCCGCCGGCGGCCCGATCGTCGCCAGCAATGTCCCGGCCGTGCGCGAACTGCTCGAAGACGGCATCAGCGCCTGGCTATGCCCGCCGGACGATCCGCTCGCCGCGGCGCGCACCATGCTGATGGTCCTGGAAAGCGGCACCGCAGCCCGTCAGCGCGCCGCAGCAGCGCGCCGCCGGCTGGAAACGCTGGGTAGTATCTCTGGTGTGATTGCCGCCTACGCCCGGCTCCACGCACGCCTGACCGCCGGCACGTCTGGCAGCGGCTAGGGCGTCGAGCCCGCGAGCAGCCGGTCCGTCTCGGCCTTCAGCCGGTTGTAGTCTTCGTGCCGGCCATCCTGCCAGGCCTCCACGAGCTCGCGCAGCCGGTCCGATAGCGTCGTAAGTCGCTGCGCCCCGTCCGGCGGAGACGCCTCGCCATTGCTCGCCGAACTCTCGGGCAGCGGAGGCCCCGTAGGCTCCTCGCCGGACGCACTGGGCGTCAGCCGCACCAGCGTTGGCGAGGTCTCCGTCCCGTCCGCACCGCTCCACTCTATCGGCAACGCATCATCCGGGCCCCCCAGCGCATCCACGGAAGGTGCGCCGGCTTCCTCCGCTGCATTCGACGCATACGCGGGCTCGGCGGCCTCAGCCTCGGCGGCCAACCGCGCGACCAGGTGCAACTGCTGCCGGGCGGCTTCCAGCCGCGGGTCCGCCTGCAACGCTAACTCCAGCGTCTGGGCGGCCTCGGCAAAATCACCCACCTCAGTCTGGATGACGGCCAGGTTGTAGTACGCGTCCGCCGCGCTGCTGCAGATCGTGAAGTCGCTCAGCGCCTCGTCATAGCGCCCCAGCCGCGCCAGAACCACCCCGCGGTTCATCCGCGCCCGGCCATAGTTCGGATCAAGCTCCAACGCCTGCCGCAGCCCTTCCTCCGCCGCGTCATAGCGCCCCTCCAGATACAGGCTGAAACCAAGGTTGTTGTACAGGTACGCCTCGGTCGGATTGTCGCGAATGGCCGTTCGAAAATGCGCCGAAGCTTCCGCGTGGCGACCCAGCTTGTTCAGCGCAATGCCCAGACGATTGCGGGCCGAAAGGAAGTTCGGCGACAGCTCCAGCGCCTTGCGATACTGCTCGCAGGCACGCTCGCAACTGCCTTGCCGCTCGAGCAGGTGCCCGTGGGCGAAGTAGGTGGACGCATTCAGCCGTGGCGCTATTTCCGTATCAAGCCCCGTCGGCAGGGCTCCGGGCGCCGGCTGCCGGCTTTCACTCTGACAGCCCACCGTCCAGGCCAGCATCGCGCCGAGTACCACCACACCCGTCCTTAGCGCGCAGTTATGCACGGTATCACTCCTAAACTACTCGAGGCTCATCCCCGACTGCCCGCCGTCGCCTGCCGCGCACGGCTGGTACGTAGCCTGGTGCCGCTTGATCAGGATGGCTTCTTCCGCCGTCACGCCCCGGCCGCCCGGCATGCCCACCGCAACGACCTCCACCGCCGTGTCGATGCCCGCGTCCATCAGGAAATCGACAACCACATCAAGGCGCCGCGCCGTCAGATTCTCGTCCTCTACCGCCGTGTTGAACCGAATCTCCCCGCCGTACGTCTCCATCAGTGAAGCCAAACGGCGCAGCCGGTCCTCGCCCAGCGGGCTGAGCATGGCGCGGTGCGGGATGAAGTGAATGTCCGTGACCGTCATGTCCGCCAGCAAGGCGTTGTCGGTCATGTGCGTGTACAGACTCTGCAACTCATGGGTCTTGTCGGGCTTGCCGTGCGGCGGAGCATTCAACCGCGCACTGGGGGAATTGCAGCCGCCGGCCAACAGCACCACGGCCGCGAGGCAGACACTCACAAACTTCATATTCAGGCTCCTTGGCGATCGCGGCGTCGCGCCGCCGCCAATCGAACCGCCCGCCGGCTGCCCGTCGACAACGGGATGGCGCCCGACGGTCGGCGAGGTCCCACCGCTACTGTCCAGGGAATCGGCAGATTCTGGGGCCGAGTTAAAATCGGACCTTCACCCACTCCCGGCCCGCTCGCCGAACAACACCCGCCGGGAGCGCTTCCGACCCCCATATTCCAGCTCACCCCAGCCCCGTATCCTACCCATTACTGTAGAATCCCTGCCATGACGCGCTTCCGGACTCCGCTGCTCCTCGGCCTGGCTGTGTTGATCCTCGGCTCTATGTCCGCCACGCTGGCCTACGCATGGTATTTGCGCAGCGACGCTTACCGCCAACGCTGTGCCGGCCGACTAAGCCGCAGCCTCGGCCTCCCAAGCGACATCGGACAAGTCGTCCCCAGATCGCGCGCCGCCCGAGAATTCCGCGACGTCAGCGTCTGGCTCCCCGACCGCCGCGACCGCGCCCTATTCTGCAAACAGGCCATCCTCGCCTGGACGCCGCTGCCCGAAAACCCCCTCGCTTACACCATCAGCATCCGCGGCGGAACCTGCGAAATCTCCACTCGCACCTGGCTACGCGAGGATTATCGGAACATCGTCGAGGCCGGACTCAGACCCGGATTCGCTCCCGACGGCCCACAACAAGTCACCTTCACCGGCATGGACCTCCGCCTCGCACGCGACGAATTCCACGGCGCACTCGAGGGCGCCACCGGCATCGTCTCCTTTGAAGACCGGCACACCGGCTGGGCCACCGCCCACTGCAACGTCTTCAACGCCTACCAAACCCCCGAACCCGTAGTCCTCAACGCCAAGTTCTCCCCCCACAACAGCGGGATTCGCGTGGACGCGCTGACGTTGCGCGTGCCGGAGCTGCCGGTGCGCGTCCTGCGCCTGGCAAACCTCACCGGCGCGGACGTCGCCTCCGGCACATTCACCGGCGACCTCCACTACTCCGAGACCCGCAATGGCGGCCGCATCACCCTGCGCGGCAGTTGCCACAACATCTGCCTGGCCGAATGCACCCACGGCCTGACACCGCAGCCCTGGCGCGGCACCGGCGTCGAAATCGAACTTAAGGAACTAACGCTCGAGAACGGCCGGCCACGGCGCCTGCGGTTCGGCGGAGTGCTGAAGGACCTCGTACTGAGCGATGTCCTGGCACCGCTGGGCCTCACCGACGTGGGCGGTGACGCCGTACTCCGCGTACGCGACGCCGACCTCTCACTCAACGGGATTGACCGCCTGGTTGCCTCCGGACACTGCTCCAATGTCTCACTGGAAGCGCTCACCGCCTGGCTCGGACACGGCAGCATCTCCGGCTCCGCCCAACTCGTAATCGAGGACCTCACCATCGAGGAGAACCGCTTGCGATCGCTGGACGCGGTCTTCCGCGTCGCCGACGCACCCGCGCCCAACTGGGTCGACGGCCGGCTCCTTACCAGCCTGGCCGGCCGGCTCCTGGGCATTCCCCTGCCGGCGCTGCTGCCGGAGCGAATCGAGTACACCCGCCTCGGCTTTCGGCTGGACGTGCGCGACGAGGAACTATACGTATTCGGTTCCCACGGCCCTGGACAGAAAACTATCATGACGGTGCGGCTCCATGATCGCGAGATTCCATTGCTGCTCGAGCCGCGCTACGCGTTTGACCTGACGGGCTGGTGCGACCTGCTGCGGGCCCGGCTCACGGCGCACCTGGAACAACTCGCCGGCGCGCCGCAGTGCGTCCCCCGGGACGCGCTGCCGCCCCCGCCAGACAACCCGCCATCGTCGCCGGCCGAAACGCCCGCGGCGGAAACTGAACAGCAGCCGTGAGCCACACCGCCGGCGCGCGGCGCAGGACTGGTCTGCGTGCGGCACAGAACTGACCGACATCTCGTCGTGCTCGTCGTGGCACTCAGCCTCGGGCTGACCGCCCTGACGGTCTGGGCCGTCGCCCAACAGGGCCGGGCACTGTCCGCGCGCGAGTGGGCCGAGGTGCGCAACGCCGCCCACAATGCGGCCGCTGAACGCTCGACCCGCCTGCTGGCCGACCTGGAACGCGCCTTCACCGCCGCGACCGAAGCCCGGCGGCTCGGCGGCACCGCGGAGCTGGATCGCTGGATCGACGAAAACCGCCGCTGGTGCTTTGCTGCCGTCGTTACCGCAGGGACCGCCACCGTCCTGCCCATCACGCCCATGCAGATGCCGCTGCCGCCCGCCGACGTTGACGGGCCGCCCCTGCGCTACGACCCCGAATTCACCGAAACGGAAACCCGCGAAGCCCTGGCACACTTTGAGCGCGCCGCCGACAACCCCGACCAACTAGTCCGGGCGCGGGCCGCCCTCGCGGCGGCCGACTGCCAACGGCGCCTAGGCGACGAGCGCGCCGCGGCGCGCTTGTACGCCCAAGCCGCACAGACGCTGCGCGCCACGCCGGGGCTGGCACGCTACGCCTTCGAGCCCGAGGCCGAGCGCATCGCCTGCCTCCTGGCCGCCGGCGAGTTCCAGCCGGCCACCGATCTACTCGCGTCAATGCTCGACGAAATGGCTGCCGGCCACCCGGCCCGCTACAGCCCCGCCGAAGTGCGCCTGCTGCGCCGCCGCGCCGCCCCACTGCTCACCGACGACGCCGCAGCACACCTGGATACACGCCTGCACGAGCTGGAGCAGCGGGCGCTTGTGCGCTCAGCCGTGCCGGACTTGGCGACCGCCAGCGCGGCCCGCTGCGCCGCCGGCACCCCCACTGACACCGGGTCAGAGCTCAGCTTCCTGCGCACCCGACCGGACGGAACCGGCGGCCTGATCGCCCCGCTCTGGCAGGACCCCGCCGGCGACTGCCTCGCCCTGGCCGTCCGCGCCGGCGACCTGCTGGCGGAATACTGGGCCGCCGAGCCGGACGCCGTCTGGCAGGTGGCCGGCGGACCCCGACCCGGCCGCATCCTGTGCGAACTGGGCGAACCCTTCGGCGGCGCCGTACTCGTGCCAAGTGCGCAAGTCCAGGCCCAACTCGCGTCCCGTGCCGCCCGTCGCACCACCCTCGTCATCGTCACGGCCGCCGGCACGGCCGGGGCCTGGGCCGTCGCGTTGTGGATGATGCTGCGGGCCGTGGCGCGCCAGCGCGAACTGGTGCGCCTGCAACGCCGCTTCGTCGCCGACGTCAGCCACGAACTGAAGACGCCCCTGGCCATGATCCGCCTCCTGGCCGAAACACTCCAGGACGGCCGCGTGCGCGACCCCGAGCGCGTCAGCTCCTACCATGCGACAATCACGCGCGAGGCCGAGCGCCTCAGCCTGCTGCTCGACAGCATCCTCGACTTCAGCCGCATCGAGTCCGGCCGCAAACACTATGAATTCGGCCACTGCCGGCTGGCTGACGTCGTCCGCCAGGCCTGGACCCTCTTCGAGCCACAGTTCGCCGCCGCCGGCTTCGAGCGCGTCCTGGAAATCGCCCCCGACCTGCCGGTAATTCAGGCCGATGCCGCCGCCGTCCAGCAAGTCGTCGTGAACCTGCTCCAGAACGCCTTTCGCTACGGCGGCGACGGCCGCTACGTGCGCCTCTCCGTGACCCGCGACGGCGGCCTGGTCGTCATCGCGGTTGAGGACCACGGCATCGGCATGACCCGCGCGCAACTGCAGCGCTTGGGCGACACGTTCTTCCGCGCCGAAGACACGCGCGTGCGCCAAACCCGCGGTTCCGGCCTGGGGCTGGCGATCGTCAACCACATCGTCCACGCGCACGGCGGTAAGGTCGAGGTGCACTCGCGCCCCAACAAAGGCAGCACCTTCACCGTCTGGTTCCCGTTCGACCCGCCGGACGCCCCCGGCCCAACGCGCTGAAACCACCGGCCCCGCAGGCGCCCCCCCGCCCGCGCCCAACTTCCTACGCCCGTCGCAGTCCGTAGCGCGCCACCATCTGGCGCAACACGTGCACGCTGATGCCCAGGTCGGCCGCCGCCAACGCGTGGTTCCAACGGTGTTCGTGCAGGGCCCGCGCCACCATCAGCCGCTGCGCGTAGGCCAGCGAGCTGGCGCTCTCCCCGTGCGCCGGCGGCACGGAACCGGCCACCACCTCCACCGGCAATACCTGCTCCGTCAGCGGCTGCCCTTGCGACAACAACAGCCCCCGCTCGATCACCGCCTGCAACTGCCGCACGTTGCCCGGCCAGTGGAAGCTCACCAGCAGGGCCTGCGCCACGTCGCTGATCCCCGACTGGCGACAGCGGTTCCGCCGCGCCGCGCTCTCCAGAAAGTGCCGGGCCAGCGGCAGGATGTCCTCGCGCCGCTCACGCAGCGGCGGCACGTGGATCGGAAACACATTCAGCCGGTAGTACAGGTCTTCCCGAAACTGACCCCGGCGGGCCCGCGCCAGCAGATCATGCCGGGTCGTGGCGATGATGCGCACGTCGGATTCCTGCGAATACGCCGCCCCCAGGCGCTGAAAACGCCGCTCCTGCAGCACACGCAGCAGCTTGGCCTGCGCCGCCATGGGAATGTCCCCGACCTCATCCAGCAGCAGCGACCCGCCGTGCGCGCGCTCAAAAAGTCCCGCCCGCGGCGCGGCCGCGCCCGTGAATGCCCCCCGTTCATGCCCGAACAGCTCGCTCTCCAGCAGCCCCTCCGGCACCGCCGCGCAATGACAGGCGATCAGCGGCCGGTCGCGCCGCGGACTCTGCTGATGAATGAGCTGCGCGACCAGCTCCTTACCCGTGCCGGTCTCACCCATGATCAGCACGGTCGCCCGCGTAGGCGCGACGCGCGCGCACCATTCGAGCACGCGCTGCTGCGCGCGGCTGGTGCCAATCAGTCTCACGGTCGGACGGGGTTCCATGACGTGCACCCGCGGCCGCTGGCCGGCGCTCCATACGCCCGGGGGCGCCGCTGTACGCCGCCCTGCAGCCGGATCTCCAGGATCACGCTAGTGTCCCCGGCGCCAGGCGTGTTGTCTACCGCCCGTGGCGCAACCCCCCCCCGCCCTCAAGCCAACCGCGCCGCCTGCAGCCGACCGTCAGCCAGCAACAGCACGCGATCGGCGTACGCGGCCACGCTGTCATCGTGCGTCACCATGACAATGGTCTGACCCTCACGATGCAGCCGGGCCAGCAAACCCATGATGTTCCGGCCCGCCTCCGCGTCGAGGTTGCCGGTCGGCTCATCAGCCAGCAGGATGCGCGGCCGGTGCACCAGCGCCCGGGCCAGGGCCACGCGCTGACACTCGCCGCCAGATAGCTCCTGCGGGCGATGCTTGAGCCGCTCCCCCAGCCCCACGCGCTCGAGCACCTCGCGGGCCTGCCGGCGGGCGCTCCCGCGCCGCCTGAACCAGCCCAGCATGCCGCACTCCGTCATGCGGCTGATCGTGACGTTCTCCAGCACGTTCAACTCGGGCAGCAAGTGATAGAACTGAAATACGAAGCCGAAAACACGCCGCCGCAAGCCCACCTGGCGCCGCTCCGCCAGGTGCACCAGCAGCAGGCGCACCAGCAGTAGTCCGGCCAGTAGCAGGGCCAGCCCCGCGGTCGCCGCGGCGACACCGCCCACCGCGAACAGCGGAATCGTCAGGGCCGGCGACAAGTACAACACCAGGAAAGGGAATGCCAGAATCAGCAGCAGGCACGCCCACAGCGTCGCCAGCAGCAGATACTTCAGCACGAACATGATGCCCCGCTGCACCGGTTCCGCCAGTTGATCCAGCCGGGCCGCCAGGCGCGCGACTCCCGACTCCGCCGCAAATGTCGGCGTGCCGTCCAACAGCACCTCACCGGCCGTCGGCACATCGAGCGCGCCCAGAATATGCAGCAAAGTGCTCTTGCCGCTGCCGGACTTGCCCATGATCGCGACGAACTCGCCCGGCGCGACGCGCAGCTCGCAGCCACGCAGCACCTCCAGCCTGGTCCGCCCCATGGGAAAGACCTTCCCGATGCCCCGGGCTTCCAGCAGGGCCTCACTCATGCCGCAGCGCCTCCACCGGGTGCATGAAGCCCGCGCGCAACGCCGCCACCAGCGAACCCAGCGTCGCCGCCGCCACGGCCGCCAACGCCACGAAAACCGCGTCCGGCACATTGACCGCGCTCGGAATACGGTCAAACGAGTAGACCTGCAAATCCCACACGCGCCACGCCGGGTTCAGCGCTATCAGGAAATCCTGGATCTCGTTGATGTTCGTCACGAAAACCACGCCCAGCATCGTGCCCAGCGCCGCCCCCGTCACGCCCACCGCCGCCCCATACAGCACGAAGATCAGCGCCACGCCGCCCGTAGACCCGCCGATCGCCTTGACGATGCCGATGTCGCGCGTCTTCTGCAGCACGATCATGTACAGGATGCAGAGAATCAGCGCCACCGCCACCAGCGAGATGATGCCGAACAGGATCGTGACCAGCGCCTTCTCCTTCTGCACCGGCGCGAAAATGTGCGCCTGCGACTCCTGCCACGTCATGGCGCTCACCCGGCCCACAAGCTGGCGCTCGGTGAAGTCCAGCTCGAAACGCTCGTCGTCCAGGTAACTGTGGTACAACTCCTCGAGCCGCGTGGTCAGGGCACTGAGCCGCGCCGGCGTGGCGGCCCCCGGCGCCACCTTGATCTGGATCTGCGAACAGCGCGCCGGCGCGCTGCCGATAACCTCGCCCGCGTCGTTCACGCGCTCCGCCGGCCCCATGCGCAACAGGTCCTGCAAGCGCTGGAAGTCACAGTAGACATGCTGCGAGTCGATATCAAAGACCCCCGTGCGCGAGTCGTCCACGTAGCGGAATGCCTGCTTGATCGGAATCGGGTCCACCTGCGCGTGGATCGACGTCGCCATCAGCGTCAGCGTCGCGAGCATGCCGCGCGGATAATAGCGATCGTAGCGCCCGTCCGAGAGCCGCCGGGCCACGATGTCGCGGCCGAAGATCAACCCCGGCAGCGCGTCGCCCTGCAGCGCGGCCCGCGGCTCGGCCAGATTCTGGCGATACCAGCCCGGGATCGGCGGCAGGCCGTAACGGGCCCGCTCCTCGTTCAGCGGCGTGTCCGGCGAATCCGGGTCGCGCAGCACCGGATCAGCACCGCCCGGCCGCGCGGCCGCGTACGCGCGCCGCGCCCGCTCCAGCGCCTCCTGGTAGGGGGGCGGCAACGCGTGCCCATAGGCCTGGAACGTCTCGCCGGTCGCATCCGCTAACGTCAGGGGCGGGCCGTCTATGTCAAATCCCCACAGCGGCTGCTGTTGCTCGCCCAGGTGCGTCGTCTCCGGGTAGTAGTGCTCGTAAAACAGACTATCCTTGAACGCGTTGACCTCGTAGACATCCGGCAGCCGGATCCCCACCACCCGCACCATCCCGCTCTGCTCAGTCTGCTTGAAATAGAACAGCCCGTACGAGTAGATCACCGGCGTGGCCGCCACAATCTCCGGCCACGTGCCGATCTCGTCAATGAACTCCTGGTACAGCGGAAAACCGGCGTAAGCCTTGTTGTCAACCACGATGTCCCCCAGCAGCCCGCGGGCCTGCTGCATCACCATGTCCAGCCAGCCGCCCATCACCGACAGCACGATCAGCACCATCGCCACGCACAGCGTCACCGCCGCAATCGCAAAGTACACGATGCGCCGCTTGCGCAGGTAGCGGAGTGTCAGGAAGAGCTTATACACGGGTCGCCTTGCGGACTCCTGCCCCGGTCAGCCTGCGTATCGTCGGGTCGGCCGCGCCGCCGCGCGCCGGGCGCACCACTACCAACCGTCGGCCTCCGGCCCATCGGCTGGGCCCTCCGCCTGCGGCTTCTGCAGCGGGAACAACAGCACATCGCGAATGCTCTGGCAGCCCGTCAACAGCATGACCGCGCGGTCAATGCCGATGCCCAGCCCGCCGGCCGGCGGCATGCCATACTCGAGCGCCGTGACGAAGTCCTCATCCATGACCGCCATGGTTTCCTGCTCTTCGCCGCGCAACTGCCGGCTGAACGTCTCCCGCTGCACCGCCGGATCATTCAGCTCGCTGTAGGCGTTGCCGATCTCCATGCCGTTGATGAACAGCTCGAACCGCAGCGCGGTCCCCGGGTCGGCCGGGTCGCGCTTCGTCAGCGGGCACAGCGCCGCCGGCCAGTCCAGCACAAACGTCGGGTTCACCAGGTGCGGCTCGACGTAATGATCGAACAGCGCATGAATCACGACCGCGTCGTCCAGCCGCGCCTCGTCGTAGCCCAGCTCACGCGCCCGGCCTCGAATCGCCGCCAGCTCACCAAGCGCCAGCCCGACATGCTCGGCAAACGCGTCCGCATACTTCAACCGCCGCCACGGCGTCGCATAGTCGATCACGCGGCCGCCGAACTCGATCGCCGTCGCCCCAAGCACGTCGCGGGCCGCACCCCCAATCAACTCCTCGCACAACTCCATCATGTCGTGGTAGTCGCCGTAGGCCTGGTACAGCTCCAGCATGCTGAACTCAGGGTTGTGCCGCGGGCTGATGCCCTCGTTGCGGAAACAGCGCGCGAACTCGAACACGCGCTCCAGCCCGCCCACCAGGCAACGCTTCAAATACAGCTCCGGCGAGATCCGCAAATAGAGCTGCATGTCCAGCGTATTGTGGTGCGTCAGGAACGGCCGGGCCGCCGCGCCCCCGTAAATCGGCTGCAGCACTGGCGTCTCAACCTCCACAAACCCGCGCTCCTGCAGCTTCCGCCGAAAATAGTCGATGATCGCCGCACGCCGGACAAAAACCGCCCGCGCCTCCGGGTTGCTGAACAAATCCACGTAACGCCGCCGATAGCGGGCTTCCACGTCCGTCAGGCCGTGCCATTTCTCCGGCGGCGGGCGCAGGGCCTTGCTCAGCAGCGTCAGCTCCGTCACCCACAACGTCAGCTCGCCCGTCTTGGTGCGGCCCAGCCGGCCGTCGCCGCCCACCAGGTCCCCCAGGTCCAACAGCTTGGCCAGCTTGAACTGCTCCGCCCCCACCATCTTCTTCGACAAGCCGTACTGCAAGTCGCCCGTGGCGTCGCGCACCGTCAGGAAGATCAGGCTACCAATGTCGCGGTACAGGACCACCCGCCCCGCCGCCCGAAACTCCGCCTCCGCCGACTCCCGGATCTCCCCGGCGGCGAGCGCCAGCCGCTCCCCGGCCGCCCGGACCTCAGCGTGACGCCGCACATCCGTGAAGCGCCGCCCGTACGGGTCGATCCCCAGCGCACGGATCTTCTCAAGCTTGGCCTTCCGATCACTAATCTGGTCGCTCATAGGATGGGTACTATATCGCCGGGCCGCGGCCGTGACAGCCGCCCGCCCCACCGGCCGGGCAGGCGCTCAAGGCCGCTGACTGGCCGGCGGCACAACGCCGGCCTCGTGCGTGAACTCATACTCGTCTTCCAGCCGCGGCTGCCCCGGAACCTGCAAACGCGCCACCAGAATGTAGCGACCTACCGGCAGCGGCGCCTCCGCCAGCTTCACCTGCAGGAAATAAAACCGCGCTAGCGGGTCCCAGTGACGCGTCAACGACTCCGCCGAGTTGAACTCGACCGGCCAGAACGCTACCCGCTGCGCCAACCGGTCAGCACTCGCCATCCGCCGCGTGTACAACTCGACGTGCAGCGTCCCCACCATCTTGGTCAGATCGCCGGTCGCGTCGTACGCCTTCAGAATGACCTCGAGCGCGTCGGCGCTCCCGTCACCCGTAAAATCCACCGGCTTCGTCCAGTGCGGCTGAATCTCGATGCGGGCCGGCATGACCAGTTGGACATACGCCGCCACCTCCGGACTGTCCATCTGCACCTGCGACCCGGACTGGCCACAGCCGACCGGCGCGCTCAACAGGCCGAGCAGCCCGAGCCGCGCGAGATTCCAACACCTGCCCGACAGCCCGCCCGTTGCAGGCGGCCGTGGAACTGTGGTCATGCTGAGACTCCTGCTGCGCAAATCGCGGCCCGCTGCCGCTTGCCCGTCTTATACCGCGGCAAACTGCGGCCCGCCACTGCGAAGCGACCACCGGCCAGCGCCGGAGCCCCTGGCCCGTCACGCCCCACATCCACTTCGTAGCACACGTCCGGCTGGCCCGGCCGACACCGGAAACCGCAGCCGCACCACTGGACAGGCCGACGCGCACACGCGACGCTATTACCAGTGTCCGGGCCCGAAGACGCGCTAACCGTGTGCGCTGCCCAGTGCGCGCCGGTCCGCGCCGCTTCATCCCCCCCGGATGGGCGCGTGTGCCCGCAGCCGACCCGCGCCGCCGCGCCACCAATGACGCCCCATCAAGGGGCCCAGTTCCGGGAGACCACCGTGCGCACGCCGCGTTTTCGCCTCGACGAGCGAGCCGGCGGAATCCTGCTGCACCCGACGTCACTGCCCGGACCGCACGGCAGCGGCGACCTCGGCCCACCCGCCCAGCGCTTCGTGGATTTCCTCGCCGCCGCCGGGCAACGCTGGTGGCAGATGCTCCCCGTCGGACCGCCCGGACCCGGCAACTCGCCCTACAGCGCCCGTTCGGCCTTCGCCGGCGGCCCGCTGCTCATCAGCCTCGATCGCCTCGCCGAAGAGGGACTGCTGAACCCTGGCGACCTGACGGCCACAAGCGCGCTCCGCAGCATGCGCGTCGCCTACCCCGCCGTCACACAATTCCGTCTGGCCCGGCTGCGCAAAGCCTACGCCGCTTCCCAGGGCCGTAAACGCGCGCCGGCCGCCCTCGAGCAGTTCTGTAACGACGAGCGCGACTGGCTCGACGACTACGCCCTGTACGCCGCCCTGCGCCGCGCGCACGGCGCGCGCGAATGGCTCCACTGGCCGCGCGCCCTCCGCCTTCGCCAACCCGCCGCCCTGCGCCGCGCCCGCACCGAACTCGCCGACGAAATCGCGTTCGAGCAGTTCTGCCAGTTCCAGTTCCACCGCCAGTGGCAGGCCCTGCGCCGCTACGCCAACGCGCGCGGCGTTGGTCTCATCGGCGACGTCCCCATCTTCGTCGCCCACGACAGCGCCGACGTCTGGGCCCACCGCGAGCTGTTCCAACTCGACGCCGACGGGCGACCCAGAGTCGTCTCCGGCGTACCGCCAGACTACTTCAGCCGCAGCGGCCAACTCTGGGGCCACCCGCACTACCGCTGGCCGCGCCACCGCGCCACCGGCTTCGCCTGGTGGCTGGCCCGCCTGCGCCGCACATTCGCCCAGTTCGACGCCGTCCGCGTTGATCATTTCCTCGGCTTCCACCGCGTCTGGGCGGTCTCGGGCCGGGCCCGCACCGCCCGCCACGGCCGCTGGATGCGAACGCCCGGAGCCGAGTTACTCGCCACCGTCCGGCGCAAACTCGGTCGGGTCGAGATCATTGCCGAGGACCTCGGCGTCGTGACACCCGCGGCCACCGCCCTGCGCGAACGCTACGGCTTCCCCGGCATGCGGCTATTGCACTTCGCCTTCGGCAACGACGCGGGCGACCGCTACAACCAGCCGCACAGCTACCCGCGTGAGTGCGTCGTCTACCCCGGCACACACGACAACGACACCACCGTCGCCTGGTTCGAGGCGCTGCGGGCCGACGCCCGACAACAACGCAGCGGCGAAGTGTCGCCATACGAGCGCGTGCTGCGCTACACGGGCACCAGCGGCCGCGAGATCCACTGGGATATCATCCGCCTCGCGCACGCCTCCGTCGCCAACACCGCCATCATCCCGCTCCAGGACATCCTGGGACTCGGCCGAGCGGCCCGCATGAACCAACCCGGCACACCCACCGGCAACTGGGAGTGGCGCGCCCCGCCCGGCTGCCTGACCGATCAACTTGCAGACCGCTTGCGCGATCTGGCGGCCGCCTACGACCGCTGGCGTCGCTAAACCGCGACCACACAGGAGGACGTTTCCCATGTCACAACACAAGAAAGCGACCGGACAGCGCCGCTCCACTACCTCCGCCGGCGATCTGCTGGGCCGCATCGACGCGCTGGCACGCAACCTGTGGTGGACCTGGAACTCCGAGCCCCAGCGCCTCTTCGCCGCCCTGCATCCCGAACTGTGGGACGCGGTCAACCATAACCCCATCGAACTGCTAGCCCACCTGCCGCCCAGCCGCATGCGTGACATCAGCACGGATGCGACCCTGGCCAACCACGTGCACGCCTGCGAGCAACAATTGGCCGCCTACCTGCGCGCCAAAACGTGGTTCAAACGCACCGCCGCCCCGCGCCAAAAGCGGCTATCAGTCGCGTATTTCTGCGCCGAGTTCGGCCTGCACGAGTGCCTGCCCCAATACGCCGGCGGCCTGGGCGTCCTGGCCGGCGACCACCTCAAATCCGCCTCCGACCTCGGCGTCCCGCTCGTGGCCGTCGGATTGCTCTACCGCTGCGGCTACTACCAGCACAGCTTCGACCGCGACGGCCATACCCAGGTCGCCTACCCGGAGCACGACTTCAGCCGGCTGCCGATCAGCGACACCGGCCAGCACGTAACGGTCCCCCTCGGCCAACGCGAAATCCACGCCCGCATCTGGCACGCCCAGATCGGCCGCGTCCCCCTCTACCTCCTCGACACCGACCTACCCGAAAACCGCCCCGCCGACCGCGCCATCACACGCCACCTCTACGGCGGCAACGAAGACATGCGCATCCGACAGGAAATCGTCCTCGGCATCGGCGGCGTGCGCGCCCTCGACCAGCTCGACATCCAGCCCTCCGTCTTCCACCTGAACGAGGGCCACGCCGCCTTCTGCACCCTCGAACGCCTGCGGAACCTCTGCCACTCCGGCCTGACCTTCGACCACGCCGAAGAGCGCGTCTGGGCATCGACCGTCTTCACGACTCACACCCCCGTGCCCGCCGGCCACGACCGCTTCCCACCGCGACTCGTCATGCGCTACCTGGCTCCGCTAGCCGAAAACCTCGAGCTCCTGCCGCACGAGTTCCTCGCAATGGGCCGCGAAAACCCCGATGACCAGGCCGAGCCGTTCTGCATGACCGTGCTCGCCCTCGGCCTCAGCGAGCGCTGCAACGGCGTATCGCGGCGTCACGGCGAGGTCTCCCGCGAAATGTGGGTCAACGTCTACGGCGCCGAGCGCCCCGCGGACGTCCCAATCGGCCACGTCACCAACGGCGTCCACCCCCAGACCTGGCTTGCGCCGGAAATCGAACCGCTCTATCGCCGCCACCTCAAGCCGCGCTGGCTCGGCGCCGGTCCCGACCACGATTGCTGGCAGCGCGCCGACCGCATCCCACCCGCCGCCCTCTGGCAGGCCCGCTGCCAACTCCGCCGGCAGCTCGTACACTTCGTCCGGCAACGCCTGCTCGACCAGGCGCGCCGCCGCGGCGTCGATGCCACCGAACTCCTGGCAGCCTACGAGACGCTCGACGAAAACGCCCTCACCATCGGCTTCGCCCGGCGTTTCGCCACCTACAAGCGTGCTACCCTGATATTCAGCGATCCCAAGCGGCTCGCGGCACTCCTCGCCGACTCCGACCGCCCCGTGCAGCTCATCTTCGCCGGCAAGGCCCACCCGCGCGACAAGGAAGGCCAGGCCCTCGCCCGCCAGCTTCACCGCTTCGCCCACCGCCCCGCCTTCCGCGGCCGCGTCGTGCTGCTCGAAGACTACGATATGCAGGTCGGCCGGCTCCTCACCTCCGGCTGCGACCTCTGGCTCAACACCCCCATCCCGCCGCTTGAGGCCTCCGGCACCAGCGGCATGAAGCCACCCCTCAACGCCGGCCTCAACTGCTCCATCCTCGATGGCTGGTGGGCCGAGGCGCACAGCCGAACGAACGGCTGGGCGATCGGCACACGCCAACCCCAGCGCAACACCACGCTCCAGAATCGCCACGACGCTGCGGCCCTCTACGACCTGCTCGAACAGGAAATCGTCCCGGCCTTCTACGACCGCGACCGCAGCGGACTACCCCGCCGCTGGCTCCGCCGAGTCGTCGCATCCATGAAGTCCATCTGCGCCCCCTTCAGCGCCCACCGCATGGTCGCCGAGTACGTGCAGAACTACTACTGGCCCGCCGGCGAATAGCGCCGCGATCACGTCCACGCGCCCACACCGGCCGGCCGTCGGACTGCCCAGCCGTAACGCTCGACAACCAACTTACCTGCGCCGCTGCCCCCGCAGCCTAGCTTGCTTCACGCACGCCGGACACCGCCCGTGCAGCGTCACCTCGTGACCCATCACGACAAACCCCTCCGGCAAAACCGTCCCATCCGCTATCGGCAACGGACAGCCCGGCAGGTCGAACACGCTCCCACAGCCGCCGCAGTGGAAATGATGGTGATGTCCAAGATGGGCAGATTCGTAACGTGTTTCACCATCCGACATTATGACCGCATGCGCCAGGTCGTCGGCCAGCAGCAGCTTCACCGTCCGATACACAGTCGCCAACCCCAGCATCGGGCTCCGCCGCCGCGCCCGGTCGTGAATCTGCCCGATCGTCAGCGGACCGCGCGCCGCGCGGATCACCTCCGCTATCGCCTCTCGCTGTGCGGTCCGCCGCTGTCCAACCACCCTTCTGGCCATGGTAAAGCCTCTCCCGACCCGCACCGCGGCTCATGACCGCATTATCAAACCCCACCGGCCACGCCGCAACCACCCGCTCGTCCCCCGGCCACCTCTCCAGCAACGACAACCGACAGCGCACAAAAACGGCCGCCTGCGGCCAACATCATCTGGCACGCAGGCGGCACGGTTCGTGAGCCCGGGGCGCAGGTCACTCCTTACTGATAACGAGAAACCAGATGCTCTACCCATCCCAGGGGCGGCTGGTTGGCTCCCTGTTCCGCCACCCTTGAGAGCGCTCACAGTTTCAGCGTACCCAGCCGGAACTGTCCTATCAAGCCGGCTACCCCAAGCCCACCGCGCCGCCGCGTCACGCAAGTCGCGCCCCGCCCCTAGCAGATCCGCGGCAGCTCCTCTCCGTACGGCCGCTGCACGACGCGCCGACCACCCGCCCGCGTCACCAGCTCCACCAGCGCCGGCGCGGCCGGCGTCAGCCGCCCAATCCGGGCCGCCTGACGTCCCAGCGGGTGCTCCCGCAGCACCGCCAGCGCCCGCTCCACATCCTGCTCCGCCACCACCCCCACGATCTTGCCCTCATTCGCCACCGTGATCGGGTCCAGACCGAGCATCTCCGCCGCGTGCCGCGCCGTCGCCGAGATCGGCAGGTGCTCCTCAAACACCTCGATGCTCAGGCCCGTCGCGCCGCTCACATCCGCCAGCACGCCCGCCACCCCGCCCCGCGTCGCGTCACGCAGGAACTTCACATCCGCCCCGCTATCCAACAGCGCGGCCACCAGCCCGTTCAGCGGCGCCGCGTCAGTCCGCAGCTCCGTCTCAAACTCGATGCCATTGCGCACCGACATGACCGTCAGGCCGTGATCCGCCAACGTGCCCGTCACAAACACGACATCCCCCGCCGCACACCGCCCAACCGCCAGGTTGACGCCCGACCGCAGCCGACCAACCCCCGCCGTGTTGATGAACATCCCGTCCGGCCGCCCCGCCATCCCGGCACTGTCCGACCGCCGCCGCTCAATGACCTTCGTGTCACCAGTCACGATACTCACGCCCGCCTCCCGGGCCGTCGCCCCAATCGACGTCATCACCCGATCCAGCACGTCGAACAGCAATCCCTCTTCAATGATCAGGCCCACGCTCAACGCGATCGGCGTCGCCCCCATCACCGCCAAGTCGTTCACCGTACCGGCCACCGCCAGCCGGCCAATATCCCCCCCGGGGAACTCCAGCGGCGTAACCACGTACGAATCAGTCGTGAAGACCAGCCCGCCCGCCGGCCAGGGCAACACCGCGCCATCGGCAAGGGGGGCCAGCAGCTCATTCTGGATCGGCGGGACCAGATGCTCACGGATCAGTTGCGCCATCAACTCGCCCCCGCCCCCGTGTGCCAGCACGACGCGATTGCGAGTTCCCTGGGCGCTGCCGTCCGCGTTCATGTCACCACCCAGTCACTTCCGCAGCGCGCCAAGACGCCGCGCCCACGCTCCCCCCCCGCGCAGCCAAGACGGCCGCGACCTGCCGTTATGGGACCACCTGGCCCTCGTCCGGTAGTTTCACCGCCATGGACAGCGCTATTCGCCCACCACTCATCCATATCAACAGCTATCCAACCCGCGTTTGCCATTCGCCACGTCGGATTCATATAATAACACGAAGAGCAACGCGCGCTACCCTGTCACCCGATCGAAAGGGAACGCTAACACGCCCCGGCCCAGCCGGCGGCGCACCGGTGCCAACACCACCGGGAGCGGTCTACCTGGGCGCATCGACCTGCGGCATCGGGGTCGATTTTGTTCGCAACGGTGACTCGGCAGCGGGCATAGCAGGAGTCGGCGGGACCGCGAGGATTGAGGAGGAGGAAACCGCGGTGCCCAAGTCCCGCCCGGCTCCTGCTTTCATTTGATCCACCCTGCCCATATCACCCCCCGCCCGGTTGCCTCCTGCGAAACTCAGCGTAACCTCTCTGCATCAAGAGGTTGCCCGGCATGGCCCCCGCACCAACCGAGAACGTCCGCCGCCGCCTGGACTTGCGCGGCCAGGTCCAGGGCGTCGGCTTCCGCCCCTTCGTATACCGCCTGGCAACCTCATTGCGCCTGGCCGGCCACGTCGCTAACAACAGCAACGGCGCCATCATCGAGATCGAAGGCACTCCCGAACACCTCGCCACCTTCGAACGCCGCCTCCGCGCCGAGCTCCCACCACTCGCCCGCATCAGCGACTACCGCCGCCGCGATATCGCCCCCACCGGCAGAATCGGCTTCGAAATCCAGACGTCACAATCGGATGCGCGCACACGCCCGGAAGTCACCCCCGACGCCGCCACCTGCCCCGACTGCCTGCGCGAACTCGCCGACCCCGCCGATCGCCGCCACGGCTACGCCTTCATCAACTGCACGAACTGCGGCCCGCGCTACTCGATCATTCAGACCGTGCCTTACGACCGCCCGGCCACCACGATGGCCGTCTTCCAGATGTGCCCGGCCTGCGCCCGCGAGTATGCCGACCCGGCCGACCGCCGCTTCCACGCTCAGCCCAACGCCTGCCCCGTCTGCGGCCCGCAACTCGCCTTCCACCGCATCAAGCCGCCCCCTGACAATCCTGTCGCGGACGACGCGGATCCGGTCCGGGCCGCGGCACAGCTTCTGGCCGCCGGCGGCATCCTCGCCATCAAGGGCATCGGCGGCTACCACCTCGCCTGCCGGGCCGACCTGGAAGAAACCGTCACGCGACTGCGCGAGCGCAAACTCCGCGACGGCAAACCCTTAGCCATCATGGTGCCGTCACTGGCCGCCGCACGCCGCCTCTGCCATCTCACCCCCGCGGACGCAGATGCACTTTCGAGCCCGGCCGCGCCCATCGTCCTCGCCCCCCAGGCCGCCGGACACGGCCTCGCCGCCGGCATCGCCCCCGAGTGCGACACCTTCGGCCTGATGCTCCCCTACGCACCCGTGCACCACCTGCTCTTCGCCCACGGGCTCGGGCCGCTCGTGATGACGTCGGCCAACCTCTCCGGCCAACCCCTGACCTACCGCGACGACGACGCCCTGCGCGAGCTGCGCGACGTCGCCGACGCATTCCTGACGCACAATCGCGACATCTTCCGCCCCATCGACGATTCAGTCGCCTTCACCTTCCGCGACCAAGCCATCCCCATCCGGCGCGCCCGCGGCTACGCCCCGCAACCCATCCGCCTGGCCGGCTTCGCCCCCACCGGCGAACTGCACGCCCTGCGCTATCGCCGCATCCTCGCCGTCGGACCCGAGCTCAAGTCCACCGTCTGCCTGCTGACACGCGGCGAAGCCATTGTCAGCGAGCACCTGGGCGACCTGGGTAACGCCGACGCCTACCGCCATTTCGTCCAGGCCATCGAACGCCTGCGCGAACTCTACGACTTCGCCCCCCACCTGGTCGCGCACGACCTCCACCCGCGCTATCTCTCAACTACCTACGCACGCGGACTCGACTGCCCAACCCTGGCCGTCCAGCATCACCACGCCCACATCGCCGCCGTCATGGCCGAGTGCAACCACGCCGGACCGATAATCGGCCTCTCCTGCGACGGCACCGGCTACGGCACCGACGGCGCCACCTGGGGCTGCGAAGTCCTCCGCTGCGAGCGCGCCCAGTTCGAGCGCCTCGGCCACCTGGACTACTTCCCGCTCATCGGCGCCGACACCGCCGCCATCGAGACCTGGCGACCTGCCGCCGCCCTGCTCCACCAAAGCACCGGCGATGCCTGGATCGACACGCTGCCGCGCGACGTGCCCGGTGCACCATCAGCCCAGACCCTGCGTGCCGGCGCACAGCAACTTGCCGTCGGCCTCAACACGCCCCCAACTTCAAGCCTCGGCCGCGTCTTCGACGCCGTCAGCTACCTTCTGGGTCTGTGCGGCCGCAATCGCCACGAGGCCGAAGCCGCCATGACGCTCGAATCCGCGGCCGCCAACGGGCCGTGCGAGTCCTACCCCTACACGATCACCAACGAACCCGGCCGCCTGCTCTTGTCGCTCGCCCCCACGGTCCGTGCCCTCGTGGCGGCCCAACAAGCCGGCGAGCCCGTCCCCGTTAGCGCCGCCCGCTTCCACGAGACCCTCGCCCGACTCCTCTCCGACGCGGCCATCCATGCCTGCGAGCAGACCGGAATCGGCACCGTCGCCCTCTCCGGCGGCTGCTTCGCCAATCGCCGGCTCCTGGCACGTCTCGTCGAACTCCTGGAAGCGGCCCGGCTGGTCGTGCGATATCATCAACTGGTGCCGAGCGGCGACGGCGGCGTCGCACTCGGCCAGGCCTTCGTGGCGGCTTGGCGGCTGGCCGAGCCGGTCGCGCATGCCAACCACTGAGCCGGAACCTGCGGAGTCGCGCCCATGTGCCTGGCAGTCCCCGGAAAGATCATCGAGAAGTACGAAGGCGAGGCCGTCGTCGATTTGCAGGGCAATCGCCTCAAGGTCAGCACGGCCCTAACACCGGAGGCTGGCATCGGCGACTGGGTGCTCGTCCACGCCGGCTTCGCCATCACCCAACTCGACGAAGCCGAGGCCCGCGAGACCTGGGACTACCTGCAGCAAGCCTTCGGCGACTCAACAGGCCAACCCGCCGGCGACGAAGACACACCCGGAACCGCCCCATGACCGCCGCCGTGGCCGAGTTACAGCAGGAGCTTCATGACTGGTGCCGGCGCCTCGGCCGCCGGGCACAGTTCATGGAAGTCTGCGGCACACACACAGTCTCCATCTTCCGTAGCGGTCTACGGTCGTTGCTGCCCGACAACCTGCGCCTCGTGAGCGGTCCCGGCTGCCCCGTCTGCGTCACCGCCCAGCGACACATCGACGCCGCCATTGCCTTGGCCGACCGCCCGGGCGTAATCATCGCCACTTACGGCGACATGGTCCGCGTCCCCGGCGACCACGGCAGCCTCGAACTACGTCGGGCCGCCGGCGCCGACGTGCGCGTCGTCAACTCGACCCGCACCGCCCTCCAACTCGCCCGCGACAACCCCGACCGGACAGTCGTATTCCTTGCCGTCGGCTTCGAAACAACCGCGCCCGCCACCGCCGTCGCCATCCTCGAGGCCGACCGCGCCAATCTCGCCAACTTCTCCGTACTGATGTGCCACAAGCTCGTCGTACCGGCGATGATGGCCCTGCTATCAGCGGGCGACGTCCCGCTCGACGGCTTCCTCTGCCCCGGCCATGTCAGCGTCATCATCGGAGCAAACGCCTACCAGCCCATCGTCAACCAGCACCGTAAGTCCTGTGTCGTCGCGGGTTTCGAGCCGGAACAGGTCCTCCGCGGCCTCACCGGTCTGGTCCGGCAGCTCGTCGAAGGATGCTGCGAACTCGAAAACGTCTACGCCGCCGTCGTCAGCCCGCACGGCAACCACACCGCACTGGCCCTCCTCGAACGCGTCTTCGAACCCATCGACACACCCTGGCGCGCCCTCGGCACCATCCCCAACAGCGGCCTCGGCCTGGCGCCCGCCTATCGCCGCTTCGACGCCGTCGAACGCTTCGGCCTCACGATCGGACCCGACCGCGACCATCCCGCCTGCCGCTGCGGGGAGGTAATCCAGGGCAAGGCCACGCCGGCCGAGTGCACGCTGTTTGGAACCGCCTGCACGCCGCTCGACCCCGTCGGACCCTGCATGGTCAGCAGCGAGGGCACCTGCTCTGCATGGTTCAAGTACGGCGGCGCCACCCGCGCCGTGCCCAGAGAGACCGCCCCATAATGTACTCGCAGCCCGAAACAAACCGCGGCGCTTCCCCGGAGACACTATGCGCGGCCTCGCCGGCCGTCTTACAATTGCCGTAAGCCATGCTGGGGAATCGCCAACACAAGCGTTGCTCCGCTTACCGGGTCGTGAATTCCCCCACTGAGGCCCGGTCCATCCCGCCTGACGCTCAGCACAAAGCCGCCGACCCCGAGCGCGCCTTCAGCGAACTGGCCGGTGGTGCACTGCGGGGCCCCGACGATCGCATCGGCGCCCTCGTGACCGAGGCCATGCCGACGGTCGAACGTCTGATTCACAAAGTCATGCGGAGGTTTCGAGCCACCCGCCATTTGTCGCTCGAAGACTTCCCCGACGTACGGGGCGAGACCATCCTCCAATGCCTCCGGGTCAGGACGACATACCGGGGCGAAACCGCCGGTGAACTGGCCAACTGGGTCAAGAAGATCGCCACCGGGGCGGCGATCCGCGTGGCTGAGGACCAGGAAAGACGCTACCGCCTGAAAAGTTTTCGGCCATTTGAGCCGCCCGCGGCACTGACTAATGAGGTAAGACAGGCTCTCCGCCTCTGCCGGGAGCGGTTACGGGATGAGGAGCCGGAGTGGTATGCGGTACTACACTGCATCCATGACCTCGGTATGTCCGAGCGCGAGGCGGCCGCTTTCCTGTGGGGCCGCGAGAGCATGCACAGCACGGCGGGGGACTATAAGCGTGCGGCGTACCAGCGCCTCTTGCAGTGTCTGAAGCAACGGGGCGTGGACCATGCGTGAGCGTGACCAGATGAACGAACGCGACTTGATACGCCTTTTGGACAGCTACGCCGATGAGCTATCGGACGATGAACTCCAGGCGACAGTTCCCCCCGAGCTGCGGGAGCGGTTACGGGCGCACGTCAACCGCGAAATGATTGGCGACCGCCGCATTCTGCGACTAGCTCTGCCCAGTTTCATGGGAATCGCGGCGTGCGCCGCAGTTATCGCACTCATGCTCATGCCACGTGAGCAAGCATTGACCATCCAGCGCTTCGTTGTCACCGCGGAACGGGTCCGCGCAGCCGCAACCAACCGAGGCAAACTCCAACTGGGCCTGGAGTTGAATCGTCCAGGCTACGTCCGCTTGGTGGCCTTCGATGACCGCCATGAGCGCAGGCTTGTGCCGCTCGATGACGCCGGCGAACTTACCCGCTTGGTCCGCCGGACCACCGTGCGCCTCGACCACGCCGCCGGGCCGCACCAGCCGGCCCAACCCGCCGAAACACTCTTCGTAATGGTGATAGCCTCGCCTCACAGCTCTCCGGCGCCTTCGGATCTCCTACGCTCCATCCCCGAGCGCGTCCCCGGTCAGCCGGCCGATCTCGACGGCTATGAACGCGCGCTCGAACGTATAAAGTCCGATCTGGAGTCGCGCTTCGACTGCCGCGTGCGCATCGAAGCCCTGCACACCGCGCCACGCCCCTCCAAGCTTCGCTCACACACAGACTGACCGCCTGACGTGCCGGATGGCGCATGCCGCCCGGCAACAACCCGCGCCGGCCCATCCCGCGCGCGGCAGGCCGGCGGTAGAATGGCGCCGCCGCGCGCCCGGCCGGCGTAACGACTGTCTTCTGCAGAGGATCGCGCCACGATGCATCTGATCGACGAGGCGTTCGAGAAAGCCAAGGAAGTCCTGCGCATGAACGTGACGTTCCGCGGCTTCAGTGCTTGCAGCATGACCCACGACGCCGAGCAACATAGCAACTACGCCAGCGTCTGGGCGCGCGACGCCGCCATGACGCTCATGTGGGTCCTCCCCCTGAACGACCCGGAACTCACTCAATGCGGCCGCCGCTCCCTCGAAACGATCCTGAACGCCCAGTCCCGCGACGGCCACCTGCCCAATTACGTCGAGGTCGAGAGCGGCCGCCCGGTCTACGGCGGCACCGGCAACATCGCCGGCATCGATGGCCCCCTCTGGATCATCATCGCCGCCTGGAACTACGTCGCGGTTACCGGCGACAGCGAGTTCGTCCGAAACTACTACAACCCCATCCACCGCACCATGAAGTGGCTCCGCTCGCACGACTCCAACAACTGCGGCCTGCTGGAAGTGCCCGAGGCCTCCGACTGGATGGATATCTTCCCCCGCTCGTACAACGTCCTGTACGACGAGATTCTCTGGTATCGCGCCAACGTCGACTTCGTCAAGCTGCGCCGCCGCAGCGCACGCGAGACCGCCCGCTACGTGACCCGCGCAAACCAGATCCACCAGTTGATCAACCAGCAATTCTGGCCCACGCCCGAGACCGTACGCGACAGCATCGAGTCCTTCGCCGAAACCCAGTACAACCTCGGCCGCACTCGTTACCTCCTCGCCCAGATCACACCCTTCGGCTTCTCCTGGCGCTGCGATGTGCTCGCGAACATCATGGCCTACCTCTACGGCGTCATCAGCGCCGAGCGGGCCGACCGCGTCCTCCGCTTCCTGCGCGGCGTCGGCATCGATCGCCCGCGCCCCGTCCAGGTGCTCTATCCCGCCGTCCGACCGGGCGACCCCGACTGGCGCGACTACTTCCTCGTCAATCTCCAGAACCTCCCGCATCACTACCACAACGGCGGCATCTGGCCCTTCGTCGGCGGCCTGTGGGTCCGCTTCCTCAAACGACTCCAAAAAGACGCCTTGGCCGAGCAGGCCCTCCTGTCCCTGGCCGCGCTGTGCCGCGAAGGACTCGACCGCGAGTGGGAATTCACCGAGTGGGCCCACGGCGTCACCGGCTGCCCGATGGGCAAGGCGTACCAGGCCTGGAGCGCCGCCTCATACGTCGCCGCCTACCTGGCCTGCCAGGGCGACACGACTATCGAGGTCGCCGACCGCGAATTGGAGCAACTCTCGCCCACCGCCCGAGCCAAGAACACCACCCGGCCCAGGCGCGCCGACGCGACCGCCGATCAACCCTGAGACCACGGCGCCTCCCCGAACCGCGCCCGCCGGACCGCCAGCTCATCCTCCAACACTGGCATCGCGCCCGCCCGTGTCGCCACCAGCGCTCCAACCTCGTTCGCAAACGCCGCCGACCGCTCCGCCGACCAGCCCGCCAACAAACCATACGTCAACGCCGCCGTGAACGCATCACCCGCCCCCACCGCGTCCACCACCTCCACCCGGCAACCGGGCAGCTCCGCACACTCATCAGCCGATATCACCAGGCAGCCGTCCCCCCCACGCGTGATGCAAACCAGCGCCCGCGGATAGGCCGACCGCAGCGCGGCACCAATCTCGGCCGGCGTCCCGCCTGCCAACCCCAACATCCCCGCCAATTCCCCGGCCTCGTCGGCATTCAGCTTAATCACGTCAGCCCGTTCCAGCGACGCCACAATCACTTCACGCGAATACCACGGCGCACGCAGGTTCACGTCATACACCCGCAACGCATCGCCGGCCGCGTCAAGCATGCTCATGATCGTCGCCCGGCTCCTCGCCGAGCGCTGCGCCAGCGTCCCAAAACAGATCGCCGCCGCCGCCGCCGCGCAACGCCCCCACTCCGCAGTGAACTCCAACCGGTCCCACGCAACATTCTCATGGATTTGATAGGCCGGCCGCTCGGGCTCGCTCAGCGCAACCGTAACCGTCCCAGTCGGGCGGTCTCGGTCGCGCTGAATCAGTCGCGTGTCCAGCCCCCGCCGCGCCAGGAAATCCACCAGCTCTTCCCCCGCCGCATCACACCCCACGCGCGAACACAACGCCACCGCCAAACCCAATTGCCCGGCGTGGAACGCGACGTTGGCCGGCGCGCCCCCCGGCCGCTGCGAGTCGGGAAAACAGTCCCACAGCAACTCCCCGATCCCGACGACCAATGGTCGCTTCACCATGCTCATCCGTCCCGCGCAACACCGCGCCATCACGCCACTCACAGACCGCCGATAATAACGCGATAGGTAAATCCTCCCCCCAGCAGCACCGCCATCGCCCCCCACACCCCTATCGCACTAAACCTCAAAGCGGGTGATGGGACTTGAACCCACGACATTCACGTTGGCAACGTGACGCTCTACCACTGAGCTACACCCGCACTGCCAACTCGGCAACGCATATTATACCACGCCCCGCCCATCTGAAAACCCCCCCAGAACACTCCCTTTCATCATCCCAGCCCGCCCGGCCAGCACCAGCCTAACTATCACCCCAGAATAACCTTACATACAACAGCCCCCCGACCGTCCCTCCACACTATCCACCTTCATCCACACCTTCCCAACACATCCCGTTGACGCCCGCCGCCCCCATCCTTATACCCCCACCATAATCGCGCGCGGCCGGCCTCCGCCGAACCGTCCGCACCAACGCCCCCGCACTACCCGCGGACCTCGCTCCGCCAAACTACCCGGCGTCGCCACCCGCGACCCCGCTGAAACGGCTGACACATGCACGAATTGCCAAGAGCTCTCCAAGACTTCACGCCCGCCAACGGCCAGATCAAACTCGATTACGACGACTTCCAAGTCGAAGAAATCCCGCTCTATCCCGCTGCCGGCTCCGGCACCCACACCTACTTCCTCGTCCAGAAAGCCGGCCTCACCACCCCCCAGGCCGCCAACGACATCGCCCGCGCCCTGGGCGTACGCCGCCGCGACCTCGGCTTCGCCGGCATGAAAGACTCCCGCGCCGTCACCCGCCAGTGGTTCTCCCTCGAACACGTCGACCCCAACGCCATCCAACAGATCCAACTCCCGCGCATCTCCATCCTCGACGTCACCCAACACCGCAACAAGCTCCGACTCGGCCACCTCAAGGGCAACCGCTTCCTCATCCGCGTGCGCAACACCCACACCACCCGCCTCACCGACCTCCAGTCCGCCCTCGCCTCACTCACCACCCACGGCGTCCCCAACTACTTCGGCCCCCAACGCTTCGGCAGCCGCGGCGACACCTGGCAGACCGGCCAGGCCCTCCTGCGCAACGACCTCGACACCGCCCTCGACCTCATCCTCGGCCAACCCGGCGAATTCGACCACGGCGCCATCCGCCGCGCCCGCGACCTCTACCACCAAGGTCACTACACCCAGGCCCGCTCACTCTGGCCCGGCATGTTCCGCGACGAACGCCGCGCACTCGCCACCCTCCAACGCACCAGCGGCAACAAACGCCGCGCACTCGCCGCCATCGACAAAGGCACCCGCCGCCTCTACGTCTCCGCCTACCAATCCCACCTGTTCAACCAGGTCGTCGCCGCCCGCCTCGCCACCGGCCTCCAATCCCTCTGGCCCGGCGACCTCGCCTACCTCCACGCCAACGGCGCCGTGTTCACCGTCGAAGACGCCCCGGCCGAGCAGCCCCGCGCCGACGCCTTCGAAATCAGCCCCACCGGCCCGCTCTTCGGTTACCGCATGACCGAACCCGCCGGCCAGGCCGCCGAAATCGAGGCCCGCTTACTCACCGAAGCCAACCTCACCCGCGCCACTTTCCACCAGGGCCCACACCGCGTCAAAGGCAGCCGCCGACCTGTCCGCTTCCGCCCCGAGAACGCCGAGATCCGGCTTGGCGCCGACCAGCGCGGCGCATATCTTGAACTCTCGTTCGTTCTCCCGCGCGGCTGCTACGCGACCTGTCTACTGCGCGAGTTGTTTACCGAGCAGGGGCCGCAGTCTCTCGCAGCCGACGACCCGGGAACGGAGGACCACACAGACTAGGTGGCGTTCCCCCAAAGGCCCCCCACCGCGGGTAGCTCGAGCTGGCGGCATGTTGAAACGCGACGATCTTGACTGGCGAGCCTTGCTGTCCGCCGTGCGCGCGCAGTACCCAATGCTCTACCGCGCCTGGTTCGATGACCTCGAACCCGGCCAACTCGAAGCTGGCGAGTTGCGTATCTCCGCCCCGGACCCCACGTGGGTCCACTACCTGCGCCAACACTGCCTCGAAGCTTTCGCCCAGGTCGCCATGGAACTCACCGGCCACTTGGTCTCAATCTCCTTCTCTTCGCCCGGCGAACCGCTGCCACGCCGCGCGCCACTCACCCCTCCCTCTCTTACACAGATCCCGCTCGACGCCGACTACACCTTCGATGAGTTCGTCGTCGGACCCTCCAACCGCCTAGCCCACGCCGCCTGCCAGGCCGCCTGCACGCAGCCCGGATCCCTCTACAACCCGCTCTTCATCCACGGCGCCTCCGGCCTTGGCAAAACCCACCTACTCCAGTCCACGTGCACACTCCTCATGCGCTCAAACCCCGCCATGAACGTTGTTTACGTATCCTGCGAAGCCTTCGTAAACGACTTCGTGCGCGCCATCGAAACCGGCAGCCTCCAGGAATTCCGCCAGCTCGTCCGCCTCGCCGACGCCCTCGTCGTCGATGACGTCCAGTTCCTCCAGAACCGCGAGTCCAGCCAGGAAGAGCTATTCCATACCTTCAACGTGCTCTACCAGGGCCGCCGGCAAATCATCCTGTCCGCCGACAGCTCCCCATCCGAAATCCCAACCCTCGAGGACCGCCTCGTCAGCCGCTTCAACTGGGGCCTCGTAGCCCAGATCGACCCCCCCAACCGCGAAACGCGCCAAGCCATCCTGCAAAAGAAAGCCCGCCTGCGCGGCTGCGAGTTCCCCGCCGAGGTCCTCGACTACGTCGCCGAACGCGTTGAGTCCAACATACGCGTCCTCGAAGGCGCACTAACCAAGCTCATCACTGAAACCCAACTCTCCGGCCAACCCCTGACCGTCGAAATCGCCCGCCAACTCCTGCCCAGCTTCACACCACCAAATACTCGCCCCCTCCAGGTCAGCGACATCCTCCATGTTGTGAGCCAACACTTCGGCATCCGCCTCCAGGAACTGCTCGGCCGCCGCCGAACACGCTCCGTCAGCTTCCCGCGACAGGTCGCTATGTACCTCGCCCGTAAACTGACCCCCCTCAGCCTCGAGGAAATCGGCATGCACTTCGACGGCCGCGACCACTCCACGATCCTGCACGCCGAACGCGCCATCGAGGCCGACCGCATCGCCAACCGCCAGACTGCCGAAACCCTGGCCCTGCTCACGCGCCAACTGCAATCACGCAAGTGACAGATGTAATCACAACCCCGTTCCCAGCACTACTGAACCATGCGCCGGTGACACCAGCAGCCACCCACACACCCCGGATCCTGACTGCGCCTGTGCCACCTGCGCAGAGCTGCGGCAAGTCCCAGGCCGCCGTCGTCACTTAGCCGTCGCCCTTAAAACCCTGCCAGTAAAACATTTACAGAGATGCCTTACCACTGCACACAGGCCCGACAGGCCTTACACATGAACACGACTGAAACTCTCTCTTCAAGAGGAAGTGGTATACACGCATTTCACGACCAGCACTCACGCAACCACCAGCTTTCATAAAAACCGTCGCCCCCCCTGTAACCGCCGTTGAACACAAAGAACCCCTTGGAAGCGCCTTGCGACTAACTGCCAGACAGACAACCAACCACTGGCGTGAATAGCGCAAATACGTAAAATATAGTGCCTATCAGGTGCGCCGGCGGCGATATCTTGTGCAACCGCGAGTCCCCCACCGGCACGAACACAAGGCGCAAACCGAGCAGGTAGGTCCAGAGCAAATGAAAACGAGACTACCCCGACAGGAGTTTCAGGACGCCCTGACGGCGATCAGCTCGCTGACAAGCGGCCGTACGCCCAAGCCTATCCAGGCCTGCGGCCATCTGACGGCCGCAAACGACGTGCTGGAAGTCTGCGCCACCGACGGCGAGGCGGCACTCCGTCTGCAGGTGCCTGCCCTGGCCATCGAGCGGCCCGGGGAAGCCGTCATAAAAGCCGAACACCTGCTGGGCATCGTGCGCGAGCTGAACGATGTCGAGATACAGTTGGAAGCCGATGACCGCCAGTGCACCATCCGCGGCGCTGGCAGCGAGTTCCGCATCTTCGTCCACAATCCGGCCGACTACCCGCCCATCCCCACCTTTGGGGAGGAGGCCGACCTGACGGCCGACGGACGCCTCTTGCGACGCATGATCGCATTGACGCTCTACGCCGCTGCCCGTGAGACCAGCGCCTACGCTATCAACGGCGTGTTATGGGATAAGCGCGGCTCACAGTTATACATGATCGCTACCGACGGGCGCCGCTTGGCACGCGCCGGCGGTCGCCTCTTGAAGGCCCCCAGCGCCGATTTCGACGTCATTGTCCCCACCAAGGCTTTAACCGTCTTCGAGCGCGTCTTCACCCCGCCTAAGGACGGCGAGTGGCCGGTGCAGGTGCGAGTCACGCCTAACCAGGTAATGCTTCAAGCGGAGGGCATGCTGCTGGCTAGCGCCTTGGTTGAGGGACGCTTCCCGGAGTACGAGCGCGTGATTCCCAAGGAGACCGATAAGCTCGCCACGCTCGACCGGACAGCCTTGCACGCCGCCGTCCGCCGCGCTGCCCTGCTGACGACCGAGGATTCCCGCGCAGTTCGGCTGGCCTTTCAGCCGGACCAGTTGGTTATTACGTCGCACTCGCCTGAACAGGGCGAGGCCCGCGTCGAGGTCGGCATGGAGTACAGCGGAGAGCCGGTAGACATCGGCTTCAATCCGGTCTTCCTTAACGATGCACTTAAGGTCATGCCCTACGAGCGGCTATCCGTGGAGCTACAGGAAAGCTCTCGGCCGGGCATCTTGAGTGGCGGCGACAAGGACGAATTCCTCTACGTCGTGATGCCGGTATCGCTGTCGCCCTGAGAAACCACCAATACGCTGCCCGGTAGCATGAACCACAGACAGTACGAACAGTCCATAGCGAACCGCCGGCGCCGCACGTTCACGAGCCTGTTTAGCGGCCCTGAGATTGGGCGCGTACTTCGCAGGATGGCCCGCGATACTACTCGCCTGGACGTTGCGGACCGAGCATGGCACCGCGTTGTGTCACCGGACTTGGCCGCCCTTACGGTAGTCGTTGGCTTCGCCGGGGGCACGCTGAGCGTCGCCGTGGCGGACGCCGCGACCCGCCATAGCCTGACGCAGGACCGTGACGCCCTGTACCGCCGGCTGAAACCGCTCCTGCCGGAACTGCGGGTCCTTCGCTTTCAAGGGTGCCCCGCTCCTCCACGGCGCAACGGCGATGCGCCGTAGGCAGAGCTCTTAGCGGAAGGAGAACTTACGATTGCAGGGTTATGACGAGAGCCGCGTGCAGGTCCTGGAGGGCACGGAGCACGTACGTAAACGCCCCGCCATGTATATCGGTGATACCGGCCTGCGCGGGCTGCACCACCTGGTCTACGAAGTCGTCGATAACGCCATCGACGAGGCCATGGCCGGCGCCTGCGCCAACATCACGGTCATGATCAAGGCCGATGGCAGCGTCAGCATCGAGGATGACGGCCGCGGCTTCCCCGTCGGCATCAAGGAAGGCTACGGCATCTCCGCCCTGGAACTCTGCCTGACAAAACTGGGCGCCGGAGCCAAGTTCGATCGCGACGCCTACAAGGTCTCCGGCGGACTGCACGGCGTCGGCGTCAGCGTCGTCAACGCGCTCTCCGAGCGCACCGAGGTCCAGACCTGGCGCGACGGCCGCGTCTGGGTCATCGGCTTCGAGCGCGGCCGCACCACGCGCCCACTCGAGGCCATCGGCAACACGACCCGCACGGGCACGCGCGTCGACTTCAAGCCCGACCCACAGATCTTCCGCGAAACCGAGTTCCACTACGACATCCTGGCCAAGCGCCTGCGCGAGCTGGCCTACCTTAACTCCGGCCTGCGCATCGCCATCGCCGACGAGCGCAGCGAGAAGGAGGAAACCTTCCTCTTCGATCGCGGCATTCGCCAGTTCGTCGAACACCTGAACGAGGGCAAACGCGCTCAGCATGACTGCGTGTACTTCCACGGCGAGGACGCCGACCAGCGCCTCATCTGCGAAATCGCCCTCCAGTACGCCGATGGCTACAGCGAGACCACCCTCTCATTCGCCAACAACATCAACACCGTCGAGGGCGGCACACACCTCTCCGGCTTCCGCAGCGCCCTGACACGTACCATCAACAACTACGCCCGTAAGTCCAACCTGCTCAAAGCCAACGATCCCGTCCCTACCGGCGACGACATCCGCGAGGGCCTCGCCTCCGTCGTCTCCGTGAAGGTCCCCGAGCCCCAGTTCGAAGGCCAGACCAAGACCAAGCTCGGCAACAGCGAGGTCGGCACCTTCGTCGAAACCACCGTCGGCGATAAGCTCGGCGCCTACCTCGAGGAGCACCCCGCCGAAGCCAAGCGCGTCGTCGGCCGCGCCGTCCAGGCCGCCCTGGCCCGCGAGGCCGCCCGCAAGGCCCGCGAAACCGCCCGTAAGTCCGCCATGTCGAACTCCGGCTTCTCCCGCAAGCTGGTCGACTGCTCCAGCCGCGACGTGGCCTCCACCGAGCTCTACATCGTCGAGGGCGATTCGGCCGCCGGCTCCGCCAAGGGTTACCGTGACGCCCGCACCCAGGCTATCCTCCCCATCCGCGGCAAAATCCTCAACGTCGAGAAGGCCCGCCTCCACAAGGTCCTCAGCCACGAGGAAATCCTCGAGATCATCCGCGCCCTCGGCACCGGCATCGGCGCCGAAGACTTCGACATCGCCAAGCTCCGCTACGGCCGCATCATCATCATGACCGACGCCGACGTCGACGGCTCACACATCCGCACCCTCCTCCTCACCTTCTTCTTCCGCCACCTGCGCGAACTGATCGACCGCGGCGTCGTCTTCATCGCCCAGCCGCCCCTCTACCAGCTCGCCAAGGGCAAGAAGGCCGACTACGTCCTCGACGACGCCGAACTAAACACCCGCCTCACTCGCTTCGGCCTCGAAGGCACCACCCTCGAGATCCGCCGCCCCGCACAGCCGACCCACACCCTCCCCGCCGAACGCCTCGCCGAACTCCTCCAACTCGCCGAGGACATCGAGCGCCAGGCCCGCATCCTCGGCCGCCGCGGCATCGCCCTCCAGAAATTCCTCGCCCAACGCGACGCCGCCGGACGCCTCCCGCTCCTGCGCGCCCAAACCAACGGCGACGAGGCCTTCTTCTACTCCGAGGAGGACTTCCAGGACTACCGCCGCGCCCGCGTAACCGACGGCCACTCCGTCGTGAAACACGAGCTGACCGAGGCCGTCAAACTACAGGAGTTGCTCACCCGCCTCCCCGAGTTCGCCTGCGAGCCCGCCGACCTTTTCCTCCATCGCGAAGAACAGGTCACCGGCGAACTTACCCCCGCCGTCTTCGTCCTCACCACCAGCGGCGGAACCCCCGTCGAGCTCAACAACCTCCTCACCCTGCCCGCCGGCGTCCGCGCCATCGGCGCCCGCGGCCGCGAAATCAAACGCTTCAAAGGCCTCGGCGAGATGAACAAGGAAGAGCTCTGGGAAACCACCATGAACCCCGCCAACCGCGTCATGAGACGCGTTATCGTCGCCGAGCCCGACTGCGACCCCGAACAGCTCGATATCGACGCCGTCGAGGCCGACCGCATATTTAGCATCCTCATGGGCGAAGACGTCGCCCGCCGCAAGGAATTCATCCAGGAAAACGCCATTCACGTCAAAAACCTCGACATCTAACCGCCCGGCCCAACTCCCGCCGGACCACGGAGACCCCCAATGCCTAAAGGTATCGCACTCGTCGTCCTCGCAATCATCATCGTCTGCCTTATCGTCGGCCTGTGGCTCTTCCTCAGAACACCCGCTGACTCCGCACCCGGCGGCCCCGGCGGAATCAGCGCCGTCGACGAAGCCGCCTGCGCGCCACAAGCCATCCTGCCGTTCGCCTGAACCGCCCGGCCGCCACCGCCGCCGCCGCCATCGAGCAGCCCAGCCGCTTCGCCGATATAATCCCCAGCAGCGGCCCCGGCTACGGCCCAGCGCCGCCCGCACAAAAACCCAGGATCCGCCCGTGACAGCCGACGAAATCATACTCCACGCCCGCATCTTCGCCGTCCGCCGCCACCACTTCCCCCTACCAGACGGCACCGTGCGCGCGCACGAAATCATCGAACACCCCGGCGCCGCCGCTATCCTACCCATCCTCCCGGACGGCCGCGTCCTGCTCATCGCCCACCACCGCCCAGCCGTAAACCAGGAACTACTCGAGCTCCCCGCCGGCACCCTCGATCCCGGCGAAACCCCCCTCGAATGCGCCCGTCGCGAGCTCGCCGAGGAAACCGGCTACCGCGCCGCCACCCTCGAACCACTCGTCAGCTTCTACTCCACCCCCGGCATCTGCAACGAGCGCCTCCACGTTTTCGTCGCCACCAACCTGACCCCCGGCCCCACCAACCTCGGACCTTCCGAGTTCATCCGCCCCGTACCCATGACCATCGCCGACGCCCTCGACGCCATCCACACCGGCCGCATCGCCGACGGCAAAACCATCATCGGCCTCCTCTACTACGACCGCTTCAACCGCCCCGGAGGCCCCCGCCGATGAACTTCCTCAACGCCTCTTTCCAAATCGGCCGCCTCTTCGACATCAACATCCGCATCCACATCCTCTTCCTGATCTACATCGCCTGGCGACTACTGGGCGCCGGCCCCGACTTCCTCATCATGGCCCTCTTCATGGCCGTCCTCTTCGCCATCGTCCTCATCCACGAATTCGGCCACTGCTTCGGCGCCCGCTCCGTCGGCGGCGACGCCCGCGACATCCTCATGTGGCCCCTCGGCGGCCTCGCCTACGCCCACGCCCCCATGCGACCCTGGCCCCAATTCGTAACCGTCGCCGCCGGCCCACTAACCAACCTCATCTTCTGCCTCATCAGCGGCTCCATCGTCCTCTCCCTCACCCTCAACCCCGGCTACGTCTTCTACAACCCCTTCCACGGCATCGCCTTGCCACCCCTCGACGCCGGCTGGCTCGGCTACCTCTGGGTCTTCTACCAGATCAACCTCATGCTCCTCGCCTTCAACCTCCTCCCCATCTACCCCCTTGACGGCGGCCAGCTCTTCCAAACCCTCCTCTGGCCCTTCTTCGGCCTCCGCCAGGCAACCATCGTCGCCTGCTACGTCGGCATCATCGGCTGCATCGCGCTCGGCCTCTGGGGCCTACAGGGCGGCGGCCAGATGCTCTTCTTCATCGCCATCTTCGGCGGCTTCACCTGCTTCCAGCGCCTCAAGATGGTCCAGTACGGCATGATCCAGGAAGACCCCGCCTTCACCCCCTACGAATCATCCGCCCGCCGCGGCCCCGGCCTCTGGTCGCGCCTCTGGGCCGCCTTCCGCCGCCGCCCGTGCCCCACCCGTCCCGGCGGCCTCGAGTCGCCCAACCCCAACCCCGGCGCCTGGGCCGCCAAGCAGGCCGAGCAACAGCGCCTCGCCGCCGAAGTCGACCGCATCCTCAAAAAGGTCTCCGACCACGGCATGCGCAGCCTAACCTACATCGAGCGCCAAACCCTCGAACGCGCCAGCCGCGACCGCCAACAAGAAGAACGAGAATTCCAACGCGACACCCGCCTGTAGCCAGCGCTCGTTCTTGCTCGCCCCGCCCGCTCCGCTTTACATCTCCCCGCCCGCCCGCATAATCGCGGTGCCCAAACCCGGCGAACGACTGATGAGGGTCCCGCATGCCGCTGAACGAAGCAGATACATGCCGAGTCTACGTCACCCCGGCCCTGCAGAACGCGGGATGGGGGGAACCCGTCTGGCGCATTGCTGAACAGCACTACTTCACGGACGGCCAGATCCTCCTCGTTGGTGATGGCCACCGCCGTCAAAAGGGCAAGAAGGCCGACTACATTCTTCGCTATCAGGAATCCTTCCCAATCGCCGTGGTCGAGGCGAAGGATGAGGAACACGAACCGGGCGCGGGCCTCCAGCAGGCCAAGGACTACGCCCAAATCCTCGGCCTCCAGTTCGCCTACTCCACCAACGGTCACGGCATCGAGGAATGGGACTTCACCACCAATACGCAGACGACGCTCGACGCCTATCCGTCGCCGGACGAGCTGTGGCAACGTCTGTGCGCGTTCAAGGCGCTCGATGCGGCGCGGCCGAGCAACCCGCTCCTGACACCGTACTGCGCCAGGGGCGGCAAGATGCCGCGCTACTACCAGGAAGTCGCCATCAACAACACCATCGAGGCGATTCTCCAGGGCCGAGATCGCATCCTCATCAACCTTGCCACCGGCACCGGCAAGACCGTCATCGCCTTCCAACTCGCGTGGAAGCTCTGGCAGTCGCGGTGGAACACGGCCGGGGCAGATCGCGTCCCGCGCATTCTGTTTCTCGCCGACCGCAACGTCCTCCGCGACCAGGCCTACAACACGTTCGAGCCGTTCGAGAACGAGCGCGATGTGATCGCTGAGGGCAAGGCCCCGATCAACCGCTCGGTCTACTTCAGCATCTATCAGGCCATGTTCGCCGGGGCCGACGGCAAGCGGCTGTATCAGCAGTACCCGAAGGACTTCTTCGACCTGATCGTTATCGACGAGTGCCACCGCTCCGGTTTCGGCACGTGGAATGCGATCCTCAAGCACTTCGATTCCGCCGTCCAACTCGGCATGACGGCCACGCCGAAGCGAACCGAGAACATCGACACCTACAAGTATTTTGGCGACGCGGTATTCACCTACTCCCTCGGTCAAGGCATCGACGACGGTTTCCTGGCCACATACAAGGTCCACCGCTCCGTCACGAACTTCACTCGCGATGGCCTGGACATCCACGACGTCACATCGAAGGGCGCTCAACTCGAGGTGCCCGAAGGCGGCGACGTGGACGACCGCTACGACATGCCCGAGTTCGAGCGGAAGATCACCATGCCGGACCATATCAAGAAGCTCTGCGAGCACATGAACAAGCTGCTCCACCGCTTCGGCCGGATGGAGAAGACGATGGTCTTCTGCGTGAACATGGACCACGCCTTGAAGGTCACCGAGGCTCTCAACCGGCTCAATGCTGACCTGAACGTGCCCGACTACGCCGTGCGAATCGTGTCGGAAGAGGGAGCGACCGGCAAGGCCATGCTGGAGAAGTTCCAGGACACCGAGAAGGCCGTCCCCGTGGTCGCCACCACCGTCGACCTGCTCACCACCGGCGTCGACGCCCCCAGCGTCCGCAACGTGGTGTTCATGAAGCCCATCGCCTCGATTGTTTCGTTCAAGCAGATCGTCGGCCGAGGGTCGCGCCTCTGCAGGGATACCAACAAGTTCTGGTTCCGCGTAATCGACTACACGAACGCATCCCGCCTCTTTGACGACTGGGACCGTCCCGGCGAACCTGGTGAAGGCGGCGCGAACACTGAAGCTCCGTATACCTGCATCGTTGGTGGCACCGTCACAAACGAAGAGACCGGCCAACCCATCGAGCATGCCCGCGTCTACCTTCAGACCAGCCCCAACGAGGTCCAGGACCAGTTCACCGGCTCCAACGGCCAGTTCTTCTTCCCGAACATCGGCAAGGGCAAGGTCGTTCTCGTCGTCACCGCCGCAGACCATAAGCGCGTGCAGATGACCATCTCGACCGATCCGGACGTGCCGGTATCGCTGGACATCGCACTCAAGCCGACCAAGGAATCCACCCGCAAGCGCGTCAAGATCACGAACCTTGACGTGAAGATGGTGGATGAGGTCTACGAGGAGCGCGACGCCGACGGCAACCTCGTCACGCCGGAAGATTACCTCCGGAAGGTCCGCGAGGAACTTCTCGCCGCTTGCCATTCGATGGTCGAGCTTCAACAGGCATGGGTAGACAAGCCGCGCCGCGATGAACTGCTCGCAACGCTCGAAGAGCGGATGGTCCACCTGGACATCCTCCGCGAGATTCTCCACCGTCCGGACGCCGACGCCTACGACCTGCTGGCCCACGTCGCGTTCGACGCCGAGCTTCATAGCTGTGAGGAACGCGCCAATGCGCTGTTCAACCTGCACAAAGAGTTCTTCGAGAATTTCGACGAGGAGGCTCGCGGCGTCCTCATGGCCCTGGTCGAGAAGTACCGCTACGGCGGGGTTCTCGAAGTGGCCGACCCGGCCGTGTTCACGCTCGCGCCGTTTAACAGCGACGTGCGGCACGTGGCCAAACCCTTCGGCGGCATCGCGGAGTTGCGTGCCGCCATCGATGAATTGATCAAACGCCTGTATATGGCTGAGGCCGCCTGATAAATGTCACGAGAGACGCTCAACACGCAGTTCTGGAAAGCCTGCAGGATTCTTCGGCAGGACGACAACACCAACAGCCTGCTCGATTACGTCGAGCAGATCTCCTGGCTGTTGTTCCTTAAGTGTTTCGAGGAGTTCGAGGCCCAGCGCAAGGCCGAAGCCGAATACGAAGGCCGCAACCACAGCGCCATCTTGGCCCAGAAGTACCAGTGGTCCACCTGGACCAACCCCGATCCGTCCAAGAAGCTCACCGGACAGGACCTGCTGAAGTTTCTCTACGACGACCTGTTCCCGTACCTGCGCAACCTCCAGGGCAACAGCGCCCGCTCGGTCATTCGCGGCCTGTTCGAAGATGCTCCTTCGAAGATGCTCAAGGACGGCGCGATCCTCCGCGACGCCATCGACACCGTCCAGGAGATCACCTTCGAGTCGGCCGAAGACGTCCACACGCTCTCGCACCTCTACGAATCCATGCTTGCCAAGCTCGGACGAGAAGGCGGCATGGGCGGCGAGTTCTACACGCCCCGGCCGATCATCGAGTTTATCGTTCAGATGGTCAATCCGAAGATCGGCCAGACCGTCTATGACCCGGCCATGGGCTCGGCGGGCTTCCTCGTCGAGGCCTATAAGTACATGCGAGCATCCAAGGGCAACCGCATCCTGCCCAAGGACGAGAAGCGCCTCCAGAACGAGACCTTCTACGGCCAGGAGAAGAAGGCGCTGCCGTATCTGCTCGGCTGCATGAACATGATCCTCCACGGCGTGTTCTCCTCGAACCTGCGCCGCCACAACACCCTGGCCGACGATGTCCGCAAGTTCACTGAGAAGGATCGTTATGACGTGATCCTGACCAATCCGCCGTTCGGCGGCACCGAGCACGACAGCGTCACCGCGAACTTCCCATACCCGTCCAAGGCCACGTCGATCACCTTCCTTCAGCACATTATGAAGAAGGTCAAACGCGGCGGGAAGGTCGGCATGGTCATTGACGAAGGAGTGCTCTTCAAGACCAACGAGTTGGCCTACGTGCAGACCAAGAAGGAACTGCTCGAGCAGTTCAACCTGCATACGATCATCAGCCTGCCTGCTGGCGTCTTTGCCAATGCAGTCGCCAGCGGCACTGGTCCGAAGACCAACCTGCTGTTCTTCGACCGCGAACTTGACCGAGCCGGAAATCCCGTCGGAACGAAGGACATCTGGTACTACGAAGTCCAGGCGGTCGGCTTCAGCCTCACCAAGACGCAGCGGCCGATTGCCGACAATGATCTGCCAGACTGCTTTGAGAAAGCCAAGACGCGAGCATTGTCTGAAAGGTCGTGGATCGTCTCGATAGGCGAGATAGTCGCCAAGAACTATGACTTCTCCGCTGTGAATCCAAATGCTGGCGAAGCGGTAGCGCATCGTCACCCCTCAGCAATCGCCGCAGATATTGTCAGCAAGGAACAGCGAATCCTTGAAATAATGCAGGAGATTCAGGAGCTCATCGAGCCTGCTTCCGTAGCCGAGGAGGGTGAGGAATGACGCCCACTTGGCCTGAGGTCCGACTTGGGGAGTTGCTTGAGGAGCGTGTTGAGACTCCTGAAGAGGCCGCTGTTGCCTCCGGAGATCAGCCGATCATCGCCAAGATTCGGTTCTCTGACGGAGGAATCGAGTTTAGGGCAAACGGCGAAAGCAAGACGCAGCTCATTTCAATCCATCCTGGGGACCTTGTGCTCTCGGGCATCAACGCCATGAAAGGTGCCATTGCACTGTACGACGACAGCGAGAGAAAGGCTGCGGCGACAATTCACTATTCCACGTACCGCATCAATAGAGACCGCGTCGTCGATCGGTTCCTCTGGATGTACCTGCGGCACGAGGTATTCCAGGAGATTCTGACGCGCCACGTCCCCGCCGGAATCAAGACAGAACTGAAGGCGGAACGGTTTCTGTCGCTTCCGGTCCCAATGCCGAGCGTAGATGAGCAACAAATCATCATTGATCGCGTTGACGAGATCGCTGTTCGGTTGGCGAAGGCATCTAAACTCCACGTCGATTGTCGTGACGAAGCCGAACGATTGCTCGCACGCGTTATTACGGAACGTACTTCGACTCTGGATGTCGTCGGAAAACTGAAGGATGTGCTGACTGGCAAGCCACGCAACGGCTGGTCTGCAAAGTGCGACAATGATCCAAGTGGGACGCCGATCCTGACGCTTACCGCAGTGCGCGGTTTTGAATACCGGCCTGAGGCTATCAAACGGACATCGCTCCCCACGGTTGAAGACGCGCACTATTGGCTCAGCAAAGGTGATGTCCTCATTACGCGCAGCAATTCGATTGAACTGGTTGGGCACGCCGCAATCTACAACGGGAAGCCTTCGCCGTGCATCTATCCGGATCTCATGATGCGACTGCCAATCGACCGCAACAAGGTTCTTGGAGAGTTCCTCATCTTCTGGCTTCAGAGCTCCGTCGTCCGAGACTACGTGCGAGCCAATGCCAAGGGCACTAGCCCCTCGATGAAGAAGATTAACCAAGGCGTGGTTATGAACATTCCATTCCCAACAGGTCTGGCCGTCACCGAGCAGCGTCGCTTGATCAAGGAGTTCCAGGAATACGTGCTACGGCTTCGATCACTCCGTCTTGTCCATGAGCAAGCTGCGCAGAATCTCAACGCCATGCTTCCGGCTGTGTTGGGGCGAGCGTTTCGAGGCGAATTGGTGGAGGCATCGGCATGACCGACAAACGGCCGCAGACGATCCAGTTCTTCCTGCCGCAGGGCGAGCCGCGGGGGATTCGCATTGCCGAGATCACCACGCGGATCGTCCAGGCCGTGCTCGTACCGCGCAGCAAACTGCCTGAGGCGGCGAAGCGCGATGAGCTCAATACCCTCACAAGTCCGATACCTCCTTGTGACAAAATCCACCACCCCGCAACACCCGCCGCCAGCCACCAACAACCCCGCCCCAACTCTTTGACCCCACCCCATTCACGCGC
>CAZJYX010000009.1:0-126541 GCA_964550375.1 uncultured Planctomycetales bacterium | reverse complement strand
CTGCGTGAGCACTTGATATATGGCGCGTGAATGGGGTGGGGTCAAAGAGTTGGGGTGGGATTGTTGGTGGCTGGCGGTGGGCGTTGCGGGGTGGTGGATTTTGGAAACGGGGACGAGGCGGTCGTGGCCGAGCCGGCCGAGAGGTCCAGCACCTGGGCGACGTTGCCGTTGGCGTCGTACGTGAACACGTAATCGCCGGCGTCGACGCCGCCCGGCACGTTCTGGCCTCGGAGCCGCTACGGGAACATGACGAACGCGGTCCACATGCCCGGATCGGCCTCCCGCCAGACCACATTAGGTCTGAGAAGCTCGGGTGGCGGCTCGACGTCGTCGGCACCGATCAGTACGAATCGCATCCATCGAAACCAGAGACCCTGCCACGCGAGCAGCACACTGCTATCACCGGGCAGCCTTACCTCTGCCGGAGCGAGCCTCGCAATGGCATCGGGCAGCTCGCAGTCGACACAATCTCCTACCGGCATATCTTGTTTCAGTGTGGGCCACCATAGCGGAGCCGAGCAGGCAGTACGCGCCGGACTGCTGCGGATCCACGCGCGTATCTCATCCCCTGCCACGGCACCGCGCGCCCAGGTGTCGAAACCGTCATGAAATGGCTCGTCGCCCAGGACACGCAATCCGGCGAGCCCCCAGGGGCATACCAGCAATGCCCACGAGAAGGCGACTATCGTCAGATCGAGCGCCCGGGTGCTTGGCGCTGGACCCCAACGAGCGTAGAGGAGGCTCGCTGACAGCAGGAACAGCACGAGGACACCCGCGCACCAGACCAGAAGACTGAGCCAGCTGAAGACGATTCCCGAGATGCTCCCATTCGTCGACCCTTCGATCCACAGCCAGATCCCCCAGTGCGCCGCAGTCAATACAGCGGCGCTCAAGAGGGCGCAGAGTAACAGCGCGAGGCGATATAAAAGTGCCGTTCTACCTGACATATGGAGTTCCATAGTAGCGCCCGATGCTGACGCCATCCAGTCCGTTGACATGCCAGTCAAAAGTCCCCGGCCACTGCTCGCTGCACGGTTTGCAGACCTGAAGACCCGCCGGCGTCCGTGCCGCAAACGGGCTCAGGGGACACCTCCCGCGCGGATTACCGCGGCCGCGCGAGTTGCCTCCTCCTCGGTGGAGAACGCTGGGATCACCACGTGATGCTCCACGCGTCCACTCGCGATGGTCACAATGACAAGGCGCCCGCCCAACACGACGCCGACGTGCGAGCCGATGCGCCTCCGAAACCAATCGTGAAATAGCGCGCTGTTGACCGGCCCGTCAACGGGCAGCAGAATGCCCCACCGATCATCAGGCCGCTCAACAACGTACACCTCGCGATAGTCGCACTGCGCGAGGTTCAGGCCGGCATCCGGATCTATGCACCACCGCTTTCCATCCGGGCCAAGCAGCGATTCTGCCGGCCCGTCCTCTGTACACTCCGAGAGTGATACCACTCGCATGTAATCGGGGTTGGCGGGCGACGGTTTGTTGGCCGGCCTGGAGCGATCGCACGAACCGCTCAGGAGAAATGCCAGACCGGCCAGGAGCAGCATCCTCGCGGGCGCATGTCCTCGTGACATGGCGATCAGCCTTGCAGCATTCAACATGATGTTACCTCTGAACCTCGCTGCCACGATCACAGCAATATCGTGGTGTACCCTTCGGCTCGGGACAGTCGCAATCGAAAGGCGCACGCGTCGGCATAAACCGGATTACCTGTCCGACTCAGGACGGGTGCGTAATAGCGATTCATGGTCCGGGACCTCGCCAGGCACGCTACTCCAGGCGAATCTCATGCCTGTCGCGGAAAGGTGTTCCGCACTCGGGACACACACCTGACATGTTCTCCCTCAGGCTATAATCGCAGAGTACACATCGCTGTCCCCGCCGTACTGTGTGCCGCCACGCCAGCAGCGACAGCCTGAGCAGCACAACGAACGGAGGCATAAACACCCAGATGGCACAACTGTACATGACGCACCTGTCCAACGGTACACGTGATAGCCACACAGTTCCGTGCCCGTCGCGTTGCCACAACTTTGGCCACAGCCAACTGCGTTCGTGTTCAGCGATTCGGTCGATCGCGAAGTCACAGGGCGCCGTGGACATATATATACTCTCAAGTTCTGTCGCAGTGCCATCCTGCCGAGCCACGTACAGGTGGAAGGCACCGGAACTGCACGTCAAGAGACTACTAAGCAGCTTGGTGCCAAGCTCGATGCGATATGATATGCTGCCGATCCATAGCCCAGTGAGGGCGGTCAACATCGCCGTGGAGGCCCATACACCGGTAAGAGCACGTCGCCTGCGGCGGCGCAGAATGTGGTCGGCGTGCTCTATCATACAGTCTGTGTATTCACGCGCAGCAGTGCCCGGGAGCGGTAGCTCGGTGTGTGCCGCATCAGAAACGCGGACTGCAACACGGACGTCGACAGAGCAGCTTCTTGTATTCTCCTGTCCATCCAATTCCGCCCTTCTCGCTAAAATACTCCATCCTCTGCGAGTATGGGCTCCGCCAGGGCCTCAGGAAGCCCGTTTGTTCACTAACCCGCCTCGCAAATACGTAACCTTTGTATTCGTAGCACGGTGCGCCCTCGATGAAGTGCAACGTCACGGAGTGGCCACCCTGGGTAGCCCCGCCAACGACGGCGCTAACTCCCAACTTGGCGTGCTTGTACAGGCTCACACTCATGCTGGCGCCAACCTGCCACGTCTTGAGCTCTCCGAAATGAAGGGTGACACTGGAACTCAGGTTTCTGCCGCAAGCAGAGACCTCAACGGCATCAACTCGTTTCACCCAATCGTACTTCAAGCGCGCGTGCTTGATCAAGTGTCGGAACCTGAACATCTGGTCAACCATACGGTTGTCGCCGACTGCCTGCCAGGGCGTGTACGAAACCTCATCGATGCCAGTCTTGCCGTCATCTCCAGGGACTGGTACCCACCCGAGGCCACAGGTCTGTTGCGATAATGATGCTGGAGCCGCCCCGACTCCTAGGCGACCCCGCGGCTGCGTCGTGGCTTGCAGCCCGAGCGGATCGAAGCCGCTCAACGGATCGTCAGCGTACGCATAGACGTTCAACCCGCCGTCTTCTCCCAGCGGATCCCGGCTGAGCCACCTTCCTAGCCGCGCCGAGTAGTAGCGGTAGCCCCAGTAGCCCAGGCCGGTTTCGGCGTCGTGGTATTTCGTGCTGAAGCGGATCGGGTTGGCCTCCGCGTAAGTGTAGCCGCTCAGGTCATTTACGACGCCGCCGTACGGGTCGTACTCGTAATGCGCCACGATCGCCGCCGCGGCCGAGTCGGCCGAGAGGTCCAGCACCTGGGCGACGTTGCCGTTGGCGTCGTAGGTGAACACGTACTCGCCGGCGTCGACGCCGCCCGCTGCCGACCCGCCGCCGACCTGGGCCTGGGCGACCGCCAGCAGTCCGCCGATCCCGCCGGCGGATTCGAGCGAGTTGCCGGAGCCGTGGCGCCCGGCTAAGTCCAGTCCCCACGTGTACTTACGCACGAGGTTGTCGCTCCCGTCGAGTTCCATGAGCATCAGCCAGCCGCCGGCGTCCGGGCCGCCCCAGGCGAATTTGCGCTGCACGCGCGGCGTCGCCTGCTAAGCGGCGGCCTGGTCGTCCCAGTCGAAGACCTGCTTGTCGAATGCAGAATATCGTACATCCGGCGGTGAATCGGACCAAGGCCGGCAGTCCGTATACGCCTCCGGCTGCCGGCCGGGCGGCCTCAAGGTCACGGCCTGACGTCGGGTGCTAGGGCCGTTCGATCTCATCGACAATTCGTGCTCGCGCAGGCGCATCGAAGCGCGCAAAGACGTCGCCGAGAGTACGCCCGCAACGGAGCAGGAATGGCTCAACATCATATCCGTACCACGGCAAGGTCCGGACATACGGATCGTACTCAAGTGCGCTCAATAGCACGGCGACCGGATCCAGTGGAGAATCGCTGCGCACAGGCTCCAATCCGAAAACGCGCGCGGCGTGATCCGACAGCAGATTCTTCCCGGGCACGATCTGACGCGCTGTGCGACACGTTTCCAGAATATCTCTGTATCCAAACCTGCAATCGGCAGCGCTCGTCAAGGCGTGCCGAAGCGGCGCCCCCGTCCCGGTTATCAACATCAACAAGCCGGTGATGTGCCGCGACGCGATCCCGTGAGTCCGGCAGATCTGTCGCTGTAACTCCTGGAGTGCTGGAACCATGAGGGCGCAGTCGTCGCGACTTGCACCGTACTCGGCCCAGGATTCGACTTGTGTTAATTCGTCATGCAGCATCTGATTGAGAAAGCCCGTGTCCGAGACACGCTCGATCAGTCTGCCGACGCACGAGCAGTGAATCCAGAGCTGGCCGGCGGCATCTGCTGTTACTGGCAGGGGGTCCTGGGCGAATATGGCGGCCATTCCGTCATCGCTGCGAGTGAACTGTTCGAGCGAAAGCCCCAGCGAAGCCAACACACGAGCCGCCGCCCTAACATGGTTGTGGGATTTCAGAACGTCAGTCCACAGCATGGCATACTCCAGCCGGCTGCCGACCCGCCGCCGATCTGGGCCTCGGCGACGGCCAGGAGCCCGCCGATTCCACCGGCGCCCGTGCCGGCGGGGCGGGATGTCGCGCTCGTCTAAGGACTTGGCGGATAACCAATATCCTTCTCGAACAGCAACACGAAGTTTCCCAGGCCGTTAATGCGGTCCTCCGCAGCGGCGGAGATGGTACAGCCGGCGATCGAGGGCATCTCGACCACCCGCCCCGGCTCGACGCGGACCTCGAGCACGTCGGCGGCCACGCGGTCAGCCGCATCGAGAGCGTCCCAGCTTTGCGGCACAACATCGAACCAGTGGGGCCTCAACAGGCTGGGTTCCTTCTCATGGATGTTGAACGCAATTCTGACTCGCAGCAGCGGGAAGTCCCGGCGGTGGATCATCAGCCATAAGGCGCTAGTCTCACGGTGCTCGTTCAGGACGGTCAGGTCGACATACTGCTGCCCTTGCGGACCCAAGCCGTGCGAGCCGAATAGCGCCAAGGGTGCGCGATCTTCGCGGTAGCGCCCCTTCTGCAATCGCACGGAGGCAGTCCGATAATTGCCGGCGATCACGGTCCACTCATTGTAGAACGCTGCAAGCGGCTCCGCCATTTCCTCCAAGTGCTTGTGTGCGATCTCAAGTATGTGCTCTTGGTACTCGCGCCGTGTTACTAGAATCCCCCTTTCTGGCAACTCCTTCAGGCGCCCAGTACCACCTGGGGTGCCAGACCGGTCACAGCCCAAGAGAAGCACAAGGCACACGGCACCAAGAGTTCTCAATAATCCGCGTACTCGAACGTAATGCATCTTCTTTCACACTCCGGTGGAGTACCACAAGGACGCTTCGAACCGCAGGCAGCCCCGGCTCGCGCGGCCTCCGCCTCGACGCACTGGTTTGGTACTCACGCACAACGTTGTCGCTCTCGTCTAGATCCATCGGCAGCAGCTAGCCGCCCGGGCCAGGTGGACCTGCGCTAACGGCAACTCAGCATAGAAACGGGATCCAGCGGCTACCATAGTGTGTAGACCGGCCACTCAAATGGGGGATTCACATTCGGTACGACTCGACCGTCCTTTTCGATGAACGCGGTCCCGTACGAGTCTGACTCTGAGAGCAGCGTAACGCCATTCACAGTGACACTGTTTTCGCTGACGGAAATACTACCGCCAACCCACTTCAGAGTCCCCGTGCCGCGTACGATGAATCCTCCCTTGCCTGCTTCCTCTACAGATAGGCCGTTCACCTGTATGTAGTCGCGCACTGCCTCGGGGTCGAAGCGCGTCCACAAGTAGAAACGGGGCGTCTGCAGGTCGAAGGTGGAGCGCACTGGGGGCGTGCAACCCACGGAGGTTCCGAAGATAGAAAGGGCGGCCAGAATGAGTACAAGCCGAATCATGCGTAACATATCTCACCAGGTCGCCATTTTTGAGTCTGGGGGCGTCCCCGTCGAGGACCTGCTTCCGGATCCGCCGACCGAGGTAATCATAGGCGAACAGGAGTTTCTTGTCGCCGGCCTGCGGTGCGGTCGGCGAGTTCCGGTCCTACGCAGAGGCACCGCTTTCTTCAATGAAGCCGGGTCTTGTCAAGCGGGGTGCTCAGAAGAACCGCTTCTTCACAGGCGCGGCTCGGTTTGGATGGCGCGGGGCGGGTCGGACGGCGCGGGTTGGATCGGTCGGATTGGAGGTGGGGGCGGGGGATGCGGGGGCGCGGCCAATAACCTGGCCTGATTGGCGCGCGGGAGACGGCGGGCCGGCGGTTCGGGGCACGGTGAATAAGCGCCTGATTCGGGCGCGCTGCCCCCTGCCAGCGATGCGGCGCCAGGCGCGTTGCCCCCTGCCGCCGATTCGGCGCCGGCCGCATTGCCCCCTGCCAGCGATGCGGCGCTAGGCGCGTTGCCCCCTGCCAGCGATTCCGCCGCCCGCGGCGGCTTGGGGAAAGGGGCGGGGCGTGGTAGGATAGCGTGTTTCTGTGCCATCGCGGCTGGAGAGTGCTGCATATGACGTCGCGGTTCAAGGCGTTCGAGGACATGACGCTCGAGGATTACGCCGCCCTGGGCTTCATGTGCGGCCTGGAGGTGCACCAGCAACTGCTGACCGACACCAAGCTCTTCTGCCACTGCCCGGCCGGCCGCTACAGCAACGAGTATGACGCGGAAATCCTGCGGCACATGCGGCCGACGCTCTCCGAGCTGGGCGAGTACGACGGCACCGCCCTGATGGAGAAGAAGACCCGCAAAAACATCTTCTACCGCATCCACCACGACACGGTCTGCACCTACGAGTTCGACGATACGCCGCCATTCCTCATGAATGACCCGGCCCTTGACATCGCGCTCGAGCTGTGCCTGCTGTTGCGGCTCAGCGTCGTCGGCGAGCTGCACATCGCCCGCAAGCAGTACCTGGACGGCTCGATCCCGACCGGCTTCCAGCGCACCGGCATCATCGGCGTCACCGGCACGATCCCCTACCGCGACCGCCAGATCGGCATCCGCCAGCTCTCCATCGAGGAGGACGCCTGCCGCGAGGTGTCCGACGTGGGCCACGACCGCGTCTACCTGACCGACCGCCTGGGCATGCCGCTGGTGGAGATCGTCACGGAGCCGGACATGCGGACGCCGACGGAATCGGCCGAGGTCTGCGAGATCATCCGGCGGCTGTGCCGGAGCACGGGCAAGGTGCGCACGGGGTACGGGGCGGCGCGGCAGGACGTGAACGTCAGCATCCGCGGCGGCACGCGCGTCGAGATAAAGGGCGTGCCGCAGATCTGGCGGATCCCACGGCTGGTCTACAACGAGGCGCGGCGCCAGTGGTCGCTGCTGCAGGTTCGGCAGGAGCTGCGGCAGCGCGGCATCACGCCGGAGACGCTGGCCTGGGACACGCATGACGTGACGCGCTTCCTCGCCAACGCGCAGTACGAGCCGATTCGCGCGGCGGTGGCAGCCGGCCAGCGCGTCAAGTGCGTGGTGCTGAGGGGCTTCGCCGGCATCCTGAACACTCCGACGCAGGAACACACCACGCTGGCTAAGGAGTTCTCGGACCGCGTGCGCGTCATCGCCTGCCTGACGCGGCTGCCCAACATGGTGCATTCGGACATGGCCACGGAGGCGCTTTCGGCGCCCAACTGGCAGTTGCTGCGCAGGAGAACCAGGTCCGATCAGCATGACGCGCTGGTGCTGGTCTGGGGCAGCGAGGCCGACACGCAGACGGCCTGCCAGGAGATCGTGATTCGCGCCCGGGAGGCCGCGGCGGGCGTGCCCGGCGATACACGCCAGCCGCTGCAGGACGGCACGACCGGCTTTGAGCGGGTGCTGCCGGGGGCTGAACGCATGTACCCCGACACGGACCTGCCGCCGCTGGCCATCTCGGCTGATCGCGTGGAGCGTATCCGCGAACAGGTGCCGCCGTACGTGTGGGACCGCGAGGCCGAGTATCACCGGTTGGGCCTGCCGGCCGACACGATTGCCCCCCTGCTGGTGTCAGCGCGGGCCGGACTGTTTGCCCGCCTCGTCGATGAGCTGGAAGTCAGCCCGACACTGGCGGCGGTGGTGCTCTGCCGGCATCTGAAGGCCCTGCGCCGGGCGGGGCGGAAACCGGAGCGGCTTGCGGACCAGGAAATTTACGACGTCTTCGCGGCGCACGCGCGCGGCGAACTGTCGCGTCCCGGCATCTTCGTCGTGCTGGAGCACCTGCTCGTGCACAAGTGGTCCGACCCGCCGCCGCCGAAGCGCGTCGCCATCGTGCTCGATGAACTCGAGTTGCAGCCGTTGGACACCGAGCAGCTCCGGGCGCGCGTTGCGGCGCTGCTGGCGGGCCAGGATCGGAGGCGGTTCGGCACCGCCGCCCAGCGTCAACGGCACCTCATGGGCCGGCTGATGCGCACCTGCCGCGGCCGCGTCGATGGGGCCCTGGCAGCCCGGCTGGTTGCTGAGGAACTGGCCCGGGAGTCGGCTGCGCGGCTCAGCCCCGGGTGTGAAGGCGCGTTTTCGTGAACATACTGCCACGACCGGGGTCCAAGAGCGGATGTGCCGTAGCACCCGCGGAGCGGACGTGTCGGCCGAGACCACAGAAGACATGACAACCACGCAACAGCCCGACCACAACAGCCTGGACCTCAAAGGCTACCGCGGCAGCGGGGCCGCCGTCCTGCGTAAGCACGGCGTGCAGGTGTGGAGCGATGTCGTTATAATGACCGACTCGGCTCGCTTCGAGGGCATCATCCTGCCGCGCTCGGAGACCGCCGACGACCGGCACATCGTGCTCAAGCTCAGCAGCGGCTACAACATCGGCATCGCCGCCGAAACCGTTACCGGCATAATTGAACGCGGCCGCCGCGAAGCCTGCTACAAGATCCCCGAGAAGGAATTTCCGTACGACGAAGGCAAGCCCAACGTCGTACTGTTCGGCACGGGCGGCACGATCGCCAGCCGGCTGGACTATCGCACCGGCGCCGTCATCCCCGCGTTCTCACCCGGCGAGCTCTACGGTTCCGTCCCCGAGTTGGCTGATATCTGCAACCTCCACACCGAGAAGCTGTACGGCGTCTTCAGCGAGAACATGGGGCCCGAGCAGTATGTCAAGCTCGCCCAACGCATCGGCGAGGAGATCGAGCGCGGCGTCAGCGGCATCGTGATCGGTCATGGCACCGACACCATGCACCACACGGCGGCGATTCTGACATTCATGGTCCAGAACCCGCCCGTGCCGATCGTCATGGTCGGCTCGCAGCGCAGCTCTGACCGGCCGTCGTCTGATGCCGCCCTGAACCTGATCAACGCCGTCAAGGCGGCCGCCGAGGGCGATATTGCTGAAGTCGTCGTGTGCATGTTCGGCCCCACGTCGGACGAATACTGCCTGCTGCATCGTGGGACGCGCGTCCGCAAGATGCACTCGAGCTATCGCTCGACGTTCCGCACGATCGGCGACGTCCCGCTGGCGATGGTCGCGCCGCGCCAGATCACGCCTTTGCGCAGCGATTACAGCCGGCGGCGAACTGACCGAAACGTCGTGATCAACACGGCCTTCGAGGAGAAGGTCACGATCCTCTACTACTACCCGAACATGCTGCCGGACGTTGTGGACGCGCTCGTAGAGAAGGGCTATCGCGGCATTGTCATTGCCGGCACCGGGCTGGGGCACGTGAATCGGCCGCTCTATCCGGCTCTCCGGCGCGCGACCGAGGCCGGCGTACATATCTTCATGACGGTGCAGACGCTCTGGGGCTACGTGCAGATGTACGTCTACGAGACGGGTCGGGAGATCATGGAGCTGGGTGTCGTGCCGGCCGCCAACATGCTGCCCGAAGTGGCCTACATGAAGCTCTGCTGGGCCCTGGGGCAGACGGATGATCGGGAAGAGGTGCGGCGCATCATGCTCACACCAGTTGGTGACGAAATCACCATGCGCGAGCCCTACAACGGTTATCTCATCTACCAGGGCGAGATTCCCGAGGTACAGGAGTTCATCCGGTCCATCCGCAGGTGATGGTCGCGCCGCGTCCTGCCGATCGAACGGGGGTTTTCGGTATGGACAGTCGGTAATTTCGCGCTAACGATACGCGGGGAGCGACAAGCGACAGCCGCCAACCGGCATAAGTGAGGAATCGGCATGGCCACGCCACCGTCCAACGATCGGACCAAGGCCGTTGCGACCCCAACCACGCTCACGCAGCGCATGCTCGACGGGCTGGAACGCCTCGGCAACCTGCTGCCCGACCCGGCGGTACTGTTCGTCCTGGGCCTGTTCGCGACGTGGATTCTGTCGTTCCTGCTGTCGGGAGTGGAATACGCCGACATCGACCCGCGGACCGGCGACCCGATCCGAGTGGTGAACCAGCTAACCGGCGCGGCGCTGGCGGGGTTCCTGGCGGAGATGGTGACGAGCTTCACCTCGTTCCCGCCGCTCGGAGTCGTGCTGGTGGCGCTGCTGGGTGTGGGTGTGGCGGAGCATTCCGGGTTCATCAATGCCTGCCTCAAGGGGCTGCTGCGGTTCACGCCGCGGGCCTTACTCACTCCGATGCTGATCCTGGTTGCGATCGTCAGCCACACCGCGGCCGACGCCGGCTACGTCCTGGTGATTCCGTTGGGCGGCGTAATCTTCTACGCGGCCGGTCGGCATCCGCTGGCGGGGATCGGTGCGGCCTTCGCCGGTGTGTCGGGCGGGTTCAGCGCCAACTTCATTCCCTCCGGCATCGACCCCCTGCTGGCGGGGCTCACGGAAAGCGGCGTCAGCGTGCTCGATCTGGAGCGCAGCGTTAACCCGCTGTGCAATATCTACTTCACCGCCGCCTCCTGCCTCGTGATCATTCTGCTGGGCTGGTACCTGACCGATCGGGTGATCGAGCCACGGCTGCGGCGTGCGGCCGTCGACGGCGACCCGGCCGAGATGCCGAAGATGGAGGAGCTGTCGCGGCGCGAGTACGCGGGAATGGCGGCCGGGCTGGCGGTGATGGTGGTCGGGTTGCTCGGGCTGTTATGGTGGTGCCTGCCGGTGGATTCGGCGCTGCGCGCTCCGGACGGTTCGCTTACGTCGATGCGGCCGGCGGCGCCGCTGATGGACGCCATCGTGCCGCTGATCTTCCTGCTGTTCCTGCTGCCGGGCATCGTGCACGGCTACGTATCCGGCCGCTTCAAGAGCCATCGGGACGTCGTACAGGGAATGTCGAAGTCGATGGGCACGATGGCGTATTACCTCGTGCTGGTGTTCTTCGCGGCGCTGTTCATCGCGGCCTTTCGGGATTCGAACCTGGGCGCGTTGACGGCGCTCAAGGGGGCCGCCTTTCTCAAGGACCTCGGCGCGCCGGAACCAGTGACGATCGTCGGGATCATCCTGCTCAGCGCGCTGGTGAACCTGCTGGTCGGGTCGGCTTCCGCGAAGTGGGCACTGCTGGCGCCGATCTTCGTGCCGATGCTCATGACGCTCGGCATCTCGCCGGAGCTGACGCAGGCGGCGTACCGGGTCGGGGATTCCACGACGAACATCATCACGCCGATGATGCCGTACTTCCCGCTCGTGGTCGTCTTCTGTCAGCGCTACGTGCGCAACTCCGGCATCGGCACGCTGGTGTCGCTGATGCTGCCGTACTCGGTGGCGTTCATCGCGGTCTGGACGGTGTTCCTGCTGGCTTACTGGCAGTTGGGAATACCGCTAGGTCTCCAGGCGCCGTACGTGTACCCGTAAGCGCCGCGGCGTCAGCGCTGCACGATGCGGCAGATGGCGTAGCAGGCCGCGACCTGCACGCGCGCGTCCTGGCCATCGGCCGCCAGGCGCTCGAGCGCGGGCAGGGCCCGGCGGTCGCCGATCTCGCCCAGGGTCAGGGCGGCGTTGGCCCGCACCCGCATGGTCTCCGCCGGATCCTCCGGGTTCTTGCCCACGAAGCGTGTGCTTCTGAGGGCCAGGTCATAGCCGACGTTGGAGCCGAGCTTGGCCAGGCCGCGGGCCGCAATGAGCCGGTGGACGAGATAGTCCTCGTCGGGACCAGCGCGGTAGCGCAGCGCGCTGCGGGCTTCCTCGGCTCCCAGTTCGGCCAAGCCCTGCAAGGCGAGCAGCCGCATGGCGGAGGTGCCCTGCGTGTAGTCAATCAGCCGGCGCACGGCTTCCGTGTCGCCGAGTCGGCCGAGCGCGGTGTAGATCTGCACCAGCACCTTGGGGGCGCGCTCGTTGGCCCGGATGCGCCCGGCGTAGCGGAGCCGCTTGACGGCGCGCGGCTCATCGAGCAGGCCGATGAGGTGGGCGGCCTCGGCCCGCACGTTCTCATCGGGGTGGCCGTTAAGCGCGTTGACCAGCAGGGCGGCCTGCGTGGTGTCGCCGCAGCGCCAGAGGGCATAGGCGGCGGCGAGCCGGACCATCGGGCTGGTATCGTTGAGATGTGCACGGTAGCCGCCGGGGGAAGCGCATTCGCGCAGCGAGCCAAGGGCAACCAGGCCGGCGAAACGTGCCAGGGGAGATTCCGCCGCCAGGGCCGCCCGGAAGAAGGGCAGGCCCTGCTCAGGCGCCACCTGCACCAGGGCCTCAATGGCGTTGGAGGCCAGCTCCGGGTCTTCGGAGCGGGCGGCGCGCAGCAACAGGTCCACGGCGCGCTGTTCCAGCGTCAGGTCGGCGCGTGGCACCCCGGAGCGGGTCGTCGGGGTCTGGCAGCCACACCAGGGCAACAGGAGCGCCAGCAACCCGATCGGCAAAGCGGCGGCCGGCAAGCGTTGTATGCGGCTATGGTTAAGCAGATGCATCGTTGCGTTCTCCCTTGGCACGCCAGGCGGCGAGGCGCTGTTGCAGCGCCAGCACCCAGCGTTCGACTACGGCGACAAGCCACAAGGCGGCTGTGAGCACGAGGCAGAGGCGCGCGAACCAGTCTCCGGTGCGGCCGTAGAAGCTGCCGCGCTCATCCAGCATAACCCGATCCACCCGGTACCCGATCACGCCCCGCCCGTAGCGGCGGCCGTCCTGTTCCACGACCGAGTAGATGCGTCCGTTCGGATCGATGAAACCACTGATGCCCGTGTTGACGGCCCGCGCGATGGGCACGCGGTTCTCGACCGCGCGGAACGCGCAGATGGCCAGGTGCTGCGGCAACTCATTGCCGTAGACGAACCAGCCATCGTTACTGATGTTGATAAGGAAATGCGCGCGCCGCGTCCGTCCGTCCCAGACGAAGTCGCGGATCACGTAGGGCATGACGTCCTCATAGCAGATCGGCGTGCCGAACGTGGTCGCTCCCGCGGGGCCCGGAAGCTCGAACACGGCCGGCTCGTCGCCCGGCCACAGCGAGTAATCGATCGTGCCGCCCTCACTGAACGGACTGAGCCGGTTCAGCCAGCGGTACAGCCAGTGCAGGCGGCCACCGCGGAAGGGCACGAACTCGCCGAAGGGCACCAGGTGCATTTTGTCGTAGCGGTTCGGCAGTTGGCGACCGGTGTCATCGTACAGCAGTGCGGAGTTGTAGCGCTTGTACTTCGGATAAGTGGCTTCGGGGAAAGTCTCGATGGAGGTGGCGCCCAGAATGATATTCACCGCCGGTCCCGCCGCGGTCGGCAGGCGCGGCAGGCCCCCGCCGTAGCGCCGCTCCAACTCTTCCAGCACCCCGTTGACAACGGCGTAGTCGCCGCGTGCGAACGCCGAAATAGCCTCGTGACAGAGGCGTCCGTATTGCCAGGCGCCGACCCAGGTGTCCTCGACGGCGCCGCGGTCCACGGAGAGGAAGTCGATATTCTGTGTAGCGCCCCAGACAGTCTCCGGGAACACCAGCAGGTCAGGGCGCTCGGCGGCGGCTTCGGCGGCCAACTGGACGTACTTGCCAAAGATAACGTGTGCCCGCTCGCCGTAAGGCGGCTTGCTCTCGAGCGGGAAGTCGTGCTGCACAACGGCGATGCGCGGGCCGGGTGTCAAGGTCTGCTGTCCGCAGCGGTAGTTGCCGTAGGCCAGCGTTGCCACGAGCAATACGGTAGCCGTCGCCACGCCGGCCCAGATCTGGCGGGGAGACTCGCGCTGCTCGCCGGCGGCCGGAGGCCGGCGCACGAGAATCAGGCTGGCGACCACCGCGTTAACCAGCGCCACCAGAAACGAGACTCCGTATGCGCCCACGAGATCGCTGATTTGGATGAGCCAGCTCTGGCGATAGAGGCTGTGCGCCAGGAAGAGCCAGGGGAATCCCGACATAAGCCAGGCGCGCAGATACTCGCAGGCGACCCAGATGATCGGGAAAGACCACAACGGGGCGATGCCGTGGCGGCGGCCGGTGCGTACGGCCCAGGCGGTAAGTGGCCAGTAGATGGCCAGATAGAACGCCAGGGCCGCGTAGCCCAGGCCCGTGACCGGCATGAGCCAGCGCAGGTTGATGAGGAAAAGCAGCCAACCGAACACGAAGCTCGACCAATGCACGAGCCAGGCCCGCCGAATTGTCAGAACCGACAAGAGCCAGGGGGCCAGGCAGACAAAGGCGAGCGGTGGGAGCGCATAGGGCGGCGAAATCCAGGAGAAGAGCGCAACTGTCAATCCTGACAAGAGCACACATTGGCCGATCTCACGCCACAACGGCGGCAGGATTACGGCCGGTCGACGTTGGGGGTTGGCTCGGCTGGACCGATTTCGGCTCATGCAGGCTCCCGCGGTCAGAAACGCTCGCGCCAGCGTGGCGGCGCGCACAACCGCGTGTGCGCGCAAGCGATTGTGCGTGGCCGCGCCAGGGGCGTCAAGCCGGCGCCGACCGGCCGAAAAGCGGCGCGACGGCTTGACAATCGGCGCAGCGGGCGCACATACTAAGTATGTTGGAGGCTTGGGAACGGACCTTTTTCGGGGCATGTCGCCGCGCAGTTCCACTGGCAAGGCCCCAGGTCTCGGACTGACGCCGGGCTTGTCTTGGCGAGCACACGGGGGCAAAGGAGGAAGATACCATGTCAGGACGTTGGTCTGTGCGTCGCCGCGGCTGGTCGTTGATCACCATGGCGGTGGCCGGCGCGCTGCTGGCCGCTGCGCAGCCACAGGAGCCGGTGCGGTACAGTATGCTGGAAGGCACGCGTTTGTTGAAGATTAGCGATGTGGGCGTGCCCGAGGTAACGCCGCTGCGCGGCACGTTCGACCTGACCAGGAATCCGAATGAGGATACGTTCCTGGTAACCTATCTGCGGGGATTCGACGAGTTCGGCACGGAGCGCGTGACCGGCAACGGGACCTATGTGACGGACCCGGCCACTTGGTCACAACATATGATTCTGGACGTGCTTATCGACGGCGAGTCGTGTCACCTGGACAGCGGGGAGGTTTCGAACGACGCCGGCTTCCCGATGATCGATATCGCTGTAACACAGGTCGTCACTACGCCGGACGAGCCGTACTATGTATTGCGGCTGCTGGGCGTTCCCGCGCTGCCGGTCTGGTTCTCCACGGAGATGTCGTTTACGCGACCGTCCGGAGCAGTGGTCAGCGACGGCGACGTGCTGACCTCGCTGGGCGCCGTCTTGTGGACGAACCAGCAGCTTACGGCGCAACTCGGCATCATGTCGCCGACACCAGACATCGGGCTCGACGCCTTGTACCCGGTGGAGGTTGATGACCGCTTGCCGTGGTGGGAGGCGTGGTTTTCGAGCGAAGTTGGCGCGTTCAGCGAGACGCTGGGGCCGCTGTCCGACGGCGATCTGCTCTCGGAAGGCGGGTTCATCGTGGCGCGCAACGCCGAACTGCTGATGCACTTCATGCCCGAGCTGCCCGAGGACTGCGGTTTGGACGCGATCACGTGGGGTTGGTGGTGCAACGGCTGGTACTTCTCGACGGAGGTCGACTTCTGGTCGTGGAAGATGATGGACATGGTCAGCCACGGCGACCTGCTATGTGCGCAGGACGGCTGGGTCGTTTTCCGGAATGCGGAGTTACTGGCGAATTTCGAGCCTTTGGAACCCCTGCCCGACCTGGGGCTGGACGCGGTGTACATGTGGCCGAGCGGACACATCTGGTTCTCCCTGGAGGAGGGCTTCCACGACGCCCGCTACGGCTTGATCAGTGATGGCGACGTGTTGTGCAGGAACGGCTGGGTGATCAAGCGCAACCGCGAGCTGGTCGCGCGTTTCGAGCCGCTCGAGGACGTGGACAACTTCGGCCTCGACGCCCTCCACCTGGCCCCGGTTCAGCGGGGCGACATGAACGGCGACGGGCGCATCAACGCGTTCGACATCGACCCGTTCGTCATCGCGCTGGTTGACCCGGAGGCTTACTACGCGCTGTACCCGGAGCTGATTCGCGACGTGGTCGGTGACATCAACTGCGACGGCGTCATGAATGTCTTTGATATTGATCCGTTCGTGCAGCTTCTGACGAGCGGCGGCTGACGATAGTGCCAGGGTATCTTGGGCGCAGGCCCGGGTGCTCAACCGGGGCGGGATTGCAGTGGGCCGGTCCAGCGGGACCGGCCCGTCTTCTGTCGCAGCAGCACGATCGCCAGGCAAACCGTGGCGGTTCAAGCGCTGCGCTGCTGCGGTGGCGAATTCTCAGTGCATGTTCGGGCCTTCGCCCCAGCGCAGCTTGCGCCGCAGCGCGTGCCACTCGGAGTGCCGGGGGTTGCGCACCAGCAGGAAATCGGCACCATAGCGCTCGATGACAATGCGATCATCCGGCTGAAAAGACGGCAGCACGCCGCCATCGGCCGCGACCGCCGTACCCGCGTTGGCTTGCTGCACGCGCATGACGATGCGCCGCCGGGCGTCGAACACCAGCGGGCGATAGCTGAGGGCCTGCGGGCAGATCGGCGTGAGGATGAATGACTCCCCGGTCGGCTCCAGGATCGGGCCGCCGGCCGCGAGGTTGTGGGCCGTCGAGCCTGAAGGCGTGGCCAGGATCAGCCCGTCGCCGCGCACTTCCGCCACCTCATCCCCGTCGACCGCGACGGTGACCTGGATCATGTGGAATGGTGGACCGGCCTGGACCACGCAGTCGTTGATGGCGGGCGTGCTGTCGACGGCCCCCGTACCGTGCTCAAGCGTGATCTGCATCATGATGCGGCGCGTGATGGGCAGTTGACCGCTGAACAGGAAGTCGCCCTCGCGCTCGAGTTCCTCGACGGTGTAGTCGGCCAGGTAGCCGAGCTTCCCAAGGTTGACGCCGACCGCCGGCAACTGTCGGCGTCCCAGGCCCTTGACCGCCGCAATGAGCGTACCGTCACCGCCCAGCACGAACAGGAGGTCAGGGCTCAGCGGCAGCACCTGTTGGCTGTCATAGGTCAGTTCCGCGAAAACCACCTCGGCCCGCCCGCGCAGCCAGTGACGCATGCGTGCGAGCGTCTCGACCGCGGTCGGCTTGTCGGGCGAGGCGATCAGGGCCACGCGTCTGACTTTGACTCTGCTAGCTGTAATCGTCTCACCTGCGATTGCGGCCGTTTGCTCAGCGCTCATCTCACTCCCGCCAACCCGGCGGCGACTGGCCCGCCGCGCGCGGCTGCTCCGTCTATGCCCGGCCGGCCGCCCATCCTCGAATTGTAATCCCGGTCGGGACGTGCAAGCGAGCCCAAAACATGGCGGCGTGCAAGGCGTCTGCTTCACTTCTGCCGCCCAAGCGGCGAGAATACCGCGTTGCGAGACGCCAAGGAGTAAGCTGGTGCGCACCGGACTGCCATACGATCTGCTGGCCATCGACCTGGACGGGACGCTGCTCAATTCCGAGCATTGTCTGCCGTCCGAGAATCGCGCTGCGCTGCACCGGGCGCATGCGGCGGGCCTGCGCATCGTACTGTGCACGGGCCGGGCGTACCCGGAAACGCAGCCGATCATCGCCGAGATCGGACTGGACCTGGACGCGGCCGTCACGGTGTTCGGGGCGCTGATAACCGACGTGCCTACCGGCCGGACGCTGGAACGGATCGGCATGCCCCTGCCGACCGCCTATCGGCTCACGGACTGGTTCAGAGAACGCGAATTCACCGTATTGTGGCTTAACGACGGCCAGGAGGCCGGCTTTGACGGCTACGTTATCGACGGTCCGCGCCGCCATGCCGCCGTCGACCGCTGGGTCACCCGGACGCCCTGCCAGGTGCGCTGCGTGGACCAGTTGCCGGGTGCAGTCTGCGCCCCCGTCCGCATCTCCGTCATTGACGAGCCCGACGTGCTGGCCGAAGTCGCGGCGGAACTGCCGCGCGATCTGGGACGGCAAATCGCCTATAACCTGCTGCGGGCCCCCGCCTACGACCTCACCATCATCGAGGCATTTGCGCCTCAGGTGAGCAAGTGGCACGCCATCCAGCGCCTTTGCCAACGCTGGGACATCGATGTTCGCCGCACGGTGGCCGTCGGCGACGACATCAACGACCTGGCGATGGTGCGGTCGGCCGGCCTGGGGGTGGCCATGGGCAACGCCCATGCCGAAGTGCGAGCGGCGGCCCAACACAGCGTCCCGGACAACGATGCCTGTGGCGTAGCCACGTTGATCCACGGGCTGCTGGACGGGTAGCGGAGAACGAGCGCCATGCTGACAACGTCTTATGCCCGGGTCGAGATCACACTGATAACCGTGGTGGGGGCGGCGGCAACGGCCCTGGGCGTGTACTTCTTCCAGTACTGGGGCAGCGTGCCGGCCTTGCTGGCGTTGTCGCTGCTGGCTTTCTACCGACACCCGCGGCGGCGCCCGCCGGCCGGCAACAACCTGATTCTCGCGCCGGCCGACGGGAAGATCGTCGAGATTTCGCGGGGGGTGTCGGACCCGGACGGCGCTGGGCCCAGCCTGCGAATCATGATCTTCCTGAGCGTGCTGGATGTGCATGTGAATCGGAGCCCGTGTGGCGGCCGCGTGACCGGCGTGGAGTATCGGCCCGGCAAGTTCCTCAGCGCTCTGAAGCCCGAGGCGGACAAGGTCAACGAGTCCAACACATTGACCATCGCGCCGGCCGGCCCCCTGCCCGGCCCGGTGCGTGTGCGGCAAATCGCCGGGGTGCTGGCGCGCCGCATCGTCTGCGCGGTTCAACCCGGCGCCGTGCTGGCGGCCGGAACGCCGCTGGGTATGATCAAGTTAGGCTCAAGGACGGAAGTCCGCCTGACCGAGAATCCCGATTGGGAACTGTGTGTGCGACTCGGTGACCACGTCAGGGCCGGTTGCAGCATCCTGGCGCGGCTACGGACCAACGTCGCGGCGAGTGCGGCTGCCGCTGACGACCCGGAATTCGGCCGCGCGCCAGACTGAGCCGGCGGACATGCGCCGCAACGCGAGTTCAGGATGCTGACCGACCAGAAGAACTGCCAGGAGCCCGTCAGCACGGAGCAGCCGCACCGGCTAATCGGCATCAGTCTGTTGCCGGCGGCGGCGACGCTCGGGAATCTGCTGTGCGGGTTCGCGGCGATCTTCTGCTGCCTGCTGGCGATCCGGGCGGAGTACGCCCAGTCATTCAACATCCAACCGCGCGTCTTCTATACGCGGCTCGAGCAACTGTTTCCGACGCACGTGGCCGCGGGCGCCTACCTGATCGTGCTCGCCATGGTCTTCGACGCCCTGGACGGACGTTTGGCTCGCATTACACGGCGGACGAGCGAGTTCGGGGCACAGCTCGACTCGATCGCCGACATCGTCAGTTTCGGCATAGCGCCAATCGTGCTGTTTGTTACGATGCTGCTGCGGCCGCTGGCGAGCAGCGCGCTCGAAGTGCCGGACGTATCACGCCTGCAATTCCGGGTCGGGATCATCTGCGCGCTGGTCTACGTGAGCTGCGCGGCGATTCGGCTGGCCCGCTACAACGCCGAGAATGTCAAGACGGAGGCGGCGCAGCGGCGCTTCAGCGGGCTGCCCAGCCCCGGCGCGGCGGCCGCCGTAGTGGCGTTGATTGCCATGCACGAGCATTTGCGCAACAGCGGTGCGGTTGCGGTCGCGGAGTGGGCCAACCTGTCGCGCTGGGGCATCGCCGCGGCCGCCTTCGCGGTTGGTCTGCTGATGGTCAGCCGGCTGGACTACGTGCATGTCTTCAACGTGTACGTGCGCCGCAAGCACCCGCCGACCCACCTGGTCTGGCTGGTGGTGATTCTCGCCCTGGGGGTGTACTCATTCGAGCTGCTGCTCGTCACGCTGGCGTTCGCCTACGTGATCAGCGGGCTGGTTCTGAACATCGTGCGGCGCGCCCGCGCGGTCCCGGCGGGGGAGGCAGTTGAATCCGCGCCGCCTAGCGGCGATTGAGGCGGGGGCCGCCGCGGCCGCGCAGCCGGCCTACAATACGGGCGCGCCAACATCCGGAGTATCACCATGCCCGACAACTTCGCCGACAAGGTGGCCGACCTGAATGAGCGTCTGCGCCGACTGGGCTCGGTAGTGGTCGCGTTCTCCGGCGGCCTCGACAGCGCCGTGCTACTGAGCGCGGCGGTGCGCGCGTTGGGCCGGGCCCACGTGCTGGCGGTCACGGGGCGCAGCCCGAGCCTGCCGCGGGCCGAGCTGGAGGCCGTGGCGGCCCTGGCGGCCGAGTGTGGCGCCGCCCACGAGTTCGTGGACACGGGCGAGTTTGCCAACCCGGAATACCTCGCCAACTCAACCACGCGCTGTTATCTGTGCCGGCAGGAGCTGTATGGCCGGCTGACGCAGCTAGCCGCGGCGCGTGGCTTTCAGGCGGTGGCCGGCGGCGCGAACGCGGATGACCAGCACGATTTTCGGCCCGGCCTGGCGGCGGCGCGCGAGTTCGGCGTACACGCGCCGCTGGCCGAGGCCGGGCTAAGCAAGGCCGAGCTGCGCCGGCTGGCGGCCGAGTTCGGCTTGTCCATCCGCGACAAGCCGGCTTCGCCCTGCCTGGCGTCGCGTGTGCCCTACGGCGAGCCGATCACGATCGAAAAGCTGGGCTGCATCGACGCGGCGGAGACGTTTCTGCGCGAGCTGGGCTTCCGGGAATGCCGGGTGCGCCACCACGGCCGGCTGGCCCGCATCGAGGTGCCGGCGACCGAGATTCAGCGACTGGCAGCGGATGGCGTGCGCGTCCGGGTACTGGCCCACTTGCAGGAACTTGGCTACCAGTACGTGACGCTGGACTTGCGGGGGTTTCGCTCGGGCAGTCTGAACGAAGTGCTGCCGGACACCCAGGTTGGGGGCCGGCGGAGGCCGGCCGGCAACTGAAAGCCGCGGCACCTGGCAGTGCCGCGCAAAAAAGAAGCCGCCCGGAGCGCGATGCCCCGGGCGGCGGCTAATTGGGTTACTCAAACGGGCTGGCGTTCTGGGTGTAGTTATCGAAGGGCCAGCCGGTCATGTTGCGAATCATGTCCATGTTGAAGATGCTGCGCTGGGTTACGAAGCTGTACGTCTTGGTGAGCGCGCCGGGCGAAGGATAGCAGTCGGTCTGCCAGGTGCGGCCGCGCCGCAGGAAGGCGTAGGGGTCGTTAATGTAATCCGGAGCGAAGTTCATGTCCTCCAGCGTCTGCTGATCCCAGTCCTCCAGGCGATCGACCTTCGTGAGGCGCCCCGAGCCGTCGGCGTAAAGCACGTTGTCAGACATGGCTTTGCGGTGCCAGCCACGAATCTGCATCTTACCGACGTCCAGCTCATCACCGGGAGTCAGTGTCTGGCGGCTCCACCAGTAGAACAACGGCTCGCAGAAGAGCGTGGTGCGGGCAGGGTGACTGATATCCGCGGGCGAGTGTCCCTTGGGACCAGTCGACAGGCTGCCGCGCGACGTTGAGCCCGACTTCCAAAATACGCCGCAGGTGTTTGTGCGGTAACTGTTGCCCGCAATATTATACAAGGGCAAGCCGGCGCTCTCAAGTGGGAAGTCCCAATCCGACTCGTCTCCGGTCCATGCTCCACCATCCTCGATCTGCGGATAGCCGACGTCGGAGGGGCACTCATACAACGGCATGTTGAAGAAATCGCCTTCCGAGGCTTCACCGTAGAGATACTGATTCATCGGACGACTGGGGGCACCCCACCGCCAGTGGTTGGCTTCGTCGCCGCCGGTGTTGGGATCGGCATTCATAGTGTCGATCTGCCCGCCGCCGTGAGGGATGCTCCTGTTCGGTGAACGGCCGCCCCAGGCATACGGCAGGCCCAGCCGGAAAGCCCAGCTTGAACTACCGGGCCATCCCTGACCGTGCTCGCTGGAAACGTCCATGCGATGCATGGGTACCAGCAAGGGACGCTTGGGCAGATCAGTCGCGTAGGCATGCGCCGCATTGCCGATCTGCCGCAAGTTGGACAAGCACAGGATCCTCTTGGCCTGGTCACGGGCGCCCTGCAATCCCGGGAGCAGAATTGAGATCAGCAGTGCGATGATGGCGATTACCACCAGCAGCTCGATCAGCGTAAATGCCTTCTTGTGCGGAACTCTGGCCATGTTATTCTCCTTCTCGAACACCTTTCGCGGTCACGGCCGGTTGACCGGGCCGCTTCTTGCTCAATCCGTCCCTATTACGGCATCGGGCCGGTGTGTCAAATGACCGGCCGCCGCAAATCGCACCGCGCGTCAGACGCGCCGAGGTCGGCAGGCCGACGCGGACGCGCAGACGCATCTTCACGTGTTCTAAGCGTACTCCGAGCGCTAGACTCACGCGCCGTTGGCGTTTTTCCTGGAATAAGGGCAAGGTTGAGTTACAAGGTTAGCCCTAAGCATGCTTTTTGGATAATTGCAGACGAGCCGGCTGACCTTGCCATGACACCGGGCGACTATTAACCTGGATAGGGTTGACGCCAACTTGTGCGAACCGAGCCTGAGCTGTCGTATGTCCTTATCAGAAAGCCATTTAATCTCTCGGGCCATGCTGGGTGACACAGACGCCCTGACCGAACTGCTCGTTAGCGAGGGCCCGGCGCTGCGCGCCCGCCTGGCAAACGAGGTCCCCGCCCGGTGGCGGTCGGTGCTATCCGCGGACGACGTGATGCAGGAAACCTACATTGATGCCTTCTTGGATGTTAAGCAGTTCGTGCCGCGTGGTCCGGGCGCGTTCACGGCCTGGCTGGTGACGCTGGCCCGCCGTAATCTGGTGGACGCCATCCGGATGCTGGAGGCGGAGAAACGTGGCCGGAGCTACCGCCGGCTGGAACGGCGGGCCACGGACGACACGCTGGTGGCGTTGCATGAGCAGCTCGGCCGGGCGCCGACCACTCCCAGCGGGCACGCGGCCCGGAGCGAGGCCTGCTCGCACCTTGAGCAGGCGATCGCGCAGTTGCCGCCGGCATACCGGCAAGTCATTGAGATGTATGATCTTGAGGGCCGTCCGGTAGCCGAGGTCGCCGCGGCCTTGAGCCGCAGCACCGGTGCGGTCTTCATGCTGCGTAGCCGGGCGCACCGGTTGCTGTCTGCCAACCTGGGTACGGCGTCGCGGTACCTGAGCGACGTCAGGTAGGCATCGGGAGCGGTTCCGGACGGCGACGGAGGCCCGTGAGCGTGGCGTCAATCAATGCACTGGAGACCAGGCGTGGCACGTGAGAACGGCGCGCAGCAACCCGGTAGTCGGGAGCTGGACATGATTGCCGCCGCGCGCGCCGATGCGGCGGCACTGGCGGAGTCGACGCTGGCATCGCCCGGTTTGGTGGAGTCCGTCCCGGGGTTTCAGGTGACCCGTGAGATTGGGCGGGGCGGAATGGGCGTCATCTACGAGGCCCGGCAGGAAGAGCCGCCGCGCGAGGTAGCCCTGAAGGTGATGCGCGGGGGGCGCTCGGTGAGCAAGCACCGCCTGATGCTGTTTCGGCAGGAAGCGGAGACGCTGGCCCGGCTGAGTCATCCGAACATTGCCGCCATACACGGCGCCGGTACGACGGATGAGGGACGACCATACTTCGCGATGGAGCTGGTACGGGGGGTGCCGCTGACGGAGTACGTGCATCTGGAGCAGCTCCCGGTGCGCGAGCAGCTCCGGCTGTTCTGCAAGGTATGCTATGCGGTGCACTACGCCCACCAGCACGGCGTGATTCACCGGGATCTGAAGCCGTCGAACATTGTTGTGGACGGCGACGGGCACGCGAAAGTGCTGGATTTCGGGCTGGCGCGGATCACAGAGACCGATAAGAGCATGCGTACCATGTCCGCCGAGGCCGGTCGGATCATGGGTACGCTGCCGTACATGAGTCCGGAGCAGGCCGGCGGCCGGCAGGACGTGGTTGACATCCGCACGGACGTCTACTCGCTGGGGGTGATTCTGCACGAGATGTTGACCGACGAACTCCCGTTTGAAGTAATGCTGGGGGCGCGCGACGAGGTGCGGCGCGTCGCTTGCGAAGGGGCGTCGGACCGGCGTTCAGCGTCCGGCCGGGTCCTGCGGGGAGAGCTGAAGAAGATCGTGTGCAAGGCGCTGGAGCCGCAGCGGGAGCAGCGGTACCAAAGTGCGGCGGCGTTGGCCGAGGACATCGAGCGCTGGCTGAGCCACCGCCCGATACAGGCGCGGCGGGCGAGCGCTTTGTACGTTTTCCGCAAGTGGGTTCGCCGGCACCGCGCGTTGTCGTTCTATGTGACCACGGTGGTCGTGCTGGTCCTGGTGTTCGCCATCAGCGTGGCGCGCGAGGCGGCGCAGCGGGAAATGGAGATGCAGCAGCGCACGGCCCAGGTAGCGGAATGGCGTCAGAAGACGCAGGCGGAGCACCGTCTCGAGCTGGCCGTCGTCCGAGAGATTCAGAGTTTCTGGGAGCACACTATCCAGGCGGCCAGCACGGCCGGCCCCACAGCCACGATGGCGGAGATATTGGACCTGGCGGCTGAGCGGGCCACGGAACTCGCGGAACGGCCGACCGTGGCGGTTCTCATTCACGACCTACTCGGGCTGGCCTACGCGAATGCCGGGCGTTATGACGCCGCGGAACAGCAGTTGCGGACGGCCCTGGCGCTGCACGAGGCGCTGGGCAAGGGGCGCAAGCCCGACGCGGCGATCACGCTGGAGCGGCTGGGGCGGGTGTTGATGGCCAAGGGTCAGTTCGCGGACGCAGAGCCGATCCTGCGTGAATGCCTGGAACTGCGCCGGCAAGCGCTCGGAACGAACCATTGGCTGACTTATCACGCCGAGAACGACTGGGGCGTGTGTCTGGCGCGCTTGGGCCGATACAACGCGGCCGAGGAAGCCCTGACAGCCAGTCACGCGGGACTGCTTGAGGCTTTCGGTGCCGAGCACGAGCACACGCAGACAGCCAGAGACCGATTGGCGGGCTTATATGAGGCCTGGGGCAGACCGGCTGAGGCGGCGCGCTGGCAGGCCGAGCCGGCATCAGCTCCCTAGCGGTCCGAAGCACGAGGAGGGTGGCGTGGTCACTGAGCCTGCCCGGCCGCGGGGGGGTGCAGGACTTCGGATGCCGAAGGACTCCTGAAGATCGAAGGTCGGCTACGAAGAACGGACGCTGCAGCGTGCTGCGCGGCGGCCTGATAAGGGTGGGCCACTGTTGGCGCGCAAGTGCCTTGCGGCGAAAAAGGGTTGGTGCCGGGAGCAGTTTCGGATAAAGTGGACGGGAACAAGGCGGCGTTCCGGTACGCCGTTTGCTTGCGCTGTGCGCTGGTTTGGAAACCATGGTTTAGCGTGGAGGTGAAAGGTGAATGTAAGAGTGCTTTGTCTGCTTCTGGCGGCCGGTGGCCTGGTTACAGCAAGCCTTGCGGAACCGGGAGCAGTCATCACGTCGGCGGTGGAATGGTCCGTGCCGGAGTCGTCGGACGAAGCGGCGGGGCCGCCGCTGCCGCGCTGGCGTGAAGGCGGGACGCCTTACAACGCGCGTCAATCGCTCTACCCGATGACCATCGACCTGACCACGGTGCGGGATGAGCCGACGACCGGTCTGATTGAGTCGCCGCCCGAATACGCGCCGGTGCACGGCGTGCTGTATCGCTTCATCACCGGGCATTGGCCGACGACGGTGGCGGATTGCGTAGCGGCGTTGACGAGCGACCCGAACCACGACGAGATTGCCTACGTGGCGGTGACCGGGGCCGCCGCGCAGCAGCAGGCCACGAACTACTTCCTCGCCGCGGGGGCGGACATGTCGAAGGTCCAGTTCGTATTCGTCCAGGGCGAATCGGTCTGGATGCGTGACTATGGTCCGCACTTCATCTGGCAGGACGGCGCCCTGGCGATCGTGGACAGCCACTACTACCCGGGGCGGCCGAACGACAACTTCCTGCCGACGCTGGTCGGTGACAACTACTTCGGCATTCCGACCTACGACATGGGCCTGTATTACTCCGGCGGCAACTTCATGCCCGGCCCGGACCGGACGGCGTTCGCGTCGGCGCTGGTGCTGGCGGACAATCCGGCCTCGGACGGCTTCACGGAGGCGCTCATCCGCGACCTGTACGATCGCTGGCAGGGCATCGATACCTTGCACATCCTGCCGCAGTTACCGCCCTGGGTGGACGGTACGGGCCACATTGACATGTGGATGTACCTGGTCGATGAGGACACGGTCATCATCTCGGAGTTCCTGGCGGGCTCGGATTCGACGGCAATTCAGATTACGAACAATGCCGTGCCCTACATGCAGGCGCTGGGGTACACGGTTTACCGGCCGCGCGCCTGGACCACGAGCAGCGCGCACTACACGTACACGAACGCCTATCGCGTCAACGACCGTATCTTCATTCCCAAGTACGGCGGATCGTACGCGACGCACGACAGCCACGCCTTTGGGCGGTACACCGCCGCGGCGGGCCCCGACGTGGAGATCATCCAGATCAACTGCGCGTCGATCATCCCGGCCGCCGGCGCCATTCACTGCATCGTCAAGCAGGTGCCGCGTCGCGTGGACGACGGTCCGGCGGTGCACGTCATCGCGCCGGCGGGCGGCGAGCTGGTCGGTGCGAACCGGTCGTACTCGATCAAGTGGGCCGCGACGGACACGTACAACCGCTCGATCCCGCAGATCGACCTGTACTACTCGCTGGATGATGGGGACACGTGGGAGTTCATTACGAGCACGTCCGACATCGGCCGGTACACGTGGGCGGTCCCCAATTCGGCGAGTCACGCCGCCCGCGTGAAGGTGGTCGCCACATCTATCGATGGCCTGTTAGGCGAGGCGATGAGCAGCGAAGCCTTCGCGATCCTGCCGGTTGAGCGGACCGTGCACAACTTCGCGACCGGGCCGGGAGCCCATCAGTGGGCCCGCGGCTACCAGACCTGGACGTGGAACGGCTCGGTGTCAGGCCAGTTGAACCCGGTAACGACGGACATCTCTTCGCTGCAGGCCGACGCTTATGATCGCATCGCGGCCTCGGATGCCGGCGGCAGCGTGGCGGACCCGAACCGCTATCAGGCGCCGGCGCCGACCTCGGGCTACGAGTCGACGCACATCTTCCGGTTCACGATTGACACGCCGCCGGATGAGATCGACGACATCGGGTTGCTGTGGGAGGGATTTGCGAACGACTGCGCCCAGGTTGAGCTGTACGTATGGGATTACGATGTGAACAACTGGTCTGATGGAGCCGGCGCCTTTGGCCAGAACCGCTACGTGGACTCCTGGGCGGGCAATGCGGACGGGTACTTGGAGGGCCATATCCGCGGGGATATTGACCGCTACATCGGGGCCGGCGGTGAACTGACGCTGCTGGCATATGCGGCGCGCCCCGGCAACCGCACGTACCATGACTACGTGGAGGTGACGGTATCGACCATCGCGCTGGCCGCGGGCGACATGAACTGCGACGGCGTGGTTAACGCCTTCGACATCGACCCGTTCGTGCTGGGGCTGACCAACCCGGCGGCCTACGAGGCGGCCTATCCGGACTGCTATCTGCTGAACGGCGACGTCAATGGCGACGGCCTGTTCAACGCCTTCGACATTGATCCGTTTGTGCAGGTGTTGGTGGGCGGCTAGCCGTTACGAACTCGAGTAAGCGACTCACGGGCCGCCACCGACCGGCGGCCCGTGTTTTATGCGCGCGTCGAGTCGCGTTAGTGAATGGCCTCGGCGACCTTCTCGCCCGGGCGTGCCTGCAGGAAATACCGCTGGATGCACCCGATGAGCAGTTCGCGATCGACGGGCTTGCTGGCGTACTCATCGCAACCAGCGTCGAGGCACTTGCGGCGGTCCTGGGCCATGGCGTGAGCGGTCAGGGCGATGATGGCGCCGTCGTAGCCGGAATCGCGCAGCCGGCGGGTGGCCTCATAGCCGTCCAGCTCGGGCATCTGCATGTCCATCAGAATGACATCGAACGGGGTGCCGCTCGTGCGGGCCGCGAGGGCGGTGGCAACCGCCCGGGCGCCGTTGTCCACGACAGTAACCTCGGCCCCGGCCTTCCTGAGATAGAGCGCGATGAGTCGCTGGTTATCGGGCCCATCCTCGGCCAGGAGAATGCGGCAGGCGCTGTCCGGCCCGCTGCCGCCCAGGACGCCTTTCGCCGGCCGGGTCGCGCCGACGACGACGGCCTGCCCCGGGTCGGCCAGCAGCGTCACGCCGACCAGAGAACCGGTCGCCACACTGAAGCGCATGTGCGTACCGTTGCCGGTACTCGAACTCACCACGTCAATTTGGCCCCCGAGCATCTCGGCCAACCGCCGGCTGATCGTCAAGCCGAGCCCGGTGCCGCCGAACCGGCGACTGGTCGAGGCGTCGGCCTGCGAGAATGGCGCAAACAACCGGCTGACCTGTTCGGGCGTCATGCCGATGCCGGTATCGCGCACGTTGAACTGCAGCCGGGGCTCCGGCCCGCTCTGGTCCAGGGCGACGCTCAGTTCGACTCCGCCGACCTCGGTGAATTTGAAGGCGTTGCCAATGATGTTGATGAGAATCTGCCGGATACGAACGGGGTCGGTGCAGATGGTATCGGGCAGCACACCGACGTAATGCACGTTGAAGCGCAGGCCCTTGGCCTCGGCCCGCACGCCGATGAGCGCGGCCACGTCCGCGACGATCTGGTGCGGCGAGCAACGGATGTGTTCGACCGTCATCTTGCCGGCTTCGATCTTGGACAGGTCCAGGATGTCGTTGATGATGGTGAGCAGATACTCGCCGTTGCGCTTGATCGTCAGGGCGGCCTCGACCTGCTCGGACGAGACCGTCGTCGAACGGCTGTGCTCCAGCAGCACGTCGGCGAAGCCCAGGATGGCCGTCATGGGCGTGCGGATTTCGTGGCTCATGTTGGCCAGGAACTCGCTCTTAGCGTGGGTGGCGGCCTCAGCGGCCTGGCGCGCCTGCACGAGGTCGGTAACGTTGATGACGTTGAGAATGACGCCGAGATAGCGATCGCCGGCCAGAATCGGCTGAACTCGCAGGGAAAGCTGCATGCCCATCAGCTCGCGGTTCACGATGTGCGGCTCGCGCCGCGTGCCGGCGCGTAAGGAATCCAGCACGTCGCGCAGACGGTGCACATTCTCGGTGTCAGGGTGTAAATCCCATAGCGCGCGGCCCAACACGTCCTCGCGCTGCAAGCGCACTACCCGCAGAAACCACGTGTTGACTTCGGTGACGATGTCGGCGGCGTTCGCCACGACGATGCCTTCGTCCATGCCCTCGATCATGGAGCGCAGCTTGCGGGCCTCCGCCGCGGCGGCCATGTGGGCCTCGGCCAGGGCTTCCTCGGCGTGACCGCGCTCCGTGTTCTCGCGGCGCAGCTCGGTATTGGCTTCGGCCAGGTCGTGCGTGCGTTGCGCCACGCGCTCCTCGAGCAGGGTGTGCGCTGCGCGCAGCCGTTCCGCCAGGGTATTGAAGCTCTGGGCCAGAACACTGATCTCGTCGCGCCCGCGCGCCGCGATCGGCTGGATCGCGGTCAGGTCCGGCTGGGCGGCCAGCGCGCGGAAGTGCCCGGCCATCGCCGCGAGGCGCCGGGAGACAATCAGGCGAAACAGCAGGGCGACGCCGCCCAGGAGGAGCGCCAATCCGGCCAGCATGCTGAGCGACCGGCGCTGGATATCTGCCGCCATCGCGGCCCAGTCCTGCGCGGTCGGCACGGCGATCGTATCCAGCGCCATCACGCTTCCGAGCGGGCGATGGAAGCCGGCCACGGCGCCGTAGCGCTCCAGCAGCGCGGCCGGAGCGTCCTCCGGTCGGCCGTGACATTGCAGGCAGCCGGCCTGCATGCGGCGCGGCCGAAAGTGGGCGTAATACTCGGTACCGTCCAGCGTAATCGTGCCGCTCCAGCGGTCCACCTCGGGGTGCGCGGTGAAGTACTCGATCATCCGCAACTCGTCGGGGCCCGCGCGGTTGGCCGGATTGCGCGGATCGTCGGAGGAGAACCTGATCAGGTATTCCGGGAATTCCTCGCGCACGCGCTCGAACATGCTGCGGGCCACGTACGAGGTGGACATGGCCTCAGGAATGAACTCGTCAGGCGCGCTGCGGTCGGCGACAATCGGCCGGATCGTGTCCCCGACATAGCCGCGGATGGCCAGGTCGAACTCCATGGCCAGCGCCGCCTGGCGGTCAAGCAGCCGCGTAACCTGACGACGCCGGTCAGCATGGCTGCGGTGCAGGTCCACGGCCACAAACAGCACCATGAGGGCGGCCACGGGGAGCAGAAAACGCGTCGCAATGCTTCTCATCAGGTCCTCCCCGGCACCTGCCCGGCCGGTGTGCCGGCCTGACCGGTGTACCCCGCCGGATCGTCGTCCGGCTGCCCCGCCGCGGGCCGGCGGTCGTCCGCGAGCATCGCCGCCAGGTGGGCGAACTCCGCCTCCAACTCGACAAACGCGCCGACGATGGCCGGGTCAAACTGGGTTCCCGCCCCCTCGACGATGATGGCCACCGCCCGGTCGTGGCTGTAGGCCTCCTTGTAAACGCGCTTGGTCGTCAGTGCGTCGTAGACGTCCGCCACGGCCGCGATGCGGGCCGCCAGTGGGATAGCCCGGCCGCGCAGGCCGACCGGGTAGCCCGTGCCGTCCCAGCGCTCGTGGTGATAGCGGGCGATGTCGGCGGCCTGCTCGAGGAAGGAGACACCCGGCGCGCTGCCAACCAGCGACTGCAGCGTGTTGGCGCCCGCGATCGTGTGCGTCCGCATGATCTCGGTCTGCTCGGGGCTGAGCCGGCCCGGGTGGAGCAGGATCTGGTCGGGCACGGCGACCTTGCCAATGTCGTGCAGCGGCACCGCGCGCCGCAATTGCCGCAGGAAGGTATCCGTGATTTCCGCCCGAAATTCCGGTTGCTCCCGCAGCTTGGTCGCCAACATGACGCAGAACTGCGTGATGCGGTCCAGGTGTAGAGCGTTGTCGCTGTCGCGGTGCTCGGCCAACTTGGCCAGGGCCACCATGATCGAGTCGGAGGCCTGGTCGCGCGCCGCGCGCACGCGGATGTCGTGGATAACCGTGCCGGCGATCCTGCCAATCAGCTCAACGTGTTCGAGTTCGTGCGTCTCGAACGGACGCCCCCCCTGGCGGGCGGTCACGTTTAATACGCCCACCGTGTTGCCCGGCGGACACAGCGGCACCGCAACCAACGGCACGCGGTCGAAGAAATGGGCATCATACGCGGCGGCGCGGCCGGCGCTCTCCGCCGCGTTGTTGATTACAACCCGCCGCCCCGTCGCGAAGACCTGGCCGGCGATCGGCTCCCCGACCGGCACCTGCACGGCGTCGGCCAGCTCGCTGTCAATCCCGATGGACCGGGCGATGGTGAGCACGCGGTGGGCCTCGTCGGGCAGCATGATGGCCACGCGTTCGCTGCCGGCCACGTCGGCGGCGGCCGCCACGGTCTGGCCCAGGACGTCGTCCAGCCGCCGGCACGCACCCACGTCGCGACAGAACTCGACCAGCCGCGTCAGCACGCGCAGGCGCGCGCCCCGCAGTTCGTAGCTGCGCAGCAGCTCGGCATGCTCACGCCGAAAACGCGCCAGGGAGCGCACCCGCAGGACCAACTCCGCGGGTCTGATCGGCACGGTCAGGTACTCGTCCGCGCCAGCGTCCAGCCCGGCCAGCACGTCGGCCGCCGAGCTCCGCCCGCCGACCATGATGATCGGCACGTCACGAGACAGCGGATCGGCCCGCAGTTGCCGGGCGCATGCCAGCCCGTCCAGATGCGGCAGCCGCGCCTCCGTGACTATGACGTCCGGCACCACTTCCGCCACGCTGGCCAAAGCCGCCTGGCCGTCCGCGGCGGCGCGCACACGGTAGCCGGCCTGCGTCAGACAATCGCAGCACGCGGCCCGCTCAGCCGGCTCACGGGCGACGACCAGCACGGTCGCCGCAACGCTGGCAGCCGGCAACAACCCCGCGCCCGCCGGCGTACTGCGCGGCAATGCCGAGTCCGGCCCGTGGCCCGCGAAGGCCAGGTTGCGGCCGGCACGCTTGGCCATGTACAAGGCGTCATCCGCGCGCTTGAGCACATCCTCCCACGAGCCCAGCCTGGCCGTGGCCGTGGCCGCCCCGATACTGACTGTCACGCGCGGCGCCACCGCGCTGGCCGGATGGGGCACGGCCAGGGCCCAGACGGCCCGGCGCACGCGTTCGGCGAGCTTGAGGGCCGCGTCGGTCCGGGCTTCGGGCATCAGAACGACGAACTCCTCGCCGCCATAACGGCCGGCACTGTCAACCTTGCGGCAGGCGCCGCCGATCGCCTCGGCGATGCGGCGCAGACATTCATCACCGGCCTGGTGACCGCAGGAGTCGTTGTAGGCCTTGAAGCAGTCGACATCGGTCATGATGATGCTGTAGGGGTGGCCGTGCCGCTCGAAGCGTTCGTGCTCCCGGATGACAGCCTCGTCCCAACTGCGGCGATTCAGCAACTGGGTCAGGGGATCGACGCGGCTCAGCATACGCAATTCGGTTGTGAGCTCCTTCAGCCGCGCGTTCTTGTGGCGCAGTTCCGCCTCGCTACGGCGCAGGCGGATATGCACGTCAACACGCGCCAAGACCTCCTGCAACGTGAAGGGCTTCGTGATGTAATCGTTGCCACCGGCCGTGAAGCCTTTGAGCACTGAGTTCGTCTCGGAGGACGCCGTGACGAATATCACGGGGACGGCCGCCGTCGCCGGCATAGATTTGAGTGCGGCGCAGGTCTCCAGCCCGTCCTGGTCCGGTAACATCACGTCCAACAGAATCAGGTCAGGGCGCCACTGCCCGGCCAGCGCTACCGCTTGGCGGCCAGACGCACCGGTACGCACTTCGTACCCCGCCCTGTGAAGCGCTCGCGACAGCAATCTGCGGATCGCGGCGTCGTCATCCACGATAAGGATGCGGCAGGACGAACCCATGAGCCAGGTCTACTCCTTTGCCCCCGGGCAAGTCGGACGGTCGCCGGGCGCCGACACCTCCAGCGCAAACGGCAAAGGCCGCACAGACCCTCACAGGATCCTGTAACGCCGACATTCACCGCGTCTGCCGGACGGGCGCAACGACTGCGCAACGCCGCCGGCAGACTACTCTGCTTCTTCGGCATTACCGTCGGTTTTCATTTGTTAACCGACATTACTGCCCGTGAGGACTAGTGCAGCCTGAAACTTCACTCGCTGCGATTGTGAGACGTGTAGCTTTGCCGCCTATTCGTACCGCCCTATAATCTCGTAGCTCGTACGACTCGGCCCCTGACAAGTCGTGGTGGCGTGGCGAAGTCACTCGGATATGGTCGTGCCGGGAGTTACGCGCCGGCGGCAGCACGGCCCATCAGGGGTAGCCGCGTGGCGCAGCAACGCCCTAAACCACTCGGATCATTAATTGGGGAGCAAGGCCAATGTTATTGCTGCCAAAGCCAATCCGGAAAGTCCTGGCCGTCTTCCGCGGCGACGTCGCGCCGGCGCTGGTCCTCATCTCTGTCAGCCTGGGGTTCTGGTTCGGCCTCACGCCGGGCTGGTACGGCCTGCACGTCGCCCTGCTGGTGCTGGCGCTCGTATTGAACATACACATCGGTCTATTCCTGATTACCGCGGCCCTGGGCAAGGCGCTCAGCCTGGCGGCGGCACCGGTGTGGTACCACCTGGGGAAGCTGGCCCAGGAGCAACTCGCGCCGGTTTTCGGTCTGTTCGCAGCGTTGCCGGTAGTCGGTCTGACCGATTTCTCACGCTTTGCCGTCGCCGGCGCGGTGATCGCCGGCCCGGTGCTCGGCGTGTTGGGCGGGCTGGCGCTGGCGCGCGCCGTGCGTACGTTCCGTCGCACCTGGCTGAAGCTCGAGGAGAACTCCCCGGCACTCCAGCAATGGCAAGCCAACCGGTGGGTACGGCTGCTGGACCGCCTGCTGATTGGCAAGCGGACGGTGGATGCGCGGGCCGCACTGACGCGGCGGCCGCGCTTCGTCCGCTGGCCCGGCGTGGTGCTCGCCGTGCTCGTGCTCGCGGCCGCAACGGGCGGGGCGCACACGCTGCGCGGCGAACGGCTGACGACCCTGGCCGCCGATGCTCTGACGCAGGCCAACGGGGCGCAGGTCGATCTCGAACGACTAGACCTGGACGTGCTGCGTGGGAGAGTCTCGGTGACCGGCGTGCAAGTAACGGATCCCGCCGCGCCGGCCCGCAACCGGCTGGCCGTGGCGGAGCTGACGGCCGACGCCAGTCTTTGGCACCTGCTCACGGGTCGCCTGGTGATGCACGACGTCCGCGTCGCGGGGGTGGAGTTTGAGGCTCTACGCGAATCGCCCGGCCGGGTTGTGGCTGCCGCAGCGCCGGCGCCGCCCGCGGCGGATGAGTCCGCCTTGCCGGCTGAGCTGGGACTGGCCGGTCTGGACGCCCAGCGGCTCGATTCCTATTTTGGTACGGCGCAGCAGATCCGCGATTGGCTGGAACGCGTGCGCCCGTGGTTGCCCGCGGCGGAGGATGAGTACCAGCCCCCGCCGCCCACCGAGCCGCCGCACCGTTATCTGGAGTATCTCACCGCCCGGGCCGCAGTCCCACCGACGCCACGCGTCATCGTCCGGCAGGTGGAGCTGGTTGACGTGGCGACGGGCGTGGCCCAGGTCGGGCGCGGGAGGGTGAGCTGCGCGAATCTAAGTGACGCACCGCGGGCGGCCGGACAGCCGATCAGAATCTCGATCAAGTCTCTGGAGCAGCCTACTCAAATCGACCTCACTCTGCACTACGACCGCCCTGAAGGCGGGGCGACGATCGTGGCCGAGGTCGGTGAAGTCGATCTGCAGCAACTCCAGGCGTCCCTGCGACCTGAAAACCGGGCAGTCTTCGAAGCCGGCACGGCCGCGGCCGCGGTCGCCGGACGTGCCGATCGGAAGACGATCGACCTGACGATCGCGGTGCGCACGCAGAACATGCGGGTCCGCGCAACGAGCGGCGGCCTCTTTGATCTCGACCCAAGCATCACGGCGGAAGCGTTGAAGGTCCTGGAGAGCGTGCAGACGAACCTGCGTGTGGTCGGAGCGCTGACGCGGCCGCGCCTGGTGTTCGACATTCCGTCGCTGACGCAAGAGTTCCGGCAAGCGCTCCTGGCGGCCGGACAGACGGAGTTGGCCCGGCAGCTCGATGCCGCCATCGGCGACAAGCTGCCCGCCGGCCTGCCCGCTCCAGGAGACGCGCTGCGTGATCCGGCAGCGGCGGCCAAGGAAGCGCTCGACGCCGTGCTGTCAGGCGCAAGGCCCACCACGTCGCCGGCGGAGAACGATAAGGAGAAGAGTGATGAGTCCCAGGCGGCCGACAAGAAGGAAGGGGAGCGAGACCCCTTGTCGGGCTTAAGAGAGAAGCTCAGGGAAAAAAGGAAACGATAGCGGTCTGCCGCGGCAGGCGCTCTGGGGTTCGGCCGGCGCAGGAGAGGTTCGATTTCCAGATGTCGGGCGAGTTCGACGGCAAGCGCCAGGGGGGGCTGGCGCTGCTTCCGCGGGTGACTGACAGGCGCGGCGCGCGGTGCGTGGCGGCGAGCTAACCGGCCGGCGTACGTTTGCCGGTCCGGCTCAAAGGCGCCGTGGCGCCGGCAAGTCCCATAACAGAGCTTGCCGCGTGGCCTGTCCGGCGCAGTGGGCGGCGGCAGGCAGCCGGTCGGGAATGCGCGATCAGCTTGCAAAACGGCGAAGACGTGTTACTATGCTAGAAGCATTTCTGGAGTTGGACGGAGAGCGATGGCGGCACATCGGTCCGGCACTCGGATCGTGGAGAACTACCCGTGGCGCGCATGATGTGTGTGGCGGTAGTCGTGTTCTCGGCAGTATCCGCAGCCTACTGCGTGGGGCACGGCCAACCCGGCGGCGAGTACCTTAACATTTACCTGGCGGCAGACGGCGACGACGGCACCGAAGTCAGTCAACGCTGGTGGGACAACGACGGCTTTGAAGGCTCGGGGTTGAATCGGGTGGGCCGGTCCGGGTCGCAGCGCTACGACTTGGGGCTACGTTTCTTCGTCCCGTGGGTGCAGCCCGGAGAGACGTTTGTCTGCGCCCGGCTGGCCCTGCCGGGCACGGGCTGCGGCGTGATGGACTCGGGCGTTAACGTCCGCGTCGTCGGCATTCACGCCGACCGCGTGCAGGATTTCGCGGTAACACCACCCTCAGGTCAGCCGAAGACCAGCGCGGAGGTCAACTGGTCCATCAGCGCGCCCTGGCCGGAAATCGAACACACCGGCACGAGCCAGACGGCTCTCTGGCGCTACACGCCCAACCTGGCAGCGATCATCAATCAGATAATCGCGCGGCCCTCCTGGGGCGTTAGCCAGGAGGCGAAGTATGTCGGCCTGGTGCTTGAAGACAACGGCGCGTATGGAGACAACTACGCTGCGGTACAGGACTACGACGTCCCCCATTGGGCGCGTACGATCGCCCCGCGGCTCGAGCTGTTTCGCACGATCCGCTCCACCCTGATCGCGAAGGAGATGGTGGGTCGTCCGACGTACGACTCGGCCACCATCAACGCCATGTCGGTGATAGCCGTGGACGCCTACATCGAGTATGGCACGGATGCGGGCGCCCTGGTGATGGCAACACCGGTGGCACACTATCTGGCGTTGGCGCCGATCAACATCGTCCTGAGCAACCTGGAGCCGAACACGAAGTACTTCTATCGCCTGGTTTGTCGGCAGCATTCGCCGATGGGCATGTTCGAGTGCGGGCCGGTGCGCTCATTCTGGACGGCGCGTTTTCCCGGCCAGGATTTCACGTTCACGGTAACTTCGGACTCGCACATCTGGGAAACGTGCCGACAGGGCCAGGACCCGGAGCTGTATCGCACCACGCTGCGGCGCATTCTGGAAGAGCGGCCTGATTTCAACATTGACCTCGGCGACGCCACAATGTCGCAGGATTACTCGACGCGCGACGTGGCCGACCTGACAGATGCGCTCCACCGCCATCTGGCGCACCGGAGCTTCGTCGACACGATCGGCGGATCGATTCACTGGTTCCAGGTGCTGGGTAATCATGAAGGCGAGCAGGGCTGGCGACTGGACGGCACGCCGGACAATGTAGCCATATGGGCGACGAAGGCCCGCAAACAGCTCTGCCTGAATCCCATGCCGAACAGCTTCTACTCCGGCTGCAAGGAGTACGAGGATTACGTGGGGCTGCCACAGAACTACTACGCTTTCCAGTGGGGCAACGCGTTGTTCGTCGTGCTCGACCCGCACCGGTACACCACCAGCAAGCCCCACGGCGCCGGTGGCACGCCCGGCACCGGCGACAACTGGGACTGGACTTTGGGCGAAGCGCAATATCGCTGGCTGTGTGACACGCTGGAGGACAGCCCGGCCTTGTTCAAGTTCGTATTCACCCACCAGCTCGTGGGCGGCGCCGACTTATACGGCCGTGGCGGCATAGAGGCCGTCTCGCATGCAATCGGCCATGCCGGCTCATACGAATGGGGCGGCGAGTCATTAGACGGGTCGTACGATTTCGACGAAATGCGCCCGGGCTGGGACCGGCCTATCCACCAGGTGCTCATTGACAACGGCGTTACGATCGTATTCCACGGCCATGATCACGTGTACGCCCGACAGCAACTGGACGGCATCACCTACCAGACGTGCCCGCAGCCGTCCAACCGCATGTACAGCTACGGCCTGTTCCCGTACCTGCTGGGGCAGATCCGTCCAAACTCGGGCCACCTCCACGTAAGCGTCACCCCCGGATTGGTGACGGTCAAGTACATACGCGCTTTCCTGCTAGGCGACGGCATCGACGGCAAGGTCGAACACACGTACTCCATCAGGCCACCGACCAGCCCGTGACCGGCCGCGCGCGGGTCACGCCGCAACGCGGCTATGGAGTTCCGCCGGCCCGCGACCGTTCATACGCGGCTTCGGCTTCTTCCATTCGCCCCAGCGCCTCGTAGACGCGGCCGCGCAACGACCATGACCGCGCCCCGTAGCGGACCGGATCGCGCCGGGCCGCCTCCTCACACAGCGCCAAGGCACGCTCGAATTCCCGCATCTGCAGCGCATGCACCGCTCGCATGAGCGGCACGGCGCCCAGTTCCGGCTCCAGCCGCTCCGCTTCGGCCAGGCACGCCTCCCACGCACCTACATCCCCTTTGGAGTATTGCAGGTTTCCCAGCGCGACCCAGGTTCCGGGATCGTTGGGATGCAGGTCGATCGCCCGCATGCGGCTCTCGATCGCCTCATCAACTTGCGACACGGCTGCCTGCGCCGCCCCAAGCAGGTTCCACAGGCTGGCATCCATCGGTGTCATCGCCAGCAGCTCGCGAATCAGCGGAATGGCCTCGTCGGCCCGCCCTTCCGCCACCAGCGAGTTGGCGGTCCCGAGTTGCGCGTCCGACCGGGCAATCATGTCTTTCGGATCAGGTCGCGGCCCAGAGGTCGACGTCGCGCCACCGCCAACATACCCCAGCGCCTCCAATTTGCGGCGTGCCTCGGCGTCCATCGGCAGAGTCGCGTCCCCGCTAACTTCCGCCCCTTCCAGCTCTGCCACCGCGTCGGCCAGTCGGGCCGCCAGCTCCTCCGCAGCGCGCGGGCGCTCGAACCACAGGTTATGCAACTCGCGCGCATCAGCGTGCAAGTCAAAATACTCCGGCGTCGGCGCCTCGATGAACTTGTCACCGTGGCGACGCAGGCCGCGCAGTTCGCTCCAGCCATGGTTCTCCAGCGGAGCCATGGTTTCAATGTATGCGGCCCGGTCCGGGTCCGCGCCGGCCGCCAACAGGCTGATGCCGTCGCACGGCCAGGTTGCCAGCCCCACCAACTCAAGGATGGTCGGCGCCAGGTCAACGACCGACACGACACGGTCAGCAACCACACGGCCTGCCGGAATGAGCCCCGGCCCATGCACGATCAGCGGTACGTGCATGGTCGACTCGTAGATCAGCAGACTGTGCGTGCTTTCACCGTGGTCGCCCAAACCCTCGCCGTGGTCGCCGACGGCGATCGTCACCGTCCGCGGGGCCAAGCCGAGCTGGTCGAGCTTCTCCATCAGCCGACCAACCTGATAGTCAGTGAAAGCCACCTCGCCGTCATATGGTCGGGCCGCATACTGCGAGCGGAACGGCTCGGGCGGAGTGTAGGGAGCGTGTGGGTCGAACAGATGTACCCAGGCGAAGAAGGGCCGCTCCGGCTCGTTGCGCGCGTGAGTCTCAAGCCATTCCAGCGCCGGGTCGATGACGAGGTTGCCCGGGCGCTGCGGGTTGAGCGAGTCAGCACCCGCCCCGCCGGGATTCGTGATCTGGTCGTCATAAACATCGAACCCCGTCGCCAGCCCGAAACGCCGCTCCAGAACGAACGCCCCCAGGAACGCCGCCGTGGCATAACCGCCGCCGGCAAACCGTTTGGCCAGCGTCTCGTACTCGCCGGCGAGGCGGTAGACGCCGTTGTTGCGCACGCCGTGGCGCGGCGGATACAGCCCGGTCATCATGGATGTGTGTGCCGGGAGGGTGGTCGGCGCGACCGTTACGGCATCGGCGAAGCGCACGCCCTCGGCGGCCAACCGATCGAGCACGGGCGTTTGCACTTCGTGATAGCCATAGCAGCCGACGCGGTCGGCCCGCAGCGTGTCCAGCGTTATCAGCAGGACGTTCCAGCCGGCGGCTGTCCCGGGAGCCACCTCGATGGCCGGCGGCAGTGCGGCCTTGCCGCCGCGCGCGAGCAGATAGCCGCCCGCTACGGCCAGGACGGCGACCAACGGGAGGATGAAGACCAGGCGTGACAGTCGCCGGGGGGCGGAACGGCCGGCGGGGCCGTCCGCAGCGCCAGACAGGGTCACGGAACGACGTCGGGTTCGCTTTCGTGTAACCATATACAGTCATTTTAGTCGCAATGGGCCGCGTTGCACGTCTGAATCCCGGGGTGGCGCCGCTACAATTCTCACGAGTGCGGCCGTACCGATAGTCCGTGCAGGAGGTAGACGGGTATGAATGCGACAGCGGAAGCTGCGTTTGGACTGGGACGCTTCGGCCCTTTTGGGGGGCAGTACGTGCCCGAAGTCCTCATGGGTGCGTTGCAGGAGTTGGAGCGGGAGTACCGGCAAGCCCAGGCCGATGCGGCCTTCTGGAGTCAGCTCGACGATTACCTGAGCAGCTATGCGGGCCGGCCAAGTCCCCTGTACCACGCCCGCCGGCTGAGCGAACACGTCAAGGGTGCCCAGCTCCACCTGAAGCGAGAGGACCTCAATCACACCGGGGCTCACAAGATCAACAACACGCTTGGCCAGGCCCTGCTGGCCCGCCGCATGGGCAAGCGCCGCCTGATCGCCGAAACGGGTGCCGGTCAGCACGGCGTGGCGACGGCGACGGCTGCCGCTGTTATGGGCCTTGAATGCACGGTCTATATGGGCGCGGAGGATGTACGCCGCCAGGCCCTGAACGTATACCGCATGCGGCTGCTGGGGGCGGAGTGTATCCCGGTGCATGGTGGCCAACAGACGCTCAAGGACGCCATCAACGCGGCTTTGCGTGACTGGATGGGCAGCGTCGCGCACACTCACTACGCCATCGGGAGCGTAATGGGACCGCACCCGTTTCCGACGATCGTGCGCGACTTCCAGACTGTTATAGGACGAGAAACGCGCGCCCAGGCCCTGACGCATATGGGACGCCTGCCCGACATGATCGTCGCTTGCGTGGGCGGGGGCAGCAACGCCGCCGGCATATTCCACCCGTTCCTTCAGGACTCCAGGGTGCGACTGGTCGGTGTGGAAGCCGCCGGGGAGGGGCTCGGTGGCGAGCGCCATGCGGCCACGCTCGCCCAGGGTCGCCCGGGCGTGCTGCACGGCATGCATACCTACGTGCTGCAGGATGGGGATGGCCAGACGCGTCCCGTGCACTCGGTCGCGGCCGGCCTCGACTATCCCGGCGTCGGGCCGGAACACGCCCATTGGCACGCCACTGGCCGCGTCGAGTACGTCGCCGCCACCGATGGGGAGGCCCTGGCCGCCTTCGAGCTGCTGTCCAGGTTGGAAGGAATCATCCCCGCACTGGAATCCGCGCATGCCGTCGCTCACGCCGTGAAGATCGCACGCGGGCTGGACAGTACCGCCAGCATCGTCATCAACCTGAGCGGCCGCGGCGACAAGGATTGCGCCGAGGTCGCCCGACTGGCCGGCCAGGACATTGACTGACGGGGCGTGGGCAAGCACGCGCAGTGCGCGTGGACGGAGCGGGCGTGCGCTTGACCGTTGCGGCGGCGGCTACGGCACTGCTCTCGCTCGGCGGCGGCGGAACATATTGAACATGCCACCGCCGCGACGAACGTTCTCTTCGCCCAGGTACTCGGTGGCCAGACGCTGGGCCATGTTCTTGATGGCCACGCGCGCGGGGCTGCTGGGTGCGTCACTCATGATCGGATGGCCCAGATCACGGGCACTCCCGATGCGCTTGTAGTCATTGGGGATTGCGGCAAACACCGGGCGGCCGAAGTGCTGCTCGACCTCATCATGCTTGATGCGCTCGAAACTGGCATTGCAGCGGTTAATCACGATCTCGACCCGCTCCTCGGCCACCTCGAGCTGCATCAGTCCCTCGTAGACGCGCGTGGCGTTGCGCAGACTCGGCACGCCGAGCTGGGAGACGACCAGGACGCGGTCGGCGCTGCCCAGGGCGACCATGGTGGCCGGCGTGAAGTAGCGCGGCACATCTACCACGACGAACGGGAACATCTGGGCCATGACCCGGAACACCTGGTCGACGCCTTCCTGGGGCAACTCGAGTCCGGGGTCCATGCCGGACGGACCGGTCAGGATCGAGACCTGGCAGGGCAGGCTGTCGAGCGCGTCTTCCAGCAGGGTGCGGTCAATCTCACGCCCGGCCCGGCACACGTCCGCGATGGAATAGCGCGGCGTGCTGTCGAAGGCACAACCCACGTCGCCGTACTGGGTGTCCATATCGACCAGGGCGCAGTGCTGTTGCGTAACATGCGCCAGCTCGATGGCGAGGTTGCAGGCCACGGTGGTCGCGCCGGCGCCGCCGGTCGAGCCGACGACGCAGATGCGGCGGCAGTTGCCCGCGCTGCCAGCAAAGGTCTGGCGGACGCGCTCGAGGGCGCTGCGCAGGTCACCGGCGTCAATCGGCCAGCGCACGAACTGGCTGCATCCCGCGCGCATGGCCGCGATGATCGTGTCGGGGTGGTCGTCGCTCGAAACGCCCACCACGCCACAATCCGGGGCGACCTCGGCGATGCGCTGCACCGCGGCCAGCGCGCTGCGGCGCTCGCCGGCGTCCAGCTTCACGACCACGGCCTCGACCGGACCGGCATGCAGCACCTCCTGCAACTCCTGCCACGCTGAACAGCAGGCGACGATGTGAACGTCGCTCAGCTCGCGGAAGGGCTGCTCGAAGTGCTCATCCGGTGAATTGGTCTGGTCAAACAGGCATACACGCAGAGGAATAGCCATGGCACTTACTACCTGCTAGAGGGACTCGTTCCGATCGCACCGCCAGGCGCTCCGCAGACGGGCCGGGCCGGGCCGGCGACTCCGCCGCGCGCTGACCGCCTCGTCCAACTCAGTTTCCGCCGCTCAGCACCACCAGATCGTTGCGAATCCAGACGATCTGGGCGCCAAGATCGCTGTCGTTGATCGCCACGACGGCCACGAGGTCGAGGTCGCCGTCGCCGTCCAGATCACCCCAACCCAGCCGGCCGACATCGCCGGGCGGATCAAACGTCAGCACTTCCCAGGCCTCCCATGGATCGCGCGGGTTACCCGGGTTCTTGTAGTAGCGTATGGCGCCGGCAGTGCCGCCGGTCACGATTTCGAGTTCGCCGTCGCTATCAACATCAAACACCAGTACGTCGCGCGGCTGGTGCGACTGGTAGGTGGCCAGCACGTAGCTGTCCCAGTCGTAGCTGCGGGCCGGGCCGGTGGCGGGCTGTTCGAACAACACCATCTGCATCTGGTCGCCGCCGGTAGCCACCACGTCGGGCCGGCCGTCGCCGGTCAGGTCGGCGATTGCGATGCCCCAGGCGTCGCGAATGCTGCCAATGCGCCACTGCGTCCACTGCTGGTCAAGCGCCAGCGTCGGCCCAGGTCGGCGTGCCCGGTTCTGCACGGGGTTCTCAAACCAGACCACCTGCACGTTGTTGTCCCGCCGGGCGGCCGAGATGATGTCCAGGTCGCCGTCGCCGTCGATATCGTAGAGCACGAGGTCGGTCGCGCCGTCGCGGTCCAGCCGCTGCTGGCGCTCGTGCTTGCCCACGCTCAGCGCGGTCCAGTTGCGCCCGTCGATGGCGAAGCCCGGGTTGATGAACACGAGCACGTCGCCGTCCACGATCTGCAGCGGCTCGACCGGCTTATCCGGCTTGGGCGTCAGCGTGAGAATGAAGCTGCGCGAGGCGATGATGTCGTTGTCGCCGTCATTGTCCATGTCACCGAGTTCGACGTTCGTGTAGAGCTGCTCCACCGTGACGATGTAGTCATCCAGGTTCACGCCCGGGCCAATCGCCTGCGTGATAATCGCCTGGATCTCGGCGTCCGTCAGCAACATGACACTGGCGTCGATGCGTTCGCGGAGATCATCGTTTGGATCAGGGTTGCCCCAGGCCGACAGGGCCGTAGTGGGCTGGCCGCTGGGATGGCGGAAGTACCAGACGGCCCCCTTGGCGGCGGCCACAATGTCCAGGGCGCCATCGCCGTCGATGTCGCCCACGGCCACGTCCGCGAGGTTCTCCATGTCCCGCTTGCTGTCCAGCGTCAGACTGATGTAGCGCACGACGCCCGGCGGCGCATCCGGATCGCTCAGCAGGATCTGAATCACGGCCTGCCGCTTGCCATAGCCCACGACCGGATCGATCTTGCCGTCCCCGTTGAAGTCTATGCCGTAGGGGGTGCGGAAAAGGACATCCACTTCGCGGGCGGGGTCGGCGGTGTCCAGGTCGTGCAGTCGATAGGTCACCGTCGTGACCGCAGTGCCGTCCGTGAACGTCCGCGCCTGGATCAGGTTCTCGGCAAACGTGCCGCCGCCCGCCGGGAAGATGGTGCTGCCGGCGCTGATCGCCGATCCGCCGCCACCCAGGAAACGGGGGATGAACTCATACTGGCATCCCAGGCAGAGCACCAACACGACACCAACGCAGGCGGCCATTGCGCGCGCATTCGCTTTCATAACAGACATCTCGACGCTCCGTAGCTGGTCGGGATCGAAACCCGGACCGTGCGCAGTCAGACCTCGCTTATCGGGTCGGCTGATTCAGCGGGAGGCTTTAAGGTATGGCTGACACTGGCGCGGGCCGGAGCCGCCGGACTTCGGCCAGCACCGTCGCGGCCGGAAGCTCAGCCAGACAGGCATGATGCTTAAGCGGGCAGTACCGCCGATAACAGGGCACGCACGGCAGCGGCTGCGCAATAACGCGCGCGGACGAACCGTACGGCCCGGTCCGCCGTGGGTTCGTGGGGCCGAATAACGCGACCAGCGGTTTCTTGAGGGCCGCGGCAATGTGCATGGGTCCGGAATCGTGGCAGATCACGAGGTCCGCCAAATCCAGTAGGGCGACAAGCTCGCGGAGCGTCGTATCCCCGACCAGGCTGACAACCTCCGTGCGGCAGGCGGCCCGCACCTGGTTGGCCAGCTCGCGATCCGCCGGGCTTCCCAGCAGGACGCACGGCCCCCGGCCGTCAGTGTGCAGCCGGTCGATCAGCTCGGCCCAGCGGGCGGGCGGCCAGAGCTTGCTTTCCCAGCGGGCCGCCGGCACGACGGCCGTGAACGCTCCCGGCACGTGACCCAACGCGCGCGCCAGCAGCATGCGGGTGGCCTGGTGTTCCTCACGCTTGACGGCCAGGTCGAACTGCGCCGGCCCGGCCGGCAATCCCAGGGCCGCTAGTACCGCGAGGTTCTTGTCCACCGCGTGTTCCGCGCCGGCCGGTCGGCGCACGCGCCGGGTGTAGAACAGCCCCGCCAGCTCGCGTGCGTCCGAGAACCCGACGCGCTCGGCAGCTCCGCTGGCCCAGGCCAGGAAGCCGCTACGGCCAAGACCCTGGAGATCGACCGCCAAGTCGAACCGTCGCCGGCGCAAGCCGCCCAGAAAGCGCAGGAACGCGAGGAGAACGCCGGGGTCCTTCAGGATTCGCCCATAGCGCCGGCGATCGAACGGTATCACTTCGTCCAGGAGTGGATGGCCTTCTATGAGCGGCAGGAAGGTGCTGCCGACCAGCCAGGCGATGTGGGCGCGCGGATAGGCCGCCCGCAGGCCAGCCAGTACGGGCAGCGCGTGCACAATGTCACCCAGTGAGCTGGGCTTGATGATGAGAATGCGCCGGTAGTCGCGGCTGTTCTTCTCGGCAACCCGGGACATGCCGCCAAGTATACGCCTTGCCACGCAGTCGCGCAACGACCCGCTCCGCCGGCCCACCCCCGCTTACAACCCCAACGCGCCGGCCGCGGCGGAAGTGCCCCAGGCCGCGAAGTAAGCCAGCGTGGTCATGCCGAGGAACGAAATGAGCGGCCAGAGCCAGGATCTCATCTCGCGCCCGATCATGACCAGCGTGGCCGCGCACTGGGCACACAGCGCAAAAAAGACCATGATCGACAGGGCCACCGGCAGGGTGAAGACCGGCTGGCCGGTTCGCTCCCAGCGCATACCCTGCAGCCCGTCGCGCAGTGCGTGCGGCTCGCCGTCGGCCTCGGCCTCCAGATTCAGCAAGGTGCTCAGCGTGGCCACGACCACCTCGCGGGCGGGGAAGGACGCCACCACGGCCACGCCGACGCGCCAGTCCCAGCCGATCGGTTTGATGACCGGCTCGATGGCGTGTCCTATCCGGGCCAGGTAACTCGCGCGCAAATGGGCGCCCGACAGCTCCAGTTCAAACTGCTGTTCGTCCCAGCCTTCCGCCGCCGCCTGTTGTGCCACGGCCGCCTCCGTGGCCGCGCTGCGCGGGAAGTAGCCTAGCCCCCAGACCACCAGGTTGACGAGCAGGATGATCGAGCCGGCTCGCACGATGAACTCGCGGCCGGCCAGATACACGCGCTGCCAGACTGTCGCCAGACGCGGCCACTTGTAACTCGGCAGCTCCAGCACGAATCCCGGTGTCGGCCCGGCGAACGCCGTCCGCTTCAAGACCCAGGCCACCGGAAGCGCGACGACCGCCCCCAACAGGTAGATCCCCAGCATGACCAGGCCCTGCACGCCCAGCCAGCCGCCCAGGTAGGTGGTCGCCGGCACGAAGGCCGCGATCATCAGCACGTATACGGGCAATCGCGCTGAACAGCTCATGAGCGGAATCACCAGGATCGTAACGAAGCGTTCGCGGCGGTCGGCGATGGCCCGCGTTCCGATGATCGCCGGAACGGCACAGGCGAACGAGGAAAGCAGTGGAATGGCGGCCCGGCCACTGAGTCCGAGGCCGCGCATGAGCCGGTCAACCATGAACGCGGCCCGCGCCATGTAGCCGCAGTCTTCCAGCACCGCGATCAGCGCAAACAGCAGCAGTATTTGCGGCAGGAACACGAGCACGCCCCCCACGCCAGCGAGAACGCCATCGACTAGCATGCTCTGGAGCACGCCCGTCGGCAGCACGCCGCCCACCAGACTCCCTAGCGTGCCGAAGCCGGTTTCGATCCACTCCATCGGCGGCTGGGCCAGCGTGAAGATGCTCTGGAACACGGCGAACAGAACCACCAGCAGGATCACGACGCCGCTCAAACGGTGCGTAAGCAGGCGGTCGATCCGGTCGGACCAGGTCGTCACGCGCCGCGCCGGCCGCGACACGACGCCCTCCAGAACCTGCTGTATCCAGGCGTAGCGGGCCCGCACCTCAACCGCCGGGTCGGCGACTCCGGCCTCGGCTAGCCGGCGACGGGCTTCATTCAGAGCCCCCGGCGCGCCGCCCAACACGCGTGCCGCCAGTTCGCCGCTGCCGGCATTGTCTAGCAGCAGACGCAGCGCCGCCCCCGGCCGCAGGCCAGCCGATTCCGCACAAACACGGGCCACCTCGCGGGCCAGAGCCGCCGGCAATTCTGCCCGCACCGGCGGCGCCGCTCCATCCAATGCGGCGTCCAGGGCCGCCACGAGCGGCGGCACCGTCTTGGCGTCAGTGGCAACAACGGGCACGACCGGCACACCAAGCCGCTCGGCAAGCAACTCGGTATTCACCTCCAGGCCGCGCGCCCGGGCAACATCCATCATGTTTAGCGCAATGACGACCGGCAGCTCGAACTCCAGGAGCTGGCTCAGCAGGTACATGTTGCGCTGCAGGTTCGCAGCGTCGACGATCGCCAGAATGACGTCGGGACAGGCGCGCGGATCCAGCCGGCAGCACAGGGCCGAGGTGACGACGTATTCATCCGGCGACACCGCCGCCAGGCTGTACGTGCCCGGCAGATCCAGCAGCTCCGTGGCGCGGCGCGTGCCGCGCAGGGGAGCGCGCCCGATATCCACGGTCACGCCGGGATAGTTGGCGACCGAGCGCCGGAAGCCGGTCAGCGCGTTGAACAGCGTGGTCTTGCCGGTATTGGGATTGCCAACCACGGCGACAACACGCGTGCGCTGTTCGCCGTCTGTTGAGAGTGATTGAGCAGAAGCGGGTCGCAATCTCGACAAGGACCCCTCAGGCGGAAAGCCACATTACATCAACCAGGTCGCGTGGTTGCAACCACGCCCGCCGCGCGGACAACGGGCGTGCAGCCAGGCCGCGCCCAATTGGAATCAGTAGGGAGAGACGTCGACGAGTTCGGCTTCGCTGGCGCGCAGCGACAACTCGTAGTCGCCCAGACGCACGTGGAGGGGATCGCCCAACGGCGCGCGTCGCAATACCTGGACCGGCGCGCCCTCAACCAACCCCATCTCCATGAGCCTGATGCTCAGGGGGTTGCCGGAGCGCACACCTGCGACACGAAAGACGGTATCAAGAGGAACGCCGGCCAGTGACATCCTGCTCTCCGCTCAGTTCGCAGCCAAATTCGTACAGGCTGACATCTGTTTGACATATGATACATCGTAATCGGCCGGCAATCAAACAAGTATCTCGCGCAAAAATAAGGATTTTGGAGCTCTCCGGCGACCCCCGGTCGCTCAGGCCGCGCCGGACACTAACATAATGCTAACCGGCGGTTCAATCAGCCGGATCCTTGATGACTACGGGTGCCGGCCCGACCGAGACGTGCGTAAGCCCCGGTCCGCCGCCATCCGGATTCTCCTCAATGTAGGCGAAGACGTAGTATGTCCCGGGCGGAAGCGTGGCGGAAATCGACCAGAAGTAGACATCGAACGAGGTCGAGGCGTCCAGGCCACTGACTATCTCGATCTCCGCCATGTCTTCGGGATCGCTGCCGTCCTCGCCCTGATCCGGAATGTTGTCGTCGTCAATCGTCAGTGTGATCGTCGCCGTGCCGGTGGGGTCATTGTCGCGCCAGCGAATTGGCATTAAGTCGCCGTACTGAACCGACTCCACCTGCGCGGGCTGCAGGATGGCAATCAGCGGCTGGTTCTCGTCCGTCCGCCGGTAGATCAGGGCGTCACCGACGGCAGTCCGCGGAGAGGTGCCGCCGGTGTTCATCAAGGCGAGCACCTTGTAGATGCCCGCCCCGGCGTCGCCTCCGCCCACCAGGGAACCATCCCAGTCAAACGGCACCGTCTCTGTCCCGCCGGTGACGAGCATCTGCGACAGTATCGTTAACTCATTGCCATTGCCGTGGTTATCATCTGTGTCGATCTTCAGGTCGATCAGGACGTCGTCGAACTGGTTGACGCCGACGACGATCTGCAAGCTTGCATCGGTCGTGAGGAAGTCAACGTCCTCCTCCGGCTCGATGATGCTGAAGGTGACCAGCTCGTCATCGTCATCACCGTCGTCGTCCGCCTCCTCGACGGTGATCAGGATGCCGGAGTCGACGGCGAACTCGGGGTGAAGATCGTCGGACAGCAGCGCTATGAGCCGGTACGTTCCCGCTGCCACGTCTTCGCCCAGAAGATCCTCACCGGTCCAGTCAAAAGTCACCTCGTCGTCCGACTCGGTGATTCCGGCATCGCGTATGAAAATCTCGTTTCCGCTGGTCGGGTCGTCGTCGGGGTCGAGCGCGATGGTCACGTCGCCCTCGCCCTCGGGGTCGTAGGCCTCCCAGCCGATGGTCAACTCACCGTCGCCGATCTTGTAGGTCGTATTGGCGGTCGGCTGCGTGAATGTCAGCACGGGGCGAGCATCAACCGTTATCCGTCCGGGACCCGTCACGGTTTTCGTTCCGGCATTGGTGACAAGGCTGGCGTAGATCACATAGGGCGAGCCGGTGTGCCCGGTCGTGTCCCAGACCGAAGTGCTGGTAACGGCACCGCCAATGACGGCAACCCCTTCTACTAAAACAGTTTGCGTCAAGTCGCTGCGAGACTCGACGTAGAGGGATGCGGTGCCCTGCACGCCGGTGGCGGCAAAGGCCGTCCAGCGAATGCTCACCTGGGTGCCCTCGGCTACCGTTCGATCAACCGATGGGGACAGAACTGACACCCCGTACTGCGTGGGTGGGTCGCCGGCGTCGTTGGGGTTGATGCGCAGCGGCAGGCACGTCGCACCCGAAAACGCCGACCCGAGCAGGATTGTCGCCAGCAAGGACATCCGCATGACTTCGCACCTCTTACCCGAGCAGCCACATCCCACGGCTGTACCGACAGGCCGATAAGCCTATCGGCAGCACCTCCGGCCGCGATGAAATCACGGGCAGCGACCACTGAGCCGGACGGGCGAATGCGGCCGCGGCGGACCTGCCGCCCGCAAGCATTATTGACACCCCCGGCTGTTCGTCAACTCAGGCTGAACGGTCAGTAGCAATACGCCCCGGCGGCAGGCTTTGGTCAGTACCAGGCAATCCGGTTGGCGTCCGGCCCTAGCCCGGGCTAACATTGTCCACGATCGTAGTGGCGTGCCGATAAGATGGACGGCGCGCGAAGCTGGCGGCCGGACGGCTTGCCCGGCCCTGAGCAGCAGCCCGTAGTGAGACGAATGCCGATGTCGCGCAAAACACATGCCCGTTTCCTGACGGAGCCGGCCCGGCTGACGGTCGGCCTGGTGATCTTGTCGGCGGTCGGCGCGCTGCTGCATGGCTGCGTGAACCTGGTTCTGAACCAGACGGCCGAACTCACCGGGAACGTATCCATTCTGTTCATAAACGACACGCCCTACCGCGCGTCGTTCTCGTACGCCTCATGGAACTCACTGGACCGCGACCCGCCCGGAACCATCAACTTCCGGCAGTTGCGCTTGGCACCGTACGCCGCCAATGGGCCGGTCAATCTGACTTGCGCCCGGAATGTCGCGATCGGTACCGAGGAGCTGTACCAACGTGTCATCGATACGGAGGCGAACCAGACGGCCACGTTCGACCCGGATGCCTTCGACACGGTCGTGCACTTTTCCGATCAGCCGGAGGATTCTGAGCTCGCCGCCATCGCCACGGTCGGCACGGCCCTGGGCATCGAGAAGCTGCTGGGCGTGCACTTCGAGTGCGGCGATGAGTTGATATTCACTTTCGTGGAAGACCCCGACGTACCAGGCGGCTTCCGCGTTGACTACGCCCTGATCAAAGCCGAGCCGTAGACCCCCTGCGCCCGGACTGTCGGCCGCGGCCGCTAACGTTCGCGGACAACCGCCACCGGCGCCGCGCGCGGCGCATGCCGGCGTCGCGCCAGCAGCCACCCGGCCACGCCTATCAGTCCGACCACGAACGCCGGCCATGAACGCAACCTGCTCACGTCCGCCCAGCCGGCAAATTCCGTCGGCGTGAGCGCGGCAACGTCCACACCCTCGGCGAGCCGTATGAGTTCCTCACCGCCCAGGCCGCCGCACACGGCGTAGCTGCAAGTGTGCTCGCGCCAGCCAACGACGTTGAACGCGTCGGCGGTGTGAGCCACGTGGTACGCACGCCGCTGCTGCGCAGCGCCGCAGTCCGCCAGTGTAGATGGTGCACCATCAGTGAACTTCACCGGCGCGGCCAGTATGAAGAACGAAACAACGTCCTTGATCTCGGCCGATCCGGCCGGCACGTCCGCCCCGCGGCAGTAATGCAGGTGCACGGCCGGAACACCCGGCACGGGCGAGCAGCGACAGCCGCCCGTCAGGCAGAAACCACGGGCCTGAAAGTCCGGCGTCCCGGCGGCGAAATGCGACGCCGCATCAGCCTGGACCACATCGGCGGCCTGAGCCGCGGACAGTCGCGCGACTTGCAGCGAGTCGTGGTGTCTGGCCCGGGCACATTTTTCGCAGATGTGCGCGAAGTCCGCGGCGGCCACGAGATGCACGGCTGACGGCGCGGCCGTCTGGTTAGGCACGCGGTACGAGACGGTAAGGAGCAGCAGGGCTGCCGCGGCCGCCATGGTCGCCGCGAGCGGCCAGATTCTGCGGAGCGGTCGGCGCCGCTGCTGCGTCAACAGCTCCGTCACGCGTTGGCGCAGGTCGGGCGGCACGGGGGTGCTGCGCAGTCCGCGATGGGCGGACGCACGCAGGGCGCGCCAGCGGGCCACCTCCGCGCGCGCCGCCGGCTGCTGTGCGAAGGCGGCCTCGATCAATTGACAAACGGGGTCGTCCAGTTCGCCGTCAGCGTAGAGCTCCAACTGTGTCCCGAAGTCCGACGAATTCATGGTTTCCTCGGCGGCCCGCCAATGCGCTGCTCGCGCGCAAAACTCTCAAGCTCGCGGGCCAGATTCTGCCGGGCCCGGTGAAGCCGACTCATGACCGTGCCGATCGGAATGCTCAACACGTCCGCGATTTCCTGGTAGCTCAGTTCCATGGTCGCCCACATGAGCAACACGGTCCGGAATTCGGTCGGCAGCGCGTCAATCGCCCGTTTGACCTCCTCATCAACATTCTCGTAGTCCAGGTCAGGCGGCGCGTGCCGCGCCGTATCGGCCTGCACCTGGTCAAGCGTCTGTTGATCGACGGCCTTGGGGCCGCGCTTCTGGCGAGCGACGCGGTTCAGGTACGTGTTGTGCAGGATCTTCAGCAACCACGGCCTGATCCCGTATTCGCGAATCTCAAAGCGCTCAAAAGCCCGGTAGGCTTTGAGATAAGTCTCCTGCACCAGGTCTTCCGCGTCGTGCTCGCCCCCCGCCAGTCGGCGAGCGATCCGATAGACCGTTTCCAGATGTGGAACGGCCAACTCTTCGAACGAGCGCTCGCCTTCGTTCGGCATAAGGCCTTGTGCACCGGCGTCGCCGGCGTCCTGTACTTGGAAACCGCTGATAGGATGCGGGTATTCCCGACCAGCACTACGGCGGCCGAAGCTGGCGGGGATGCTCCTTACCGGCCTGAGATTATGGGCTACACGGCGACGACTGACCACCCGCGCAAGCGTCAATCTGTCCACAGCCCTGCCGGCCTGTGCGGCGCGCCGGCCGAAACGCCGCCGATACAGCGTGCGTCCCGCGCCGTCGCCCTGTCCGGACCAGACCGCGCCCCCAAGGCGGAGGGCCGCTACCGCACGCCGGCAGTACTTTCGCACGATTGCCGCCTTGGCGCTGTGCCCCGCGGCGAGGATAGTGGATGCTGGCGGAGCTTGGAGCGATGCCAGTGTGACGTTCCGCATCGTCGGCGCGCTCCTGCAATCATGAGGTGCTCAATGTCGCTTTCTCAGGTGCTGGCGGTAGCGGTGCTGTTCTTCATTGTCGCGGGCGAGAAGGCGGACAATCCGTGGCGCGACAAGCTGGCCGCAGCGCTCGAGGCGGCGCGCGAACAGCAGAGCGTCTTGGCTTACCGCAGCGCCCTGGAGACTGCCTGGCGGGCCGACGACTGGCGAGCCGGCCTCGAACTCGCCAACGCAGCGATCGAGAAGCATCCCGACGCCGCCGAGTTGGTCGGGCCGGCAGCCCGGGCCCTGTGGCGCGCCGGACACCTGGATGACGCCGGCCGGCTGGCAAGTCGGCTGTCGGCAGAGTCGCGGGAGCGCGTCGATCTGAGCGTACTGACGACCATCTCGCTGGCACGCGGCGAAATCGAACGGGCCCTGGCCACGGCGGAGCGGCTCGCAGCCCTGGACGGACTCTCGGCGGCAGATCTGCTGCATGTCCTCATGGCCCGCGCGACGGCCAACCGCTTCGAGGGCCTGGGTAAGCTGATTCGTATTGCGCAGGAGCGCGTCGATCCGGCCAACGGCTACCCGGAGATCCACATTGCCGACCAGATCGAAGGCCTGGCCGACTTCTTCGACGCCATCGGCTCCGCCCCGGTGAACCAGTTGACCGCCGGCGGCAGCGCCGCCATGCCGGTCATCCCGCTGGTCAACCTGCCCGGCTGCGACGTGATGATCAATGGACGGGGCCCCTACCGCATGATCGTGGACACGGGCGGCAGCATCACGCTCTCAATCGACAGCGCCGTCGCGGAGGAGCTGGGCCTGGAGACAATCAGCACGGCCACCATCCACGGCGTGGCCGGCAAGGACCAATCCGGCCAATCCCTGATCGACGAGCTGCGCGTGGGCGGCATCACCTGCCGCCGAGTGCTCGCGCGCACGTTCGACGTGCGCAAGGCGGTTGCATTCGCGGCCGACGGGATCATCGGCACGGGGATTTTCGCCGATGGCCGCATGACGCTGGACTTCGAGACCGGACGCCTGACGGTCACCCCGGGATCCGACAAGCCCGGCCCGGGGCAGGAAGTTCCGCTCTGGCTGATCGGCGACGCCAAGATGATTACTACGTTGACTCTCGCCGGCGAACCGGTGGCCGCCTTGCTGGATAGCGGCGCCGACGTCTTCGCCGTCTCGACCAGTCGCTTGAAGATGCTTTTCCCGGACAAGTCCATCCGCTCCCTGCCGGTGGTTGGAGCACTCGGCGTGGGCGCCGATCAGGCCCCGGAAATCAGCATCACGCCGGGGATCGACTTCGTATTTGCCGGCCGCAAGTTCGAGAACTTCGGCGGTCTGGGCTTGGACGTGCTGGACACGCTGCTGGGGCCAATGCTGGGCGTCCAGAGCGACCTGCTGGTGGGCATGGCGATTATGCGGCAGTTCAAGACGATGACGGTCGATTTCAAGCACTGCCGCATGTGGGTCGAGTGGCTCGACCCCCACTAGGCCCCCAACATGCCGGCGGCAGGCCGCCGAACATGGGGATGCTATTGCGAGAGGGGGGACTCGAACCCCCACGGGACTAGCCCACTAGAACCTAAATCTAGCGCGTCTGCCAATTCCGCCACTCTCGCGCCGCAGCAGGCATGATAACCGGCCGCCGGAGTATGGGAACAGTGCCGCGGTGAAAAGCCGTCAAGCGTGCGCGGGCGCGTTAGATGTCCAGCCCATTCGCCAAGAATCCTTGAAATCGAGAAAAAGCTGGGCAAGGCGGGTGGGGGCGGTTACAGGGTAGCCGCCAACGCTCCTTAGAATGATCTTAGCTGACTATTATAGGACCTGCGGATTTCGCCCGTACGGCCGGGTGCGGGTAAACCTTGGTGACCTTTCGGCCGAGTATGCTTGACAGTCCGGGAACCTTGGCTACACATCTGCCGAAGTGCGGCAGCGCAGGACTTGGCGCGGTGCAGCCAATAGCGTGGCGCCGCGCTGGCGGCTGCTGGTTAAGACTATTATTTTCGGCAACTTAGAAATGTGCCATGTCAAAGCGAAGGGCAGACAGTAAGTCGTTGGTGATCGTCGAGTCGCCGGCGAAGGCCAAGACGATCAACAAGTACCTCGGCAGCGGCTACGTCGTCAAGGCGTCGATGGGGCACGTCCGCGACCTGCCGCAGCGGGACTTCGGTATCGACATAAGTGACGATTTTAAACCAACTTATGAGGTAGTCCGCGGCCGCACCAAGGTAGTTGCAGAGCTTAAGAAGCTCGCTGAAACCGCTCCCGAGGTCTTCCTCGCCACCGACCGTGACCGTGAAGGCGAAGCCATTGCCTGGCATCTGGTCGAGGCGCTCGATTTGTCGCCCGACAAGGTTCGCCGGGTCATTTTCAACGAGATTACTCGCCGGGCAATCACAGAGGCATTCGGCAGCGCTCACCACATTGACCTGGCGCGCGTCAATGCCCAGCAGGCGAGGCGAATCCTAGACCGGATTGTCGGGTACGAATTGAGCCCGCTGCTGTGGAAGAAGATCGCGAAGGGCCTTTCGGCCGGCCGCGTGCAATCGGTCGCCGTTCGACTGATTGTGGAGCGTGAGCGGGAAATCCGGGCGTTTGTGCCGGAGGAAAGCTGGAAGATCGTCGCGTATCTGGCCCCCGACGCCGCCGCGTTGGACGCGCTCCGGGCGGACTGGCGCGCGTTTGCGGCTGAGGAGCGGACGCAGAAGGACCAACAGACCTGGCTGCGTGAGCGCGGCTGTTTCCGGACGGAACTGGCCGCGGTTGGTGGGGAGCCGTTTGCGGCGACGAACGCTGACGCGGCATTGGCGGTGGCCGACGCGCTGGGCTATCGGCTCGCCCAGTTGGAGCGCGTGGCGTGGCAGGAGTACGCCCACTTGGGGCTGGAGCAGGTCAGGCCAGACGGTGGCCTCGATCCGGCGTCAGCGCCGGCGCTGACGGTCTCGGAACTGCAGACCAAACGTACCGTGACGAAGCCGGCGGCGCCGTTCACGACGGCTTCGCTGCAGCAGGCCGCCAGCACGGCCCTGCGTTTCTCGGCGGCGCGGACGATGCGGACGGCCCAGACACTCTACGAAGGTGTGGACATCAACGGTGAAGGCGCGGTGGGCCTCATCACGTACATGCGTACCGACTCGACCAACCTAGCCGGCGAGGCGGTCGAGGCCGTGCGCCACCTGATCGCGCAGCAATATGGCCCGCAGTATGTGCCCGAGCACGCCAACGTTTATGGCAAACGCCAGGCGCGGGCCCAGGAGGCGCACGAAGCGATTCGGCCCACTGATGCCGGCCGCACGCCCGAGAGCCTGCGGGCGGCGCTGACGACCGATCAGCACCGCCTGTACGAGCTGATCTGGAAGCGCTTCGTGAGCTGCCAGATGACGCCGGCCGAATGGGACTCGACGTCCGTCACCGTCGGTTGCGATACGCGGCTGGGTGAGGCGCGCTTCGCCGGCGCCGGGCGCAAGCTGGTCTTTGACGGCTTCATGCGCGTGGCCGGCGTGACAAGCGAGGACCAGCTCCTGCCGCCGATGGCGGAGGGCGATCGACTCGGCCTGATCGAGCTGGAGCCGCGGCAGCAATTCACGTCGCCGCCGCCGCGTTACACGGAAGCGTCGCTGGTCAAGCGGCTGGAGTCAGACGGCATCGGCCGGCCGAGCACGTACGCCGCCATCATCGAGACGATCCAGAGCCGCGGGTACGTCGAGCAGGCGGAGCGCAAGTTCAGTCCAACGGCGCTGGGGGAGCTGGTGACGGACAAGCTGGTGGCGCACTTCCCGAAGATCATGGACGTCAAGTTCACGTCGTTCATGGAGGACGAGCTCGACAAGATCGAGGAGGCCCACCTGGACTGGGTGCGCGTGCTGAACGAGTTCTATGAACCGTTCCGCGAGTTGCTCGCGAAGGCGCGTGACGAGATGGAGGTTACGCGCGGCAAGCCGAGCGAATACACCTGCCCGGAGTGCAACGCGCCCATGGTCTACCGCTGGAGCAAGACCGGCCAGTTCCTGGCCTGCTCCGGCTATCCGAGGTGCAAGGGTACGCTCAACGTCGACCGGGCCGGCAAGCCGGTGCTGCCCACGCAGACCGAGCACAATTGCGAGCAGTGTGGCCGGCCGATGGTCCTGCGACAGGCCCGCAACGGGCAGTTCCTGGGCTGCAGCGGCTATCCCGAGTGCCGCGGCACGTTGCCCTGCAACGAGCAGGGCGAACCGCTGCGGCTCGTCACGGAGAAGGAACTCGAGACGCCCTGTGAGGCCTGCGGCGAGGGCGCGCTGGTGGTGAAACGCAAGGGCCGCCGGTCGTTCCTGGGCTGCAATCGCTTCCCCGAGTGCAAGAACACGGCGCCGCTGCCGGCGGACGTACGGCTGGAGAAGAAGCCAGCCCCACCGCCCGAAGAGGCGGGCGTCACCTGCGACAAGTGCGGGCGACCGATGGTGCTGCGCTCCGGCAGCCGCGGGCGCTTCATCGCCTGCTCCGGCTTCCCGAAGTGCCGCAACACCAAGCCGTTTGACAAGCTCGCAGAGCTACGCGCCGCCAACGGTGCGAACGGCAGCCCCGCTGAAGCCAATGGGCCGGCGGCAGCGCCCGAAAAGGGCGAGTCGGCTCCCAACGGCGCCGGTGGAAACGGCAAGGTCAATCACGATCCCAAATTCGGTGACGCGCCGACCGGATTCGCCTGGACACGCACCGGCCGGCCAGTCGTCGAGGTAATGCCGGAACCGGGCACGCTGCGCTGCCCCGAGTGCGGCAGCACGATGGAGTTGAAGCGCGGGCGCTTCGGCCCGTTCTTCTCCTGCACGAATTTCCCGCAGTGCAAGTTCAACTCGAACCTGCGCGGCGAAGCCAAGAAGCAGGCCGAGGAGATGATGCCGGCACCCGCCCGGCCGCGCCCCATTCCCACGGACATTCCCTGTGAAGACTGCGGCAAGCCGATGGTGGTGCGTCAGGGCCGGCGCGGGAAGTTCCTGGGCTGCGGCGCGTATCCCAAGTGCAAGAGCACGAAGGAACTGCCCCCGGGCTTCAATGTCGAGGAGGCCGAGGCCCTGGTCCGGGCAGCCGACGCGTAAGGCGCGCCGCAGCACCCAGCCGAACTGACCAGCCTAAGTGAGCAGGTTCAGCAGGTCGGCCGCGGCCAGTTCTACGAGAGACGCCACGACCACATCGGCGGCCCCAACCCGCTCGTACGGCCCCAGACCTACCACGCGCATGCCCGCCGCCAACGCGCCGGCCACGCCACTCTCTGCGTCCTCCACCACCACGCAGCGTTTAGCCGGCACATTCAGCCGCTCGGCCGCGGCCAGGAACACGCGTGGATCCGGCTTCGAGGCCGGCACGTCGTTCCCGTCCACGATGACATCCACGAAACGCTCGATGCCCAGCCGGGCCAGAACGTGGCGGGCGTTTCGGCTCGAAGATGCGACCGCGGTCGGTACGCCGGCCTGCCGCAGCGACTCCAGCAGCTCGCCCGCGCCGGGCAGCAGGTCCTGCGGCCCCAGCCGCGCGACTCGTTCCAGGTACGCCGCGTTCTTGCGCGCCATGATTCCGTCACGCTCGGCGGGCGTGAAGCGCTCGGCGGGCGGCCCCAGGAAGAGCGTCAGGCTGTCGGGGCGGCTCAGGCCGCGCAGGGCTTCGTTGGCCGCCCGGTCAAAGGGAATGCTCAGCTCGCGCGCAAGCAGTAGCCAACTCTGGAAATGCAGTTCGGCCGTGTCGGTCAGGACGCCGTCCAGGTCGAATATCACCGCGGCGTTGGGCACGCGCCATCCTTTCCAAGTCCAGGCCACACGGGCCGCTCAGGCCGGCTCGTGGGCCGGGTTGAGCCAGGCCGCCAACAGGGCAATCGTCGCCGCCTTGTCCGGAATCTTGTAGCCGTACCCGACGTCGGGATCATGATGAATAGCGACGCGCAGGTTGGGCGGCCCGACACAGCCCGGACAGCCGCTCTCGCACTCGCAGCCAGTAACCAACTCGTGCGCCAGACGCAGCAACTCGTCGACGCGCGCATAGCCGTGCCGCGCGTAGCCGACGCCGCCTTCGAAACGATCATAGACGATAATCGTCATCAGGCCGAGCTGCGAGGAGTTCACCACGCCGCCCACGTCGTAGCGGTCGCACATGGCCAGCGTCGGCAGCGTCACGACCAGCAGGTTGCGCACGCCGCTGAAAGCGTCCCAGACGGGGTGGCCGGCGGCGCGGACAGTCCGCAGCGCGGCCAGCGGCGGCTGCAACCAGCAACCGGTGGTGGCAATCTGCTGGGGCGGCAGATCCAGCTTGGTCTGGCCGATCAACTCCATCGAGCGGAACTTGAACTTGCGAAACGCGACCGTCTGCCAGCGCACCACGACGTCGCCGAAGCACTTGGTGCCCCCCAGGCAGTCGCCGCTCAGCCGCTCCTGCGCGATGCGGCACTCGTCGGCCAGAATCGGCTGGGTGTAATAGTCCGCGTCGCAGCGTTCAACGCGGGCAAGCCGGGCCGCCTGGTCCAACTCGCGGACCAGGTAGCTCTGGCCCTGGTGCAGGTAGATGGCCTCCGGATAGACCAGCTCGGGCGCCGAAATGGAATCAACCTGTCCGATGATTTCGTTGCGGCCGTCCGTGATGTCGAGAATGGCGTACGTGGCGTTGCTGATGGTGCGCAGGCTGGTCTCGTGATGCGGCAGACCGGCCGTGGAGTAGTCCCAGCGCTCCGCGCCGGCTTTAAGCCGGCCTTCAGCAGCGAGCGCCTCCACCACCGGCGCGGCGCGCGGGCCGAACTGGGCGAGGTCAACCGGCGTAAGCGGCAGCTCCCGCGCTGCGCAAGTCAGTTGCGCGGCGAGAATGTGCGGGTTCTGCGGATCGATGACGGCGTGCTCGAGCGGCTGCTTGAAGATGAAGTCGGCGTTGCGCATCAGGTACTGATCCACCGGATCGTCGTACGCCACCAGGAACGTGACGGACTCTTCCTGCCGGCGGCCGGCCCGGCCGGCCTGCTGCCACAGACTGCACAGCGTGCTGGGAAAACCTACGATGATGGCGGCGTCGAGCGTGCCGACGTCGATGCCCAACTCCAGCGCGCTCGTGCTGCACACCGCCAGTAGCTCGCCGGAGAAGAGCGCCTGCTCGATCTCACGCCGTTCGCTCGGCAGGTAACCGCCGCGATAAGGCTTGATCCGGCGGGCCAGGTCCGGCCGGCGGCGCGCCAGTGCATCAACCGTGTACTTGTAGAGCAGCTCGGCCACCACGCGGGCCTTACAGAAGGCGATGGTGCCGGCGCCGGCCTCGACCAAGGCCTGCAACAGCGTCTGGGCTTCGACATTCCCGCTGCGCCGCGAAACGCGCGTCTGCGCCTCCAGCCAGGGCGGGTTCCATAGCACGACCCAGCGCCGGCCGCGCGGCGAGCCGTCCTGGTCGATCAAGCGCATCGGCCGATTCGTCAGCCGCTCCGCGAGGTCGCGCGGGTTTCCGAGCGTCGCGGAGCAGCAGATGAACTGCGGCGACGAACCGTAGTGGCGGCAGATGCGCTGCAGGCGCCGCACAACGCCGGCCACGTGGCTGCCGAAGATGCCGCGGTAAGTGTGGATCTCGTCGAGCACGACGTACTTGAGGTTGGCGAAGAAGCCCGCCCACTTCGGGTGATACGGCAGAATGCCCTGGTGCAGCATGTCCGGGTTGGACAGCAGGATACTGGCGGAGCGGCGAATGCCCGGCCGGCGGTGCGTGGGCGTATCGCCGTCGTAGCAGGCCGGCCGGGCACGTCCGGCCAGCTCACCGGCTGCCACCAGCCGCTCCAGGTTGCCAAGCTGGTCGTAGGCCAGGGCCTTGGCCGGATAAACGTACAGGGCCCGCGCGTCCGGATTAGCGCTCAGTTCGGCCAGTACCGGCAGGTGATAACACAGGCTCTTGCCGGAAGCGGTGCCGCTGGCAATCAGCACGTTTTCGCCGGCACAAATGGAGTCGTACGCGATCACCTGGTGAACGTAGAGCTGCTCGATCCCGACGGCCGCCAGCATCGTCCACAGGGCCGGCGGCAGGTCGTGCTCGGGACGGGCATACTCCGCCGGACGCGGCTCAATCGTCCGGACCGCCGCGATCTGCCCGCGGTAGTGTCGGCCGGCCTTCAGTCTTTCCAGCAGGCCCAGCGCGTCCATGGCCCTCTCACGTCACGATCCGGAACGTCAGGCACATACTCTACCGCGCGCGCGAACAGAGACCAAACATGAGCACGGCGGGCCGCTTCGGGACAACAAGTTCGCCGACAGCGCGTCACGGATACGCCGCACGCACGCCGGCTTCTGGATAGTAGTGGCGGCAGATCGTTTCGCAATCGAAGCCTTGCAGCGCCATGCCCAGCGCTCCAATCTGGCACATCCCGACCCCGTGCCCCCAGCCGGCCCCATGCAGCACCACGGCCGTCAGGTCACCGTCCGCGGCGCGCTCTGGTCGCAGCATGAACGCGCTGCTGTACAGGAAGCGGCGGTGCAGCGCGCGTCGAATCTGGTATTCGCTGTCCAACCGTGTGCTAACGCCTCGGCCGTGCATGTCGATCCACTCCAACTCCAGCGCGCTGCAGCGGCCGCTGACGCCCCGGGCCGATACGCGCAGCGTCCGCAGCGTCCGCAAGTTACGCGCGGCTGGCACGTGCTGCACCAGGAGTTCCTCCAGTTCAGCTCGCGTGTGCCGAACCTGCCAGCGGAAGTAGTCGCCCGGCTGGTCCACGCGGCCCAGATAGCGGCCGATCTCGGCCGGCGGCACGACGTTCGGGCTGCAGAAGGCCTGTGCGGCGCGCAGCCACGGCCCGCTGACATACTCCGGCATCAGCGCCTCCGTGACCGGCAGAAAGCGTTGCTCCGGGGCGCCGCCCGGCGCATCCACTACCGGCCGGAGCCCCGGCTTCTCACGGCCCCATACCGCAACGGGGGATTCGGTAATCCCACCACAACACTTGGCGTAGTTGGCGTCCAGGATCCGGTCGTCCGGGCCACAGAGTACCTGGCCACGGGTGGCCGCGACCGCCGCAATCGCCGCATCGGTCAGGTTGGTCGTGCCCTGATAGCGCTGGCAGCAATCATCGTTGCAGCGCTCGAACGGCCGGTCGGCGTGCTTGGCCTCCGTCATGGCCAGGAGCCAAGAACGTGCGGCGATTGCCTGGGCCTTGAGCAGGTGCCCCGGGCACGCCGCGTTCATTTCGGCGGTGACCACGCCGGCCAGGTACGCTTCGAGCGGAACCGCGTTTATGACGAGTAATCCACGTTCGCCGGGCACGATCTCGACCGTCCCGGGGAAGCTCTGGTCAACGGCCTTCTCCCAGTGGAAGCCGCGCCCGGCCGGGACGTCACGGATAAGAACGCCGGCGCCGGGGCACAGGGGCTGCTCGCCGGCCGGCGACAGACGGAGGCTGGGGAGAATAACCGTGTCGGGTGCGGCGCCGCGGACTGCCACCATCCCGCCGGCGCTGTGGACTTCCAGGTGCCCATCCTCTCCGGCCATCCCTGGCAGCGTGCCCGGCCCGTAAGCCTGGTAACTTCCCGCCGGCACGCGGAGATGGACGGCGTCGCGGTCGTCCTGAGCCAGGATGATGCCGACGCGGATGAGCGGTTCGGAAGCGTGGCCAGGCACTGATCGAGACATCGCGTCGGCAGCCTATGCGTTTCGTGCCGCCGCAGCCAGAGAGGGCGGCCCGGTTCGCTGTGGGAAACGCGGTTCCGCGCCAGTGCCCCCCGGGGGGGGGGCTGGGGGTCCCGGGCCCGGGCCCGGCCGCGCGCCGTGGCCGCCCGCAAAACGGATTTCTAACTCGTTGTCCTGTCTGGAATTCCGCTTGATCGTCGCGCGCGGTTGGCTTATCATGCACCTTGCGATTGAGCTTGTCGGCTCATACGCTGCATATGAGCCAGGACAGGGCAGGCCAGAGGTACCGGTGTACGTTGGGTGACAGCGTTCTGGGGAACGTGATGAAGACGATTACGAAGAAGGATCTAGTCGATCGAATCGCCGAGCAAACCAGTAACAAGCGTGTCATCGTCAAGCATGTCATACAGCAGTTTCTCGACGAGATCATTCGAGAGCTAGGTGACGGTAACCGCTTGGAGTTCAGGGACTTTGGCGTGTTCGAGCTACGCGAGCGCGCGGCGCGCGTCGCGCAGAATCCCAAGACGATGGAGAAGGTGCGCGTCCCGAGCAAACGCACGGTGAAGTTCAAGGTCGGACGCCTGATGAAGGACCGGCTGCACAACGATCACGACGTGCGCGGCACGAGTGCGGGCTTCGACATCAGTCGCCAGCCGTCCACGGCCGAAATGGGCTAACTGCGGCTGTCCAGATTACTTCCGCGCTTTTTCCGAACTACTACGTCCCATATTCGGCGCCGCTAAGTAATCCCGCAAAGCGGCGCCGCTTTGCTGCGCCGCGGCAGGCCGACTCAGCACCAACAGCAAGCCCACGAACCCCCCCCTGCTCGCCCCGCGCGGAATCGCCGCGCCTAACCACCGCCGCCGGGCGACGAATCGGTCGGCGGCGCTTCGTTGACATAAGCGGGCCGAACGACCGCCTGTACGTCAACTGCCCGGACGCCGGGGACGCGCTGGGCCCCCGCGGATATTGCGGCGGCATCCACGCCGCGCGGCAGCAGGCCGTAGATCAACACGTGTCCCTCGTTGGAATAGACGTGCAGGAAACGGGCTCCGTCAAGCCCGTACTCGGCGATGAGTTGGGCCCGGACCAGCCCCGCCACGCCCTGTTCGACGACCACGTCCTTGGTTTGGCCGGCAGCGTGCTTGGCACGTTCGGTGCTGTCAGGCGCGTCCGGGGCCGTCACGAAGAAGTAGCCGAACAGCCCAAGCAGACCCACGGCGAATATTGCCAGACCCGTGCGAATCATGGATCGGCTCCTTCTCGGTCTGATCCGCGTTACCATCACAACCCGCCTTGCCATACTGCTACGTCCGCTATCATACCATTGTGGCGGCCAGACGACTTACATAAATGTGCGGGCCGCTCGGGGCCAAGTCGCGACGGACCCCGCACCGCCGGAGGTATCTACATGCCGAATAGGCTAATGTGGAGCGATTACGAGGAGATTGCGCTGCGGCTGCGCGAGAAGTTCCCAGAACTCGACCCACTATCCGTGCGGTTCACGGACCTGCGGCAGTGGGTATGTGAGCTGGAGGATTTCGGCGACGACGCCCAGGCGTCAAATGAGAAGAAGCTGGAGGCCATCCAGATGGCCTGGCACGAGGAGTATCAGGACGGCTGAGTCCGGCAAGGCCGGCGGGGGACGGGGCCGGCCGGGCCCGGCTCAAAACACGCTCCTGGGCGGCCGATAGTGGCCGGGGGCCGGCGCACTGGTGCCGGGACGCCTGGAATCTGGTAGGATTATGGTGTCCCGGGGCAATCTGGCGATCTCGGGCCCGGGCTGTCGTCAGGAGTATCGACCATGCTGCGAACCGCGTTGCTATGCCTGTTCGTAGGGGCGCTGGTGCCAGTGGCGCCGCAGGGCTGTCCTCTGGCGCCACCAGATGAGGAACCTGCCAGCGCAGAGCGCGGCACGATTGCCACGGGAGCCGTCGTGTCGCCCGAAACCGCGGAAGTCAACACGACGGTTGAGCTGACGGCGACCGCCACCGGCGACCTGGAGGGCGGGCCGATATCGTACTACTGGCTGCAAACGGGCGGGCCGGGCGTGTTGCTGACCGGCGCCGACAGCCCCGGCGCCACGTTTGCGGCGCCCTCGCTCCCCGCCGATCAGACCTGCACGTTCATGGTGACGACGGCCAACGTGCGCGGCGACGCGGGGCGGGCCAGCGTCAGCGTGCTGGTGTGGGCGGACCCGAACTATGGCGCCGGCGACACGCCGGACGGCAGCAGCGGGCGACCGGTCGCGCGCGCCGGGGCGGATCGCGACGCGACTGAATCAACGACCGTAACGCTGGATGGCAGCCGCAGTTCGGGCGACAGTCTGACGTACGCGTGGGCCCAGACACTGGGGCCCGAGAGCGTAACGCTGAAGAACGCGGATCAGGTGCGGGCATCGTTTACGGCGCCAGGCTTTGATCCGGCGACGGACAACCTGTACGAATTCGAGTTGACCGTGCAAGATCGGCGCGGGCGCACGGCCTCGGCCGCGGTGCAGATCCGCATCCGCGAGGGCACCGGGGCCGACCCGTACCCGCAGATCAGCATCAGGACGAACATGGGCAACATGATCCTCAAGCTGGATCGCGAGAAGGCGCCGATCACGGTCAACAACTTCCTGCGCTATGTGGACGACGGCTTCTATGACGGGACCATCTTCCACCGTGTGAAGCCGGACTTCGTCATCCAGGGCGGCGGATACGACACGGACCTGGCGGCAAAGGAGACGCGCGATCCGATCGAGAACGAAGCCGACAACGGCCTGTCGAATGAGCAGTACACGGTGGCGATGGCGCGGCTGACCGATCCGGACTCGGCCACGTCGCAGTTCTACATCAACCTGACGGACAACGTGCAGCTCGATCCGGGCGGCGTCACGACCGAGGGTTATGCGGTCTTCGGCGAGGTCATCCGCGGCACGAGCGTGGTGGACGCGATCGGGGCGGTCGCAACGTCCACGCAGACGGACGCCGACGGCACCGCGCTGCAGGACGTGCCGGTTGACAACGTCACCATGATCGAGGTGAAGCGCTATACTGGAGCGGAGCAGACGGGCGCCGCCAGCGCCGACCTGCCGTAGTTACAACGTGCGGCCGGCCGCCGTTACGCGTAGCGCAGCCAGCGCAACAACTCACGGGGCGAGGGCGGCTTGCCATACATCAGCACGCCGACGCGGAAGATCTTGCCCGCGGCGCGGATGGCAAGCAGCACGGACAGCCACAACACACCCAGCGTCGTGACAATCTGCCAGACGGGCGTGTCCGGGTCGGCGCAGACCCGCAGCACCATGACGAACGGGGTGATCAGCGGGATATGGCTCAGCAGCACGCTCCAGGGCGAGTTGGGGTGCTCCAGGAAGTAGAAGCCGAAGATCATGGCGATCATGGTCAGCAGCGAGAGCGGGAAGATCATGCTCTGGGCTTCCTTGAGGTCGTTGCAGGCTGAGCCGATGCCCGCCATCAAGGCCGCCATGAGCAGGTAGCCGGGCAGGAAGTACAGCAGTGCCACGAAGATGCGGTAGCCGCTGACCAGGTCGGCCACGCCGGCGGCGCGGGCCCCGGCGAAGCCGACGCTGCCCCACACGGCCACCAGCGCCAACCCGACAAAGGCCGTGCCAAGAATCTTGCCGGCCATCAACTGGGTCGGGCTGACCGCGGACAGGAGCACCTCGATAACGCGCGAGCTCTTCTCCTCGATGACCGTCGTCAGCAGACCCTGGGCCACCACGAACGTCCCCATGAACAACAGGAACATGAATGCGTAGGGCGTCATGATGCGCGCGGCCTGGTCCGCGCTGATCGGCGCGCCCGTGGCAGCGTCGAGCCACTGCACGGGCACCTCCTGCGCCCGCAGCGCGGCCACCTGCTCGCGATCAATGCCGGCGTCGTGGAAACGGGCGGCGGTGACGGCCTCGCGAATCATCTCCTCAAGCTGCACGCCGATCCGCAACTGGTTGTCCTTGCGGGCCAGCGTGCAGCCGGCCGGCGCGGCGATTACGTTCGGCGGAATCAGAATGTAACCATAGAGCTCACTCGCACGCACGCGCTCGAGCAGCGTGGTCGCGTCCGTCTCGGCACCAAACTCCAGCAGCTCCAGCGGCTGGTTGGGACGCTCCTCGTTGTACGCGGCCACCTCGGCTGCCAGGTAATGAAAGACGGCGCCGCTATAGTCGATCGCCGCGACGCGTCGCGTATCGATCTTCTCGCGGATGGCCATTCTGTGGACGGCCTCCGTCCCGTAAATCGCGCCCACCATGATCACCGGCATCAACACCACGCTCAGGACGAACGCCTTGGTCTTGACGGTCGCGATGAACTCGCGCAACGCCACGGGCACGACCTTACTCATGGACCAACTCCCGCCGCGGCTCGGGCGCGACAGCCGAGCCGGCCCGGCCGTCGTCGCCGACCAGCTTGACGAAGATCTCCTGCAAGTCCGGCCGTTGGAGTTCGAAACGCAGAACGCGCACGCGGTGCAGGGCGTGCTCCAGAATAGCGTTCGGGTCGGCCTGTTCGGTCAACTGCAGGCGGGCGTGGCCGGCCGTCACGTTGGCCGAAACCACGCCGGCCAGTTCGCCCAGCCAGGACAAATCACCTTCCGCGTCGAGGATGGCTACCGGCGCGGAGAAACGCGCCCGCACGTCGTTGATCAGCCCGTCGATGATCTTGCGGCCCCGGTTGATCAGGACGATGCGGTCGCACATCCGCTCGGCCTGGTTCATCTGGTGCGTCGAGAAGATCACGGTTGACCCGGCGCGGCGCAGGTCGGCGATGAAGCGCTCGAGCATGTCCACGTTGAGCGGGTCCAGGCCCGAGAAGGGCTCGTCGAGTATGACCAGCTCCGGCTCGTTCAGAATCGCCGTGATGAACTGGAGCTTCTGCGACATGCCCTTCGAGAGGGCCTCGACGCGCTTGCGGCGCCAATCCTGCAAGCCCACGCGTTCCAGGCATTCATCAGCGCGCTGCCGCAGGCGGCGACCGTGTAGGCCCTTGAGCCGGCCGAAGTAGCGCAGCGTCTCCTGCACGGTCATCTTGCGATAGAGCCCGCGTTCCTCCGGCAAATAACCGATGCGGTCCTTGACATCGGCGGCGCGCGGACGGCCGAGCACCGAGATGCTGCCCGAGTCCGGATAGACGATGCTCATCACCATGCGCAGCGTGGTGGTCTTGCCGGCCCCGTTGGGACCCAGGAAGCCCAGGACGTGGCCGGTCGGGACGCGCAGGCTGAAGCGCTCGACGGCGGTGAACTTGCCGTAACGCTTGGTGATCTCGTTCAGAACCAGCGCATCGCTCACGGTGCGATTCCCTCTTCCAGGTGCCCGACCCGTACTGACCGGTCGGCAGATACCACTGGCGCACGACGTCGGCCGTATTAGCCCAGCACCCGCGCCACCGCGTCGCCGATCGTCGCCGGACTGTCGCTGACGGTAATGCCGGCCTCACGCAAGGCCGCAATCTTCGATTGGGCCGTACCCTCGCCGCCGGAGATGATCGCGCCGGCGTGGCCCATGCGCCGGCCGGGAGGCGCCGTCTGGCCGGCAATGAAAGCGACCACTGGTTTGCGCACGTGGGCCGTAATGTAGGCGGCGGCCTGCTCCTCGTCCTTGCCGCCGATCTCGCCGATCATGACGATGCCATGGGTCTGGTCGTCGGCGTTGAACATCTCCAGCAGCTCGTTGAAATTGAGGCCCTTGACGGGGTCGCCGCCGATCCCGACGCACGTCGTCTGGGCATAGCCGCGCTGCGTGCACTGCCAGACCGCCTCGTAGGTCAGCGTGCCGCTGCGCGAGATGATGCCGACGTTCTTCGTGCGGCCGTTGGCCGCCTTGTGGATGTAACCGGGCATGATGCCCAGCTTGCACTGGCCGGGCGTAATGACGCCGGGGCAATTGGGGCCGACGAGCAACGTGCCGCAGTCGTCCAGGAACTTCCGGACCTTGACCATGTCGAGCGTGGGCACGCCCTCGGTAATCAGCACGACCAGCCGGATGCCGGCGTCCGCCGCCTCCATCGCCGCAGCGGCGGCAAATGGGGCCGGCACAAAAAGCAGCGAGGTGTCCGCGCCGGTCTGGCGTGCGGCCTCATGCACAGTGTTGAAGACCGGCAGGCCGTGCTCCGACTTGCTGCCGCCCTTGCCGGGTGTCACGCCACCCACGATGTTCGTACCGTACTCCAGGCATTGGGCGGTGTGAAACGCGCCCGCCTTGCCGGTGATGCCCTGGCAAATCACCCGCGTGCGCTTGTCGACCAGAATGCTCATTGTCCTTCGCTTCCTTCGTGCAGCATCACAATCCAACACGCTGCCGCACCGGCCGGCCGGCCGGCGAACTGGCGGAAAGGCGCATTATGCCGGATGCGCAGCGCGACGGAAAGCCGGGCCGCAAGCCGCGCGCGGCCGGCTTCAGGGCGTGTCCGCGGCGGCCGGCGGCTGCGCCGGCCGCAGCTCCTCAACCTCCTCCTGGTAGCCGCGGGGGGTCTTGATCTCGAAGACGCCGCCGCTGAACCCCTCGTTCAGACGCGCTTCGGAAAACGTGATGGAGATGAACGAGTTGATCTGGCCGGTCCCGTCCTTCTTGGAGGTGTGTACCTTGAACGGCAGACCGTGGTGCGGGCCTTCGCGGGCGATCCACACGTCAACCGTTTTGTAGGTGCGGCCGGTCTGGGAGTCCGGGCGCGGCTCAAGCCGCAGGTGATCCGTGTCCGGCGGATCGCCGGCCTCGGGCGCCACCAGCGTCACCTCGAACTCGGCCAGGATGTCGCTCTTCTTCTGGCCAAACGGCACCGGGAACGGACCCTCGCCCAGCCGGTAGGGATTGTGCCGGTCGTCGGGCCGCCGAACCTGGCGGCGCACGACCGTCCGCGTCTGAGAGTCCAGGCTGACGTACCACTGCCCGTCGAAGAGGTGCCGCTCGTCCAGGCGGTGGGCGCGGCCGGCCGAGATCGAGCGCTCGAAATGCACGAGGAACTTGGAGACCGGCTCCTGCTGCTGGTACCAGATCTGCCCCTGCTTGCTGATGGCGTCTTCCTCGTCGTCCATGACGTACTGGAGGCGCCAGGTCACCTGGGCCCGCAGATCATGGACGGTGCGGTTCTCAAGGCGGGTGAGGATCTTGTCGACCGCCGGGTCAAGCGCCGGGGCGGTCGCCAGCGGCGCGGCGGGTGGAACCTCGGCCAACCCAGAGACGGCAGACGCCAGAACGATTATCATCAGCGGCCACAGGTTTGAGCGAACCGGAATAAAACGCATGCGATGATCTCCTGCCAGCGCACCAGCACCAGATTGTAAGAGGGTAGCGCGGCACACGCCACGGATGCGGTGGCGCGGCGGATCGTCGCACCAGAAGCGGACAAGCTGCCACGCATGACCTACCTGTTAGACCTGATCTACGCCCTGGCCGTTTGTCTGGGCTGGCCGTATCTGCTCTACCGGCGTTGGCGGCGCGGCCCGGCCGGCGTGCCCTGGCGGGAGTACTTCGGGCGGGTGGCCTCGCGGTCCGTCTCGGCCCGCTGCGTGTGGATCCACGCCGTCTCACTGGGTGAGATCAACGCGACGCGCACGATCGCTGACGAAATCCGCCGGCGCTCGCCGGATTCGGTGATCGTCTTCAGCAGCACGACGGTCACGGGGCTGGAGCGGGCCCGCCAGCTCTACCCTGACAACGTGGTGTTCCGCTTCCCGCTGGATTTCTCGTTCGCGATCCGGGCCGTGCTTGACCGGATCCGCCCCTCCATCATCGTGCTGCTGGAGCTGGAGGTCTGGCCGAACCTGCTGGAGAATGCCCACGCGGCCGACATCCCGGTCGTCATTGCCAACGGCCGCGTAACCAGCGAGCGCAGCATGCGCCGCTTCAACTGGCCCATCGTGCGCTGGTTCGCGCGGCGGATGTTCCGTCAGATCCGCTGGGTCGGGGCCCAGGATGCCACCTATGCTTCGCGTTTCATCGAGCTGGGCGTGCCCGCCGGCCGCGTACAGGTAACCGGCTCGGTCAAGTACGATGCGGCGGACACCTCCGACCACATTGACGGCCAGGAGGAGCTGGCCGAGGCGATGGGCATCGACGTCCAGCGGCCGCTATGGGTGTGCGGCAGCACGGGGCCGGGCGAGGAGGCGCACATCCTGACGGCCTATGCGCGGCTGCTAAGAGACCAGCCCGACCTGCAACTCGCGATCATCCCGCGCAAGCCGGAGCGTTTCGACGAGGTGGCCCGGCTGATCGTCGAACACGGCTACGCTTGCCTGCGGCGCAGCACCGGCACGCCGCTCACGCCGACGGCGGCCACGGAACCGCGCCCGGTCTTCCTGGGCGACACCATGGGCGAGCTGCGCAAGTTTTACGCCTTGGCCACGGTCGCGTTCGTCGGACGCAGCCTGGTGCCGCTGGGCGGCTCGGACGTGATGGAGGTGGCCGGCCTGGCCAAGCCGATCGTTGTCGGCCCCCACACGGATAATTTCACCGAGGCCGTCAACCTGTTGCTGGCCGAGGGTGGTCTGCGGCGAATCAGCGAGCCGGGCGCGCTGGCCACCGTGGTGAGCGATCTGCTGCGGCACGCCGAACGGCGGGTCCAGATGGGCCAGGCCGGGCGGGCCGCGATCCTGTCGCGGGCGGGGGCGACACACGAAACCGTCACGCGGATTCTAGAATTCATGCAGTAGCCGCCGAATCAGTGGTTACCGGCAGGCGGCCGGCGGGTATCATCAGGGTGTTATGGTCGTGAAGTTCCTACACTTCGTGCGCGGTTTCGGGCTGCCGGCCGCCCTCGTCCTGGCGGCGGTCGTCTGTGTCCCCGGGCTCCTTGGGTGTCAGAGCCCCGCTGCGGAGCGGCGTATAGCGCTGCGCGAAGCCAGCCTGAAATGGAGCACGGAGACGCTGGTGGAGCGGGAACGTGACGCCCCGATTCGGCTTGGGCGCACGCTGGCACGTATCGAACACGACATGCAGGAGCGCCCCGAGCGCTTGGAGCGGGACGTGCGCTGGCTGGATGACTCGCTCGAGCACGAATTCCAGCGCTGGCAAACTCGCCAGAAACTCTACGTGGAGAAGCTTGAGCAGATCTTCGGGGGCAAGCCGGAGAACTACGAGCTGTTCTTCCTGCTACTGCTGTGACGGCCGCCCGCTGGCTGCGTTCAGGGCGCGACCGGAGGAGTTCCGGCGGGATGTGCGGACATGACGCCGCCGGCGCTCCCGGCGTCGCCCTGCGCCAATCCCGCCCCACCACCTTCAGCGGCCCGCGCTCCCGACCACTGGTCCGACTGGGCAGCAGCTCCCCCCGGGCCGGGCGACCGGTCCGCGACCGGCGCCGCCGGCCGGTGGACGCCGGCGCCGACCAGGCCGCCGCGCAGGCCCAGCGTGGCCTCGCGGCCGCGGTCCAACAGCAGGCCCGGCACGAACGCGAAGACTATCAGCAAGAGCCCGCATAGCAGCGCACCGACGTGCGGCGTTTCCTGCGTGACCGCCTCGGCCGGGTGATCAGTTTCGTACAGCAGGACGGCCGCGATGACGCGCAGGTAGTAGGCCGCCGCCAGGGCCGAGTTCAGCATCGCAATCACGACCAAGGCGACCAGCCAGTTGTTCCACTGGGCCGGCGCAAGCTCGCCCGCCACCCCGGCGAGCGCGCCGCCGAAGAGGCTCAGCTTGCCCCAGAAACCCGCCGTGGGGGGCAGGCCCATGAGCGTAAACATCGCGAGGGTCATGAGTAGCGCCAGGCTGGCATGACGGCGCAGCAGGCCGGCGACGTCGCGCAGCGTTTCGCACGGCTGACCGCGCACCCGCAGCAGGCCCAGAATGGCAAACGCGCCGAGGTTGGCGAGCCCGTAGATCACTACGTAGTACAGCACGGCGGCGGTGCCGTCCCCGAGCGACCCGTGGCCGCCCGCGGGTCCTATAAGCACGCCGACCAGCATGTAGCCAGAATGCGCGACGCCGGAATAGGCCAGCATCCGCTTGATGTTTGTCTGCAGAAGCGCGAGCGTGTTGCCGACGGTCATGCTGACCACGGCGACCACCCACAGCACCCAGAAGACCGACGGGCTGGCCTGCTGCCAGTGACCGGTAGCCGCCATGATCTTGAAGATGGCCAGGAAGCCGGCAAACTTCGGCACAAACCCGAGCAGCCCCGCGACCGGGCTGGCCGCCCCCTGGTATACGTCGGCGATGTAGAAGTGCAGCGGAACGGCCGCAATCTTGAACAGCAGGCCGGCCAACGACAGAACCACGCCGATGGCCGCCAAGCCGCGCGGCACAGCCAGCCCGGATTCACTTAGCGACTCCTGCACCGCTTGCACCACGACCGGCAATGAAGTCGAGCCCGCCACCCCGTACAGCAGCGCGAAGCCGTAGGCGGTCAGCGCGGCCGCCAGGGCACCCAGGAAGAAGTACTTTGTCGCGGCCTCGGTGGCGCGCACGTTGCGCCGACTCAGCGCCACCATGATGTACGTCGGAATGCTGACCACCTCGAGCGCCACGAACAGCAGCAGCAGGTCGTTAGCGGCGCCAACCAGCAACACGCCGGCCAGCGCGAACAACAGCATCGACCAGAATTCGCCCCGCTCAGCGTGCGGCGGCTGAAACCACGCGACGAGCGTGATGACAAAGCCGAGCATCAGCGTGCCGTTACGCGCAAAGATGGCCAGGGCGCCATATTCGAGCCCCAGACCCCCGGCCGGATCGGCTTGGGCGCGGGCCTGCACCATGGCCGCAATCATGGCCAGCAGAATCGCCGCCAGGGCGACCCGGGGGGTCCAATGGCGCAGCCCGACTCCCGTAGCCTGGCCCAGCAACAGCGCCACGCAGCCGCCGGCCAGCAGGATGATCTCCGGCAGCAGAATCCAGAGCGACAGCAATTCGTACGGCGAGGGCGGCACGATCAGGGTCCTCCCGCCGGTATCACCGGCTCGCAAGGCGGGGCGGCAAATGGCCGCACGGGGGTCCAGGCGATCAGCGACCCGGCGGCGGCAGGCGCTCCGTCGGGCTCAGTGCACGCGGACGCTGGGCCGGTCTCCAGCGCGCCCTCGGCGACTAGCGGAGCCTCACGCGCCTGGGCCGCATAGATGCGCGTCATCACCTGGGATTCCAGCGCCGGATCAAGCGTGTCCGTAATCAGACGCGGATAGACGCCCAGCAGCACCACCAGAATCGCCAGCGGGGTCAGAATCGCCACTTCCCGGCGGTTGAGATCGGGGGGCAACACGGACAGGTCGGGCGTGTTGGCCGGCGCCTTGACCGGGCCGAACAAGACGCGGCCGGTCATGTAGAGCATGTAGACGGCGCCGAGCAGGATGCCGGTGGCACCCAGGGCTCCGTACCAGGGGCCCAGCGTCGTGGATTTGAACGCGGCCAGCAGGACGGTGAACTCGCTGACGAAGCCATTGAGCCCGGGCAGACCAATGCTCGAAAGCACGAAGAGCACCAGGAAGAAAGCCATGACTGGCATCTGCCGAGCCAGCCCGCCGAGCTGGTGCATGTCGCGCGTGTGGTAGCGCTCGTAAATCATGCCGACTACAAGGAACAGGGCGCCGGTGCTGATGCCGTGGTTGATCATGTACAGCACGGAGCCGCTCAGGCCGAGCGGCACGAGGCTGAACATGCCCAGCATGCAGAAGCCCAAGTGCGAAACCGAGGAGTAGGCCACGAGCTTCTTCACGTCGCGCTGCACCCAGCAGCACAGGGCGCCGTAGATGATGCCGGCGACGGCCAGGACGCCGATGACGCGCGCCCAGCCAAGCGCGCCGTCCGGCACCATCGGCAGGCTGAACCGCAGAAAGCCGTAAGTGCCGAGCTTCAGCAGCACGCCGGCCAGGAGCACGCTGCCGGCCGTGGGGGCTTCCGTGTGGGCCAGCGGCAGCCAGGTGTGCAGCGGGAAGAACGGGACCTTGATCGCAAAGCCGCAGAAGAAGGCGACAAACAGCAGCGACTGCTCCGCCAGCGACAGCCCGGAGAGCGCGGAGAGCATCGCGAGATCGAAGGAAATAATGCTGGTGCCCTGGAGGGCGGCGGCCCGCAGCGCCAGGTACAGAATGCCCGCGAACGTAATCACGCTGCCGACAAACGTGTACAGGAAGAACTTGTTGGCGGCGTAACGGCGCTCCGGCCCGCCCCAGATGCCAATCAGGAAATAGAGCGGGACCAGCGTGAATTCGAAGAAGATGTAGAACAGCAGCACGTCGCGAGCGGCGAAGACCCCCATCATGCCGGCCGTGAGCGCCAGGAGCCAGGCGTAGTACTCCCGCGTGCGGCGCCGAATCGCCGCGAAGCCGCAGGCCACCGACAGCGGCACCAGTATGGCCGTAAGCAGGACCAGCGGGGCGCTGATCGGATCGAGCCCCACGTGGTAGCTGATCTGCACGTCGTGTTGCTGCGTGATTTCGTCCGTCGCGCTGGACAGCAGCGGCACGCGGTCGCCGACGGCGATCCAGGTGGCCTGGGTGGCCCCCACCAGGTTGCCCGGACCGGTCTGCCCATCGACCTGGAACCAGAGCGCCAGGGCAATCAGCAGCGAGACGATACCCACCCACAGCGCGATGCGCGGCGCCCGGGATTCCAGTCGCTGCGGGAGCAGCCAGATCACCACGGCCGCGGCGAGTGGCAGGAAGATCAGCAGATTGAGCCCTAATGCCGACATCGGTGCATACTCACATCAGTGTGTCAGGACCGGTTCAACCCAGCGCCACAGCAGCAGCAGGATAACGATGCCAATGACCATGCTGAGCGCATAGGCCTGCAGGACGCCGCGTTGCGCGAACCGCAGCGTCAGGCCGACGCCGCGCGGCACCGCCGCCACGAACCACACCAGGCCGTCGACGCCGAAGTTGTCAGTGCCGAAGCAGACGCGTCCGAGGCCGCGCAGCGGCCGCACGAACACGCGCTCGTAAAGCTCATCGACGTAGTACTTGGCGTGCCAGAGCCGGAAGAGCGGGCCGAGCAGGGCCGCGTCCGGATCGCGCTGCGGCGCCCGGCCGTAGCGCACCCAGGCCAGGCCGATGCCGGCCAGGGCGACGAGCATGGAGACGTACAACAGCCAGGTGCTGCCGCCTTCGGCACCGTGGTCGGCCGCCGCCTTGACGATCGAACTGGTCTCCGGCGAAAGGTAATGGTGGAAGTAGCCGTGGGGCTGCAGGAAGAAGAAGGTCTCGCCCAGCGAGCCGCCCACGCCCCCGATGCCCAGGACGCCGGCGAAAACGGCGCCGAGGGCCAGCACCACCAGCGGGGCGATCATCACGGGCGGCGATTCGTGCGGATGCCCGCCCGCCTCGGCCGGGAGCCGCTTCTCACCATTGAAGCACAGGAAGAACATGCGGAAGGTGTAGTAAGCGGTCAGGCCGGCGGTGATGAGCATGATGACGCCGACGGCCGCGTGCCGGACGAAGGCCGCATGGACGATCTCGTCCTTGCTCCAGAAGCCGGCCAGCAGCGGGAAGCCCGCCAGGGCCAGGCAGCCGACCAGCATCAGCTTGTGCGTCCAGGGCAGGAAGTGCCGCAGGCCGCTGAACTGCCGCACGTCGATGATGCCGCCCATGGCGTGCATGACGCTGCCGGCCGTGAGGAACAGCAGGGCCTTGAAGAAGGCGTGCGTGAACACGTGGAAGACGGCCGCATCGGGCGCGCTGCAGCCCAGCGCCACGAACATGAACGCCAACTGGCTGATGGTGGAATAGGCCAGGATGCGTTTCATGTCGTACTGGGCCATGGCCATGGTCGCCGCCAGCACCGCCCCGATGACCCCCAGCACCAGCACGACGTCGAGCGCGAGCGGCGCGCCGGCGAAGATCGGCCCGCAGCGGGCGATCATGTAGATGCCGGCCGTGACCATCGTCGCGGCGTGGATCAGGGCGGAGACCGGCGTCGGGCCTTCCATCGCGTCGGGCAGCCAGACGTATAGCGGGAACTGGGCGCTCTTGCCCAGCGCGCCGCAGGTCAGCAGCAGCGCCACGATCGTGAGCTGGTTCTGCGTCAGGGCGCCGGCGCGGATGTATTCGAACGCCACCGCGTAGTCGAGCGGGTTCTGGCCGGGCTGCACCACGTCCTTGAGGAACATGTAGAGCGCGAAGATGCCCAGCGCGAAGCCGAAGTCGCCGATGCGGTTGACGATGAAGGCCTTCTTGGCGGCGGCCGCGGCCTCCGGCCGCTGATAGTAGAAGCCGATCAGCAGGTAGCTGCACAGGCCGACCGCTTCCCAGCCCAGGTAGAGCAGGACGAAGTTGCCGGACATCGTGAGCACGCACATCGAGAAGACGAACAGGCCCAGGAAGGCGAAAAAGCGCTCGTAGCCGCGCTCCGGATGCCCGTGGTGATCGCGCATGTAGCCGATGGCGTAGATGATCACCATCAGGCTGACGACCGTGACGAACAGCAGCATCACGCCGGTCAGGCCGTCGAAGTGGAAGTTGACGGACATCCAGCGGCCGCCTTCGCGGCTGACCTGCTGGCCGAAGCTCATCCAGTCGTAGAGCGTGTACGTGAAGCCGGCCACCGGCCCGGCGGGCGCCGCTGCGGCCGGAGCGCCGGCGTCAGCCCCATATGGCTGGGTGGCATGTTGAGCGGCCGGCTCGGGACCGGTCGCCGCATGCTGCTGTCCGAGGTCGAAGAAAAGCAGCACGCCCAGGAGCGCGGACAGAGCCGCGCCCAATACGACCGGCCAGTGCGCCCGTTCGGGCTTCAGACGAAACGCCACCATGAGGCCGACCAGGATGGCCCCCAGCAGCGGCCAGAACGGCAACGTGGCGTAGAGGCTCACCGGCAGCAGCGAGGTTTCGGCCAGCAACACGGCTACTCGTCCTTCAACAGCGTCCAGGAGTTCGCGTCAAGCGTCGCGCGGTGGCGGTAGAGCAGCACCACCAGCGCCAGCCCCACGGCCGCTTCCGCGGCGGCGACGGTCAGGAGAAACAGGGCGAACGCCTGGCCGCTCAGGTTGGGCAGGCCGCCGTCCAGCGGGTAGCGCCCCAGCGCGACCAGCGTGACCACGATGCCCTGGAACATCAATTCAGTGCAGAGAAACATGATGATGAGGTTGCGGCGCGTAACGAAGCCGATCGCGCCCAGCACGAACAGCGCCGCTCCCAACAGCAGGTAAGGCATCAGCATCAGTCGGTCTCTCCGGACAGGGCGTCCGCCGGCTTGCGCCGGGCAATCGCGATCGCGCCGACCAGCGCGGCCAGCAGCAGCACGCCGCCCAACTGGACGGCCACCACGTAGTTCGTCATCAGCACGGCGCCGACGCGCAACACGGAACCCGACGCCTGCTCGGCCGTCGCGGCCACGGCCTCCACCTCGGGCGGCGACAGCAGTTGGCCGCCGATCACCGCCAGCAGGGCGAAGCCGGCCAGGCAGCCCCAGAACGGCTCGCGCGCCTCACTGTCGTAGGCGGCCGGCTCACGCTGCTGGGCCAGCATGATCACGAAGACGTACGTCACGAGAATCGCGCCGGCGTAGATGATCAGCAGCGCGGCGGCCAGGAACTCCGCCTGCATCAGGACCAGCAGGCCGGTCACCGCCACCACCACCAGGATGAAATACACCGCGCTGTAGACCGGCTTGGGATGCGTGATCATACGCACGCTGCCAAACAGCACGATCAGCGCCAGGGCGATAAACCAGCCCATTGTGGAGCCGCCCGTCACGAGCGGCACCGCCAGGCCCAGGAAGGCCCCCAGACCAGCCGCCAGCAGCAGCACCGCCAGGCCGCGCAGCTTCCGCCGGCCGCCCGGCAACGCCACGTACAGACCGGCCGCGCCACAGGCCAGCATGATCACCAGCAATGTCAGCGCACTTGGCATAGTACCTGTCTTCCACTCAGAGGTCCGAAACGCCGGCAACCGCGCGGGCTGGCCCGCCCAGAATGCCGCACCGAGCACGACCTCCGGAAAGGAACCTCCTTCTACCGCAAAGCCCGGCAGCCGACCAGCCGGCGGGCGCGGCAGGTGTCAGTATTGCCGCTCCGCATTGGGCGCCGCGACGTCCTTATTCTGGCCGCCGGTCAGGCCGTAGTCGGTCACCGGCGGGTTCTTGCGCGGCTTGATGTCCTTGGTCTCCTCGTACACTTGCAGCAGCTTTTCCTTGTCGAAGATCATCTCTTCCCGGCTGCGGCCGACCAGCTCGTACTGCGGCGTAAGCTCGATGGCGTCGCACGGGCAGGCCTCTTCGCACATGCCGCAGTAGATGCAGCGCAGCTCATCAATGTCGAACTTGACCGGATACTTCTCGCGATCCGGCCAGGGCGACTCGCCGGCTTCGATGTGAATGCAGTGGGCCGGGCAGGCCGTGCTGCACATGAAGCAGGCCACGCAGGCCACGCGCCCGTCCGGGTCCTTGTTCAGTCGGTGCACCCCACGGTAATTCGCCACGCGCAGGGTACGCTTCTGTTCCGGATAACAGACGACCGTCTCGTTGCGGAGGCGGGCGCTGAACATGTGCCGCAGCGTGGTCTTGAAGCCGACGAGAATCTGCGGCAGGTACATGCGCTCAGCCGCGCTCAGCACCGGCTCGGTCAGCACAATGACGTCTTCGTCACGCATGACGTCCTATCTCCCAGCGGAGCCGCCGCCCGCCTTGGCGCGCTCCGGAAGCACCCTGATTTCGGGCAGGTTGGCCTGGCGGCCGGTCACCGGCGCCTTGGAGCGCGCCGCCCACAGCAGGGCGACGACTAACACCACGGCGTTGGCGCCCAGGCTGGCGAACACGTTGCGATGCAGATCCAGCGCTACCAGCAGGCACGTCGCCAGCACCAGCCCAATACCAATCGGCACCAGGCCCTGCCAGGCCAGCCGCATGAGCTGGTCGAACCGGAAGCGCGGCAACGACCAGCGCACCAGCATGTAGAACCAGATGAACGCCGCGATCTTGACCCAGAACACGCCGAACTTCACCAGCATGGCCGGCCAGGACACCGCGTCCGCCCCCGGCAGCAGCCACAGGTGCCAGCCGCCGAAGAACAGCGCGATCATCAGGGCGCTGTTGGTGACCATGTGGGCATATTCACCCAGGAAGAACAGCCCGAACTTCAGCGCGCTGTACTCGGTGTGGAAGCCGCCGACCAGCTCCTGCTCCGCCTCGGCCAGATCGAAGGGCAGGCGGTTGGTCTCGGCGAAGGCGCTGATTAGAATCAGCAGGAACGCCAGCGGCTGGTACGCCACGAACCACAGGCCGCTGCGGGCCTGCATGTCCACGACTTCCTCGAGCCGCAGGCTCCCGGCCGTCAGCAGAATGCACACCAGGCCGAGCCCCAGCGGGATCTCGTAGCTGATCATCTGGGCCGCGGCCCGCATGCCGCCGTAGAACGAGTACTTGTTGTTGCTGGCGTAGCTACCCAGCACGACGCCGTACACGCCCATCGACGCGATCGCAATCAGGTACAGGAAGCCGATGTCGATGCTGGCGACCTGCACGCTGACCGTCTCGCCGGCGGCCATCCAGGGCCACTGCACCTCGCCGGCCCACGGAATGATCGCGAAGCCCACCAGCGAGATCGTGAACGAGATGGCCGGCGCGATGATGAACAGCGGCCGGTCGATGTTGCGCGGAATAATGTCTTCCTTCAGCACGAACTTCAGGCCGTCGGCCATGGGCTGGAAGAAGCCCGCGAAGCCGACCCGGTTGGGCCCGTGCCGATCCTGAATGAAGGCCGACAGCTTGCGCTCGGCCAGGATGCAGTAGGCCGTCGCGCCCAGGATCACCCCCAGCATTACCGCCATGACGATGATTGAGAACGCGAACTGGTCGGCCAGCAGGTCCTGCACGAACGGCAGCGACACCAGCAGCCAGACCACGCCCGCGGCCACCACGCCGCCAACCACCAGTACCCCCAGCAACAGCAGCGGGTGCCGGAGTGTGCGGTCCACTCGAAGTGCGGCAGGATCCTTCATCGCGGCTCACCAACCTCCTGCTCAGTGGGCATGGGCGGGCACGTCCGGCGGCACGTACAGCTCGCCGAACTCCGCCACGACCTCCGCCATGCTCTGACGCACCTGCGCCGCCCGGTACAGCCCGCTCCGCTCCAGCAGCTCATGCAGGAACTGCCCGTCGGCCTTGACACCCTCGCGCGGCGGAATCGAACGCTCGAACGGCTGCACCAACCCGTCGCAGTTCATGAACGTGCCCTCCCGCTCGGCCCAACTGGCGGTCGGAATCTGCACCGAGACGAAGTCGTCCAGCGGGCTCGGGAACAGGTCGTGCACGATCAGGTAGTCAACCTTCCGGAGCGGCGCGGCAATCTCCGCGCTGACCCACTCCCGCGGATACCCGGCGGCCAGGTAAACAGTCTTGAAGCGGCCCTGGCCGGCGGCCGGCAGAAAGTCGCCCAAGCTCAGCGTGCTGCCGCCAAAATGTGCCAGAATCCGCTCGATCCCCCGCCGATTGGGACATTTCTCGGCCTTAATCACGAAGCCCTTCGGAAAGACCTGGTCTTCACCCTGGCAGGGCACGAAGCCCGACACCAGCGTCGCCATGGGGGCCACCGCGCGCACGAACGTGGCCAGCAGCCAGGCCTCCTCGCAGGACATCATCGGGCTCAGCACCGCGGCGACGCCGGCACCCTGGTCATGCTTGGCCGCCTGCTCAAAGCGCGAGCGCAGCCGCTTGGGCAGCTCCTCCCAGCGCAGCCCTTCGAGCCGATCGGAATGGCGCACGCGCGGCGCGCTGAGCCGCTCCTCACTCTGCACGTATTTCCAGCCGAAGCGCGCCTCGTCGCTGAGCCACCATTCGTTGACCTTCGGGCTGAAGCGCGGGCGGACGCGGTGGACGCCGTCCTCGTTGTAGTCGATCCAGATTGCCTGCCCGCGACTGTCCGCCGGACTGATCGATTTGGCCGAGCGCAGCCGCCAGACGCGCTGCTGGAAGAGGAAGTTCTTGTCGATCAGGGCACCGACCGGGCACAAATCCACCACGTTGCCCTGCAACGGGTTGTCCAGCGGCCGGCCGGGAAACACGTCGATCTCGCCGCGGCTGCCGCGGTTCACCACGCTCAACTCACCCGTACCGGTGATCTCGTTAGCGAAGCGCACGCAGCGCGTGCAGATCACGCAGCGGTCGGAGTACAACAGCGTGTGCGGGCCAATGTCCTTCTTCGGGTTCTTGTACTTGTCTTCAACCATGCGCGAGGTGGGCGACCCGAACTGCTCGGAGTAATCCTGCAAATAGCACTCGCCGGCCTTGTCGCATACCGGACAGTCCAGCGGATGGTTGAGCAGGTAGTACTCCATCAGGTGCTTCTGGTTCTGACGCACCTTCTCCGAGTTGAACCGCACCTCCAGCCCATCGTGAACCAGCGTCTGACAGGACGGCAGCAGCTTCGGCGCCCAGACCAGCTCCTGCGTCTTGGGGTGCGGCATCTTCATTTCCATCAGGCACAGCCGACAGCTTCCCACGACCGACAGCCCCGGGTGGTAGCAGTAGTGCGGTATGTTCAGCCCGGCTTCCAGCGCGGCCTGCAACACCGGTATGCCCTTGCGGCAATCAATCTCCTGACCGTCGATGATGATCTTCGGCATCGCTTCGCGCCTCAGCGGGCTTTCGGCCCGTCCTCCCGCAGGTCTTCCAATGTCAGCATCGTCGCGCCCTGGAACGCGGTCGCCCGACCCTGCCGGATGGGCAACTCATAGGCCGCTGGGTTGATCCGCCGCAGCCAGCGCGCCACGCCGTCGGACGGCTGGGCGGCAATGTGCTGCTCAAACTCCCGCCGGAACTTCCGCACCAGCATGCGCAGCGGAAACGCCGCCCCGTCCGACAGTCCACAGATGCTCAGCCCGGGCATCATGCCCATGTTCTGGGCGACCTCGGCGATAACGTCAAGATCGAACAAGCGGCCCGCGCCCGCGCGAATGCGGCCGGCCATCTTGTACATCCACGACGTGCCTTCGCGACAGTGCGTGCACTGTCCGCAGGATTCCGTCGCGAAGAACCGCGCCACGTTGACCAGCACGTCGCGAATATCCACATCTTCCGGCACGACCACCGCCGCCGCCGTGCCCAACCCCAACAGGCCGTAGCGCAGCGGGTCGTCGAAGTCGAGCCGGCAATCCAGCTCGTCGCAATCCTGCGCCGGATCGACCTCGCCCGTGGGCTTGGGGAACATGTCGCCGCGCAAGACCCCCATCGACAAGCCGCCCGGGAAGACCGCCTTGATCTTCCTGCCGTCGCGCATGCCCCCGCCGAAATCGGCCCCGTAGATCAGCTCACGCACGGTGAGGCCCAGCGGTCCCTCATAGCAGCCCGGCCGCTGTACCGGACCGCTAACGCAGTACATCTTCGGACCCCACGAGTTCTCCGGGCCCAGGCTGCGCCACCAGTCCAAACCACGCGTCAGAATGTGCGGCAGGCAGGCCAGCGTCTCAACGTTGTTCACCACCGTCGGCTTGCGAAACGCCCCTTCAATCGCCGGAAACGGCGGCTTGATCCGCGGCCAGCCGCGCTTACCCTCCAGGCTCTCGATCAGCCCGGTCTCTTCGCCGCACACGTACGCCCCGGCCCCGCGATGGATGTAACAGTCGAGGTCGTAACCACTTCCGAGGATATTCCGCCCGAAGTAGCCGGCGGCGTAGGCCTCGTCGATGGCCTTCTGCAGTATGTGAAACTGCTCGGCGAACTCACCCCGCATGTAGATGTATGCCACCGTCGTCGCGGTCGCGTAGCCCGCAATCAGGATGCCCTCCAGCAGCATGTGCGGGTCTTCTTCAATCGTAATGCGGTTGCAGAACGTCGGCGGCTCAGACTCATCCGCATTCACGCAGAGATAAGTGACCGTCCGGTCCGGCGGCAGGAACGACCACTTCAGGCCGGCCGGGAAGCCCGCGCCGCCGCGACCGCGCAGGTTCGCCTTCTTCACCAGCTCGACTAGCTCGGCCGGCTGCATCTTCAGGGCCTTGGCCGCCCCCTCGTAGCCGCCGGTCTTCCGGTACGTGTCGATCGATGTGCTGTTGGGCACACCGACGTTCTTCATGAGCACGCGTTCGTATGGCATCTCTTCCACCGGCGTAGGCCGAATGCTCTCATGGCAGCCCGCGCAGCCTTCCAGCCGGCCGCCCTATTGGGGCCGGGCCGCGTCGAACAGGTCGCTGCGCGGGGTCTCCAGCTTGTCGTTGTCCGGATCCGCCAGGATCCGGTCCAGATCCTCCACCTGCACGTGCTTGTACCGCCGCTCGTTGATCATCATGCAGGGCGCGTGGTCACAGCCGGCCAGGCACTCCTCCGTCATGAGCGAGTAGCGGCCGTCGGGCGTGGTGCCGTGCTCATCAATGCCGAGCTTCTCCTTGAGCGCCGCCAGCACCTCCCGGCCGCCCATCAGCTCACAGGACAGCGAGCGACAGACCATGATCGTCTTCTGACCCTTTGGATGGGTCCAGAAGTGCGTGTAGAAGGTCACGACATCCATGACCGCCGCCGGAGAAATCTCGAGCAGCTCGGCAATCTCGCGCATCGCCCGTAACGAGCAGTAGCCCAACTCGTCCTGGGCAATGTGCAGGGCCGGCAGCAGGACCGCGCGCTTGGTCGGGTAGCGCGGGAAGAAACCGCGAATCTTCTCCTTGGTCGCCGCACTCAGCCCGGGACCAAGCTCCGCCTCGCTCACGGTCTTGCGATCAATCGCCTGCCAGGCCACCGCCACACTCCTCCTGCACAGACGCCGCGCTAGCGATCCAGCTCAGCCGCAATGATGTTGATGCTGTTCAACACCGCCGGCACGTCGCTGATCTGATGTCCTTCAATCAGAGTGGGAAACACCTGGTAGTTGATGAAGCTCGGCGGCCGGCAGCGCGCCCGGTAGGCCGCGTTCCCGCCGTCAGAAACCAGGTAGAAGCCCAACTCGCCGTTGGGAGTCTCGTTCGCCGCGTACGCCTCACCCACGGGTGGCGTGAAGCCACGGTTGGTCATGATCTTCTCAAAATGGTGAATCAGCCCCTCGATCGAGAAGTAGATCTCGCGCTTGTCCGGCAAGGCGGCCTTCTCATCCGCCAGCACGTTCACCGGCCCCTCCGGCAGCATCGCCACGGCCTGCTCGATGATCTTGCAGGCCTGGCGCGTCTCTTCCATGCGCACCAGGAAGCGCGAATACACGTCGCCGCCGGACGCCACCGGCACCTTGAACTGCACTGCCGGGCTGCCCTGGCCGTCCCAGTTGTCGGCGTAGCACAGGTAGGGCTCGTCCTTGCGCAGATCACGCCGCACGCCGCTGGCCCGGGCCATCGGCCCGGTCAGCGACCAGTTGATGGCGTCATCGTGACTGATCACGCCGATGCCCTTCACGCGCTCAATGAAGATGCGGTTGCGCAGCAACAGGTCGTCCACGTCCTTGAGCGCCGGCGGCAGATGCTGCTGCGTGAAATACAGCACGCGCTCGGTCCAGCCCGGCGGAATGTCGTGCGTTACGCCGCCGACGCGCGTGTAGCCCACCGTGAACCGATGCCCGCACAACTCCTCGAACAGATCGTTAACGAACTCGCGCGCATTGAAGGCGTACATGAACGCCGTGAAGGCCCCCAGGTCCAGCCCCGTGCAGCCGATGCACACCAGGTGGTCCTGGATGCGGGCCAACTCGGCACAAATGGTGCGAATGACCTTGCAGCGCGGCGTCAACTCGATCCCGAAGAGCTTCTCGCAGGCAGTGTGCCAGGCGATGTTGTTCGCCATGGGCGAGACGTAGTTCATGCGGTCCGTCACGACCACGTACTGGTTATAGTTGAGATGCTCGCCCAGCTTCTCGAACCCGCTGTGCAGGAAGCCGATGTCGGGCGTGCACCGCACCACGCGCTCACCCTCGACTTCCAGCACCAGCCGCAACGTGGTGTGCGTCGCCGGGTGCTGCGGCCCGAAGTTCAGCGTCCAGCGATCCTCGCTGCCCTCCTCGCGGACCAGCTCGGACGGTCGAATGTCGTATGAGATGCTCATGGACGGCGGTCCTCACCGCGGCCGGTCAGGCGCTGTCGCGCCCGACCACTTCAAACGCCTCACGCTCGCCTTTGCCCCGCAGCGGGTAGTCCTTCCGCAACGGGTGGTCGGCGAAATTCTGCGGCAACACGATGCGCCGCAAGTCGGGGTGACCCGCGAAGCGAATGCCAAACAGGTCGTAAACCTCGCGCTCCGGCCACTCCGCGCCGCGCCAAAGCGACGTCACCGAAGGCACTTCCGGCTCCGGATCGTTGACGAACACCTTCACCCACAACCGGTGATTGTGCGTCAGGCTCAGCAGAGAGTAGATCACGCCAAACCGGTCGGTCGCCCCGGGGTAGTTCATGTAATCAACGCAGGTCAGGTCGCAGAGCTGCTCGAACCGGCTGCGCTCGTCGTCACGCAGACAACGCAGCACCTCCAACAGGCGCTCGGCCGGCACATGCACGCACCATTGCCCGGAATCCCGGCCGTCCAGGTACGTGCATAACGCCCGCGCCTCAAGCCCCAACTCGGGGAAGCGCTCCTGAAGCAACTCAATACACGTCTGGGTCGCCATGACCCGCCTCTCCTCGCTCTCTGCCATCCACACGCAGCGGCCGGCGGCGAATCAGCCCTGGCCGCCGAAACCCGGCCCCAACTCGACCGGCTGACGCGGCGGCTGCGCCACCATCCGCAGCCCGCGACCACGCTCGCGGCTGCTCTTCAACCCGTCAGCAGTAACAATGTGCTGTATCGCCATCAGGCCTTCAATCAGCGTCTCCGGCCGGGGAGGACAGCCCGGCACGTAGACATCCACCGGCAAGAACTGGTCTATCCCCTGCACAACCGCGTACGTATCGAACACGCCCCCGCTCGACGCACACGCCCCCATAGCCACCACCCACTTCGGCTCCGTCATCTGCAGGTAGATCCGCTGAATCACCGGCATCATCTTCATCACCACCCGGCCGGCGCAAATCAGCACATCGCACTGCCGCGGCGAAAACCGCATGGCCTCCATCCCGAACCGGGCCACGTCGTAACGGCTGCAGCCCGTCGCCATCAGCTCGATGCCGCAGCAGGCCGTGGCGTACGGCATCGGCCACAGACTGTGCCGGCGGGCCCAGTTGATCCCGTGCTTGCGGACCAAGTCCACGACCTGGTCGAGCCGGGTCACCACGTAGCCACCTTCACCGGCCGGCCCCGCCACGGGCCGCTGCGCGTCTAGTCCCATCGGAAGATCCCCTTGCGCCACTCGTAGGCAAAACCCACCAGCAGCAGCAGGAAGAACACCAGGATGGCGCCGAACATGAAGCCGGGCCCGTAGCCGGCCGCGGCCAGTTCACCGGCCCAGGTGGCCAGTTCAGACGCCGGCTGCTCCGCCGCCGCCGCTTCCTGCCCGGCCGTCAGCCCGGCCCGCATCTGCGGCAGCAGCACCGCCCACGGATAGAGGAATAGCACCTCGACGCCGAATACCAGGTACATGACGGCGACGAGATAGAAACGCACGTTGAACCGGCGGCGTGCGTCGCCGATCGGGTCCATGCCGGACTCGTAGGTATCATCCTTGACGGGTCCGTGCCGTTTAGGACCGATAACATGGGCCACAACCAGGAAGGCTGCGCTGATCCCGATGCCCGCAATAATAAGGATGGCGACAGTGCCGAACCCGCCCGCCGCCAGCAGCAATCCGAACTGTGTCGGTACCATTTCCATGCCCAGATTCTAGTCGCTCGCGCTCAAGCTGAGCTGTGAAAGAAACGGAACGTAGCGTCAACCGGGGGGCTTATGCAAGTCCACTGGTCGGAAAACGCGAAATTGACGCGCCGTCAGGCCGCCGGCCACGCGTGTCCGCACACCTCTCACCCGCGCATCCCCGACCGCCAGGCGTTGAACGGTCACGCGCCCGCCCGGCGGGATGCCGGCTGCACCTCTCAAGGATCGCCGCGCGAGTTACTCGATGCTTACCAGAATGTTGGCGTAATACGTCTGGTCCAGCCGCTCGGCGCCGCCCTCCGGCATGGAATCGTATGCGTACCGCGCGCCGAGCTTGAGGTTGATCAGCCGGTCTTCGGTCAGGTGAAAGATCAGCGCGCTGTCGGACACCAGACGGTAGTCGCGCACACTGTCGAACGTCGGGTAGTAGACCGTACCGTGCTGGAGGCGCAGCCAACTGTTGATGTCCAGGCGGTAGTCCAGAGCGAGCTCGGCCTGGGCCGCGTTCTTCGAGTCCGTGTCGTCCAGGTAGGTTTCGTGCAGGTAGCCGATACCGCCGCGCGTCTTCAACTCGTGCTTCTCCTTCTTGAGCCAGTAGTAGCCGGCACCCAGCGCCACCGTGCTGCGCAGCTCGATATTCTCGAACTCGTCGTACTCGAACTCGCTGCGCGCGTACCCGAAGAACTTCTTCGTGAACAGGTATTCGTAGTACGCTCCACCGATCACCTCCGAACTGTCGCGCGCGTCGCCGGTCTCGGCGTAGTTCGCGGTTACGTACAGACGCAGTAGGTCACGGTCGGTCGTGCGCCGCCCCTCGATCCCGCCACGCGCCTGGAACTTCTCCGTGTTGCCTTCCTGAGACAGCAGGCCGAATTCGATGTGCAGCGCCCACTTGCCGCGCGCCTTCTTCATCTCCTCCTTCACCTGCTCGATCTGCTGCTCCATGACCAGCACTTCCGGGCTCTTGCCACCCTGCGGCCAGATTGCGTCGATCCGTTCGACAGCCACCGGAATCCCGCCCAGCTCCGTCTGCACCAGCGCCGCGCCGAACTCCGGCTTCCACTCGATCGGCCCCATCAGCCGGTCACCCGTGTCGACGCCGACGTTCACCGGCGCGTCCGTGGCAATCGTCTCGATCAGGCTCGCGTCGATCTCCAGCGTACCGGCGAACTGCGTCTCCATAATCAGCTTGCCGTCCTGCAGTCGTTGCACTGTACCCAGCACCCGGCTGCCGTCCGTCAGCGTGACGACATCTGCCGAGGCACAGAGCGCCAGCAGCACCAGGACCGCCATAACGCCGCACATAGTTCCTGTGGTTCTCATGACCCTCGCTCCCTCAGTGCCAGCCAAGCCACGGCGACCCTGTCCGGCGTGCGCCGCCGCGTGACCGGTGCACTCAACCGCCGCACCGGCCGAGCGCTGCCCAAACTGCCCGGCAGTCGACCGTCCGCTCTGCCACGTCATCCTTCAAGCTTGTCGAAAAGACGGTCGATGCCGGCGTTGATGGCCTCTTCCAGCGGCGTCAGCAGCCAGGAGCGGACCAGCAACTCCGCCACGTCGCGGCTCTGGAGCGTCAATGTCGCCTCGAATTCGCTGAACCGACACCCACCGAACTGCAGCACCGTCCCCAGCATTCCCACGACGGCGGCCCGCCTCATGAAGCTCATTCGTCTGTGTGCCATTGACCAACCTCTCCTTCCACCCCGTCTCGCAGGGGGCCTTCCAGCGCCAGACAGCGCCGCCCGTTGACGGCGTGCCACGCGAAGCCACGCGGACCTTAGCTGCACCACCACGTCATGGTCAAGCGCCACGCCGATTATCAGACTGATCGAATCCGCATAACCTATTGCACACGCCGACCTTGCCCAGCAGGTTCGCCGACGGCATGATTCCGCCCTTGTGTCCCGCTGCGCCGCGTGGCGCGCGGCGCCGGGATGCACTGGAGAAACAACAATGACATGGTCGGTGGCACTCACGTGTCTGGCCATCTTCGTGGCACGGATCGGCGACGTATCACTGGGCACGATTCGCACGGTCATGATTGTGCAGAATCGCCGTCTGATTGCCTGGGTCCTTGGTTTCTTCGAAGTCCTGATCTGGGTGCTCGCGGCGGCCAAGGTGCTCGGCAGCCTGGATCAGCCAATCTATGTGGTCTTCTACGCGCTGGGATTCGCCACCGGCAATTACGTGGGGCTGACGGTTGAGGGGTGGCTGTCGATCGGTCGCCAGGCGGTAAAGATCTTCACGCGGCGCGGGCCGGAAATTGCCGCGGCCCTGCGCGCCGCCGGCAGCGGCGTCACTGAGTTCGAAGGCCGCGGGCGGGATGGCGCGGTCTTCGAGTTGTTCATAACGACCGGCCGACGTCGTATTCGGTCCGTCGTGCGACAGGCCCGCGCCATCGACGCCGACTGCTTCTACGTCGTCGAGGACGTGCGCGCCGTGTCAACCGCCAACGGCGCAACAGGTTATCACTCCGGCTGGCGCGCCATCCTCAAGCGCAAGTAGGCCTTGGCAGTACGCCGGGCAAGTAGCGCTGGCCCTGGGCCGGCGGGTGGGCACAGGCCGGACTCCCACGCCCTTCCACCCGCCAGAACTGCCACGCGCCGGACTGCCGCCGCGTCAGACCAAACGAGCGCATTCTGCTAGAATGGCCGTATGTCCGCTGACCGGAAAGACCGTAGCAGTCCGCCGCGCGCGATCGCAGGGCGCCAGGTTAATCGTGGCCGGCGCCCCAACGCCCCGGCCGATTCGCGTGCCGCGGCGCGTCCCGCGCTGTGGCGCAGCCGCGAGCTCTGGGTGGGCGCGGGGTTGTTCCTGCTGGCGCTGACCGTGCGGCTGCTGTATTTGTGGGAAAGCTCCGACAACCCAACGTTCACGTTGCCGATTGTGGACTCGCGCACGTATGACAACACCGCGCGCGAGCTGGCTGAGCAGGGCAAGCTCGGGTACCAGTTCTTCTGGCAGCCGTTCTTCTACCCGTTCGTGCTGGCGGGGCTGTACAAGCTCAGCGGCGCGTCGATCCTGTTCGCTAAGATCTGCCAGGCGGCCGTTGGCGCGCTGACGTGCGCCCTCACAGGGTATCTGGGCACGCGTGTCTTTGACCGCCGGACCGGTGTGCTGGCCGGGCTGCTGCTGACGTTCTACGGGCCGGCGTTCTTCTACGAGGGGGAGCTTCTTGTCGCGGGCTGGGCGGCGCTTTGCTCGGTGGTGCTTCTGCTGATCATCCTGCGCGCCGCCCGGACGCAGTCGCCGCTGATGGCCTTTGTGTTGGGCTTCTGCGGCGCGCTGGCGACGACGGTGCGGCCCACTTTTCTACCGTTCGTTGCGGCGGCCGGCGTATGGGTGGCGCTGGTACACCTGCGAGAGCACCGGGCGTGGCGCGGCCTGCTGCTACGCCTGGCGCTTGCGGCGGTCGGCTTCGCGCTCATTGCCGTGCCCATCGCGGTGGCCTGCGAACGCGTCTTCGAGCGCTACAAGTTCCTGCCGGTGGCCGGGGGCATCAACCTGCACATCGGCAACAACCCCGCGCGCTGCCACACGCTGACCGCCCGCCCGGGCACGACGCGCTGGTTCAGCATAGTTGAGCCGCGGCTCCAGCCCGACCGGACCTTCACCTGGGCGGCCACGCTGGAGCACTCAGAGGAGCTGGCACGGCGGACGTGGCGATACGCCGCCGAGCAGCCACTGGACTTCATCGCGGGACTAGCACACAAGACGGCCCAGTTCTTCAACGGGCGCGAGGTCCCGCGCAACCTGGACGTATACATCTTTCGAGAGTGGTCGGTGCTGCTGTGGGCGGCGGTGTGGAAGGTGGGTCGCTTCGGGTTCCCGTGGGGGCTCGTCTTCCCGCTGGCGGTGGCGGGACTGGTGCTCCGCTGGCGGAGTGTGCCGTGGCCCTTCCTGCTGCTGCTGACGTTGGTGCCGGCCGCGATCATCCTGGTGTTCGTCAGCGGCCGGTATCGCATCCCCGTGGTGCCGGTGGTAGTGCTGCTGGCCGCCGGCGGCCTGACGGCGGCCGTGCAGTTGCTGCAAGCCCGGCACTGGCAGCGCGTGGCGTGGGCGGCGGGAGCGGCACTGCTCGTGGGCGTCGTAACCAGCCTGCCGGGACCGTCTTGCGAGGAACGCATCGACTACACCGCCGAACTGTGGGTATGGATGGGCGACGAAGCCGACCGTGCCGGCGACGGCGAACGAGCCCGGACACTGTTCGAAGCGGCACTGGAACGCGAGCCGAACTGCTACCTGGCCCACATGCGCCTGGGAAGCTGGCACGCCGCGCGGCGCGATGGGGCCAAAGCCGTGGAGCACCTGACGGCTGCACTGGCGTTGGAGGCGAACGACTACGACGCGTATTTCCGGCGCGGGCGGGCCTACGCCGTCCAGGGCGACGACGAGCGGGCCATGGCGGATTACACGACCGCACTGACGATTGAGCCCTTGTACGGAGCGCCCTACGCGGCCCGCGCCCGGCTGCACGAGCGCCGCGGCGACTTGGCGGCCGCCCGGGAAGACTGGCGGCAGGCACTGCTGCTCTTCACGCGGGCCGGTCATACCGCCCAGGCTGAACAGGCCTTGGTCCGGCTGCAAGCGCTGGGCAACCCGTCGCCGTAGCGGGCGTGCGATTGCCCTGAGCATTCGCGATTGGTGGCTCACGCCGACGTGGGCTATCATCCGGCTACTTGCCCGGGCAACTCGGCTCGGGAGTCAGGAGGCTCAGTCGCGCCATGTGTGCACCAGCATCGAGAATAACGACCTGCCTGCTGCTGGGTGCATTGATAGGCGTCACCGGCAATGCGGCCGGACAGCCAGTGGCGCCGCACCCCGAAAAGACCAGCGGCCGGACCACCGCCAACCGCCCCCATGTCGCGGTCGCGGGCTTCACGGCAAGCCAAGACGTCAGCGCGCGCGATGAGTGGCTGCCAGTGGGGGTCGAGGAGACGCTCTGCTGGCGGCTGCGCCGCGTTCCGGGCGTGCTCGTCGTGCCTACGATGCGCGTTCACAAGGCTCAGCGCGAGTTGCAGGAAATCGGGGCGACCGCAGTTACAACTCAGCAGGCCGTAGCCGCCTTGGGTGCCGAGCGTTTGGTTACCGGACGTTGCGCCGGACACGTCGACCGGCTCGAACTCGAGTTGTCCATCCTCGCCGTGGGAACGCCGGCGCGCCAGTTGGACCACGTCACCTTGCCGCCCGGCCGGCTGTTTGAAGTGCTCGACGCGGCAACACGCTGGCTGCTGGAGCGACTGAGCGTGGCGGAACTGTCGCCGGAACTGAGCGCAAGAATCCTCGCCGCCCCTGCCCGCTCGCCGAGTGCGGTCGAGTACTACGGGCGGGCGGTGAACGCCCAGCGTGATGGCGACCTGGCGGAGGCCCGCCGGTTCGCCCTGCGCTCCCTGAGCTATGACCAGCTATACCGGCCGGCGCTGGGCACGTTGGTCCAGATCGAGGTGCAGGCCGGACCGGCGGCAATGTCGTCCAGTTCTCAGCATCTGCGCATGCTGTCCGAGTTGGCACGCCGGGCCGATGATCCGATCGACCTGGCCACCGCCGAACTGGGTCGCGGCGCTCTCGCGCACCTGACCGGCGACTTCAGCGCGGCCTACCAGCGTTACGAGTCGTCGTTGGCCATCTCGTATGCCGCCGGCGCGGTGTACGGCGAAATCGCCGCCCTCACCAACCTCGGTGACCTGCACCTGACGCGGCCCATTCCGCCGGGTCTGGACCAGTCGCAAGTGGAGCTTTTCGCCCGCCAGGACTTCCAGTGGTCGATTGAGTGGCAGCGCATCGTCGTGGACATGGTGGCCGAACTAGGCGACCTCGTTTCCGAAACCACCGCCGCGAACAAACTGGCGCTCACGTATGAACGCATGGGCGATCGCGAGGCCGCCATCGCCATGCAGCAGCGGGCACTGGCCGCCGCGGACCGCCTGGGCTCGGCCGGTCACCGGGCCGCCGCCTGGCTCCATCTGGCCCGGCTGCACGAGGGCGCCCAGCGCCTGGATGAGGCACTCGCCGCAGTCGAGCAATCGCTGGCCCTGGCCGACACCAGGATCAGACCGGCCGCGAAGTTCGCCCGCGCCGGAATCCTGCGCGGCCTAGGACGCACCGCCGAGGCCTTGGCGGAGTACGAGGAAGTCTACGCCCATATCCGCCCCACGGATGATCTGGCCAGCCAGTTGGCCTGCGCCCGGAACATAGCCGCACTGCGGCGTGAACTCGGCCGCCGCGCTGACGCCCGCGCGGCGCTGCTTGAGGCCATAGACATCGCCCAGGCCCTGGGCTCGCCGGCGGAAGCTGAGCTGCGCGCCGAGTTGGCAGCGCTGCAAGGCGACTAACCACGACCAACGCCGGCCCTATTCCTGACCTGGCTGGTCGGCAAGGATGTTGCGCAGGATTTGCTCGTTCGCCGCGGGCATGTCCAACGCCCGCAGCCGCCGATCGTTCACCCAGCGGCAGCGCGCGCGGTGGGCTGGATGCTCCGGCCCCACCTGCCAGCGGCAAAGCACGGGCGTGATTCGCACGATCCGATCGTCATACTCATGCACGATCGTCGGCAGGGCCCTTTCGACAACAACCTCAACCGTGCATTCCTCGCGCAGCTCGCGCACCGCGGCCTGAGCCGGAGTCTCCGCCCCCTCAATCTTGCCGCCCGGGAACTCCCAGGTCCCGCCCACCGGCTGCTCTCGTGGGCAGTGAGCCACGAGCCAGCGCGCGTTTCGGCGTACAAGCGCGACCGCGATGTCGTAAGCGGGCTTGTTCATGCAGCGTGGACTCGTCGCAGCGCTCTGGTCGTGGTGTCTGTGCCTGCGCTCCTTCGGGGCTGCCGACCGGACGTATGCGAGATGCAGGACACCCGCAATGCCCGGACCAACGGCCGGCTATCGACAGGATTATAATCGCGCCCTGCGCTACTGTAAATCGTTGACTGACAACAGCATACAGCAATATTGCTCGGCGGCCCAATTCCCGGTCAGTTAGTGGACACCCCGTTGGCGATCTGATATAGTGCGTGCGCGGGTGGCGAGCCTGAGCACGCCTGCAACCAAACGAGTTTAGCGGCTGTTCTAGCCGTGGCGCACTTCCGGGACCGGCCGTCAAAGGTTCGGTCTCGGAAGTTTTTTATTGCGCGCGCAGGCCGCCGGCTTGTCGCCACGCCGCTCATCGGCGTACCGTGTAAGTGCGCTGCGGGCTTGGCGCGTTTTGGGCAGCCGGCGGCTCGGTGGCGAGTGGCGGTGCCGACCCTCATCGATCCCGTAGGAAGTGGCGCACTCATGTGTAACATGCGCACGCCAGACCGCGTTTGTGCCATCGACGCCCAAGTTGTGTCGAGCGACCAACTCTGTTTGGACCACGTTGCGATCGAGCTTGTGCTGCAGACCTTCCCGCACTCAAACCCGGGACAGTTCGTGCAAATGCAGTGTTCTAACGAAGACGTCGTTACCGCGCGTGAGTTGGAGTGGCCGGCGGACGGGTTTCCGTCTCTGACCGGCAGCGCGCTGGCGGTGCAGGCGTTTCTGCGCCGCCCATTCAGCATCGCGGATCGTTGGGACGATGGTGACGGCCACGCGCACGTGCTGATCATCTCGCGCAGCATCGGCACCGGCACACGCTGGCTAGAGGGTTTGCAGCCGGGCGACCGCATCAGCATTACGGGGCCGTTGGGGCGCGGCTTCGCCCTGCCCGAGCAGCCGCGGCCGGTCCTGCTGGTGGGCGGGGGCGTTGGCATCCCTCCATTGCTGTATCTGGCCCGCCGACTGGCGGAGCAGGGACAGCAGAACGTGACGGCCGTCCTGGGCGCCACAACAGGTGACCTCCTACCGTTGCGCATGGTCGCGACGCCCGATCGCGATGGCCGGCCAAGCCGGTGCGTGGCGTGGCCGGGCGCGGCGCCCTTCCCGGCGATTGTAACCACCGACGACGGATCAGTCGGGCTGCCTGGCCGCGTGACCGCGGGGGTCGAGTCCTGGTATCGTGGTGCCGGCGCCGCGGCGTGTCAGAATGCGATCGTCTATGCCTGCGGCCCGGAGCCCATGCTGCAGGCCGTAGCCCAGCAAACACGTAAGTTGGGGCTGACATGCCAGTTGTGCATCGAGCGGCGCATGGGCTGCGGGCTGGGAACCTGTTTGTCGTGCGTGGTTCGGCGGCGCGAACCCGGCGCGGCTCGCGGCTGGAGTTGGGCCCTGGCGTGTCAGGACGGGCCGGTCTTCGACCGCGACCTGTTACCGGACTACGATGACCGAATCGTCGCAACGCAGGCTGAGTAAGCATCTGGAGATCGCCATGCGCGGTACAGCAACTCGGTACGTAATCCTGTTGGGGCTGACGGTGACAGCGCTGCTTGGTTGCCAGAGCGCCGGCATGCGCTTTCTGAGCCTGATCGGCCTCCGGCGCAATCCCGTGGTAGTGGCGGTTGTGGCGCACAAACCGTCGGCCGCACCCGAAGGCACATTCTTCGGGCTCAATCCCTTCGCGCCGTACGAGCCGCTGCGGGCTGCGCTGGCCAAGGACCTGGCGCGTCCGGTGGCACTGGACCTGTGCTTTCCGATTCAGCTTGAGCCGGCGCTCGCGAGCGGCGTTGCGCATGTCGCCTTCACCTCGCCTGGGCAGTATGCCGCGTTTTCCGCCGGCCAATCCCTGCGAGTAGTCGCGGTTCCGGTTGACTTCCAGGGACGCAGTGCGCGGCCGGCGGTGCTCGTGGTTCGGCCCGACGCAAACATCAGGGAAGTCGCCGACCTGCGCGGCAAGACCGTCGCGTTCGGGCCGGCGGACGACACCCGCACACATCGCGCGGCCCTGGAGCTGCTCGCGCGGCACGGTCTGGCGCCGGGCGACTTGTCCCTGGAACTGCTGCCGATCCCCGGGTCACTTAAGCACATGCCGAACATGCGGGCCGTGGCCCAGACAGTTATGCACGCGAGTTCGGACGCGGGCTTCCTGGATCTGAGCGCGTGGGAGCAATTACCGGAACAGGCCGAGCGGCGCGACGATCCTGAGCGTGCCCGGCTGCGCGTCATCGCCGAGACTCTGCCGGTCCCGGATCACCTGGTGGTCGTCTCGCCCCGGCTGGACGAGGAAACCATTGAGGAGATCCGCAGCTTCCTGCTTGAGGCGCACGAAGATGCGCCGGAACTCCTGGCGCCGCTGGGAGTAGCGCGTTATGCGCCGCCGACGGAGGACGTTATGGATGTTTGTCGTCGTCTGGCGGAGGCCGGCACCCGTGCGGTTGAACCCTGAGTGCGTGACGCCAGTTGCGGTTTGACTTCACTTGCCCAATTGGCGGGCCCCGCGCCAGAGTGCTTCGGACGACGGGTAGAGAATGTCAAGGCGGCGCCGCTGCGCCTGGAAGTCCTCGTCGGACCATGAGGCACGCATGCGCAGGGTCGCGATAATCCCCGCGGCCTTGCCGGACAGCGGGTTCCGTTCGCGCAGCAGGCGTGCGATGCGGTCGGATACGAGGAAGATGTCGATCGTCGGTTGGTCAGCCAGCAATTGCAGAATGCGCAGCTCGTCCGGATTCGCCAGGTTCAGCCAGCGGTCGAATGTAAACGCATGGCGCCCGCCAAGTTGGATCAGCAACGCGACGCACAGGACGCGCCCGTCATCCCAGACGGGCAATGCCAACTCGACCGAACACGGTTGCGGATAGCTCGCCAGAATGAACTCGTCTTCCCGGATGTAGAACTCCACCGCCGCGTCGATGCACACGAGCCGTAGTGAGTGTGCCGGGGCGTCCAGGACCGCAGCCGGTAGTTTGCGTTTCATTCCGCGTCCTTCGTTTCGCTTGGCTGATTGCGCGGGACAGATTCGAACGATCCGGGGGGCCGGCCCAAGTCGTTCGGTCACCTGCTGGCTCGGGCGCGTGGCGGCACGCCCTGCCGGGCGCGCTACTGCCATTAGCGTCCCGGCGTCTCGCCAGTCTTCTCATCGGTCGGAATGGCGCACGAATTCCAGCGCGGCAAACCCGCCGTACCGCACCGTCACCAGGCCGGGAGAACTCATTATGGGGCCTGCTCAGAAAAAACCGGCAGACCACGGCCCGCGTTTGCGGTCACGATACTCACGCGACACCGGCGTGCAAAACGCAGCGCTGCTGACAAGGCTCTCAAAAGGGACAAACCGAATATTGAGTTGCAGCGTAAACCGGCCCGGCGCCAAGCGCGCTACGCCCGTCCCAACCTCGTGATGCGGCTGGATCGCAACTTCCAGGACTCCCAATGCGCTAATCCACAAGAATGCCCATGCGCATGGGTTACCCGGAACCGCGCAGGCGCGCCGGCGAGCTATGAACCCGGCCGAAGCGGGGCCTCGCACTCGTCGGGGATGCCGTTGTCGTTAAGGTCTTGGCTGTATCCGCTGGCGATGTCGCATTCGTCGGGAATACCGTTGCCGTTGCAGTCGAAGCTAGTTGCGCCTTGGGCATCAAAGCCGGCCGCCCAACTGTCCGCGATCTCGAGTTCATCCAGAGCGGCACCGTAGATGCGGAACTCGGTGATACGGCCGGCCAGGTAGGGATCCGGCCAGAACGACTTGCCCAGGTAACCGATCGTCGCGCTCCCCAGGTCGGAAGGCCGCAACGTCATCTCGTTGTTCTCGTCAATCGGAGATCCGTCGATGTAGAGAATGGCAGTGGTGTTGGCGGCTTTGATGGTTATGGCGACATGCTTCATCTGGCCGGTAGGCAAAGCCGGCCCGTCGAGCATCTGCTCGCCGACACTCGGAGTCCGTATCGCAAAGCGCGATGGCCCGCCGTTGAACGGCGTGAAGAACATGTAGTTCGTGGTGTTGGTTCCGATGTCGAAGACGCGCTGCCAGTTGCCGCCGCCGTCCCACTCCACCCAGGCCTCGAGCGTAATGCTGTCCAGCGCGGCAATCGTGTCCGCAATGGGCAGCTCCACGTAGCCGTCCACGCCGTCGAGCGCGACCGCGCCGTCCACGATACTCGCACCGCCCATGAGCACGCCGTGCGCGCCACCGAGCGAATCAGTGGCGTCCCCGTCGAAGCTCCAGCGGTGCACCAGGCTTGCATGCAACGCGCCGCCTGCCAGATCACATTCGTCCGGTACCCCGTTCGGCTGGCAGTCCTCACTCGTCCCGTCGGCAATGTCGCACTCGTCCGGAATGCCATTGCCGTTACAGTCCTGGCTGTAGCCGCTGGCGATGTCGCATTCGTCCGGAATGCCGTTGCCGTTGCAGTCCAGGCTGTAGCCGCTAGCAATGTCGCACTCGTCCGGAACACCGTTGTCGTTGCAGTCCAGGCTGTAGCCGCCGGCTATGTCGCATTCGTCCGGAATGCCGTTGCCGTTGCAGTCCAGGCTGTAGCCGCCGGCTATGTCGCACTCGTCCGGGACGCCGTTGCCGTTGCAGTCCTGACTGGTTCCGTCGGCGATGTCACACTCGTCCGGAATGCCATTGCCGTTACAGTCCTGGCTGTAGCCGCTGGCAATGTCCTCGTCGTCGGGAATGCCGTTGTCGTTGCAGTCAACCAGCGGCCCCGTGAACAGCGTCTGGAAGACCGCGAAATCAGCCAGGTCAACATCCCGGTCGCCGTCGAAGTCGCCCGGCTCACAAAGCTCGGCTACGACCACGTCCGGCCCCGCCAGGCAACCCAGGAAGACGAACACGTCGTCCATGTCCACGTCCTGGTCCGCGTCGAAGTCGCCGTCCGGCACCACCACCTGCCGCTCAAAGGCACCCATGTCCACGATCGGCGGCGTGCCCAGGCCGGTGTCCGGCACCAGCGGATCGTCGACGAAGCGCGGCGCGCCGTCGCAATCGCTTTCCGTGCCGACCGGTACCAGCGCGTTGTCGCCGGCGTCAACGCACGGCGAACCGGCATCCAGACGATAATCATTGTCCAGCGCCGTCAGCGGGTCGCTGTCCGCGCCGAATGGATCGCGGAAGAGCGGATTCGCGCCAATGTTGCCATCGGCAGCAGGCTCCGGCAGCCCCTGCATACAGCTATAGCGCATCTGCGACACGCCGGAGGCCTGCACGTCGGTACCATAGGGATCGCCAGTGGCGTCAAGATTGCCCCACAGGATCGAGTTGTCCACGTTAACCGTCGCCGCATAGGCGTATATGCCGGCTCCCGGGCTGTCGGGAGCGGTGTTGTGCGCGATGGTACAGTTCTTCAGGTTGACCTGTCCGGCATACGCCAGCAAGCCGCGCTTGGTGTTGCCGGCAATGAGACAGTTGTTCAAGGTCAGAGCGGCGAGTTGCGAGTAGATGCCCGTGGTCACATTGTCGATGAACCGGCAGCGCTCGGCCTGAACCGTGCCGCTCAAGCAGGACAGCGCCCCCAGGGACGACTCAGCCGTGTTCCCAATGAACACGCAATCCGCGAAGGTCGGCGCGCAGCCCTCTGTACACACCGCCCCGCCGCCACCCGCTCCCGTCGCCGTACAGTTGATGAACCAGCAGTTGCGGATCGTCGGGTTGTTAGTCGTGGCGGCGAAGTACATACCGCCACCCTTGTTGGCCGTGCCATTGATGATCGTGAATCCCTCCACAATGGTCGCGGCCGACTCGCTGGTATGAAAGTGAAACGCGCGGCCCAGGTCGGCGCAGTCGATAACACAGTTCGCCGGCCCGTTCTCAGAACGAACCGTTATCGCCTTGCCGAGGAAGTTCAGATTGTAGTTGCCCCACTCGCTGTACGTCCCATCGCGCACAATGACCACATCGCCGGGCTGCGCGAAGAGAATGCCATCGGCAATCTTGTCGAAAGGATGCTCAGCCGAGCCATCAGCGTCCGGGTCACTCACATAAGGGTCGCCCGGACCGGGGTCGTGCGGAGCGTCGTCGTCAACGTACCAGACCTTCGCGGAAGCGGAACTGCCCATCCACACCGCCAGCAACCAGAACAGCAGTACCCCGGAACTACGCTTGCACATCGGAATCCCCTTCCAGCCAAACAGCATGAAACGTTCTGAATACCTGCCGGCTTGCCGCGCCGACAGCGCCATCCAGTCCGCATGGACAACCCCGCCAACTCATCTATCCGCAATGCTCCCGCGAACTAGCCGTCTTCGCCCACTTCCGGAGCCTCCGCGAGCACACGCCCAGCGCGACACGCAGGCCTGGCCACCATTATACAGCAATTCGGCCGCCGACAATCCGAATTTGCGGTTGTTTGTGAAAAACCCCAGCACGTTACGCTTAAACGAGAGCGTCAGAGCCCCCCGCGTCTGCCCCGCAGCGAGCGCACGCGCTTACACCGCCGTGACATCTCCGGGCGCCAGAGGCCACTGTTACGTCGCTCGGACGTCGCAACCATCCGGCAGCCGGATGCCTGGTCAGCTAACGGAAGCCTGATGCTCCGAGGCGTCGATTGCGGCTGCCGGGCACGGCCGCGAGCGACTCGCATGTCATGATCGCGCGGTGGCACCCAGATCCGTGCCGAGGGCACTGCACCGGCCCAGCCACAGAATCCGGGGACAATGTCCCATAACTTCTGTGGCCGACCACGAATTCCTCACCACAGCGACGGCTGCTACATGGGCCCGAAGACCTGCAACGCTCCCAGCATCACCAATAGCACCGCGAAGAACGCTGTCCAGAACATCGTTTCTGCCTCCAAACCGGAAGTATCGGCGCCAGTACCGCCCGGCCCACACACCGGTCGGCTCATCGCCCCCCTTATCGACCAAGCTGTGCCGCCACCCTTAAGTCGCGGTTTATCGTGCAACCGCCACCATGCCCCCGCTGACAACGCACCGGAAACCAGGCCGGGCGTCTACCCCGCCGGCTATCGGGCCGCACCCGGCCGCGACGGCTGCAACTCGAGCATTCGTTCGAGGGCGATCAGGGACCAGCGGCGCGTCTCGTCATCGACGGTGATCCGATTGACCACCTCGCCCTCAAGCAGGCGCTCGAGCACCCAGTACAGGTGCTTCAGGTCGATCCGGTACATCGTGGTGCACAGGCATTGGATACCGGCCAGCAGGCGGACGGTCCGGTCCGGCAATGACCGGGCCAGGCGATGCACCAGGTGGATCTCAGTCCCAACGGCCCAATGCGAGCCGGGCTCCCCGTCCCGGACGGACTGGATGATGAACTCGGTGCTGCCGACCAGGTCGGCCTGCTGGCAGACCGCCCAGGGGCATTCCGGGTGCACAATTATCCGGTAAGACTCATCCAGCGCCCTAATCGCCGCCACCTGCTCCACCGTGAACAACTGGTGCACCGAGCAGTGACCTTTCCACAAGATGAAATGGGCTCGGCGAACCTGCTCCGGCGTCAGCCCGCCGTTCGGCTCATGCGGGTCGTAAACGACCATACTGTCCAGCGGCCAGCCGAGTGAGAACGCGGTGTTCCGACCCAGGTGCTGGTCGGGGAGGAACAGGATCTTGTGTCCGCCGGCGTCGGAGCGACCGGGCGTCGCGCCGTGCAAGGCCCATTCCACGACCGTCCGGGCGTTGGAGCTGGTGCAGCAGGCGCCGTCCTGCCGGCCGACGAAGGCCTTGACCGCTGCGGACGAGTTCACGTACGTGATGGGCGTCAGCGGAGCCCCGGCATGAGCCGTGAGGAACGCCCACGCCGCCTCGGCCTGGTCGATATCCGCCATGTCCGCCATGCTGCAACCCGCGGAGAGGTCCGGGAGGATGACCTGCTGCGCCGGCGTCGTCAGCATGTCGGCCGACTCCGCCATGAAGTGGACGCCGCAGAAGACGATGAATTCGGCTTCCTTCTGCTGAGCGGCGAGTTGGGCGAGCTTGAGGCTGTCACCCGTGAAGTCGGCGAAGGCGATGACGTCGTCCTGCTGGTAATGGTGGCCCAGGATGACGAGGCGCCGGCCCAGACGGTCCTTGGCCTTCTGGATGCCGCGCCGCAGTTCCTCATCGGAGAGCTGCGCGTATCGGGGTGCCAGGGGAAGCTGGTAAAGCATGTTGCCTTCGGTTCGAGATTTCGCCACGCGCGGGTTGCTCACGCATCCCGCCGCTGGTGGATGATCTTAGCGCCGGGTCTCCAGTGAATCCAGCGTCCGCTTGGCGGACAGGAGCCTGCGCCGGCGCCACTCCAGCAGCGCAAGAACCACGGCCGCGCCGAGCATGTCCGCCACCCAATCCAGCACGTCCGCCCCACGGCCCACGAACGACTGCGACCATTCGTCGAGGGCCGCATATGCTCCCATCCAGAGTAGCGCCAGCCACACGAAGCGGTTCGACACGGGCCGCCGGAACGTTTCGCCGAAGCGCCAGAAGAGGAAGGCCAGCAGGCCGAAGCAGGCCATATGGGTGAGCTTGTCGGCCCAGCGGACGCGCACCGGCAACTGCGGCACTGGAAAATGCGTCAGGCTGAAAAGGAAGATCCAGTAGGCCGGCAGGGCATGCCGGTACCAGCGGTCCCAGGGCGAACGCAATTTCGTCGTCTTATGCGCCGTCACGGGTCTGGCCGGTCCGCCGATTGCGGAACGATGAGCGCGGCGTTGGGCCCCACCGGCTCGGGCACCGCTGTCCCGTCCGGCAATACGTCCGCGACCGGCTTGCTGACCGGCTCCGTCGCATCCGGCCGATCGACCGCCGCGGCGGAGTGTGCCCGCACGATCTCCTCCGTCAGCGCCTGGTAGTCGATCGCCCCATGACTGCCCGGCGCGTAGGCATGGATCGTCTGGCCGAAGCTGGGGCATTCCGCCAACTTGATGTTTCGGCGGACCTTCGTATCAAACACCCGGGCGCCGAACCACGCGTCGTCGGGCGTCGCCGCGGCAATAAACTCGGTGATGTCGGTGAGCACCTCCTGCGCCAGCCGCGTACCGGTCTCGAACATGCACAGGGCGATCCCGCTGACGCGCAGCCGCGGATTCAGCACGCCGCGCACCAGCGTCACCGTCTCCAGCAGCCGACCCATGCCCTGCAATGCCAGGAAGTGCGGTTGCAGGGGAATAATGAGCTCATCGACCGCGGCCAGCGCGTTTATCGTCAGCTCGCCCAGCGACGGTGGACAGTCAACGATGCAATACGAGAAGTCGCCGTCACACGACTCCAGCGCCCGGGCCAGCGCGTATTCCCGCTCGGGCCGCTCGCGCAGCTCGATCTCCGCGCCGACCAAGTCGATGCCGGCCGGCAACAGGGTCAGTCGCGCCGCCACGCAGCGCCACGCCTCACGAGCCGAAACGTCCCGCACCATGACGTCGTAGACGCTCAACTCCTCAGCCCCAAGCTGCACACCCAGATGCAGCGTGGCGTGCGACTGCGGATCCAGGTCGATCAGCAGCACCCGCTCGCCGGCCCGCGCCAGCGCATCCGCGACGTTAACGGCCGTCGTGGTCTTGCCGGCTCCGCCTTTCTGGTTGATTACGGCGAGCGAACGCATGGGCGAAGTATAGCGCCAGGGCACGGAAAACGAAAACCGCTCGGCCGCGCGGGGACCCTGGGCTCCGGTTCCGCGGGCCGCGTCAGCCGCCGGCTGCCAGCACGGTCTCCATGCGCTCCCGCAGCGGCGACTCAAGCGTGGCCAGGGTCCGCGTCACGGCTTCCGGCCCGCCGGCGCGGCGCACCTCGCCCGCCGTGGTCCGCAGCAGGTGGTCGCGGCGTGTTCGGAACTCCGCGAAGGCCGCCTGCAATTCATCACGCGTCCAGCGCGAAAGCGGATCAGCGACACGCGTCTGCTCGCGCGCCCACTTGACCAGCTCGGCCGGCGTCTCAGCGCGCGCGAAGAGCGGGGCCTGCATCAGTAGACGCTGCCGGGGCGTACCCAGGAACTCCCGCACGAAATCCGGCAACGCCCGCAGCCGAGCGTCCAGGTCGGTGCCGCCTACCCGATCGAGCCAGCCCTCCGGCCGGGCGGCCAGCGCCTCCGGCAGCGCCAGACGGCCCGGGGGAATCTGCAGCGTACGATGACCCGTCGCGAACTGCACGCTGACGCGATGCTGCGCCACGCCGCCGGCGCTCGTCGATTGCACGCGCAGCACCTTCCCCACGCCCCATTCCGGCCGCGCCGGGTTACAGACGTCCTGGCCGACCAACGCCGCTGATATGTCCAATTCGCTCATGCCTGCTCGCCGGCAGTGTAATTCGCCACCGGCCGCCGGCAAACGTGCCGCCCCGTGGGTTTCGCGCGAAGGATTGCACTGGCAATGATCGCCGGGCGCGGGATAATGTCCCGCACGGGTCGCAACGGACTGCGGCCGACCGTCACGTAACTGTGGCGCACAGCGAGGTCGGACCATGCTCTACGCTGCACTAACCTTCTGGCTGCTCGTGATCATGTTTTCGGCATGGGGCGTGCATCAGATCTGGAGCGGCCTCATCAAGCCGCGCGTCGTCAACTTCGTGCTCCTGCCCGGCACCCTGGTCGCCCAGCTCGGCCACGTCTTCGGCCTGCTGGTCACCGGCAACCCGGTGCGCAACGCGCAACTGATGGGCGACGACGACAAAGGCGACCCCAAGGCCGAAACCCCCGAAAAGCAGCGCCTGCCGGTTATCGGTCCTGTGATCGTCGGCTTGTTGCCACTGACCGCCTGTGCCGTATGCCTCGGCGTTGCCGCCCGCTACTGGGGCTGGAACGTCATCGCCGGCCTGCGGACGGCCGAGTTCACGCACCTCTCGCAGAGCTTGCCGAAGAGTCTGCCGCTGTTCTGGGACCTGCTGCGGGCCTGCATCTCACTGATGGAACGCGTGCTGCAGGGCATCCTGGACGGCGACCTGCCGTCCTGGTCCGCCGTCCTGTTCGTTTACCTGGCCATCTGCCTCACCGTGCGCATGGCGCCCTTCGAGGGTAATCGCCGGGGCACGCTGGGGGCGATCGTCCTGGCCGGCCTGGTTATCGGCCTCCTCGGGTCGCTGGTGCCGGCCGTCCACGATGCCCTCCTTGAGCCAAGCTGGCTGATTCTGAGCTTTGCCGTCGGGATGCTGCTTTTTCTGCTGGTGGCATCGCTGCTTGTAGCGGGCGTGGTCGGTTTGGTTCGAATACTAGTAAGGGACGAGTAGGCCTCAGCCGGCGATTTCCACCGACGGCGGACACGCTGCTCCAACCCTGCCGGTGCTATGCCGGCTGGTCGCGGACGGAAAACGCCGTGGAGGTCGATTGACCCGACCCATAGACTGTTAGTTGGGAAAGCAGGCTCCCGCTGGGATCTTCCCGCGGCCGCCATATCAGGAGTGCGTAACGATGTCACGATCAGGTTCCTGCCAGACAAGCACGCTGTGGTTGGCCAGGTCTGCGGCCGTGCTGGTTGCAGTACTCATGCTGCTCAGCTTGGGCGGTTGTCCCACCGGCGGCAACAATGGGGGCAACAACGGTGGTAACAACGGCGGCAACAATGGGGGCAACAACGGCGGTAACAACGGCGGAGGAGGCGGTGGTGGCGGCGGCGGCGCCATCGAAGACCTCTTCCCCGACGGCACCGGCGGAGGCTCCGGTGGGGGCGGCTCGGGTGGCGGGGGCTCGGGCGGCGGCACCGACGACGGCGGCGATGACGTAGGCGGCGACGACGAAATCCCCGTACCAACCGCCCTTTCTCGTCAGCGGATCGTCCAGACCGGCACTGCGGTGCCCGAACAACCCGCCGGCACCACCTTCACCGAATTCGGCAGCCCGATTATCGACGACGACGGTCGCGTTGCCTTCTGGGCCTACTACGAAGGCCCGACCGCGCTGGGCAACGGCGGCCTCTACGTCTGGGAAGACGGCACCATCGTCCGGATCACTGATGACAACCCCAACCTTACCGGTCAACTTCCCGGCGGCACTTCTACCGGCCGCTTCGGTGACTACGCCCCACTGCCAAACTACGACCCCCTGAAAGAGCCGCTCGCCTGGGGCGACGCCGGCCGCTTGATGTTCGTCTCCACCATGACCGGCGACAGCGGCGAGCGCGGCATGTTCCGCTGGCGCGCCAGCGACCGCAACCTGCTGCGCGTGGCCGATACCACCAGCATCGCCGAAGCCCTCGAAGTCTCCGCGGCAGCCACCTTCTTCGTGTTCGCCAACCACGGCGTCAGCGACCTCGGCATTGTCATGTTCCGCGTGCGCTTCACTTCGCTCAGTCCGCTCATGTCGGGCAGCGCTATCGTGACTTCTGCGGTCACGACGGATGGAATTGTCGTCACGCCGGTCGTGCCCATGGCCACCAGCAGTTCCGCCTACATCACCACGGGCGCGGTCCCCGATCAGGGTACGACCGCCTACTTTGCCGACTTCCTGGAATACACGACGCTCAGCCCCAGCGGCTACCTGCTGTTCCAGGGCGGCTATGCGGGCGGCACCGGCTCGCACGGCATATACCTGCGCACCAGCCCGGGCGTCGTCTCCCGGGTCATCGATGACCGCCCCACCCTGTCGCTGCCCGGCTTGCCGACCGGCGCCCGGTACGGCATCGAGGGCGAGTACTACAACGCCATGGCGATCGGCAAGAACGGACACATCGCCATCGAAACGCCCATCACCGTCGGCAGCGAAACCGATGACGCCGTCATCCTCTGGGATTGGTCCGAGGTCGAGTGGACCGAACTGACCGCCGGCGACGGCACGACCTATGCCACCAACCTGGTCTCCGGCGTCAGCGACGGCGGAGCCGTGCTCGTCCTGGCCGGTGGCACGCCCCATATTGTTGATCGGACGAGCGGTGTCAGCATCGCCGCCTCAATGTCCGGCGACTTCACCGGCGTCGCCCTCACGTGGGACGACGCGGGCGGCGCTATCAACAACTTCGGCCGGGCGGTGGTGCCCTACACCCGGACGGCCGGCGACACACCGGGCCTGGGCTTCTGGACCAACCAGCGGCTGGTCGTAATCGTGGATCCGGCCGCCAACATCCCCGTGGCCGATATCACGGCCATCAAGGCCGATTCGCGGCCGGAAACCAACCGGCCCGGCCGCTCCGGCATCCTCAATGACGCCGACGAGGTGGCCTTCCACGTCACGTTCAGCGATGGCAAGGAGGCGATTTACGTCGGCCGCGCCCGCTGACCGCTGGACGCCCCCTCGTTCCCTGACGGCCCGCCTTTTGCCACCCGCAGGGCGCTGGAACTTGAGAGCGGCCGTGCTAGAATGCGCCTTACCTGCCCGCGGTGAGCGTAGCTCAGTTGGTTAGAGCACAAGGTTGTGGTCCTTGGGGTCGCGGGTTCGAATCCCGTCGCTCACCCTTTCAAACAGCGCCCGCCCCCCATGCGGGCGCTGCGTCGCTTACGGGGTCGGGAACGCGCCCGACACGAGTTCCGCCGTATCAGTGCTCACGGCGCAGCTCCTCGCCGACGCCGTCCACGAAGAACTCGACCCGCCCGCAGCGCGGACAGGCGTACACGTCGAACGCCTCCCGATGCTTGAATAGCTCGAACACTCCGCCCAGGAAATCCCAGGCCCGCGTGCCCTCGTGAAAGCGCTTGGTGCCGGCGTACTCGAGCAACGTCGTACAACGCGGACAACTGATGTATTCGGGGGGTCGGTTTCTGCTCATCTTGTCCTCCAGTGGCCGCGCGCCTGGCGCGGCACGCTATTTCGCGTCGGCGCGCTTCGCCGCCGCCTGGGCGAGGGCGTCGTCCAGTTTCTCCGCGTTGCGGTTGGTAAGTAACGCCTGCATGATCTGGTCAGACACGGAGGTCATGCCCTCGGGACTGTAGGGGACCATCATGACGGTGCTGCGGGCCCGCGTGCCGACGGCCGTGACCGTATCGTAATGCTGCGTCAGCAGGACCATGCGCGTCGCCTCCTCCGGCGAAATGCCGGCCGCCGCGCACGATTCCACCGAGTCCTTCAGGCCCTTGGCAATCGCCAGCCGCTGGCGGGCGATGCCGACACCCTGCAGCTCCTTGGCCCGCGCCTCCGCCTCCGCCTCGGCGATCGTGCGGATCTTCTTGGCCTCGGCCTCGTTCTTGGCAGCCTCCTTCAGCCGCGCGCTGGCGTTCACCTTGTTCATCGCCAGCTTGACCTCGGCGTCCGGCTGAATGTCGTTGACCAGGGCCTGGAGAATCGTGTAGCCGAACTCCTCCATCTGGTCGCGCAGCCGCTCCTTGACCGCCACGGCAATCTTCTCCTTCTCGGAGAACACGTGGTCAACCGGCATCTCCGGCACCAGCGCCCGCACCGTGTCAAAGACGTACGACGAAATCTGCTGATGCGGGTTCATCAGCTTGTAGTGCGCCGCAATCACGGCGTCGTCATGCTCGCGCACGAAGAACTGCACGGCGATCAGCAGGTCCACGAAGACGTCGTCGCGCGTTTTCGACTCGACCTTGATCTCCAGCTCGCGCACGCGGTGCGTCACGCGGCCGGCCACCGATTCGAACACCGGGATCTTCCAGTTCAGTCCGGGCCCGCTGATGCGCGCGAAGCGCCCGAACCGCTCGACCACCGCCCGCGTCTGCTGCTGGACCGTGAAGAAGCCGCTCAGCAGCAACAGCAAGCACAGTACGACCAGGCCCACGAAGACATAGATGATCACTTTGTCATCCTCCTTCCATTGCCGCTGACCCGGGAACTACGCCGGGCCGGCAAACCGCGCGGCATCCACGGTCACCACAATGCGCCGAGCAGGCGCCGGAAGCTCCCAGGAGGGCACTTCCAGCCCCACCGTCTCGCCCCGCGGCCAGCGGGCGACGTCCTGGTTGATCGAGAAGACCGTGGTCCCTTCGTCGTCGGTGCCGCGCACGGTCAGCACCACGTCGCGCAAATCGTAGCCGCCGTTGAACACCTCGACGGCCAACGTTTCGGTCCCCAGCAGGACCTTGCCGCCCCAGGCGGCTTCCCAGTGGAAATGCAGGTCCGGCGCGCCCGCGACCGGCTCATAGCCCGCCGGCGCCGCCAGCGGCTCCGGATGCGGCACCGCCCCGGCGCCCAACAAGCCGCCCGGTCCCGGCACCAGCGCCAGGCCACACAGGCGGCAGAAGCGGGCCGCGCTGGGGTTGTCACTCTGGCAGCGGGGGCAGGTGTATTCCATCGGCGACTTCTCCGGCTCTGGACGCGCCGCCCGGCACGCCGCCGACGCCAACTGTGGCGTCGAGCGGGCGCACCACGGTGTGCGCACAATTACAGTGTACATGGCATCGACAGCACGGATACTATAGACTCGCGCATTGTTTGTAAGCACACCCCGGCCGACCCCCGACATACACCAAGAGACGGTCATTCCGGCCGCCCCGGCGACCGCCCCACGCCTGGCCTGCCCCGGCCGCGCCGCGCGCCGCGCGAAGCCGCCGACCGCCTGCTGGCTCAAACCATGCAGGACGCCGAGAAACGACGTCTGCTACCGAAACGCACGACCCGGAGCGCTATCGACAGCAGCGGCTGCCAGGCCTATGACGTCGGCCACCGCTTCGTCCGTCGCCGGACCTGGGACCGCGACCGGACCCCGCGAACCGTGACCCATCGCCGCTTCCCGAAGGTCGCATTGCTGATCGCCTGCCCTGCCCATTTGATTCCGGCCGCCGTAGTGGGCCGCGGGCCGGGTCCCGATCATGCGCACCTGATCAAAGCCGTGCTGGCAGCCCGCGAACGACGGGTGCCCGAGACGCTCCTGGCCGACGCGGGGTACGACGCCGAGTGGGGGCATCAATTCCTCCGCGACGAGCTCGACGTGCGCGCCCTGATTCCGCCGGGAATCGGCCGCCGCACCGCGAAACCTCCGACCGGTCGCCAGCGATGCCCGTTGCGGCGCTACTTCCAGCGGCCCGAGCGGCGGCGGACGTTCGCCTCGCTGCTGACACATTTACTTCCTCCACAAAGCATATTTACTGAGGGGCTTCTTGTGGGACAGGATCCGTCTCAGACGCAAGACACTGAATGATAAGAAGTTGCATCAGTCAGGCAATCTCTGGGCGGGCTTGCGTGATCTGCCGGTTGGCCATATACTTCGGGTTCAATCTGTATTCGCTGGACAGGGTGTGCGATGACTCATTCGCTGACAACTGAAGACGAGATTGTAACTGCGTTGCGGCGGATCATTCGGGGAGTCGATTTGCACTCTCGCCGGCTGGTGCTTGAGATTGGCTTGACATGGCCACAACTGACCACGCTGCGTACAGCGGAACGGCTGGCGGCTTGCTCCATTGGGGCCCTGGCCAAGGCTGTCCATTTGGGGCAGCCCACGCTCACGGGCATCGTGCAGCGGCTCGAGCGAGCCGGGTACATCAAGCGCTCACGGCATGAGCGGGACGGCCGGAGTGTGATGATAACGGTCACGACCGCCGGCCGGGAGCTACTGGGCCGTGCGCCGTCGCTATTGCAGGACCAGTTTCACGCGGAGTTGGCGAAGCTGAAGGACTGGGAGCGCTTTCAGTTGCTGGCATCGCTTCAGCGGATTGCAGAGATGATGGACGTGGAGGCGTTGGACGCGTCCCCGTTCCTGGTGACGGGTCCTGTGGATTCTGATGCGGCCGAGACGCGGCCGACGGCCGTTGCCACGGAGATTCCGGCGGAACCGCGGACGCTATCTGCCGAGCGAGGGCCCAAAGAGACAACCGAACCTGCGAAGGCCATAAGCGAGAACGGAGCATCCAACAGATGACAACGACCGTATCCCGGACAACCGATAAGTCGCATCGCGAACGTACCAACGGAGAGCCGCTTGTAGCTCTACCTGAGCCGAATCTGTCCATGTCGCAGGACGCCGAGTGGTGCGTTGTCCGTCTGGAGGACGGCTGGCGTCAGATTCGCTTCCACGACTACGATTCGCTCTACGCAGTTCCGGGTCTCTACGAGAAGGTCATTTACGACATCCTGCGCTGCGACTCGCCGCGAGTGGTGCGCAGCCTGTTGCAAGCCGAGTTGGCGGCGGCGAACGTAGACACGGCGAGCCTGCGCGTCCTGGACTTGGGGGCCGGCAACGGCATGGTCGGAGAGGAGTTGGCGGACCTGGGCGCCCGAATGCTGGTAGGGGTGGACATTATTGGCGGGGCCGCTGAGGCGGCCGAGCGCGATCGGCCCGGCGTGTACGCCGAGTATCACGTGGTCGACATAATCGCCTTGAGCGCGGAGGAGCGCCGCGAGTTGGCGAGCTACCGCTTCAACACGCTGACGTGCGTGGCCGCGCTCGGGTTTGGGGACATCCCGCCGCAGGCATTCATCGCGGCCTATAACCTGATTTGCCGGGATGGATGGATCGCCTTCAATATCAAGGAGGGTTTTCTGCGCAATGGGGACCCGTCCGGTTTCGGTAGTCTTATCCGATCCATGCTGGACGACGGCACGCTGGTATTGCGGCAGCAGAAGCGCTATCAGCATCGCCTTTCGACGGCCCGCGAGCCCCTGTACTACGTTGCCGTGGTTGGACAGAAGCAACGTGATATCGCCTGACCGATGAGACTGAGTTTGCTCGCAGCTCACTGCCAGAGAGCGCTGTTGACGATGGAGGGCTCACCGCGGCCGTTTCGGGGAGGTCGGGCCGCGCGGGCGGCATCTCGCTGGCGAGGAATGTGCCCATGCAGCCTGGCATGTCAGGTGTTTCAGCGCGGACAGGACGAGCACCTGTCGGCGCCAGATCGTGGTAAAGAGGGGCGGCGGTGATGGCGCCAGGCGGGTCTGCTCGTCACAGCCTTGTTGTGCCCGCATGCGTCGGAGCGCTCCTCACGTGTGTCGGTCCGCTGAGGGCCCAGGAGCTGCCGCAGGCGGCGTTCGGCCATGAGACCGAGCTGTCGACCAACGAAGGGCATGTTCTGCTGCAGTGGGGCCACGACGATGAACTGCTCATCTACCAGCTTCAGATGGCGGCGACGGCGGATTTCACGGCGCCGACGCGGCTGTATGAGGGCAGCGACAAGGCGTCGTTCCTGTCCGGGCTGGTTGACGGAAGGCATTTCTTTCGGGTGCGCGCCCGCGAGCCGGACAGCGAGACTTGGGGCCCCTGGTCAGCGTCCGCTGAAGTCGTCTGCGAGCATCATGCGCTGACGACGGCCTGGGCGTTCTTCGCCGTCGGCGGCGCGCTGTTTGTGCTCATAGTGTTGTCCGTCGGCACGGGCGCCCGCTCCGTGGGCCGATTCGCGAGGAACAATGGCTGAGGGTAGCACTGTTCTGTCGGCCAAGGCTGGATGGATCCTGCTCGGACTGTTCGGCGTCATGTGGATTGCGCTGGGGATCCACTGGGGCCGCCGCGCAAGATCACTTGATGGATTCATGGTGGCCGGGCGGAACGTCGGCCTGGCGCTGGGTACGGCCACGGCAGTGGCCACCTGGATCACGTCGAACACGACGATGCTGGCGCCGCAGTTCGCTTTGCAGCTGGGCATTTGGGGCATGCTGGCCTACTCCACGGCCTCCTTGGGCTTGGTTCTGTTCGCGCCGCTGGCCAAGCGCATTCGCCGAATGATGCCGCACGGCTACACGAGCGTCGAGTTCATTCGCCTGCGTTACGGGCGCGTGGCCTACACGGTGTTTCTGCTGATCTCGCTCTTCTATGGACTGACCTGGATGGTCAGCATGGGGATGGCGGGCGGGATTCTGCTCGAGGCGCTCGCGGGGATTCCCTACCAGTTCGGAATGACGGTCATTCTGTTCGTCTGCATGGTCTACACGCTCTTCGGCGGGCTGTACGCTGTCATCGGGACGGATTTCGTCCAGAGCGTCATCATCCTGGTCGGCATTGTGGCCGTGGCCATTGCGATTCTGACACAGGTTTCGCCAGGTGAGATCTACACGGATCTGCAGACCGAGCGGCCGGCGCTGCTCAATATCCTGTTTCCGGCCGCCATCATCGCCGTGTTCAACAATCTGCTGTTCGGCATCGGCGAGATCTTTCACAGCAACGTCTGGTGGAGCCGGGCATTCGCAATGCGCGAAGGCGTGGGCATGAAGGCTTACCTGCTGGCCGGCGTGATTTGGTTGCCCATTCCCATTGTCGCCGGCTTTCTGGGGCTGGCGGCACCATCACTGGGCATCAACATCATGCGTCCGGACACGGTCGGCCCGCTGGTGGCGGCCAACCTCCTCGGCCATATCGGCAGCGTCTTCGTCTTCATCATCGTGTTCTGCTCACTGGCTTCGAGCATCGACAGCCTGCTCGCGGCCACGTCAGACGTCGTTACGAAGGAGGTCATCCAGCCGCTGCTCATGCCCGCCGCGAGCAACGCGCAGCTTCGGAAGGTCGCAAGTGTGGTCATCGTGGCCGTGGCGCTGGTTACCTGGATGGTATGCCTGCCGAAGGTGGGCACGCTGGCGACGGTCCTGTTCTTCGCGGGACCGCTGGTGGGCAGCACGATCTGGCCAATCGTCGCGGGACTGTTCTGGCGCCGAACGAATCCGGCCGGCGCGGTACTGGCCATGGTGCTCGGCAGCGCGAGCGGGCTACTGGCTTACGTCGAGATTGGATGGTACACGGGCGCCCTCATCGGCACGGCCGTTTCCTTCGGAACCGTTGTCGTGACGACGCTGGCGTGGCCGCGTGCATTCGACTGGGGCCGGCTCGCGGCCGAAAGGAGGGCGATCAGGACATGATCCTCTTTCCCGCCTGGTTCTTTGCGGCCTTGGTTTACGGCGGGATCGCCCTGGCTGTCGTCAGCGGCACGCTCCTGCTAATACTTCTGATCCGGGATGTCGGAGGCAAGTCATTATGGTAGACCAGAAGATCATCGCGGTTGATGCGCTCGACGCTGCGCCCGCCAGAAGCAACGGAAACTCGAAGGGGCTCGCACTCGACCCACGTCCCCTGCTGGATGCGGCCGGCGGCCGCGTGCACCTCGAGCGGCTGGACGCGCTGGGCGGGCGATCCATCCTGCACGCGAACCAGTTCGATCGCCAAACGGTGATCGACCTGTGCCGCACGGCCGCGCTGCTGGAAGCCACCAATGTGGAGCCGATCAAGCCGCTCGACGGCAAGATCGCGATTACGGCCTTCTTCGAGGCCAGCACACGCACGCGCCTGTCCTTCGAGAGCGCCATGCTGCGGCTGGACGGCAAGGTACTCAGCGTGCCCGACGGCCGGGTGACGGGCATAGCCAAGGGCGAGTCGCTGGCGGACATTGGTGAGATGTTCAACACCTACGGCGACGTGGTCATCATGCGACATCCGGAGACGAGCAGCGTCGAGGAAATTCGCCGGAACCTCGCGCTGCCGCTGATCAATGCGGGTAACGGGTCCGGACAGCATCCGACTCAGGCCCTGCTTGACTGGTATGCACTCCTGAAGTGGCGCCCAGCGCTGGCGGCGGCAGACTGCCCGGCAAACGAGCGGATTCATCTGGGCATCGTGGGCACGCCGGGAAGTATGCGGGCGGTGAAGAGCTTCCTGGCCACCGCGCTGCTCTTCGGGAATGCGATTCGCAGGATCACGATCGTCTCGGAGTTGGCAGATCCGGTGGGGATCGACCTGGAGACCGCCATCGACGAGTGCACCATTCCGGTGGAGATGACCAACGACGTCCAGGAGGTGCTGAGCGACCTGGATGTCATCTACATCAACTCGATCGTCTTTCTGGGCGACAGCTACCGCCAACTGGACAGCCGTTTCCGGCTCAATGCTGATAGCGACCTGAAACGCGCCGCGGTGATCATGCACCCGCTCGCGCGGCGCGGCGAGTTGGACACGAGCCTGGACGCCACGGCACACAACATGTACTTCGCGCAGGCCGCGGGCGCGGTCTTCGTTCGTCAGGCGCTGCTGATCGCCGTCCTGCACCGCCTGGACAAGCTGGCGCGCTTCGCCGGGCCGGGCGGGGCCGGGCCGGCACCTCGAACCTGACCGCAACACCCGTAACCAGGGACAGGAATATGTGTGGCATTGTCGGATTCTGGGAACCGAACACCGGCCGGGACGGCATGGGTGCCATCCTCACGAAGATGATGGATACCGTGCAGCACCGCGGCCCGGACGGTCGCGGCGCGCACCTTGACCAACAGGTGGGCCTGGCCATGGGACACACGCGCCTGTCCATCATCGACCTGGCCACCGGTGCCCAACCGCTGTACAGCAGCGCGCGGGACATCGTCCTTACCGTGAACGGCGAGTTCTACGACTACAAGCGGCGGCGAGCCGAGCTGGCATGTGAGGGCCTGCGCTTCGAGACCAGGACGGATACGGAGATCGCAATCCCGTTCTACCGGAAGCACGAACTCGACTTCGTCCACCGCCTGCGGGGCGAGTTTGCCATCGCGCTGTTTGACGCGCGCCGGCAGCGGCTGCTGCTGGTGCGCGACCGGTTCGGAATCAAGCCGCTGTACTATCGGCTTACTGACGACGCCATCTACTACGGGTCGGAGGTCAAGGCGGTGCTCGCCCATCCGCGTGTTCCGCGCGCACTGTGCCCCAGGGCCGCCGTCCACCAGATGATGCAGGTGATGGTGCCCGGTTCGACCGCATTCGCCGGCATCAGCGCCGTGCAGCCCGGGCACATGCTCGTGGTCGAGAAGCAGGGCGAGCGCCTTTCGGCCAGGCATCTGCGGTACTGGGACCTCGAGTATCCGCTGCGTGCCGAGCACGACAGCGCTCCGGATGCCGACTACTACGTCAGTGGCGTGCGCGACCTGCTGATCGACGCGGTCGGCACGCGGCTGGAGGCGGATGTTCCCGTGGGCTGCTATCTCTCCGGCGGCATTGACAGTTGCTCCATTCTGGGACTGGCAACGCCGCTGCAGCAGTCGCCGGTCAAAGCGTTCACCATCAGCTTCGACCATGACGACTACGACGAGGCGGCGATCGCCAAGGAGATGGCTGCGAGCACGCACGCCGACCAGGAACTGCTGCGCGTGACGGCCGACGATCTATATGGCGACTTCTTCTCAAGGGTCACCTGGCACGCGGAGCGCACCTACTATAACACGCTCAGCGTGGCCAAGTGGCACATGAGCCGCCGGGTCCGCGAGTGCGGATTCAAGGTGGTTGTGACCGGCGAGGGGGCCGACGAACTGTTCGGCGGCTATCCCTTTTTCAAGCGCGATATGTTGCTGCACGGCGACGGCGACGCGCACGCCCCCGGCATGGATCCGGGAAACCCGGTCTTTCGCGGCGCGATTCTGGCCGAGACGCAGCAGTCGCATCCGGCCTGGGAAGACCTGTGCGGCTTCACTCCCAGTTGGATTCAGCCGTGGATCCTGACGCTCGAGGCCTGCAGGCCGCTCTTCGCACCGGCTATCCGCGACATGCTCCAAACCTACGACCCCGTGGCGGCCGTCGCGGCCAAGATTGATCCCGCCATGGTGCGCGGCCGGCACCCGCTGGACATCGCTCAATACACGTGGAGCAAGACCATGCTTGAGGGCCAGATTCTCACCTGGGGCGGCGATCGTGTGGACATGGCCAACTCGATGGAATCCCGGCCGGCTTTCCTGGACCACAATCTGGCTGAATTCGCCGTACGCATCCCGCCCACGCTGCGCATCCGCAACGGCGTGGAGAAGTGGGTGTTGCGCGAAGCGATGAAAGGCGTGTTGCCCGAAGTGCTCTACAAAAGGGAGAAGTTTGCCTTCATGGCCCCACCCGGCCACACCGACGCGGCCAAACGCCGGGCAATCAAGACGCTCATCGCGCGCTGGCTTGCGCCGCAACTCGTCGGCGAGGTCGGCCTGTTTGACCCGGCCGCCGTGCGCCGGTTCGTCCAGGAAATCCACGAAGCGCCCCAGGCCGTGGCCGCCAAGCGCAGCGACATCATCGTGAACCACCTGCTGCAGATCCACCTGCTGCATCATTGGTTCATCTCGCAGGATGCGGTCGGCGCAATCGAGGCAGCCTTACCAAACGGCGCGTAGAAGCGACTGGCCACCATGCAGCCACTGCGGTAGGATCGCGGAATGCGAGCCACCCGCAAATACATCGTCGGTCTGGCACTGGGCACGCTGATCACGCCTGCAGCGCTTGCCCAGGATGATTCGACCTCCTGGCGGTCGCCGCAACTCGGCCAGGCGACGCTACGCACTGATTACAGCTTCACGACCCACTTCAATGAACCCGTCGCGCGGCAACGCACGAAGATGCACATGTCGCAGCACGACTTTCGCCTCTCTTTTCCGCTCTCTCAGTCTGAGCTCTACGAGTGGACGTTTCACGCAAATCTTAAGGCGCTCGATATCTCCTCGGGTGCGCGACTGCCGGATAGTTGCAGCCCGTTCCCCGGTGAGCTGTGGGACGTGCGCTTCGGCACAACCTACCGGCGCCGGCTTGCCAATGGCTGGACGGGCGGCGGGAATCTCACGATCGGATCGCCCAGCGACCGACCTTTCGCCAGCGGCGACGAGATTCTGGTGGCCGCTTCCGGCTTCTTGCGCGTCCCTGCCGGTGAGAAGGACGCCTGGCTGTTCCTGCTCAACTACTCGAACAATCGCGAGTTCTTGCCGAACGTGCCGATCCTCGGCGTCGCGTACCATTACCGTCCCGACGAGCGCTTGAACGTGCTCGCTGGAGTACCGATGACGGTGATCGGCTGGGAACCGCTCGAAAGACTCACAGTAGACGCTTCGTATTTCGTGCCGCGCGAGGTGCGTGCACAGGTAAGTTACGCACTGCTGGACTCGCTGCGACTTCAGGCCGGATTCGACTGGACGAATCAGAGATTCTTCCGGCATGATCGGCAGGACGACGACCATCGGTTGTCGTACTACGAGAAGCGCGTCGCGCTGAGCGCACGATGGGATATCCGCAAGAACGTCTGGCTGGATCTGGCGGGTGGCTGGGCCTTCGACCGCTTCTGGTTTGAGGGTGAGGGCTATGGTGACCGGGGTGACGACCGACTCGATCTGAGTGACGGACCATTCGTCAGGCTGCAGCTAGGGTTGCGCATGTGATGTCCTTCGACCTGACCGCCTGGCGCGCGTCAGTCGGCCAAGGAACCAGGCGGATTCTCGACGCCCCCGCGTTCAGAGGTCGCTGGAACGACTCGCCGGTGTGAAACGCCAATCGCGTCGGCAGAGGCCAGGCCGGGCCCACAGGCAACCCGGCCTGGCCGCGCATTACCGCACGTCGCCGCACTAACCGCCCGTGAGAACCAGCACGAACGGGTCGATGTCGAACGCGTTGATCAGTCCATCGCCGTTGACGTCCGCGTTGCGCACGTCGCAGTCAGGATACGCCATGGCGTAGCCCGCCGGATCGGTGAGGGCCAGGACAAACGGGTCAATGTCGAATGCATTCACCAACCCGTCGCAGTTGAGGTCGCCCAGTAACGCCACGCGCAGCACGACACCGCTCGTGCCGAAGGGAGTTCCGGTGCTGTTGGCCAGCACGTAGATTTCGCCCTTGGCATCTTCGCCGAATCCCAGCAGCGAAAGCCCCAGCTCCGTCATGCCATTGAGCTGGAATTCCTGGATCTGGTCGCCGGCGTCGAGGTAGAACAGCCTGCCGTCGTTGCTGAAGGTCAACGCGAATTCGCCCAAAACGTATTTGCCGACCAACTGCGGCCGGGTGGTGCCGCGGAAGACGAAGCCGCCGACCACGGCGGTGCCGTCATCGTGATCGTACTCGGCCACGGGGTCCGTGAGGCCCGCCGGCACGTCCAACGGCTCGTCGGTAACGTAGCCCGGCTGGTTGCCGTTGAAGATGAAACTGAACGAGCCTTCCTTCCAGCGCCAGCCATAATTCGCCCCGCTGGCACCGATGTTGATTTCCTCAATGTCGTTCTGCCCGACGTCGGCGATGTACAGCTCGCCGGTCGCGCTGTCGAACGAGATGCGCCACGGGTTGCGCAGCCCGTACGCCCAGATCTCATCGAGGCCCGCCGCGCCGACGAACGGGTTGTCGGCGGGAATGCCGTACGCCCCATTAGCCGAATCGCTGCCCAGCGGATCGATCCGAATGATCTTGCCCAGGATGGAGTTCAGATTCTGGCCGTTGCCTTCGCAGCCGTGTCCCACGAGGGGAACGCCCAGCGACATGCCGTCGTCGCGGTCATCGCGCCCGCCGCCATCGCCCAGCGCGATGTACAGCAAGCCGTCGGGGCCGAAAGCCAGCGCGCCGCCATTGTGATTGAACTGCGGCTGGTCGATCCGCAGCAACTCGCGCGGCGTGCCGCCCGGCAGGGAGGCGGGATCAGACGGAGTCGGCACCTGCCATTCGAGCACAACGCTCTGGCAGTTCGGCATGACGCCCATCGGCATCGTGGTGAAATCCGGCGTGCCTGCTTCGGGCTCCGAAGTGTATGTGTAGAACAGGCCGTTGCTCTGATAGTCCGGGTGGAACGCCACTCCGAGGAATCCGCGTTCATCAAACGTCCCCGGGCCGCCGATGCCGAGCGTTACCAGGCGGCTGCTCACGTCCAGGAACACGCTCTTGCTGCCACTGCCCAGCTCGATCGCCCACAGGGTTCCCACCTGGTCCACGACGAACAAGCGGCTCGCGTCGCCCGGTGCGGCGGTGCCCCAGTTCGGTGCCACCAGCCCGGTGGCGATCGGCTGAAGGTCGATCGCGATGTCGCCCGGCGCTATGTCGGGCAGCGGATCAGCCAGCGGAACGGGCGCCACCCGGCCACGAATCTCACCACCCGGATAGGTGCTGGTATGAACGTTCACATACCACAGGCCCGCCAGAACATCCGCGACCTGCGCGGCGTCCAGAGTGGCCGAACCGATCTTCGGGCTGCCCGGGGGCAGCGTAATCACGGGACCGGCCGTGCTGCACGTCCCCGCCGGACCATGAAAATGGGCCGCCGTCTCGGCGGCGGTCAGCCCGGAGAAGCTAAAGTTCCAGGTAAACAGCCCGGTGAGTGTGTCGAGCGCGGCGGTGCCGCTGCCGGTGGCAGGCGTACTGGCCGGCGGAACCTCCTGGAAGCCGTCCAACGTAATCACGAAGTCCACGGTCTCAGTGGATTGCACGTATATGTCGCCCGTCATTCCGATCCCACAGTGCGGGATGCAGAAGTACGGGATGTGCGGCACGAAGGTCGGCACCACGTACTCGAAGATGGGGTGATTCGAATCCAGCGGGACGTTGAATCGCCCGTCCGCCGTGCAGGGCGTGCCCGACGTGACCGTGTGGATGCCGGATGTCCAGACCCAGCGGACCGTGTCGCCGGGCGCCACAGTGATCGAACTGGGCGAGAAGGTATTGCCGATCTGCGTGACCGTGTGCACGGCGGCCCCGGCCGCGGCCGGCCAGGCGAGTGGAACGAGGGCCAGGACGAACAGTATTTTCCTTGTGTGGCGGTACATGCGTGCTCCTCTATTTGATGAACTTGGTGGTTTCGGACAACGTCAAAACCCTGAACAACGACGGTGGCCCGGACACCTGCGGTTTCGGCCGCGGCCTGTGGGCGGACTCCTTGCAACCAGCAGCGCCGCGCGGCGGCACGGGGCAAGCGGCACCCAACACGCCGGGCCGCCGCGTCTCAGTCCGGGCGCACCGTCTCCAGGCCCTCGCGCACGAGCGTCGGGCAGTTCACGATGCTGAGCTGCGGACAGGCCAGCTCGCGTAACATGAGCACACCGCTGCGATCGACGAACGTCACGTGCTGGAAGTCGAGCCGTAGGCGCCGCCGGCCATGCAGCCGCGCCTGACACTCGTTTCTGAGTTCCGCAACCCAGGCACTGGCGATGCGGCCTTCCAGCTTGAGCGTGACAGCGGTTGGGGTCTCGCTAGCGGTGATGCGAAGCATTGCCTTCTTCCCGTGCGTTCCCGAACGCCCAGTAGGAGAAGCAACACCAATGCCGGACGCGTCCGGGCGCGCAGAAGGCTCATAAGTCGGGCCGGCAAAAACGTATGCGCACCGCCGCTGTGGCACGCCGCGCCCGGACCGGCGGGCTCGGATTCACGAAATATCAGGGATTCACGATATTCCGCGAGAAGTGCACGTGGGCCGTACTATGCCCATCTTCTTCATGCGTGATTCGAGCGTTGTGGGTTTGAGCCCCAACAGGCGCGCGGCGCCGTGCGGGCCGCTGACCCGCCAGCACGCCTGCTCGAGCGCCTTGAGAATGATCTGTCGCTCCTGGGCAACCAGCGTTTCCAGCGGCTGCTGGGCGGCGCTGCGCCTGCCCGGCGGCGGCCACTCGCCCAGTTCAAGCACGGCGCCGCGGCTGATGATCGCGGCCCGCTCAATCACGTTCTGCAGTTCGCGGACATTGCCGGGCCAGTCGTATGCGCACAGCGCATCAAGCGCGGCCGCTGAAATCGTGTCGAACCGCCGGCCCATCCGTGTCCCGTACAGCAACGCGAAGTGCCGCGCCAGGGCCGGAACATCCGCGCGCCGCTCACGCAACGGCGGCACGCGTATCGGAAAGACGTTCAGCCGGTAGTAGAGATCCTCGCGGAAGCGACCCTCGGCCAGGGACTGCTCCAGGTTGCCGTTCGTCGCGGCGATCACGCGCACGTCAACGCGTATCGTCTCGATACCGCCGACGCGCTCGAACTCGCCTTCCTGGAGTACGCGCAGCAGCTTGGTCTGCAGATCCGGCGGCAGTTCGCCAATCTCGTCAAGGAAGATCGTGCCCTGGTGCGCCATCTCGAAGCGGCCGATCTTGCGTGCCAGTGCGCCGGTGAAAGCGCCCTTCTCGTGCCCGAACAGCTCGCTCTCGATCAGCCCGCTGGGCAACGCGGCGCAATTCACGCATACCAGCACGTGCTCACGCCGGGGGCTGCGTTTGTGAATGGCGCGCGCCACCAACTCCTTGCCGGTGCCGGTTTCACCGGTCACCAGCACCGTAGTATCGGTGCACGCGACCTGTTCAATATCGTGCAACACCCGGCGCAGCGCCGGCGAATCGCCCACCATGTCGTCGGTTACCAGCCCGGAACCCGACTCCACCTGCAGGTACAGATTCTCCCGCCGCAGCCGATCCACCTCCTCCTGGGCGCGGCGCAGCTCCGTCAGGTCCACCATGACGCTGAGCGCCCCGCTGATTTCGCCGGCCGCGTTGGCCAAGGGCGAAATCCAGACCGCCAGGTCAACCGCGGCACCGCCGCGGGTCCACTCCCGCACCTGGGTTCCGGTGGCCGCCACCCCCCGGACGGCACGCTCCAGATGCGCCCGCAAACCGTGCGCGCCCGGTGCCAGACCCGGCACCTCGCGCCCCACCACTTCCACCGCCGACCAGCCGAATATCCGCTCGGCCGCCGGATTCCAGGCCTCAACCGTCAGATTCCGGTCGACGGCGACGATCGCCGTGGCCGCGGACTGCATGATCGCATGCAGCCGCTGGTTGGCCTGACGCAACGCCTCGAGCGCCTCCTTGCGGTCCGTTATGTCCCGCGATATCCCCACCAGCCCCTGGATGCGGCCGCGCGCGTCGCGGTAGGGCGTCTTCGTCGAAAGGAATACCCGCGGCTGCCCGTCGACCGGCAGCGTAACCTCGAATGAATGGCTCTGCCCGGTCTGCACGACTTGCCGGTCGTGCGCCATGATGCGCCGTGCCGTCTCCAGCGGAAACAACGCGGCGTCCGTCCGCCCAATGATCTCCGCCACCGGCCGGCCGACATAGCGCGCCCCGGCCGCATTGATGGCCAGGTAACGCCCCTCCAGATCCTTCACGAACACCGAATCCGTCGTGCCGGCAAACACGGCCCGCTGCAGCCCGCAGCCGCCCTGCGGCTGGCCGCCGCCGCGCAGGCATTCCTCAAGCCACGAACAGGTCACCGACGCATCGTCTGCAACCGCCCCGCACCCGCCGCCAACGCCCCTTTGTCCTTGCCTGGTCGGCAAACTCGCCCTCCTGTGGCCGCTTTCTCTGCCCGGGGCCGCAGTGTGCGCCCGTTGCGTTCCGCCTGAGCCCGCCGCAGGGGAAATCCAAGCCCGACCGCATCAGAAGAAGTGTAGTCACCGCCACCGCACAATTCCGGCCGCCCCGCCACTGCCCGCCCGATAACCTCCCGCTGAAAAAGCAGGCGGGCCGACGGCTCAGGAGTCCGCCACAGCCCTAGCCGGGGCTAGACGCCTGCAACCGAACCGCATGTCCACAGAAACTCAGCGCAGCACCGGAGCGGATCTTCAACAACTGAATACGTCTCCGGCAAACGCGAGATTCCAGTCCGTTCTCGCCATTGAATGCCAGCCCCACGCCAGAATACGCCCCGACGGGACGGCTTCACGGCCCAGGACTGTCGCCGGCCGGCAGCACTGGCGGTATGCTGGCGCGTGGCCGTGTAACCGCCGGCCGTTGCTCCAGCACGCGCTGGCACACGGTGCGGCGGAGAACCGGAGGAATCCACATGAGCGACAGCAAGCGCGGAAGCCAGAACCCGGAGCCGGTCCGGCCTGGTTGGTATGGCGGCGTGCTGGGTCGGCGGGCGTTTCTGCGGGCCGGAGCGGCATTGGTCGGCGGCCTGGCGCTGAAGCCGGCCTTGGGCCGCTCGCCGGAGGATAAACGCAGAGAGCCGCTGTTTCGCATTTCGCTGGCGGAGTGGTCGCTGCACAGAACGATCTTCGCCCGCGAGCTCGACCATCTGGATTTCGCCCGCGCCGCGCGCGACCACTACGGCCTCGACGCGGTGGAGTACGTGAACCAGTTCTTCCGCGACAAGGCGACCGACCAGGACTACTTGCAGCAGATGCGCCGGCGGGCCGAGGACGCGGGGGTGCGCAGCCTGCTGATCATGGTGGACGGCGAAGGCGCCCTGGGGCACGCCGACGAGGCCGAACGGCGCAAAGCCGTCCAGAACCATTACAAGTGGGTGGAGGCCGCCGGATTCCTGGGGTGTCACAGCGTCCGGGTCAACGCGCACAGCAGCGGCACGGAGCATGAGCAGGCCCAGCGCGTCGCGGACGGGCTGCGGCGGCTGACCGAGTTTGCCGCCGCGCGGGAGATCAACGTCATCGTTGAGAACCACGGCGGGCTGTCGAGCAACGGGGCCTGGCTGGCGGGCGTGATTCGACGGGTGGACCATCCGCGTTGCGGCACGTTGCCGGATTTCGGTAACTTCCACCTGGGCGACGGCCAGTGGTATGACCGCTACCAGGGGGTGCGCGAGCTGATGCCGTTTGCCAAGGCGGTCAGCGCGAAATCGAACGATTTCGACGAGCGCGGCAGCGAGGTCAACACGGACTACCGCAAGATGTTGCGGATCGTGCTGGATGCCGGCTACGGGGGCCACGTCGGGATCGAGTACGAAGGGCGCCGCCTGAGCGAACCGGAGGGCGTTCACGCAACCAGACGGCTGCTGGAACGCGTGCGCACGGAGTTATCCTGAACTGCGGGCACCGGCTAGGCGGCGGCACCGCACATCCGCACCTTCTCTGGTGAGCCTGCGCGGAAAGGTGTTACGCCTCACGTCTCGCCTTGGCAGATCACTACGGTGAAACGGGGTCGCGTGCGATGCTGAAGGTTACCCTAGTCTTCCCGGCTCTCTCAATCGCGCCCCTGCAAGCCGGCCGCACCGTCGCGGACGAACCGCCGCCGACTATTGCCGACACCTCCGCCCCGGCCGCACAGAGGAAGTGTAGTCACCGCCACCGCACAACTCCGGCCGCCCCGCTGCAGCTCGTCCGATGGCCTGCCTGGAAACGGGCGAGCGGGCCGTCAGCCTGCGGCTGTCGACCCGCTCGATTCGCATCTGGTGTTCCGTGGCCTGCGCACTGGGCCCACGGATTCAGGGAGCTTACGGCGCGCAGCCGCCGCCGGTCAGACATTGCACGAACGGATCAATGTCGAACGCGTTGACGACGCCGTCGCCGTTGACGTCGGCCACGGTTCGATGGCAGGCCGGAAAGGCGGCCGCATACTCATCCGCGCTGGTCAGTGCCAGCACGAAGGGGTCAATGTCGAACGCGTTCACGGCCCCGTCGCAATTAACGTCGCCGGTGCGCGGCGCCTGCCACACGCGAACGTCATCGTAGTAGACCGGCGAAGAGCCGTTCGCGAACAAATCGAGGGCCGCAATCCTCGCCGCTCCGCCGCCGCCGCCCAGAACGCCCGCGGTCCAGGGGTATTCGACAATCAACTCGTCGTCGTAGTAAACGCTCGTCCAATCGGCGGGCAGATCGACCAGCACCCTGATCTCCACCCAGCGGTCAGTCTGGTACGGCACTGCGACCGTCTCGAGCCCCTGGCCGTGATAGACCTTCAGCATGCCGTCATTTGAGTCAAACTGCATCTGAGCAGACCAATCGGACTCGGCGTGCGGGCCGCCGTCGGCATACGTGTTCAGCAGAATCACATATGTGCCGGCAAGCTGTCCCGGAGGACCTGACACGAAACTCGAGGGGATGTACTGCCGGGCCGTGAACAGCCATCTGGTGGGATCATCGAATCCCGCGAATTCCTGCACCAGGTCCGCGCCGCCCGCAATCTCGACCGAATGGAACGAGTCGAAGGCCTGCTCAGACGCGACCTGCGCGGCCAGCGCCGGATCGCCATCCCAGCCCTTCCAGCCGTATAAGCCATGCAGCGACTCGCCCGCTTGGTAAGGCTCGAAGTCCTCGTACCAGTCGTCCGGTTCAACGGTGCCGGCCGAGACGAGAACATTGTCCAGGCCGACCGGGTCGCCGGCGGCATTGGTCGAGAGAACCCAGGTGAAGGCCTTCCACTGCGGCGGGGGCGAGACGTCAAGCTGGAGCAGGCAACGCTGCCAGCCGCCGCCGATATCGAGGAAGGTCTCCCGCACGTTCGTCAGCATTACGTCCGGCGGCAGTTCAGGCATGCAGTGCACGGCACCGCCTTCGGCGCTGAAGAAATCATACTGGCAGGCCAGGTGCACAACCTCCTCGGGCAACTCCAGGCCGTCCACCGTGAGCGTCAGCATGCCCTCGCCGGGGATGCCGCCGAGAAGCCCCATGACACCCTCGTGGTCGCCAAGTCCGGGCATCCACTCCACGAAGACGCTTCCGCTTTGTGACCAGGTGTAGCCGCCGTGCTCAGGCGCCAGGCAGACAAAGGCCGGAACGGTCCACTCCGGCGTGGCGAAGTCGAATCCGCTCGCGTCGCACTTGGCCTCATCGCCCGAGCAATGTGTGCCAATCTCGACGTTGTCGATCACCGCGGTGCCGCCGGATTCGGCGGTTGCCATCCGGAACGTGATTTCCTCCCACATCGGCTGGGGTTTGATCGTCCATTCACGCCAGTGCCGCGTCCAGCCGCCGCCGATATCCTCCCAGCGATTGGGGATGCTGGCCCGACCTGCCGACTGCGCGGGCGGGCCGGCCGTGGCTGATGGTCCAGCCACGCCGCCGTTGTACACGTAGCAATCGAACTGCACCCAGAGGTGCTTCTCGCTGTCAGTCGCCTCGCCGTTCCAGACGAAGAACGTAACCGAGCCGCTCTTGCCGGAGCCCTGAACGCCCCAGGCGCCCTGGTGTCCGGCCACCCCGCTAACCCGACCCACGTCGCCGGTCGATTCGACCAGCGTCCCGATGTGCGGGTACCAGGGCGGCGTAATTCCGGGCGTGGCGTCGGGCGGGTCGGCGGTGGTTTCGAAGCCGTAGCTTTCTCGGAAAGTCCGGCGGTCGTCGTTGTTCCACCAGGGGGGAGTGTGCTGGGGTTCGGCCAGTGCGCCCACCGCAACCAGGCAAGCGGCCGCCAGCGCGAGCCGAACCGCCGTAAGTTTGAGTGCTCTTGCGTTGAACATTTGTAGCCTCTTTCAGCTTGGAGCCGGGTCGGCGAGGTTCGCCTGTGCCCTTTTTGCCTTCCCCGTATTCAGTCACGTCAACAGTAGATAGCACCCTGGCGCGGGCTGTTTGACGCGCGACCCCAAGAAACGTCCCGGGCGGGCCCAACAGTGAAAGTGGTCGATAACCTTATCTTTTTGGTGGATATCGGCCTGAAAGGCGTGAGTATGGGCGCGTCTGGCGAGGCTCGCGGCCGTATTATCGGCCCGCGCGCCACAGCCGGGCACGCGCGATGGCTTCCCAGCCCACGCCAGAATCCACCAACCACCACCAATCCCGCCCCAATTCATTGACCCCACCCCATTCACGCGCCATATATCAAGTGCTCACGCAGTGCCCGGAAC
>CAZJYX010000008.1:0-140510 GCA_964550375.1 uncultured Planctomycetales bacterium | reverse complement strand
GCGGTGATTCTGGCGTGGGCAAGTTGGATCTCGTGCAACGATGTGGGTCAGGTGGCGTTCAATGGTCGCATGAGCGGGCCGGGGATCACGGGGTTCAATGACCAAGCCCGTTTTTTGGGGTCGCCGGGGGATTGGGAGATGGTGCATCGTGATGGGCAGGCCATGCCGGAGTTTGGGTATAACGTGACGATCCGGTCGGCGACGGGGCTTATGTATGCGTTGAACGCGTATGGGGACAAAGTGAGTCGGATTCGGTTGCAGGGGCCGGGGATCACGGAGGCGAATGACTGGGTGCTACTGGCGGGCTACGCGGAGGACGCGGAGATGGTGGTGCTGGCGCGCGATGGCGACCCCGTGCCGGAGGCGGGGGAGGATGTGTACGTCGCGTTTGCTGCCGGTGGGATTGTCGACAATCTGCGACAAGTTCTGTATCGATTGACGCTTGGCGGTCCCTGTATAGATGATTCCAATCGTTACGCGGTGTACTACGGGCCGTATGAGGATACGCGAATGATCCTACGCGATGGCGATCCGGCGGCGTACTTCCCGAGTGGCACCGTCGTGAAAGGCTGCGGCGCGGTTGAGAGCTTCCTGGCCATGAACGACGTAGGGGATTTCCTGACGCTCATCGGGATTCAGCAGGTGGGTGGGGAAGGGGGCTACGTTCTCTGGGTACGGCGCGGTTTGACTGGTCAGTGTGTTCCTGTGCTGGAACCCGGCCAGGAAGTTTGGGGTCGGACAGTTGCGCCCACGAGCTCAGGAGCATTGGGGTACTACTGGGACGGGACGGGTGGTGCTGACGGTCAGCCGCAGAGTTTCAATGACGAGCGGCAACTGGCGATTCTGCTGGATTTCACGGATGGGACGATGGGCGTGTACCGGATCGGGCCGCCGTTGTTGGGTGACATTGACGGCGACGGTGAAGTGACGGCGGTCGAGCTGGCGGCATTCGCGGATTGTGTGACGTATCCGGGCGGGCAGGGCACCACGGAGTGTGCCGCGTTCGATCTGGACCTTGACGGTGACATTGACATGGAGGACTTTCGGATGCTGCAACTCCTGGTCGGCGAACCGCGATAGGCGCCGCGGCCCGCAACAGTCCGCGCGGCGGTGGCCGCTTGGCATTCAACGTTGGCCAGGGGGGGCCAACGGCTATGGGCCTGACGGCGCTGCGGGGGGTGCCAAAGGCACCGCTCCTTCACAGGCGCGGTTCGGGTGGCGGTGCCGGAGGAACGGCCGGGGGTGCTCAGAAGCAGGGCTTCATTACACGTGCGGCTCGGTTCGAGCGGGGCTGAGTAAACCAGAAGGGCGGCCGTCTTACGATGGCCGCCCTCGGGTCGTTGAGAGAAGGAGGAGCAAGGAGAAGGTCTGTCGCAGCAACCTAATCACCCAGTCATACGACCTGGGCGGGGCGGGGTTCGGAGGCAGTGCAGAAAAATCTTGTCGGTCCGCCGGCGGCTGTGTGGTGCAACGGCTGGGCGGCGGCCAAGTGGTGCACGGTCTGCCGGTTGGCCGGGGGCTGGGTGATGCGCGGCTGGGCGGCCGAAAAAAAAAGGCGCCGGAAACCGGCAACCGGCCTATTGAACCGGTTGCCGATTCGGGCGGCCGTGTTATACTCCACGCATGGGTTGGGTTTCAGGGCCGGCATGGTAAGACTCGGTCCGTGGCCGGGGGCGAGGTATTCCAGCTCAACTCCGGGCCGCCGGCGTTGAAGTTATCGGTTGGCCAGAAACCGGTTTTTATCGGGTCCTGGAGTTTGGCTGGCCTCGTGGGTTCGACGAAGGGCTCACTCGGCGCCCAGCCTCGTGCGGGGCACGGGCGTCGGCCGCAGTTCGCGCCAGCCGGATGGCTTGCTCGTTCGGCTGGGAGCAGTCGGCGACCGCGGAGCAAATGGGAAGACAAATGGTGCGGATTGGGGGAACGACCGCACGACGTAGGCGGTTCCACAGAAACCGGATCGAAGCCGAGACGCCGGCGTACTGACACCCGGCGTTGGCCGTCATGATGGCAGGAGAACCTCATGAGCCAGCTGCTATACAACCTGCATAACCACACGCCGTTCTCGGACGGCGCCTACACGATCGACGAGATCGTCGAGGCCCACCTGGACATGGGCTTCAACATGGCCGGGATCGGCATTTGCGACCATTTGTTCTGTACGCCGTCCTCGCGCGAGGTGAACAGCGAGCGGGACTTCGAGCGGGTCTTCGCGCGCGAAACGCGCGAGTACGTCAAGCAGGTGCGGGCCGCCCGCGAGCGCTGGGCCGGGAAGGTCAAGATCTACTGCGGGGCCGAGGTCAACTGGCAGATGAACAAGGCGATGCTGGCCTGCGTGCGTGACATGCTCGACGGCATCGAATACCTGATGTTCGAGTACGTTGACTGGGCCGGCCTGACGACTCTGGCCAACCAGGCGCGGCGCTGGCCTTGCCCGGTGGGGCTGGCGCATTCGGTAGTGGCCGACCAGTTTCCGTCCACGTCCATGGACCAGGTTGTGAGGACGCTGGCCAACGCCCGCATTTTCTACGAGATGAGCGCGAAGTTCATCCCGCTGGAGAACCACGACCGCTGGTTCAAGATCGTGCCGAACCACCGCGTCCGCGTTGCCATCGGCACGGACACGCACGACGACCTGTCGGTGCTCCGCCACCTGCCGCGCATGCACGAGTATGCACTGCGCCACGGTCTGGGCGAGAAGCTCTTCGTTCCGCCGGTGCCGGAGGAGAAGCCCGCCGCGGTCGAGAAGTGAACGGCCACAAGCTGCCTTGCGCGGCTTGGGCTTCTGCGGAGCGCTGGGCAAGCGGCAACCCGACGACGAACCGGTCTCGCAGCAGGTAGATTGACCCCCTGGTGTGACTTGCGCCGCGCTGCGCAGCGGGGGTGGCAGTCACTCGCGACCGTAGTTCTTGAGTTTCCATTCCCGCCGGGTTGCCTTTGTCCGCAGCTTCTCTTCTATGGCGGGTGACAGCCGACGCCACAAGCCGCGCCAGGTGTTTGGATCAGCTCCGAAGCCGGCGGAGTACGCCTTGAGCAACCTTAGCCAATCCGTCCGTGTCAGTCCGGGCAGGGCCCGGAGGCTCACGTGCAATGCCAGCAGGGCTCGGGCACGCGCGTGCCACCCGGGTCCGCGCGGTGCGCGCCGCAAGCCGTCCATGTCGATCCACAGCAGCCGGTGGTCGGCGTGGGGGACGACCAGGATATTGCTGGCTTTGCAGTCGCGGTGGGCAAAGCCGCGCTCTTCGAGGCGGCGCAGGTGCGCGGCCACTTTCTCGGACAACTCGCGTTTCAGGCGCGACCAGGCGGGGCCGGTCGTCGCGTCGCCGGCCTGCCGGAGGTAGGTTTCCAGGTCGATACCGCCGGGGATGGCCTCGGTGATCAGCACGCTGTCCAGCACCCAGGGTCCGATGCGGCGTTCCAGGGCGGCCAGGGGGCGGGCGGCGGGCACGTGCCGGTGCAGCAGGGCGTGGCCCATGCGCCAGCCGCGCAGGCTGCGTGAGCGGCCCAGCGCCTGGCTCAGGCGCCGGCGCCAGTCGCGGGCGCGCGGCCGCTTGATGATTACGGGGAGGTTGCCGTCCGGGTGCGGCAGCAGCGCGCGCCGGACGATCGCCGAGTGCGAGTCCTTGCAGTCGGCCGCCGCGCCATCCTGGAACCAGCGCAAGGGGTTGGCAAGCTGTGCCCGCCACCAGGTGCGTTCGAGCACGGCGTGCGAGGCGCGCGACTCGGAGCTGGCGTGTTTGGTGCGCACGAGAACAACGGCGCGCCAGCGGTCGTCGAGTTGCAGACGGGAGAAATAGCGGCCGTCGCGCTGCGTGCGTCGATCGCGCTGGGTGCCCAGGCGTTCCGCATGTGCGCGGGCGGCGTGCGTCAGGGCCTGCACCAGGCCCGCGAATGTGAGGCCCAAGGCGCGCCCGTGCGGAAAGGCGTGCTCATACTCGTCGCGCCAGCGCACGTAGGCGCGCAGGAACCGCAGGCGATCCGCGACGCTGCTGTAGCGCCGGAACCATTGATTAAGTTGGGCCAGGTTGCGCACGACGGCGTGATCGCTGATGGGGACGCCCAGGCGGGCGCTGTGCAGGTCCACGAAGAGGGCGCGGTAGCGCCCGGCCGCGACCGGCTGCACCAGGATGTTCGCGGCGTGCATGTCCAGGTGTTCGAAGCCGGCCTGGTGGGCGCGGGCGATGAGCTCGCCCAGCAGTTCGACCAGATGGTGCGTATCACGCCGCCGTCGGGCGGCGCTGTCATCGCTAACGACCTGTAGCCAGAATTCGTTGAGCGGGTAGGCCGGCTCGGCTGCCTCGGTTACCAGGACGTCGCAAGCGCGGTCCTCGCGGCGCAGTTGGCGCGCGTAGGCGGCGGGCGTCACCGCTGGAATTCCCGCGCGCAGCGCGAACAGGCCGCCTTGCCATTCCGACTCGCACGGCGAGCGGCGCAGCCAGGAGCGCAGGCGGGCGGTCAGGCCCGCCCCGGAGTAGTACTTGATGTAGTAGGTCCGGCCGGCAAGCGTCGCGCGCCAGACCTCGCGGCGGGCGTTGCGTTTGACGAGTTGCCAGCCCTGTGACCGCGGGTCTTCCCAAGCCGCGCTGGGCACGCGGTTGAGGACGCGCTCGAAGTCCGCGCGGTAGGTCCACTCCTGGTTGAAGAATGTGCCGCGCTGCTCGGTGGGGGCGGGCGGGGGCTCGTCCACGCGTGGTGCGCGGCGCGAATCCTCGCCCTGCTGCGCAGGGAGACTTGCCACACTTACATCCAGCTTTGCCGTGTCCATGAACCTGAAGCGTGGGTTGTGGACGATAGTGGCCGCGTCCGCTACGGCCGACGCATTCTACGCTCCGCGCAGGTGTCCGATCAATGCGTCGTTTCGCCGTGAGGTGCCGGTCGTGAAGACGGCCTGTTGCGCACCGGACCGCAGCCTAACACCGGGCGCGCTTCAGCATGGCGCCATACCCGCGATTCTAACGGTCCGCCGGCAGGCGCTGGTAGCGTGCATCCGCCTCCACGTAGGTCAGCATTTCATCATGCTCATCGAGCGTTAGCACCGCGCCAAACGGCCAGAAATCCTCCTGCACCAGTACGCGCGGCCGGCCGTCGGCGGGCGGCAGCGGCCGCAGCAGGCGCGTGTAAGTACCACGGCCCAGCGTCAGGGAACCTTCGAACAGGTGTGGCTGCGAGCTGCGGGCGACCTGGGCTTCCGCTACCGACTCGATCGGCTTGCACACGAAAGTCGGCCCCGGCCGAAACGCGCGCCTGTAGGTGCGGCCGTTGCCCAGCTTGATGGCGCGCGTGACTTCGGTCGCGTCCGCCGCCCGCTCCTCGCGCACTTCGATTGACAGTCCATCACCGACGTACGTTCTGAAATCGTATTCGTAAGCCGTGGCGCGCGGGCCGATGCTCCAGGCGGTCTGCTCGTCGAAGCGGTCGGCCACGCGGCGCACCACGTTGCCCTGGTAGCCCAACTCACCGCGGCGGCCGAGCGGGCGCCGCTCGATGCGCAGCCCTTCGGATCCGCGCAGGGTCTCGCCGGTGAACAGCAGCTTGACCGGGAGCCGCCCCCACCACGACACCACGCCCTCGCGCGTCAGCAGCGCTGCCAGCTCAGCTCCAGCCCGTTGGGCCGCATCCATGTCCGGAACGAGCTTACTGGGCCGAAAGGTCAGCCCGCGAGCCATCTTCTCGGCCGCCGCGTGCGCCGCGGCGCGGTGCCGCTCGTTGGTATAGACGTAGAAGATGGCAACCTCCGCGGGTGATTTTGACAGGACCCAGGCGGCGTCGATCGCGTGTCGATTGCGCGATGGATCGGGATGTCGTAGAACACTTACGGTCGCGCCGTCGTGGCGCTGCCACTGCTCAACGCGCAGGGCGCCCTCATCCAGCAACAACCAGGCATAGGCGGCGAGATCGTGCAACAGGTCGGTCGGTTGACGCCCGCCGGCCAGCCAAGTGCGGAAGACCCCGATCGACCAGGCCGGGAAGCCCTCGGCCGTCCCGCCGATGTAGCAGCCGGCCACCTCGGGGAAAGCCGCCAGCCCGGCTTGCCAGTCCGGTTCGAAGGCCAGCTCGATGCCGACGCGCGCACAGGCCTGCTCCGGCGAGACGCTCAGCTTCTCATCGTCCAGCCGAATCGAGCTGCAGACCTTGTCCAGCAGCTTCAGGTCGGCCAGCGTCAATTGGGTCATCGGCGTGTACCTGACGGTGATCACGTCTCCGCCCGGCAGGACGGCCATTCGCAACACTGATTCGCGCGTGATCTCGTAACGGCGCCAGCGCCGCCGCTCCAACTGCTGCACTTGGACGCCATGGAAGGCGCCGATGCGTGCCGGCACGGGCGTGTCCGCCCCGGTGCTCACGAGGCCGCGCAGCAAGTCCGCCGGCGGTTCAAACGCGCCCTGGCGAGCAAAGCCAAAACGAATGAGGCGGTCGATGTCCCATTGCTCGCGGCCGGGCGCCCCGCGCCGAACCGGCAGGATGAATGCCTGTGGATCGCGTCGATCGACGTGCCACCCGCGCGGCGCCCGTGCCCGCAGCGGCGTGTCGGGAATCTTGTACTCCTCCCCCAGGGCCACCTTCCGCTCAACTTGAACCAACGCCAGCCCAAGCGTGCCGAGCAGCACCACCGCGCTGGCAATCAGCAGCAGGACCGGTCGGCCCGGCCTGGATCCCGAGTACACTTCCGTCATAGGCCGCCATCATACGGGCTGACCGCCGTCCTTTGAATGGCCGGCCGCACGAGCCCGCTGATCGAGAAGTTGCCGGCCGCCGCCCGCGGCTGGGCCTGTCGGCGGTTATCATCAGCGGCCTGACGTTCGCTCGAGCGCCGCCTAGCCTCAGTAATCAGGTGCTGCACGTGCCACGCCGACCCGCAAAACCTGCGCACTTTCAAGCCGGCCGGCCGGCTCGCAATGCAGGGGCTGCCGGCGGGGCGCGCGTGGACGAGCTCCTGTCCGCCGCTCTCGCCGCCCGCGCGGGGCTGCGGGCCGACCCTCACACCACCGCCTTCCGCATCGTGCATGGCGCCGGCGACGGTGTGCCGGGCTTGGTGATCGAGCAGCTCGGCGACGTCCTGGTGGCCCAGGTGCACTTGGGGCGGCTGGCGCTGGACGAAGGGGCGGTTCGGGGGCTCTGCCAGGCCGCCGCTCAGCAGCTCGCCGCCCGGGCCGTCTACCGCAAGATGTTTCCGGCGGATCGCAGCGCCACACGCCCGGACCTGGAGCAGCTTCACCACGACGCGCACCCCTGGATCGGCGAGCCGGTCGAGCCGGAATTCCCCGTGCTGGAAGACGGCTTGCGGCTGCTCGTGCGGCCGTACGACGGCTTTGCGACCGGCGTTTTCCTGGAGCACCGCTTAAATCGGCAGCGCATCCGCGAGCTGGCCCGTGGTCGCCGGGTCCTCAACGCCTTCGCCTACACGTGCGGATTCACGGTCGCCGCGGCTGTCGGCGGCGCGGCGAGCACGGTGAGCGTTGATGTGGCCGGCAAGGCGCTCGATTGGGGGCGCCGCAACCTGGAGGCGAACGGCGTTACGGTGGCTGACCACGCGCTGATCCGCGCCGACGTATTCGACTACTGTCGCCGGGCCCAGCGACAGCAACGCACGTTCGACCTGATTATCCTTGATCCGCCGACGCTTGGCCGCACGCGCCGGCCGGCGAGCGTGTTCTCGCTGGCGGAAGACCTCGACCGACTGGTCGCGGCCGCGTTGCCGCTGCTGGCCGCGGACGGCTTGCTGCTGCTGTGCACGAACCACCGGGGGACATCGCACCGGCGGCTTGAAGCCGCGGCGCAGGCGGCGGCCGGGCAAACGGGCCGGTCCGTGGGCGTCGTGGCGCGGCCGAAGCTGCCGGCCGATTTTCCGGGCGATCCGGACTACGCCAAGGCAGTGCTGCTGCGCTTGTAGTCGTCGTGGCGCCGATGGGCGGCTATGCGTGGCGAATTGGCGCGAGCTGGATTACAGGAAGCGGTCCTTGACGATTTGCCACAGGCCCTGGCCAACGCCGGTCAGGCTTTCGCCCGCTACGATGCCCGCGCAGAGCGCCACCCAGTAGCGCTTGCTCCAGCGCGAGCACCAGCGGCCCAGCACTGTCGCCATGACACCGCCGGCGAGCATCGAGAGCGAATTCCACGCCGGAATGACCAGTCCCAACCCCAGGCTGGCGCAGCTTGGCATGAAGCGCCGTAGCTTGCCGGGCAGCGTATGTTCGAGAATTGGGAACAACACGCCGACGCCGGCGGCAATGATCATCGCCAGGCCGGTGCCTTCCGGAATCGCGCCGAAGCCGGTTTGGAACAGCTCCGCGACGGCCTTCCACGCGGCCACGGCGGGCGCGGGCCATTCCGGCGTGAGAAGCTGCTCACTCGGGTTGGGGAACATGAAGAGGTACACCGCGGAGCCGGTCAGCGCGCCCGCCAGCACGCCGAACACCTGGGCCAGCGTCTGCCATTTCGGTGCGGCACCCAGCAGGTGTCCACATTTGAGATCGTGCAGCAGGTCGGCACATTGGCTGGCGGCCCCGCCCGCCACGTTCGCAGCCATCAGATTCGCCGCCGCACTCCCGGGCGTCACCACGCCGAAGATGAGCTGCGTGACCTTGCCCATGGTTCCCACCGGCGTGATGCCGGTCTCGCCCGAGACGCGCGCGGCCACGACGGCCAGCACGACCGACACCAGGACGCCGAAGATCGCCGCCCACCAGAGGATCTGGAAGAATGAGACCTGAAGCACGACCGACAGCAGCAGCGCGATCAGCAAGCCCGCGAACAGCCAGCGCGGCGTGACGTCGCTGGCCGCCGAGAGGTCGGACGGCCCCGCCGAGCGGCGCCCGATCCCCGTTATGGCGGCCGCCACGGAGCGCCACGAGAAGGCGAAGGAGACCAGCGACGATACCACCATGAGCGTGACGCCCGGATACAGCAGCCATTGCAGCATGTCGCGGAAGTTGGGGCTGACGGGGCGGTAACCCGTGCCGGCAACGAGGCGCGCCACGGCGGCCTGGTAGTCCGGGTCCGGGCTGACGGCGCGCAGCGCCGCGATCTCGGCGGTGCTGAGGACGCCGTGAGCCTGGAGGGTCTTCGTGTCGTCGTCATATGTGACCCGACCGGCTAATTCCTCCGGCAGGGTGGCGCCAGAGGGCATGAACGAGTCTCCGGCACGGGCGTGCAGGCTTTCGACTGCGGCGCGGAATGCGCTCATCTGTCGCGCGGAGCGCGGATGCTTCGATTCCCAGACGTCGGCGGCCTGCAGTAGCGCGGCGCGCTGCGTTGCGCTGAGCGGCCCTTGGACGACCAGACGCCGCTGCGCCCGGTCGTACGTCACCAGTCCCCGGCAGTTGCGCGGGAAGCTGAAGTGGCGGGGGAAGTCCGCCAGGGGCGCGCCGATCTGCAGCTCCTGCGTGGTTGGGTAGTCGAACCAGGCGGCCAGTGTCTCCGCGGCAGCGTGCAAATCGCCGGTTCCCGCCAGCCGGGCTACTGCCGCCCGGTCAAGTGCTCCGGTGGCCCGCAGCACCTTGCGCTCGGCGTCGTATTCCAGCGGCAGCCCCGCGAGCATTTCCGCCGCCGGCGCCTCAGCGAGCGGCGCAGCCAACTCCAGTTGTGACCGCACGTACAGCTTCTGGACGGCCTCGCGATAGCGCACGTCAGCGCTGAGTGCCAGTAGCGCCGCACGCTGCGCAGCCGTCATGACGCCTTTCCACTCCAGGAGCCGGCGGTCCGTGTTGTAGGTGGCGTGAGCCGCAAGTTCCGGCGAAAGCCTCACGCTGTTCGGCAGCGCGTGCAGGGATTCAGCGACGACCAGTTCCAGCTTGCCTGTGGCGATCAGGCGCGGCGCGCAGACGGCGTAGGCCAGCAGCGCGCCGAGCGCCAGCGACACGCCGGCCCGCAGGCCGATCAGCCCGCCGACGCCGACCATCAGCAGGCTTGGATCCAGCGCGAGGGTCAGTGTCCTGGCGGAGAAGCCGTGTAGCGCGAATGGCAACCCGAGCGGGCTGACGCCGAAATGGCCGGTAGTCAGCGTGACGGTGGCCGCGGCGAGTGCGGCCGCGCCAAGGGCCAGGACGCGTCTGACGGCTTCGCGCCCGCGCGCGTACATCTCGCGCAGCGTGACAGCGCTGGCGATGCCCATCGGGAAGGGCAGGTTGTTCCACAGCAGCATCTGCCGCCGCAGGAGGACGGCGACCATGATGCCGACCAGCGCGACCGACAGCACCCAGAGCGCGAGGTAGTGCCAGGTCAGCGTCGTGCCGGTCATTATTGCCAGGGCGGGAATGGGCGCGATCAGCCCGGCGGAGGCGATTGACGCGCCGGCCGAGCAGGCGGTCTGGTTGATGTTGTTTTCCAGCAGCTCCCAGCGACGCACCCGGCCGCCGCTCAGGCCATGCAGTCCCATCCAGAAGCCGTAGCTGAGCAAAGCCGCCACGATGGACATGTTGATGGACCAGCCGATCAGCAGGCCCACGTAGATGTTGCAGGTCGATAGGACCGCCGCCAGCACCATGCCCGTCAGTACGGCGCGCAGCGTGAATTGTGGTGTGTATAGATCGAGCGGGCGCGGGCGCAGCTCGCCGGAGTCCTCGGATTGATCGGGCGGGGGAACCAGCGCGTGAAGTGGAGCCGGATTGGACTCGTCGGGCGGCGCGCTACTCAACGTAACCTTCTCCTCCGTGAAAAAGTCCAACCCGCTGATGGTTCAATCAGGATGTTACGTGCGCCGGTTAACCGCCGTCAACTGGCGGCGGGCCGACGCCGCAGCGCACTTGGACTGACGTGCGGCCGGCACCGTGGGCGCGCAGTGCACTGCCGGCGCGGCCCGCGCCGCGGATGTGTTGACCGGATCATTGTCAGATTGTGTTTACCCCCGATACAGCCAAGAGCCGACCGGATGCGCACACACGTCGCGCAGTGCGCGGCCACGTCGCGTGCACAGTCAGGGTGCCGACCGGCTTATTCCGCCCGGCACCTGCGTGCCGGGGCGGCGCAGGCGCGCGGCACGCGACTCGGCTCGGTCGCCGTCCGGACGCACCGCGACCGCCGGGGCCTAATCGCCCGTGAGGTTGTTGAACCCTTCGCCGATCGCGTCGCCGATTACGTCGAAAGCCGAGTCGATCGTGTCTTCGATCAGGCCGAGCGCGCCTTGTCGCACGTAGGTTCTGAGCACGTCGTTGCAGCCGGCGCTCAGCAGCGCCACCGCCAACATCAGCGCGAGAATTGCGCCACGCACGCATTTCCTACCGTACACGCCACGGATCACCTTTGCCTGTCTCGGTGTCGCTTTCATCAGAAGCTCCGGCATCCAATGCACTTGTGGAACGCCTGGGCCGCACACGGCGGGCACCGGCCGCGTCCGCCGGCCAGACGGTGCAACGCGCGTGCCAGGTGGCCGGCGGTTCCCCCGGTGCAACAAGCGGGGTAGAATGCACTGGCGTGGCCGGCGGCGCTTGACGCCACGGTCCGACTCAGATCGACCAGGCGGACCGCGCCGTCCTGCCGCGTTCGCACGGGAGCTACGGGATGCTCGACGTTCGCTGGCGCTCCGCGCCGGGTCAGACAGAGTCACTGGTCGCCGCACTGCAGGCCGTCCTGGGCCGGGCCGGCGTGCCGCGCTCGTACGATGAGCTGGTCAGCCTGTTGGGGTTGGGGGCGCTGACGGTGGCGGTGCCGGGCGAGTGCCTGGGCTGGTGGCCGGCACACGCCCGGGACGCCGCCCTGGCGGAGACGGCCGCCATGCTCGGCCTGCGGCTGCGCGAACTGCATCCGCCGGCGGCGGCCGAGCGATTGGCCGATGCGGCCGAGTTCGTCGTCCATTTCCGCGATAGTTACATGCCGCTGATGCGTGCGGCGCTGGAGCACGAGCAGCCGCTGCTGGCCTGGTGCGGCTGGCCGGCACCGCTAGAGCGCCACTGGGGCCTGGTCAACGCGTATCGCGGCAACCAGTTCAGCGGCTACACGCTGGGTACTACTGAGCCGGCCCCGCTGATGGGTCCGGCGCTCCAGGTTTATGTCGTCGAGGGGCTCGAAGCCGCGCCGAGTCTGACGCCGTCGGCGCTGTTCGACCATGCCGCTCGTGTGACCGTCGCGGGGTTTACGGGTCGCCTGTCGGTGGGCGAGTCAGTCCGGACGGGCCGGCGCGCCTATGAAACCTGGCGGGCGGCGACGGTGCAGCCGGAGGCTTGCCCGCGTTGCGCGGAGCGCTCGTATCGCTGTCAGGCGCGCTTCATTGTGCAGTTGGTGGACGTGCGCGGGCAACTGGCGCATTGGCTGCGGGGACTGGCCGCGGAGCTGGCCGGAGTACGGGCGGATGCGGCGTGCGACTGGGCGGCGACCTGTGGCCGCGTCGTTCGGCGATTCGAGCATTTCGCGAGCGCGGACCACTTGCACGGGCAACTGGCGACCGAAGCCGGACGGGCGGAACTTGCTGCCGCCATCGATGAGGCCTCCCGGCTAGAGGGCGCCATTTGTCAGCAGCTGGCGCGCGATGCGTGGGATTAGTAGGGGAGCACCAGGGCGTATGAGCCAGGTCATCAGTGAGGTTGCCCGTCGCCACCTGACGTGGGCGCTCGTTGACGGCGTTGGACCGCTGACTTTCACCCACCTGCTCAATCGCTTTGGCGACGCGGAGCGGGCCTGGGGCGCCACGGCCGGGCAGTTGGCGGACGTGCAGCGCATCGGCGTGAAGCGCGCTGACAGCATAGCCCGGGCGCGGGAGTCGGTTGAGGTTGAGTGCGAGATCGAGACAGCCGCCGCCGACGGCGTGCGCATTATTTGCCGGGAGGACTCGGACTACCCGCCGGGGTTGCGGCAGATTCCAGACGCCCCGATCGTGTTGTATGTCAAGGGTGAGTATCGAGATACAGACGCCATCGCCGTCGCGATCGTGGGCAGCCGCCGCTGCACGATCTACGGCAGCGAGCAGGCGCGGCGGTTCGGCGAGTTGCTGGCGGGGGTGGGCATGACGGTCGTCAGCGGCCTGGCGCGCGGGATTGACTCGTTCGCGCATCACGGCGCGGTGGATGCCGGCGGCCGGGCCGTCGCCGTGCTGGGATCCGGCCTGACGTCCATCTATCCGCCGGAGAACCAGGCCCTGGCCGCCAAGGTGCTGGAGCACGGGGCCTGGATCAGCGAGTTGCCCATGCAGGCGAGCGTGCGGCGGGAGAACTTCCCGAGCCGCAATCGGATTATCGCCGGCATGACGCTTGGCACGTTGGTGGTCGAGGCGGCCGAACGCAGCGGCGCGCTGATCACCGCGCGGCTGGCCAGCGAGTACAACCGCGAGGTCTTCGCCATCCCGGGCCGGCTACAGGAACCCATGTCGATGGGGACGAACGCGCTGATTCGCAGCGGGGCGGCCAAGCTGGTCACCGGCCTGGATGACCTCCTGGAGGAGCTCGGCGACGTCGGGTACCAGCTTCAATTGCGCCGCTCGGAGGGCGGTGGGGGGGTGCTCACGGCAGAGGCCGCGCGGCCGGCCGCACCGGCGGCGAGGTCGTCCGGTCCCGCGCAGCTCTCCGCGGCGGAGCGGCGGGTGTTGGAGGTTGTGCCGCCCGACCCCGTCCTGCAGGACGTCGTGATGCGGGCAGCGGAACTGCCGCCGGGCGAAGTACTGGCGGCCCTCACCATGCTGGAGCTGAAGGGTCTGATCAAGCGGTTGCCGGGGAGTCTCGTGGCGCGCCACGCGCGGGTGTAGCAGATCGTGCGCCAGCACGAACTCGACTGCCGCCGGTCGGAAGCTGCCTCGTGCCAACAGTTCAATCCGCCGGAACGCAGCGGCCCTGAGCCCACTCCCGCAGGGCTGCTACGTGCTCGGCCATGGTGACTGACAGCGGCGGCGAATCGTGCAGCGCCTGCAAGAGCCGGGCGGTGTTCAGGTTAGCGCCGTCGGCGAACGCGGCGTGCAGCCCACTGATGATGGCCTGCTCGATCTCGGCCCCGCTGAAGCCCTCGGACACCGCGGCCAGGGCGTCCAGGTCGAACGCCGTCGGGTCGCGTCGGCGCTTGGCCAGGTGAATGGCGAGAATCTGCCGCCGGGTCTCGGCCTGTGGCAAGTCCACGAAGAAGATCTCGTCGAAGCGGCCCTTGCGCAGCAGTTCGGGCGGCAGGGCCTCGATATCGTTGGCGGTCGCCACGAGGAATACCGGGGCCGTATGCTCCTGCATCCAGGTCAGCAGGGTGCCAAACATGCGCTTGGACAGGCCGCCGTCAGTGCTGCGGGATGCGGCCGACGCGAACGCCTTTTCAATCTCGTCGATCCACAGGACGACGGGGGCCATCGCTTCGGCCTGCATGAGGCTGTCGCGCAAGCGGCGCTCGGACTCGCCGATGTAGCGGTCGTACAACGCCCCCACGTCCATGCGCAGGAGCGGCCGCTGCCAGGCCGTCGCAATGGCCTTGGCGCACAGGCTCTTGCCCGCGCCCTGGACGCCCAGCATCAGTACGCCGCGCGGCGCCGACAGGCCGAACTCCCGGGCCGGCCCGGTCAGGGCGCCCTGTCGGCACTGCAGCCAGCGTTTGAGGTGTTGCAGCCCGCCGATTTCGTCCAGGCCGACCGGGGTCTCGATGTACTCGAGCAGTCCGGCCCCAGCCAGGGCGCGGCGCTTGCAGGCCAGCACGTGGTTGATGTCCTGGTCGTCGAGGCGGCGGTCATCGTCCACGCACTCGTGGATGATGCGGGCGATCTGCTGGCGGTTAAGGCCCAGCAGGTTGCGCAGGATGGCCTGCCAGGCGCGCCGCGAGATAGCGATTTCCAGGGCGGCTTCCTGGTGGGCCGCGCGCAGCGTGGCCAGCACGATCTGCTCGATCTCCTCGGCCTCGGGCAGCGCAAGCTCGAAAGGCGTTGCCTGGGCCTTGATGACCTCCGGCAGCTTGTCTTCCCGATCGATCATGACCAGTTGGCTGCCCGTCTTGTCAAAATGGTTGAGCAGGTTGCGCAGAATGCGCAGCGTGCTTTCCTGCCGCAGATGGGGTGCCAGGTCCAGCGTCACGCAGACGGGCCGATCGTCGAGCCGGCCGAAGTGCAGCAGGCCGTCATCGGGGCTGCGCGTCTCGGGTAGCGGTGGACTGCCGGCCAGCAGGCCGTCCTGGACGCCGCCGCTGACCGACCAGAGGTACATCACGCGCGCCTGGTTCAAGGCAATCTCGCGCACCAGGCTGATGGCGTACTCTTCCTCGAACGTGACAAGTGAGATGCACGTCTGCTTACCGCCCAGCAGCCGCCCCAGTCGCTCCTGATTGGACGCACTCATCCTCGCTCCGAGATGGACACTGGCGCCGCGAATTGCCTCCTGGCGGCGTCGCCTCACTTTGACTTCTTATCCCGGAACACCGGCGAGGTAGTCAAGGTAAAAAGCACAAGCTCTTCCCCGCTCAGCGTGCTGATGTCGTGGTGCAGACTGATGACCTTCACGCCGGTGACCTCCTGCACCATCTTCTCGAGCACCGGCCGGGCGGTCTCGATCAACTGCGTGCGAACCTGCTTCAGCAGATCACGCCCGCGCTCGGGCGACAGTGATCCGGCGAGTTGTCGCTCCGCCGCCGTCAAGACACCCTGGAGCCGGACCACGAGGAGATCGTCGATCAGGTGCGTGCGAACATCTTTCGGACCCCGGCCCATGTACTCTTGCTCAAACTGGCGGACGCCGTCGCAGATGGCGGCTTCGATCTCACCCTGCGTCTTCATCTTGGCCTCCGTCTTGCCAGGTGTGCTGTTTGGTAACCGCACCTCAGAGACCGTGCGCATGCGCACATCCAGCCTCCGGCCGATGTGCGAGAAAGCGTCAACTGCCGGAACTCCGCTTGCTTATCCACTGACAATACGGTATTATAATATTAGTGTCGGTGGGTGTGAACCTGGCCGACAGGTTTCGTGCGCTGTTTGACGCGGATGAGTCGGTTGACGATTTAGAGGGCAACCCGGGCAGACCCGGGGGGCCCGTTAACGAGTAAGCCGATGTGGTCGAGCACCTCTGCGTGCTTGGCTACGTCGGCTTCTTTTTTTTCGTGCCGTCGGTTTCTAGGACGGTTGCGGCCGCCAAGGACGGATTGCATTGAACAGGCCCGAAGCGGGCATAGCGCAGCAGATCGCCCAGGTCGCCAAGGCGTTCGAGCAGGAGCGCACCGGCCATCGGCCCAAGTCGGTGACGGTGGTGCTGAGCGACGGCGCACTAGTCATCACTCTGCACGGCGCTTTGTCGGAGGCCGAGAAGACATTGGCCCGCAGTGCGAACGGCGCTGCCAAGGTGCAGGAGTTCCACCGCCAGCTCTTCACCAGCGCCTTCGGCACACTTCGGGATGAAATCGAGCGGATCATTGGTGTGAAGGTGCGCGAGGCAGCGGCGGAGATCGAGCCGACGACGGGCACTACCGTCATGGCGTTTGCCAGCGGAACGGTGGTGCAAGTGTTCCTGCTCGCGGACACGGTCGCGACGGACGTCTGGAGCAATGACCGACATGCAGAAGAGGAATGAGGCACAACCCGGACGGCCCCAATGTGCCCGGCGCACCGGCGCCGGCCGTCAGGGCAACGCCCCGACCGAACGCGAGACGGGCATGAACCGGGAGATCCGGCGGACGCACCGCGTGGTGGCCGCGGATCTGCACACCATCCCCACGATGGACCTGCTGGCCGAACTGGCGCGCCGTGAGCGAATCGCGTTGTGCCTGGTGCTCGAGGAGGCTTTGGCTCCGCCGGGCAATGCGCAGCTGCAACCTGCGACTACAGGTGCAGGCGACAAGGATAGTGATGGTGAGACAAAACAGGCATAGTAGCGCGTCGGATTTCCCCCGGCGTTCCGCACGCAGCCGCAGGTACGCTGCACGCGTGTTGGCCGTTGGGCAGAGTGAGCATGTCCGCCTGTGGGCGTGCCGCCAACTGCGCAAGGCCGGCTTCACTGTCATTACGACTGACGACGGGGTTGACGCCTTGATCCTGGCGCACGGCGATCCGCCGGATCTGATCCTCACCGACGACGACGTGGGTCGCCTCGACGTGCGCCACCTTCTGACGCTCCTGAGACGCGACGTGCGCACGGCCGGCACGCCGGTCCTGCTGATTACACCGCGCACCGATGGTGATTTCGCGCGTGACTGCCGCGCGCTCGGTGCCACGTTGGTCGTCAAACCCGGCGCAAGGTCGCCGGCCGCGTCGGCCGCAGCGACCGTGGCCTCGGCAAGTCTCCGCGAACGTGCGCGGAACGCCTGAGCCGGATGACGGGCCGCACGAATTTCGAACGCGTGCTCTTTGGAGGGTTCGGAGGCAGGCGGATGCGGCCGGCGACGGCGCGCCCTGTTCGGGGCGCCCGCCGCGCCGCTACCGACGCCGGTAAGCGAAAGGATGGTGACGCATGCTGGCCGTGACGAAGCCCGCACTGGAACGGTTGTCCCGCAGCCTGACACGCAAGGGCGCTGCGGACGGGATGGCGCTGCGATTTACGCGTCGGGAGGGCGGCTGGACGCTGCGCCTGGATCACGAATCTCCTGGCGATACCGCGTTCAGCCACGACGGCCGGACAGTGTTGCTACTGGATGAGGCTGTAGCGCAGGCCATGGCGGACATGACGTTAGATGCGCGGGATAGCAGCCGGCGCGCGCGGCTCAAGCTGCGCCGCAACGAGCCTCGCGAAGAACGAACGGTGTGACTCACGCGCGATATCGCGCAGACTGTTGATCAATACAACACGAAATCGAGGACGGAACCAATCGGCCACTCCCGCCCGCACGATGCGTGCAGAAGACTGGACACGGAACGTCCCGTGCCCTGCGCCGGCGTTTGCTGCCGCGCGCATAGTCCCGGCGGCAGAGCCGGGCAGGCAGCATTGAACGTGCTGCGCAGTCCGGTCCGAACCCGCCAATCCTGAAAGGACTACTACCATTCGCTTGTATCTCATCAACCCGCGCAACCCGCTCGTCGGCCTGACGGACCTCAAACGCAGTCGCTGGAACCGCTATCGGGTCTGGAAGCCATTGGGTCTGCTCACCCTCGCGGCACTGACCCCCCGCGATTGGCAGATAACGATCTTCGACGAAAACATCCGCACGCCTGACTACGACAAGCTGCCGTGCCCCGACCTCGTCGGCGTGACCGCCTTTACCTCGCAGGCCAACCGTGCGTACGAGCTCGCCGGCGAGTTTCGCGGGCGAGGTGTGCCGGTCGTCATGGGCGGCATCCACGCCACGATGTGTCCGGAGGAGGCTACGGTCCACGTCGACTCAGTCGTGACGGGCGAGGCCGAGCTTGTTTGGCCCCAGGTCCTCGCTGACGCGCGGCAGGGCACGTTGCAGCCCCGCTACGCCGGCACCCATGCGCCGATGGACGCGATGCCGCCCGCCCGCCATGACCTGCTCAGCGGCGATTACGCCTGCGGCTCCATCCAGACCACGCGCGGCTGCCCACTCAATTGCAGCTTCTGCAGCGTGACCGCGTTCAACGGGTTTCGCTACCGTCAACGGCCCATTGCCGACGTGGTCCGCGAATTCGCCCTGATTCGCGAGAAGCTGGTCCTCGTGGTCGACGACAATCTGATCGGCACCAGCCAGAGACACATTGCCCGCACGAAGGAGCTCTTTCGCGCCATGATCCGGGCCAGGCTGAACAAACGCTGGATCGCCCAGGTGACTATCAACATGGCCGACGACGATGAGCTGCTCGCGCTCGCCGCCCGCGCCGGCTGCGCCGGCGTGTTCATCGGCTTCGAGTCGCCCACTCTGGCCGGCTTGAAGGAGGTCGGCAAGAAGTTCAACCTGCTCAATGGCCGCGACCTGGCGACGTCCGTGCGTCGTATCCAACAGCACAAGATCCTCGTCGTCGGCTCGTTCATCATGGGCTTGGACAGCGACGAACCCGGCGTCGGTCGCCGGATTGCAGAGGCAGCGAGACACTACGGCATCGACATTCTCAACAGCCTGTTCCTCACCCCGCTGCCCGGCACCAGGCTATGGGACGACTTCGCGGCACAAGGCCGCATCGCCGCGGGCGCGTTTCCACAGGATTGGCGCTACTACACGCTGACGTTTCCCGTGGCCCGCTACCGCCGGTTCTCGCACGCCCAACTGCTTCGCGAGATGGAGACCTGCGACGGAACGTTCTACTCGCTGCGCAACATCCTCCGCCGGGTCTGGGGCAGCCTGTGGCATCGGCGCAAACCGCTGATCGCGCTAGTCGCCAGTCTGTCTTATCGCAAGAACCTGCGCCAGAGTCAGAGGAACTGCTGGGACTTCCTGGCCGCGCGACATCTGGCCGCTGACGAGGGATGCCCCGACCTCCCCTCGCGATTGTCGCGTGTCCTGCACGGCGCGGCGCTGAACTCTCCAGCGACCATGGCGGATGCATGATGGGTGCCGGGCCTGGAAGCTCAGGCACATCCCCGCCACCCGGGCCGGCAATTGCCGCCTACTGGCGCCCACAGGCCGTACCCCAACTGATTCGGCGAGTGCAGCCGCGAACCAGCAACCGCCGGAAAAAACGGCTGCCACAGAATAGCCCCTGTACTTTCCGGCGATCCGTGGTACAATATTGGTGGTAGGATTGACGAACGAGGCCGAGACACGGCGCTGTTGCCGCAAGTCCCGCAGTTTACCGCCTGGATCGTACTCCCTCCTTCTTGGCCGGAACCACGGTCACTTTCAAGCAAGACCCTGAAAGTAAAATATTGGGTTGCATGTTCCATCGATAGGAGAAATACGATGGGTAGGAAACTGTATGTTGGGAATTTGGGCTACGGCGTGAGCAGTTCTGATCTCGAACAGCTCTTCACTCAGCATGGCACCGTGGAGAGCGCGCAGGTCATTGAAGACCGCTCGACGGGCCAGAGCAAGGGGTTTGGGTTTGTCGAGATGGGCTCCGACGCGGAGGCGCAGGCCGCCATCACCGCGCTGAACGGAAAAGACCACGGTGGGCGACCTCTGACGGTCAACGAATCCAAGCCGCGCGCGCCGCGCAGCGGCGGCGGTTACGGCGGGGGCGGCGGCGGTTACGGCCGCGGTCGCTAACGGCTCTCCGAAGCCAATAACCAACGGGAAGGCTGCTCTCCGCGGCCTTCCCGTCTTTCTGCGCCGCCACGGCGCAGCGTTGCCCCAATGGCCCGCGCGCTGCCGTCAAGTGGTGAGCCTGCCCACCGAAGCCACCGGCGCCTCGGCTCCGATCGGCTATGCCATGACGCGTGGAGGTTGCGGGCTAGTCCGGCGCGTCGGGAGCGGTTTCGGTTGCAGGCGCCGGGGCAGCCGGCGGCACGTCCGCCGACTCGAAGATCAGCATATCGACGCTCTGTTGCGCGGGCTGTAGCTCGAGGCCGAGTTGCTCGCGGACCGCCCGGATGAAGTCCGCGTTGTCCCCCTGCTTCCATTCGAGGAGGACATCGAACCGGCCCTCGAGATTCGTCTCGTCGCGTACCGGACAACCCAGGCGGTGGCCGAACATCTCGCAAAGCGCGCCGACCGTCTGGTTGGCCATGGTGTAGTTCATCATGCCGGCCGCGTCGGTTCCGCCTCCGCTATGGCTGCCGACGTCCATTGCCGAAGGGACGAGCTTGTGGGTTCCGTCGGCGGGGACCAGGAGGCGGTAGCCATCCAGTTGGCGGGTCTCACGCCGCAGCGTGAGCCCGAGGGCCGACGTGAGGGCCGATTGCAGCAGCGGGCGCGCCGCCTCGAATCCGCCGGTGGCCTTGGCCTTAACGTCGAAACGCGCGCTGCGCAGCTCGTCGGGCAACACAATCTGATGAGACTTACAATCGTAGGCGCTCTCGATTATCCATCGTAATGGGCATCCTCGGAATTCGGCGCCCGTCTCGTTGAAACCCACCACGGATCCGGCGGCATCGGTGCCCTTGCGAATCACGACCTCCACCAAAGCCGGGGTGCTATCGTCGTCGGCTGAACTCGTAGCCGGAAAGGACTTCGATGTTGGGGTCATCACCGGCAGCCCCGCCGGCCGGCCCGCCAGGACGTTCTCCAGCGCCTCCGCGTTGAGCATCGTGGGGTGTGTATCCGCAACCACGACGCCTCGGCCGTCCACGACGATCGTCCTGGGGATCCCCTCGACGCCATAGGCCTGGAACATCGACCGATCCGTGTCGAGCGCAACCCAGGCCCGCATGGGCTTGCGCGTAAGGAATTGCCGCACCAAGGCCTCCGGCTCGTCCGTCACGGCGATGAACTGGACCGGACGGTCCTTGAACGTGTCCGCCAACTCGTTCAAATGGGAAATGGCGGCGACACACGGGCCGCACCAGGTGGCCCAGAACTCCAACACGACCACCTTGCCCCGCAGGGCCCGCCACGTTGCATTGGTCCCTTCGGCCGGCTGCACGATCTTCTCAACACTCAGCGGCGGGGCCGGCTTGCCAAGCTCGAAATGCGCTGCCCCGTCGCGCGGTCCCCGATCACAACCAACCAGGGCCAGTGACAGTGACAGCGCAACGACACATACCATTGGTCGCATAAGAACTCTCCCCGGGCTCATGCCGGCATCCGCGACATCCCACAACGCTCATCAACACGCGCTTGAACGTCAAGCAGCACGTGCAACGGCTGCGCGCAAGGAACTCAACCCCGTCCGCGCCCACCGGTACCCTCTGCTACGGGACCACCGTAATCACAAGCTCCACACTGTCAGTTGAGGCCGGGTCGTCGCCGTCGGTAACCTGGGCCGTGAACGCGAAGGTCCCCGCTTGCGTCGGCGTCCCCCAGACCACACCCGTCGCACTCTGCAGCGTAAATCCGCCCGGCAGCGCCCCGCTTGTTATCGCCCACTCATACGGCCGCAGACCCAGGATTGCCACGATCTGCTCCAGGTACTCCACGCCCACTTGGGCGTTTGGCAACGTCGTCGTCTGGATGGCCACGCCGCGCGGCTGAACCCGCAGCGTGATAGTCATGCTGTCAGTCTGCACTGGATCGCCGCTGTCCACGACCGTGATCTGCACTTCCGCACCCAGGTTCGCCATGGTCGGCGTGCCGGTGATGGCTCCCGTGGCCGGGTCAAGCGTCAGGCCGTCCGGCAGCCCCGTTGCCGAGAATATAAAGGGCGGCACGCCGCCGGACAGCCCCAGCGTGAAGCTGTACGGCATGTTCAGGCGCGCCGGGTCCACCGTGCTGCTGAGCTGCAGCATGGGCAGCACCGTCAGCGTGTAGGCGCGCTGGCCCGTCCGCGGCGGCGACGAGCCGTCCTCGACCGAGATCGTGAAGTTGTACGTGCCCGCCGCCGTCGGCACGCCGCTGATTGTCCCGGTCGTCCGATTCGGGACCATCCCCGGCGGCAGTGCCCCGTCGGTCACGCGCCAGGTTTCCGGGCTGAGGCCGGTGCTGTCCAGCTCCTGCACGTACATCCTGCCCTCAACCGCGTTGGGCAGCGATGTCGGCGTGATACTCAGCGCCAACCAGAACGGATTAGCGTCACAGCCGGTGATGAGCGCGCTAAGACCGAGCAGCAAACCACACAGCGAAATCGGTCGTTTCAGCATCGTAAGCACTCCAGCGCTTCGAGCGGCCACCAGGCACGCGCCAACGGGGCCGCACCGACCCGGGCGAACAGCCGTCGCCGCCATTATAGGGCGTGCCGGCCGGTGCGGCGCCGGTGGCCGCCGGGGTTCTTCGTCGCCCGGCGATTCCGCCGGCCGGCATGCGGTGCCTCGGAGACACCCTTGGGCAGCTCCCGGCGAGCGTGCTATAGTTTTGATGTGGTTACCCGATCAAGGCCATATCGCGATGCCGGGGCGACTCGCCGCGGGTTCACCCTGATCGAGCTGCTGGTAACAATCGCCATTATCACGCTGCTGACCGGCCTCCTCTTGCCGGCGCTCGGCGCCGTGCGGCAGAAGGGCCGCGCCACGCGCTGCCTGTCCAACCTGCATGTCCTCGGGCACGGCATCATGATCTATGTTAGTGAGAACAAGGGCGTGCTGATGCCCAGCCGGCTCCCCAAGTTTCCCGACGATTCCTGCAATCCCTACGCCATGATCTTCGGCCGGCGCAAGTACCGTCCCACGGCCGTGGCGATCATGAGCACCGCGGTGGGCGTGCCGCCCTTCGCGGATCCGCGCGGCTGCAAGAACGAGCAGGACATCTTCGGCCAGCCCGGCGACCAGCAGGACTACGCCTACGCGGTGTACGTTTGTCCGTCGGTGTCGCACTGGGTCGACGAGCGCAACGGCAGCTACGGCTGGAACTACCATTTCCTAGGCAACTCGCGCCTGCGCGTCGCGGGCGATGCGAGCTCGGGCTACAAGAACTGGCCAGTGCGGTTCACCAGCATCCGCTACCCGGCCCGCACCGTGGCCATGGCCGACTGCATGGGGACCGCCGCCTCGTTTCCGATCCACGAGCGCCGCGAGTACGTCAACAACGGGCGCGGCAGCGAGAACGACAATGCGTACGGCAACGAGGGGTTTAATCTGGATCCGCCGCGCGTCGATCCGGTCAACGGCGAGATGGCCGGCTTCGACGAGTCGCCGCAGGTTCGCACGGCCCTGCATGCCCGCCATTCCGGCCGCGGCAACGTCCTCTGGCTGGACGGCCACGTCTCGACCAGTACGCTGAAAGACCTGGGCTACAAGGAAGGTCCCGGCGGCGGCGTCGAGATGGGCGATGACCTGAACGATCGCGAGGTTGATAACTCGCGTTGGACCGGCAGCGGCGTCGATCTGCCCTGGACCTACGACTGGCTGCAGTAGCAGGTAGGCCATGCGCGCCAGGAGAGCCGCGAGCGCGGTGGCTTGGCGCCAGGTCCTCCTCTAACATCCACGGCCATGGAGCGCAACGTCAAGCTCATCATCGCCTACGACGGCAGCGACTTCTCCGGCTGGCAGTCGCAAGCCGGCCAACGCACCGTGCAGCAGGAGGTCGAGCACGTTCTCATCCGCACGCTGCGCCATCCGGCCAGCCTCGCCGCCGCCAGCCGTACTGACGCCGGCGTGCACGCCCGCGGTCAGACCGCCGGCTTCCGCACTTCCTGTGTCATCCCGATCGAGAACCTGCGCCGCGCCCTGGCAAGCCGGCTGCCACCGGACGTGACGATAGTCCATGCCGCCGACGTGCCGCCGACCTTCCATGCCTCACGCGACGCGCTCGGCAAACTCTATCGCTACACGCTCTATGCCAGTCAGCACGCGCCCGCGGAGGAGTTGGCCGCCCGCTATGCCTGGCACGTGTGGCATCCGCTGGATCTCGACCGCATGCGCCGGGCGGCGGCGGCATTCATCGGGTTGCACGATTTCGCCGGGTTCGCCAACCAGGGCAGCCCGCGCGAGACCACTACTCGCACGATCAACCGCGTTGGAATCTGGCGGCGTGGCCGCCGAGTGCATATCGACGTGGAGGGCGAACGCTTCCTCTACAATCAGGTTCGTATTATGGTTGGTACGTTGGTGGAGATCGGTCGGGGTCACTGGCCGCCGGAACGCGTCGCCAGCGTCCTGGCAAGCCGGGACCGCAGTCAGGCCGGGCAGACGGCCCCGCCGCAGGGGCTGTGTCTGCAATGGGTGCGCTACCCGGCCCAGCGGAGCATGGCGGATGGAGCTTGAGGGACGTGTCGCGTTGATAACCGGCGCCGCCCGGCGTGTCGGGCGCGCCATCGCCGAGCGCCTGGCCCAGGCCGGCAGCCACGTTGCGCTGCACTACCGGCAGAGCGCGGCCGAGATTGCCGCCGCCGCCGCTGCTTGCCGGACGCTAGGCGTTCAGGCGGAGGTTTTTCGGGCCGACCTGGCCGTGGGGGATCAGACTGCCGACCTCGTGCCCGCGGTTCTGGCGCGTTTTGGCCGGCTGGACATCCTGGTTAACAACGCCAGCGTCTTCGAGCAAATGACCGTCGAGTCCTTTCGGATCGACGATTGGGAACGGACCCTGCGCGTCAACCTGACCGCCCCGATGTTGCTCGCGCACGCCGCCCGGCCGGCGCTCGAACAGGCCGGCGGCCGGATCATCAACCTCTGCGACGCCGCCACGCAGCAGCCCTGGCCGGGGCATCTGGCCTACATGGTCTCAAAGGGGGCCCTGGAGACGCTCACGCGCGTCTTGGCCCGCGCCCTGGCACCACGGATCAACGTGGTCGGGATCGCTCCCGGCGTGGCTGCCTGGCCGGACGACTACTCGGCCGAGACCCGCGCTCGCCTGACCGCGAAGATCCCCCTGCAACGCGCCGGGTCTGTTGCTGACATCGCCGCTACTGTGCATTTCGTCCTCCGCGAAACCGATTACATTACCGGCGCGGTGCTGCCGGTCGACGGCGGGCGGCACATCGCCTGATCCCGGACGGCCGGTTTACGATGGCTTGCATGTAGTTTTGAGCTTGGTGCAGCGGTTATACTGCGAGTTTGCAGTTGCGGCGTTGTTGGCCTGGCGCACCTATCGCGAGAGCGCACGGCAAACGGAACTGACCGGAAGATTGATCGCCAAGCGGCGCGCCGGCGTTCAGCGCCCGTTTTTGGTTGAGGATGGCATGACCGACGTCGAGATTGTGACCACGCAGCCGGCACTGGAGGACTTGTGCGGGGCGTGGCGACAGACCGGCTGCCTGGCCTTTGATACCGAGTTCATCCGTGACGAGACATATGAGGCAGCGTTGTGCCTCGTTCAGGTGGCGGCGAACGGCACGACCGTGCTGATCGATCCGACCGCGGACATCGATATGAGCGTGTTTTGGGGGCTCGTCACGGACGAATCCGTGCGGGTGGTGGTGCACGCGGGCAAGGAGGACTTCGAGGTCTGCCTGCGGGCCACGGGTAAGCCGCCGCGGAATGTGTTCGACGTGCAGACGGCGGCGGGTTTCGTGGGGTACGGCTACCCGCTGAGCCTGTCGCGGCTGGTGGCGGACGTGGCCGGCCGGCGTATCACGAAGGCGCAGACACTGACGGATTGGCTGCGGCGACCGCTGACGGATGCACAGGTCAGGTATGCCGTTGAAGACGTGGTGCATCTTCCGGGCATTCACACGAAACTGGCGCGCCAACTCGACGAGAGCGGGCGTACCGCCTGGGTAACCGAGGAACTGCTCCGCTTCGAGGATCCGCAGTACTACCAGCCGCCGGTGCAGGAACGGCTTCATCGTCTCAAGGGGACCAAGCGCCTGGACGGACTGGGTTTGGCCGTGCTGGAGCGGCTGATTGCGTGGCGCGACGACTGGGCGAAGGAGCGCAACCGGCCGCTACGGGCGTTGGTGCGGGATGACGTGCTGGTGGAGATCGCGCTGCGGCGGCCGACGCGGGCGTCGGACCTTGAGGTGCTGCGTGGTTTTCCTCAGGCGCGTAACCGTAAGGTCGTAAAGGAGTTACTGGGCGTGATCGCCGAGGCCAGCGCTACGCCGAAGAGCCAGTGGCCGGTTCCCTTCCGGCCGCCGCGCGAGACGCCTGCTGGCAAGGTGATGCTCGATATTCTGTCGGCCGTGACTCGGGCCACGTGTGAGGAGGCTGGCGTAAGCCATGAGCTAGTGTGCACTACGCAGCGGTTGCGCGAACTGCTCGATTACTGCTCTGGCGAGTCGGGCGAGGACCCGCTGCTGCTGCGCGGCTGGCGCGCGGAGTTCATCGGGCGGCGGCTGGTCGAGCTGCTCAGCGGGCATAGCGAGTTGCACGTGTCGGGTTGGCCGGAGCAACCGCAACTGCGCGTCGTGACGCACGCGCGGCGACAACGGTCGGATTCGCGCTCGGCCGGGTAATCCGGGCAGCCGGATGCGCGCGGACGTGTGTGGGGTTCCTCCTGACTGCAGTACTGGGTGGCGCTCGGGCGGCCAGGCCGCGCCGGCGAGTTCCGCGGCTGTTACCGCTCGCGGGTTGACCGTGTTGCGCGTATATTCCGACTGGCATCAGGTCGGTTCAGGACGGCGAGCCCGGAGGAGCGGCATGGCCCGCGGTGACACATCAGCGGCGACGGGACGTCAGGTGGCGGACAGCCGGACGGAGCCGGCACCGCACTCGACGGCGCGCAAGGTCGGCAAGCAGTACCGCGACCGCTGGCCGGTTTCGTCCAATCCCGACAAAGGTTCGACCCGGACCGACGACGGGTACATCAGTTCTGGGGAATACCTGCGGCAGACGAGCCTGCAACGCAGCCGGGCGTACGGGGAAGCGAGTTGCCGGTTCGACCTGAACTACCACCACTGGCTGGAGGACGTGCTGGGCCGGTACGCCGTGCGCAAGCTGTTGGGCTATATCAGCCGGGCGCGGCGCGGCCAGCGAACGATCATCGAGGAGGCGATCGAGTCCTATGCCGATCCGCGGGCGTCGTGGGGCCGGCGCCTGCTGTACTGGCCGGTGCACCAGGTGATTCGCCGGATCAAGGGGTCAACGCCGGACGCGACGTTTCGGCAGCGGGTGGCCGAGCATCGCAGCACGGTGCGCGGGCTGGTGCTGACGGTGCGGAGCGTGGCGGAATTTGGCCTGAGTGTGCCGCAGCGTTTTTCGGCGCCGATGTTCGTCGTGTGGAACTTCACGAACCGCTGTAACTTGAAGTGCCAACACTGCTACCAGGACACGGCCCACCGGCCGCTGGCTGACGAACTGACGCTGGCCGAGCGGCTGCGCGTCGTTGACGAGGCCGGCGAGTTGTATGTTCCCATGATCGCGTTCGCGGGGGGCGAGCCGACCATCGATCGAGACCTGTTGCCCGTGCTCAGGCGTTGCCGGGAGCATGGCATCCACACCAGCGTGGCGACGAACGGGACGACGCTGACGCCGCGGCTGGCGGCCGAACTGGCGGAGGCGGGGGCGAGCTACGTGGAGATTTCGCTGGACTCCGTGGATGCCGAGCGGCACGATGCGTTTCGCGGTGTTCCGGGGATGTGGGCGCGGACGGTGGCGGGGATGCGGGCGGTGGTGGCGCAACCGGGGCTGCGGCTGGGTGTGGCGATGTGCGTGCACCGGGGGAATTTCGGCGAAGTCGAGGACATGATTCGCTTCGCGGTCGATATCGGCGCCAGCACGTTTGCGCATTTCAACTTCATTCCGGTCGGGCGCGGGTTGGAGATGTCCGACAGCGATCTGAACCCGCGCGAGCGTGAGAGCCTGCTGCGCACGCTGAACAAGTGGATGCAGAGCGGGCGGATCGGCATCCTGTCAACGGCGCCGCAGTTGGGCAAGGTCTGCCTGGCGCATGCGCCCATTGACGGGCGCACGGCAGCCAGCCATGCCGGCTCAGGGGCGGGCTGGAAGGCGCGCGTGGTCGCCAAATACCTGGGCGGCTGCGGGGCGGGGCGCTGCTACGTGGCTATTGAGCCGAACGGCGACGTGACGCCCTGCGTGTATCTGCCGCACCGCTTGCTGGGGAACGTTCGGACACGAGCACTGGGTGACATCGCCCGCAACAACCAGTTCTGGGAAATCACGTGTGACCGTAATCGACGGCTGACACACTGCGAGGTGTGCGAATTCAAGACCTACTGCGGGGGCTGTTTGGCGCGTGCGGACGCTTACTATGGCGTGCTGAATGCCGGCGATCCAGGATGCTTATTTAACGAGAAGCACTGGGAGGGGCTAATGGAGCAGCGGGCGGTGGGAACGGCTGAGCCGGATTCGCCCGAGGCAGAGCGGCTGGTGCACAGCGCCTGACGGGGCGAGGCGCCGCGGTTGGGGGGCAATGCGGGGGCTTTTTCGGCGGCGGTGCGGGAAAAGGGTGCATCTTAAACTATTGTCGTTCCGATAGTTATTGGTTGGGCGCCGGTCTTTGCGGAACCATGACGGGCTGGCGCAGGTACTATATTGGTATAGACGGCGATCAAGTCGCAGTTCTCGAATTTGAGGCCCGGGGATGGCCGATACACAGCTATCGGACCTTGGTGCCTGGTTTGTCAGGGTTCTGTCATGTCCAGCGTGGTGGGAACGCACGAGCTTGGCGAGCGGTTGCGGGCGCTGGCCGGCCGGTTTGAGCGGGCATTGAGTTCGTTCAGCACCGAATCGACTGGATGGCCGACATTCTCCGCGATGACCCGCAAGAACGAGATGATCAGGGAGTGGGGGACGCATGTCGGCCGTATCCTGGACGAGGCCTTCGAGGGCGGTCTGCTCCAATGGGAGCATTACGACAAGCTGAAGGCCGATGAATGCCGGCGGCACCGGAGGAGCGCGGACTGGCATTACCGGCTCTTCCTGGCGACGACCGGTGAGGTGGCCGCGAGCGACGCTGCCACCGGCCGTGTGCTGATCCCGGGGTTTCTGGCGGCTGAGGACGAAGGCTGGCACGATATCCACGCCTTCGATCGCGGCTGTGCGTGCGCGTATGGCCAGGCGATTCGCGAGATCGCCAACCTGCTCGAGCGCGGCAACTGACGGCGACGCTGCAGCCGGGCGTCAGTCTTGCTCTTCAGCGGGTGTGGGGGTGCCTGTGCCGGACGGCTGCGGTTGCTCTCCGGGTGTGCTCAGAATGTACTTTTCGAACCACGCGAGGTCCCATTCCAGCTTCGCCTTGCGTTGTTTGTAGATCGTCAGGCCGTGCCCGGCCTTGGGGTAAACCAGCAGGACGGTGGGGACGTTGGTGTATTCAGCCAGGGCCCGGTACAGCGTCTGGGAGTGGGCCGGGGGCACGCGTTCATCATTGGCCCCGACATGCACGAGCGTCGGCGTCGTGACGCGGTCGAGATTGTAGGCCGGGCTGGCGAGGAGGTAGGCCTCCGTCCGTTCCCAGGGCAGGCCGCGCATGTAATTAACGACGTGTCCGGGCGTATCCTCGAGCCCCCACTGCATCAGTTGATCGATCACGCCGGCGCCGCTGCTGGCCGCCTTGAAGCGTTGGGTGGTCGTGATGAGGGCGTTGACGAGGAAGCCGCCGTTGCTCCAGCCGATGATGCCCAGCCGGTCGGGATCGGCGATGCCGCGGGCGATCATGGCGTCGACGCCGGCCAGGATGTCCTTGACCTCGATATCGTTCTCGCGTCCGATGAGGTCGGTCATGAAGGTGTCGCCGTAGCCGGTCGAGCCCCGGTAGTTGGGGCTGAGCAGGGCGTAGCCCTTGGCGGCGAGCAACGTGCGTCCGTAGATCCAGTAGCGGATGTGGTACATGGTGGCGGACGACGGCCCGCCGTGCAGCTCAACGATCATAGGCAAGGGGCCCTGGTCGGGCGTGTAGCCGTAGGGTAGCTCGAGGATGCCCTCGACCTCGGTGCCGTCCGGGGCGGCCCAGGTCACGAGGGAGATCTGCGGGAGCTTCCAGGTGTCCATGTGCGGGTTGAGGCGCGTGAGCCGGACGAATTCGCCGGCCGGCGGGGCGGTTGGCACACGGTAGATGTCCTGAATGTTGCCGGGATCGGACATTATGAAGTCGAGGTTGCGGCCATCGGCGGGGAAGCTGAAAGCGTGCACGACGACGTCGCCGGGGGTCAGTGTGCGAGCGGAGCCCTGGCCGTCGTCGCGTACTGCACTGATGCAGTAGACGCGGCAGCGGGCGCGGTGTTCGGCCAGGAAGCAGAGGTCGTCCGTGCCGGGCAACCACTGCAGGTGGCCGCTGATCTCAACGCCGTCGGGGCGTGTAAGGATGCGGGTCTGGGGCGTGCCGCCCGGCCACTCGGTGACCAGAAGCTGGGAGGGGTAGCCGTCGAAACTGACGGTGTACGCAAGGGCGTGGCCATCCGGAGACCAGGCCAGGTTCTCGAGCCAGCCGTAGGGGGAGGGGGCTGCGGCGCGGTAGAGGCGGTCCGGCAATGTCGTGATTTCCTTGGTGGCCGCGTCATAGATGTCGATGCGCGACTGGCCTTCGAGGGTCAGCAGCCGGTTGTCGGGCGAGGTGATCATGGCGATGCGGCTCTCGTCCGGCGCGACCTTGAAGCTGTTGATGACGCGTTTGGCGGCGACGAGGCGTTCCTCGCGCCAGGTTTCGAGGTTGAGCTTCCAGAGTTCCGTGTATTTGACGGGGCCGCTGCCGTAGGCGATGTCCGGGTAGCGTTTGCGCAGCTCCTTCCACTCGTCGAAGCCCTCTTCGCCGGTCTTGGTGTAGTACAGCGTCTGGCCGTCCGGGGCGAGCTGGTAGGCCTGGATGCCGCCCTTGACGCGCGTGATGGGGAACGGGTCGCCGAGCCGGGGCGTGGTGACCCAGACCTGGCTGCTGCCGTCGTAGGGGGGCAGCTTGTCGCCGCGATTGCGCTTGCTGATGAAGTAGAGGTGCTCACTGTCTGGCGCCCACTGGGGCGAATGGTCGTTAACGTGCTCGAACGTGAGCCGCTGGAGGCGCTTGGTTTGCGTGTTGACGACCCACAGGTCGAAGCGGCGGGACTCATCCTCTTCGCCCCAGCAGAGGTCAGTGAACGCGACGTGTTTGCCGTCCGGGGCGGTGGCGCAGTCGTACATGTAATGAAGTGTGAAGTAGTCATCGACTGTGATGTCGTGCGTACGCTCGGGGGCGCCCGCTCCCAGGGCGAAGCCTGCGACTACCAGGATTGCGACCAGAACGATCAGGTTCCTCATGTGCTGCACAGCCGGCCTCCTCATTCACACGGGTTCGCGTATCCGCAGACGGCATTTTCGGAGCACTGACGCCGTCGGGCAAGCCTTACGGTCGGCCGTTATCGGGGGGCGTGCGCAAAGACGTGGGCCGTCGAGCCCGAAGCCGCCTCGGGGATAAGCGGCTTCCAAACCCGGCCGGCCCAGTCAACTCAGGGTCGTCCGAAGGAGGAGGGACAGAATCTACGGCTCAAGCAGGTTCGCGCCTGGCCTGAATTCTTCTTGTCGCGGGTTCGATCGGTCGGCGGTCAGGCACCGTTCGAATCCACCATGAGTAACGTACGTGTTGCGCGGATTATTCCTGCGCCGGGGCGGATTTCGGTTGACTTGCGGAACGCGCCACCTGTTATCGGCCGCGGCGCTTGGCGGCGACGAACTCCGCTACCTCGCGGGCCGTGCGCGTATTCAGCACGTCGCCCTTCAAGAGGCCGGCGCGCCGTGCGGTGAGTATGCCGTAGGCCATCTCATCGAACTGATCGACGGCGTGGGCGTCGGTGTTGATCGTGATGGTTACGCCGAGGTCGCGAGCCAGGCGCGCGTGCTGATCCTTGAGATCGAGCCGCAGGTTGGAGGCGTTGATTTCGAGCGCGGTCCCGGTGCGGGCCGCTTCGCGGGCGACGGCGGCGATGTCGACCGGCATGGCGTCGCGCTTGTTGATCAGCCGGCCGGTGGGGTGGCCGATGGCGTTGACGTAGGGGTTGCGCATGGCCGCCAGCGTGCGCCGCGTGTTCGCCTCCAGGTCCGTGCCCATGCCGGCGTGAATCGAGGCGACGACGAAGTCGAGCTGTGCTAGCAGGTCGTCCGGGAAGTCGAGCGTGCCGTCGGCCAGGATGTCCACCTCGGTGCCGATCCAGACTGCCATGCCCTTGGTCTTGCCGGCCAGCTTGCGCACTTCGGTAATCTGCTGTTCGAGTCGCTCCCGCGACAGGCCGTTGGCGATAGTGCTGCTCTGCGAATGGTCCGTGATGCAGACGTAGGCGTAGCCGCGTTCTTTCGCGCCGGCCACCAAGTCGGCAATGGTGGCCACGCCGTCGCTGGCGACCGTGTGCATGTGCAGATCGCCGCGAATGTCTTCGAGGCGAATCAGGTTGGCGGGGATCTCCGCCAGGTCGAATTCGCCGCGGTCCTCGCGCAGCTCCGGCGGAAAGCAGGGCAGCTCCAGGGCGGCGTAGATCTCCTCCTCCGTGTGTGCGGCGATGGTTTTCTTGCCGGCGGTGAGGCCGTACTCGTTCAGGCTCCAGCCGCGGCGCACGGCGCGCTCGCGCAGCCGGACGTTGTGGGCTTTGCTGCCGGTGAAGTACTGCCAGGCGGCGCCGAACGACTCTTCCGGCACGACGCGCAGATCGACCTGGATGCTGCGGCGCGGGCGGTACTCGAACAGCACGGACCCCTTGGTCTGGCCGGCGGCGAGGATCTGCTGCACGCCGGGGAGCTGCGTGAAGGCGGCGATGGTCTGTTCGGGATCCGCGGCTACGCAGAGCAGGTCCAAATCGCCGATGGTCTCGCAGCCGCGGCGAAGTGAGCCGGCCGGCTCGACGCGCTGCACGCCCGGCAGGTCCAGGACGGCCGCCCGCAGCCCGGCCGCGACGGCCGTGGCGACCCCCAGCCGGATGCGGCCAGCACTCTTCTCTACGAATTCGAGGCCGCGGCGCAGGAGTGCGATGGAGCGCTCGCCGAAGCCCTTCAGGCCTTCCAGCCGGCCGGCGTCAATGGCCGTGCGCAGTTCGGCCAGCGACGTGATGCCGCGCTCGCGCCACAGCAGGGCGATCTTCTTGGGGCCGAGTCCCTGGATGTCGCGCAGCTCGAGCAGCGACTCGGGCACTGCGCGGACCAGTTCGGCTCGTTGCTCGAGCTGCCCGGTGTCCAGGAGTTCCTGGATCTTGCGGGCTGAACTGGCGCCGACGCCCGGCAGCGTGTTCAGTTCGCCGCGCGCCGCGATGTTGTGGATATCCTCCGCCAGGTCGCTGACGGTCCGGGCGACGCGGCGGTAGGAATTGATGCGGAATGCATCGGCACCCTGGATTTCCAGGAGGTCGGCGACCTCCTCAAACATTCTGGTCACGTCGGCGTTGGTCATGGTCGTCACTCCGGCGGGGGCATACGCCGCCTGTCGGTTATAGACACGCGCGGCGGCGCGGACAAGCGCCGGGGCGCCCGGCGAGCGCGGCGCCGCTATAATCCGCCTTGATCCGATTGCGGCAGCGCGGCGAGCAACATACGGAGGATACGCACCATGGCCGATCCGAAGCATGGCACCGGCCCAATCACGGTTGACGAGACGCCGGGCAAGAAGGCCTACTGCACCTGTGGCTGGTCGGCGAAGCTGCCGCATTGCGATGGCTCGCACCAGCGCATGCAGACGGGTTGTTCGCCGATCATCGTCGAGATTACGACGGCGGAGAAGAAGTGGGTGTGCCAGTGTCACCATAGCGGGAACATGCCCTGGTGCGATGGTACGCACAAGCAGGCGCGCTGACGAGGTAATGTCCGGAGTCGAGCAAATCGTTGCAGCAGGGCCGAATTCCGCCGGTTTGCTGGCGCGCCTGGGCTGGGATCACCACGGCTTCCGCGCTCGCGGCCAGGCGTCGGCCGTACTGGCGCTGTGTGCCGTGCTACTGGTGCCATTCGTGCTGGACCAGTGGATGTTTCAGCATGCGGTCCGGACGCGGTTCCCGGACTTGGTGGGGTGGCTGCAGAACGCTGAGACGCTGGTGAGCGCCCCGGATCAGCCGTTCTACGAGCGTTACGGCGCGTTCTACGTGTATCCGCCGTTTTTCCTGACGCTGCTCTGGCCGCTGACTAAGCTGCCGGTGGTGGTCGCGGCGGCGGTCTTTCAGGCCGTCAAGTGGATGGCGATTGTAGTGAGTGCCCGGGCGGCGTGGCGGCTGTGCGCGCCGCCGGGGGAGGACGTGCCGCCAATCGTGGCGCTGGGCAGCCTGGCGCTGACCTGGCGCTTCATAGGCAACGACCTCGGCGTGGGAAACGTCAACACGTTGCTGTTGCTGGCGATTGTGGGCGGCTGTTGGCTATTGGCGCGCGGCTGGCACGTGGCGGCGGGAATCGCCGTCGCGGCCGCCGTCAGCGTGAAGGTGACGCCGGCGCTGCTGTTGGTCTACTTCGCCTACAAGGGTTGGTGGCGTGTGCTGGTTGGGGCCGCGCTTGGCCTGGCGCTATTCCTGGTGGTTTGGCCGGCGGTGTGTCTGGGGTGGGAGAGCAACTGGCAGCTTCTTGGTGGGTGGTATCACGCGGTCGTGGCCGGTTTCCTGGAGCGCGGTGCGGTGCGTTCGGAGCATACCAACCAGGCGCTGGTGGGCATGCTCAACCGCCTGTTCGGGCCGCATCCGACATTTGTGCCGGACGTGCATTGGACGATCGTGAACCTGTCGGAAGGCGCCCGGAGCGTTGTGCGTTTTGGCGTTGCCGGCCTGACGGTGCTCGGGTTGGCGTGGGTTTGTCGGGGCCGCCTGCGTCCGGCGCGCCAGCCGCTGGCCTTTGCCGCCGAAGTGAGCCTGGTGCTGATCGCGATGCTGCTGCTTTCGGGCCTGTCGTGGAAGGCCCATTTTGTTACGATGCTGCTGCCGTACGCGACCGTGCTGGCCTGGCTGGCGGACGGGCGGCTGGCGGCGGGGCGACGACGACTGGTTGGCGGGTTGCTGGCGGCGTCGTTCGGCCTGTGCACGATGACGGGGGACATACTGACGCCCACCGGTGCGGATTACGCCGAGGCACTGGGCCTGATCATGCTGGGAACCTTGTTGGCGGGCGCGGCGGTATGGCTGGTGCGCGTACGCTGTCGGCCGGCGGAGCAGCCGGACGCCGATGCGGCCGCGGCGTGGTGAGCGGCGGCACGTGAGCGGGTAGCCGGGATTGAGGAAATGGAGGACGGGCGCGTGCCACAAGTCCTGGAATCGCATGACATTGAGATTCGGGTGCGTTATTCGGAAGTAGACGCGATGGGGTACGTGCACCACTCGTGCTACCCCGTTTATTTCGAGCTGGGCAGGACGGAGCTGCTGCGTCAGAACGGCATCCGTTATCGCGACCTCGAGGCCCGTGAACTGTATTACGTAGTAGCGAGGTTGGAATGTCGCTTCCGGGCTCCGGCCCGCTATGACGACGCGCTCAAGCTAACTACGAGGACGGAGCGGCTGACGCCGGTGCGTGTGGATCACGATTATCGGCTGTTCCGCGAAAGTCAGTTGTTGTGCGAAGGTCGGACGACTCTGGTGCTGGTCGGTCGCGACGGGCGGCCGACCGAGCTGCCGGACGATCTGTTCGAAATCCTGGGCGGGTCGGCGCGGCGGCCGGTCGTGGAATAGAATGAATGGGTTCCGCCCGCGCGGCGGCGTTTTGCGGATACGGAGCAGGCAGGCATGAAGAAGCGAAACTGGCTTACGTGGTTGTGCTTGGGGCTGGTCGCGGTTGTGGGCGCCACGGCGAGTTGGGCTCAGGAGAGGAACCGACCGGCGGCCAATCCGCGCCGTTCAGCGGAGGTGCGCAATCGGGGACGCACCCCGGTTCCTCCGCGGGAGATGCGGCCTAATCCCAGTGTCCGTCTTGAGGGCGACGCGGGCGTGACTTCGGCGGATCGGCTGGTGGATCGGTCGGCGGAACGATCGCGTGAGCAGCCCCGGGTGGAGCTGGAAATCACCTCAGCGGAGGGCGAACCCTGGGGCCGGATCGTCATCACCCTGAACCCGGACCGCACGCCCGTTACCGTGCGTAACTTCCTACGGTACGTTGAAGAGGGCTTCTATGACGGCACGGTGTTTCACCGCGTGCTGCCTGGCTTTCTGATTCAGGGCGGCGGCTATACGGGCGCGAATGAGCTGAAGACTGACGGTCTGGACGAGCCGATCCGCAACGAGAGTCGCCGGGCAATGCGCAACAAGCGTGGCACAATCGGCATAGCGCGCAAGAAGGACCCGCACACGGCACAGAGCCAGTTCTACATCAATCTCGCCGACAACCTGGACCTGGATTATCCGGCCTTCGGCTCCTACGGGTACACGGTTTTCGGTGAGGTCGTGGAGGGCATGGACGTAATTGACCGCATTGCCGCGGTGCCCACGCGCGTCTCGCCGGCAGCGCAGCGGCGCTTCGACCGCTACCGGGAGGAGGGGCGCGAGGTGACCGAGGTGGAGCGGTCATTGCCGCATAGTCCGCCGGTCATCAAGGCGGCCCGGCGCATTGAATCGCCCCCGTCGACCGAGGAGCAGACGGTCCACGGCCGGCGTCCCGTGCCGCGTCCGAGCGATCTGCCGGAGGTGCCCCCGGAGTTTCCGCCGGGATATGAGCCGGCGCAGGACCCGTCCAGTGGGCCGGTTGATGTGCCCCCGGACGAACCGCTGGACGAGCCGGAGGAGCCGTACGACGAGCCGGAGGAGCCGATCGAGCCCGATGAGCCGATCGAGCCGGATGACTAATCGCCTGACAGCCGCTAGTCTGCACGTTGTCTGAAGCGCCGTATGGTCGGCGGGCCCGCGCCGCGTGGGCTGCGGGGCCGGAGCATTTGCGCGCGGGCTCGGCTGTTTGACCAGCCGCGCGCGACCGAAGCGGGGCATTACGCGGCGGCGCGCAACCTACAGCAGTCAGGAGCAGACTATGGCCAGCGGATCGGACTCAGCGCCGCGCGTCGAGATGGAGATCGTGTGTGGAGCCGAAGCCTGGGGTCGCATCGTCCTGGAGCTGGACGCAGCGACGACTCCGGCGACGACGGAGAACTTCCTGCGATACGTCGACGACGGCTTCTTCGATGGCACGGTCTTTCACCGCGTTATTCCGACCTTCATGATCCAGGGGGGCGGGCACGTCGAGGGACTGGCCCCGAAGCGCAGCGGGCTCTATCCGCCGATCGAGAACGAGGCGGCCAAGGGCCGGGGCAACAAACGCGGCACGATCGCAATGGCGCGCACCGGCGAACCCCATTCGGCGACGTCGCAGTTCTTCATCAACACGGCCGACAACGACTTCCTCGACCATCCCGGCCGGGATGGTTGGGGCTACTGTGCGTTCGGGCGCGTGATCGAGGGCCTGGACGTCGTTGACCGCATCAAGAACGTGCCGACACAGGCGAACCCGGCGATGGGCGAGGCGTCGCAGCCGATCGACCCGCCGGTCGTGAAGGCGGCGCGCCGCGTGTAGGCCGCGCGGCAGACTGGTCGCCCGGGAGCGGAGCAAGGAGGACGTTCGTGGGCATTCCATACGAGGTGCGCGCGCCGCTGAGTTGCGAGCAGGTCAGGCGGCTGGACGTTCTGGCCATGGAGCACTACGGGATACCGGGGTTGCTGCTGATGGAGAACGCCGGGCGGGGCATCGCCGAGTTCGTGTACGCCTGCCTGGTGAACCCGTCGGCTGCGCGCGTGCTGGTACTCTGCGGGGCGGGCAACAACGGCGGTGACGGTTTCGTCGTGGCGCGGCACTTGCACAATGCGGGGGTGGCGGTGAGGTTGGCCCTGGCGGTCACGCCGGAGCGCATGCGCGGCGACGCCGAGGTCAACCTGCGGATCGCCGAGCGCATGGAGATTCCGCGTTTGTTGGCGTTTGAGGCGGCGGGGCTGGCGGCGGTGCGCGTGGAGGCGGAGCAGGCGGACGTCATAGTGGACGGCCTGTTGGGCACGGGCTCGAAGGGCGCCCCGCGGGGTGTGCTGGGCGAGCTGATCGTGCTGGCGAACGGGGCCACGCGGGCGCGGCGTGTGGCGATTGACCTGCCGAGCGGTCTGGATGGTGACACGGGCGCGCCGGCGGAACCGTGTTTTCGGGCTGATGCGACGGTCACGATGCTGGTCGGCAAGACGGGTTTGTACGCGCCGGCCGCCCGGGAGTATGTCGGGCGGGTAGTGGTCGTTGACATCGGGGTGCCGCGCGCGGCGCTGGCCAGGGGCGGAAATATCTCTGCGGGCGGTTGACAGTTAGGTCTTTGTTTGCATAATGAGTACTGAGGTTATGAGACGGCGCGGACGCCGCCGTGCGGTTGCCGCCGGCGGGTTGGCGCTACGGGTCGAGCATAGAGGACACCGCGATGGCTGACGAGCGTGAAGACAATCGCAAGGAGGCGTTGGGCCGCGCCCTGCAACAGATTGAGAAGTCTTTTGGCAAGGGCTCGATCATGTACCTGTCCGGCGGGCTGGGGCAGGTGACGGACGGGATCTCGACCAGCTCGTTGTCGCTGGATTTGGCGCTGGGTGGCGCGGGTATTCCGCGCGGGCGGGTGGTCGAGGTGTTCGGCCCGGAGTCTTCGGGTAAGACCACGCTCACGCTGCACATGATTGCCGAGGCGCAGCGGGCCGGCGGGGCGGCGGCGTTCATCGATGTCGAGCACGCGTTTGACCCGGGCTGGGGCAAGCGCATCGGCATCAACCTGGAAGAGCTGATGGTGAACCAGCCGTCGTGCGGGGAGGAGGCGCTGGAGATTTGCGAGCTGCTGGTGCGCTCCAACGCGTTGGATGTCATCGCCATCGACTCGGTGGCGGCCCTGGTGCCGCGGCACGAGTTGGAGGGGCAGATGGGCGACACGCACGTCGGGGCGCAGGCGCGGCTGATGAGCCAGGCGCTGCGCAAGCTGACGGGCATCAGCAGCAAGAGCCGCACGAGCGTCATTTTCATTAACCAGATTCGTGAGAAGATCGGGGTGATGTACGGCTCGCCGGAGACTACGCCGGGCGGGCGGGCGCTGAAGTTCTACGCCTCCGTGCGGATTGACACACGGCGGGTGGGGATGCTCAAGGAGGGCGAGCAGGTTATCGGGACGCGTATTCGGGCCAAGGTCGTGAAGAACAAGGTCGCGCCGCCGTTCCGGCAGGCGGAGTTCGATATCTACTTCGATGGCGGGATCAGCCGCGAATCGGACGTGCTGGACGTGGCGGCGGAGTGCGGTGTGGTGACGCGCAGCGGCACGTGGTACGGCTTCGGCGAGGTGCGTCTGGGGCAGGGGCGTGAGAACGCGCGGCAATTCCTGCGGGACAACCCGGACGTGCTGAGCGAGATTCGCGGCAAGGTCCTGGAAATCACGCTGCCCAAGCCGGAGGACGCTTCCGGCAATGGGGAGCCGGCGCCGGCGAGCGCTGCCAGCGGGGCGGGGCCGGCGGCGCGCGAGGCCCCCGGCAAACGAGCGGCCGCCGCGCGGCGTCCTGCTCGTAAGCGCTGACATACACCAGGGTTCAGCCAGAAGCGGACCGGGGTTGGCTGCGCCGCCGCAGCAGGTTCGGCGGGCTGATGTGAGCAGGCCAATCGGCCGAATGTAGCAGTGGGGCCGGTCGCGCCTGGTGCGCGTTGATGGAGCGAGGATCTGTACTGATGCGCCCGAGCAGGGTGAGCCAAGGAAGTGTGTCTGCGCGCCCGGGAGGGGTGGCGTTCTGGGTTTGCGCCGTTGCGTTCTTTGCGGCGCTGGGGTTGTTTGTCCAGACGGTGGCTTGGGCGGGCAGCGACAATCGCGCCTTGTCGGCAGAAGGGGTGGACCTCGGAGCGCTGGAGCGGGCCTTTGAGCGGGTGATTGCCGACGTCTCGCCCGCCGTGGTGGGTATTCGGGCGGCCCGGACGGAGGGGGCCGGCCTGCTGACTGTGGTGCCGGAGGATGGGGTAGTGACCTTCGGCCGGCTGGTGTTCGTAAACGGCACTGGCACCATAATCCGGGCGGACGGCGCGATTCTGACCAACGAGCATGTGGTTCGTGGCGCAACGGACATCACCGTTACGTTAGCGGACGGGCGGACTTATGCGGCCGACCTGGTGAACGGCGACGCACGTAGTGACCTGGCGGTGCTGCACATTGATGCTGACGGGCTCCAGCCCGCGCGAATGTGCGATTGGAGCCGCGTTGCGCGCGGGCAATGGAGCATCGCCTTGGGCAACCCCTTCGGGCTCGGCAACGACGGACGACTGTGTGCGTCCATCGGGGTCATTGCCAATCTCGGCCGCGCGCTGCCGGGGCTGGGCGAGGTGGACGACCGCCTCTACGCGGACATGATTCAGACCACGGCGGCGGTTTACCCGGGTAGCTCGGGCGGCCCGCTCTTCAACGCGCGCGGCGAGTTGTTGGGCGTCGTGACGGCTGTGCATGCCCGGGCCATCGACGATGAGGGCGTCGGCTTTGCCATCCCGATGACGTCGGCGAAACGACGTATCGTCGCCCAGTTGTTGGACGGCGAGCCCGTCACTCACGGCTACCTGGGGCTTACGGTGGTCGCCGCATCGCCGGCCGACCAGCCGGACTTGGCCTGGCCTGGTGGGGGGGTCGTGGTCGAATCGGTGGAGCCGGACGGGCCCGCGGCGCTGGCCGGCATTCAGCCGGGGGATTTTCTGACGCGCTACCAGGCCCAGCCTGTGACCGGGCCGATGATGTTGGCCGAACTGGTCAGTCATACGCCGGTCGGGACGCAAGTTGAGATCGAGCTGCGGCGCGGCGGCACGCCACACTTGGTACTGGCCCAGGTTGAACGCCGGACTACGGATCGGGTCGAGTGGATGCGTGCGGGTGCGGCTTTGTGGCGCGGACTGCGGTTGGCTGACTTGACGCCCGAGACCCGTGCGCGGATGCACGTTGACACTGCGGCTACGGGTGTCGTGGTAATCGGGGTCGCGCCGGGCAGTCCCGCCGAGCAGGCCGAGTTCGCGCCGGGTGATGTGATTGAGCGAGTGAATGGCGAGGACGTGGATACGCTGGCTACGTTCCTGAAACTCGTGCGTGGGCGGCGCGGTGATGAGCGGCTGGCCGTCCGAGGGCGCGGCGAAGTGCTGGTCTCGCCCTGAAGTAGCGCAGTCTTCGCGCCTTGGCCGCGGGGCTTGATGTCGATGGCGGCGCGGGGCGACCTAGCGTGGACATTCTACGACACAGTTAGGTGCTTACAGCCCCGGCACTCAGTCAGGCCTTAGTACCCCGGCGTCGCAATCCGCAAATGACCTGCCCGGCAGCGCAGGCCGGCCGGCGTTGAAGAACGCCCCCAACGAGATTCGAACTCGTGTCGCCGGCTTGAAAAGCCGGTGTCCTAGGCCTCTAGACGATGGGGGCTGGGCCTTGCAATAACCTCGCGATATTAGCGGCCGGCGCGGGGCGGCGTCAAGTCCGTGGTACTAGCGAGCGGCGCGGCGGGCGCCTATAGTCCCACTGAACGGCGGCCGCTGTTTCGGAGGTGCGTTGCAGATGACTGGGAAGACGGCTCTGCTGCTGACGGGCGTGCCGGTGCTGGGTGTGGTGCTGAGCAGGCTGTTCTGCTGAGGGCATCCGCTGGCATCGCTCGGTCCGAGCGGCGTGTTGATTGGCGTGCCGGTCGCGCTGGGCGCCTCCGTGACCGCGTTCAGACAGGCTCCGGACCGCGTTTTCGCGGCCGTGGCGCTTGCGATCAGCGCGGTCCAGGCACTGGGTTTGCTGGCGTTGGCCGCTATGTTCCTGCTGAGCTTCTGAGCCGGCCGGTGGTCCTGGGCGGGCCGTGCTAGTCCGCTTCCTGCCAAGTTGCCGGACTTGTCCGGCGCGGCATTCCCGGGGGACGTGCGGCACGTTATGGGAAGCAACTGATGGGGGGGCGGGCCGGCCTGCGTATCTGAACGCCGGCCGGTGGGTGGGCTGGCGTCACGGCCGTGGGCGCGTACCATCAGCACACACGCCACGCGCCGGCGGCCGGTGCCCTGGCCTGGCGAGCCATAAGGGTGATTGTGGACGCCGACCGCCGCATATTCATATCAGTTGCCGAGGCCTCGGCCGACCTGCACGCGGCGGCCTTGCTGCGGCAGGCCGGCGAGACGTTGCCGGCGTGCCGGTTCTATGGCCTGACGGGCCCGCGGATGCGGGCGGCGGGGGCTGAAACCCTGTACGACTTCACGGCGCACGCGGCCATGCTCAGCGGCGTGCTGTCCGTAGTGGGGCACGCGCGGCGCGCGCTGCGGCTGATCGAGCAGTCGTGGCGCGAGGCGCCGCCGGCGGCCGTGGTCCTGATTGATTCGCCGGAACTGCACCTGCGGTTGGCACGGCGGGCGCGGCAGATGGGGGTGCCGGTTTTGTACTACGTAGCGCCGCAGACATGGGCGGCGCGGGCCTATCGCAATCGGCAGATCGCCCGGGACGTTGACCGGTTGGCGTGCATTCTGCCGTTTGAGGAGGCGTATTTCCGTGGGGTGGGGATCGCGGCGGAGTTCGTCGGGCACCCGCTGTTCGAATCGTCGCGGCGGCAGACCGTGGACGAGGGCACCGTGCGGATGCTGCGGACCGGGGACGGGCCGCTGATCGCGCTGTTGCCCGGGTCGCGCCGGCACGTGATCGACACGATGTTGCCGCGGCAGCTCGAGGTCATTAGGCATCTGCGGCAGGCGGGGGTTACGCCGCGCGTGGCGGTTTCGTGCGTTGACACCGGGCAGCAGGCAGGAATCGAGGAGCATCTGATGCGGGCGGGTATGGCGGCCCGGGTGGTCGTGGGCGACAACGCCAGTCTGCTGAGCGCAGCGGACCTGGTGCTGGTGACGTCCGGGACGGCGACGTTGGAGGTGGCGTACTATCGCAAGCCCATGATCGTCATGTATGACGCGGGCCGGCTGCTGCGGTGGCCGTACCGGCTGCTCGGGCGGCTGGTGCTGGCTACGCCGCACCTGTCGCTGGTGAATATTCTGGCGGGCGCGCGAGTAGTGCCGGAGTTCATGCCGTTCCTGCCTGACGTCCGGCGGGTAGCGCGGACGGCGGGGGCGTTGCTGCACGATGCCCGGTGGCGTGATCTGCTCGTCCGGCAGTTGGACGAGCTGGTACGGCCGCTGGTGGACACACAGCCGAGTCGGCGGGTTTGCGAGCTGCTGGCGGAACTGCTGGGGCTGTCCGGCGGCAGGGATTGAATGGCGGGCAATCGATTGGCGGGCGGTCAGGCACCGTTGGTGGGCATGCCCTCATGATCGTGCGTGGCGATCGCGCTGTAGAGCGCGGCGGTCGTACCCGCCTGGTCGATGGCGGTGCGGAACTCCTCGATGTTCATGAGCCGACTGATCTTGGCAAGGGCCTGGATGTGCGGACCGGTCTGATCGGGCGGGCTGCACAGTAGCACCACGAACGAAACTGGTCGCCCGTCAAGGCTCTGGAAGTCCACGGGCTCAGCGGGTTTGCCGATGGCCATGACCAGTTGCCGGCAGCCTTCGGTCTTGCCGTGCGGAATTGCCAGGCCGTAGCCGATTCCGGTGGTGCGTTCGGCCTCGCGGCGCAGCACGGCGTCGAGAGCGGCATTCCGGTTGACCAGGCCGCCCGTGCGGTCCAGCACGTCGATCAACTCGGTAATCACGCCGGTCTTGTCGGTTGACCGCAAGGGTACGCAGACACGGTCGGGCGTGAGGATCTTCGTTAGGTGCATAGCTCAATGCCTTCCAGGTACGGCTACAAACCAACTAGTCTACCACTGGGGCAACATTTGATCCACACCCCGGAAGGGCGGCGGTCGATTCTGTCAGCCCGAGCGGTCCGGGGCGGCTTTCGCGGGGGTTGCTTGGGGGCTATAATGCTTGCTTCTGCGAGGTTCAGGCGGTTGGCACGTTGTGTGTGACCCCTTCTAGGCTGCAAACGGGAGCGGCGCTGATGGAATTTGATTTTCCGGAGGACATTGTCGCATTACGCGATGTGGTGCGCAAATTCGCGGCGGAGGAGATCCGGCCGCAGGCCCGCGAATGGGACCGCGACCAACTGGTCCCCGACGAGATGGTGGCACGGCTGGGCCAGGAACTGGGCGTGCTGGGGGTGCTTACGCCGGAGCGGTACGGCGGCCTGGGCCTGGGATACCTGGCCAACGCGGTAGTCATCGAGGAGTTGGCGCGCCAGGATGGCGGGTTGGCCCTGTTGGTTGCGGCCCATAATGGGCTGGCGCAGTCGCAGATCAACCTGGCGGGCAATGAGGAGCAGAAGCAGAAGTACCTGCCGAAGCTGGCCGGTGGCGACTGGCTGTGCGCGTGGGGCCTGACGGAGCCGAACTGCGGTTCGGATGCCGCCGCGTTGCAGTCGCGGGCGGAGCGCTCCGGGGACGGCTGGCGGCTGACCGGCCACAAGATGTTTATCACTAACGCTTTACGTGCTCAGGTCTTCGTGATCATTGCCCGTACCGACCCGGCCCTGGGTATCAAGGGCATTTCCGCCTTCATCGTTGAGCGGGGCGACGAGGGCTTTACGGTCGGGACGAAGGAAGACAAGCTGGGCATGCGTTCCAGCGACACCATGGCGCTGGATTTCGAGGATGTCTACGTTGGTCCGGAGCGTTTGCTGGGCGAGCTCAACATGGGCTACGTGGATGCCCTGCGGGTGTTGGAGCGCGGACGCGTGGCGATTGGGGCGTTGTCGGTCGGCCTGGCGCGCGGCTGTATCGAGGAAGCCGCTGAGTACTCCAACCAGCGGACCACGTTCGGCAAGCCGCTGTCCAAGCACCAGGCCATTCAGCACAAGCTGGCGGACATGGTGACGAATTTCGAGGCGGCCCGGCTGCTGGTCTATGACGCCGCGGCAACGCTCGATCGCGGCGAAAATGCCAAGCTGAAGGCCTGCCTGGGCAAGCTTTTTGCGAGCGAAATCGCTACACGGGCCGGTCTGGAGGCCGTGCAGATTCTCGGGGGCTACGGCTATAGCAAGGACTTCCCGGTCGAGCGCTATCTGCGTGACGCCAAGCTGTGCGAGATTGGCGAGGGCAGCAGCGAGGTTCAGCGGATGATCATCGCCCGCGAGTTGCTGTCGGGCGCGGCGGTCTAACGGCGGGTTGCCCGCAGAAAGGGTTGCAGCGTGGATTTTCGATTCGACGATGATCAGCGCCAGATGCGTGATGCCGTCCGCAGTTTCTGTGATGGGGTGGTGGCCCCGCGCGCTGCGCAGCGCGATGAGGAGGGCTGCTTCGAGGACGGCCTGGTCGAGCAACTGGCCGAGCTGGGCCTGTTCGGTACGTACATTCCCGAGGAGTTCGGCGGCACGGGCCTGGACGTCATGACCTACATCATGACGGTCGAGGAGCTTTCGCGGGCCTGCGGGGCGACCGGCATCCTGGTCTCCGCCCACCACTCCCTGTGTGTGGATCCGATCCTGAACTACGGCAGCCTGGAGCAGAAGCAGAAGTACCTACCCAAGCTGGCCAGCGGGGAGTGGATCGGCTGCTACTCGCTGACCGAGCCCGGCAGCGGCAGCGATGCCGGCGCCGCGAGCTGCATGGCGGTCGCGGACGGGGACGGCTGGCGGATCAACGGTACGAAGTGTTTTGTCACGAACGGGCTTCAGGCGCACGTCATTGTGCTGTTCGCCGTGACCGATCCGGACGATCCGCGGCACCGCATGTCCGCGTTCATCGTCGAGAAGGACACGCCCGGCTGCAGCATCGGCAAGGTGGAGAAGAAGCTCGGCATCCGGGCTTCCAGCACGACGGAATTGGTCTTCGAGGATTGCGTGGTGCCGCGCGAGGCGTTGTTGGGCCAGCGCGGCCGCGGTCTGGCGATTGCGCTGGGCACGCTCGACGGCGGGCGGCTTGGTGTGGCGTCCCAGGCCATCGGCATCTCCCAGGCTGCCCTGGATTGCAGCCTGGCGTACAGCCAGGAGCGGGTCCAGTTCGGCCGGCCCATCTCCAGCTTCCAGGAGATCCAGTGGAAGCTGGCCGATATGGCCGTCGAGATCGCGGCGGCCCGGGCCCTGGTTTACCGAGGGGCCTGGCTCAAGCAGAACCGCAAGCCGTACAGTGTCGAGGCCGCCATGGCCAAGCTGCTTGCCAGCGAGGCGTCGAGCCGCATCACGAATGCGGCGTTGCAGGTTTACGGCGGCTATGGCTACTGCGTGGACTACCCGGCGGAGCGTCTGCTGCGCGACGCCAAGATTACGGAGCTTTACGAGGGCACGAGCGAGATTCAGCGCCTCGTGGTCGCGCGACAGATCGTCACTGATCCCAAGTGGGTAGCGAGAGGGTAAGTCAATGGCAAATGAGTGTGCGTACATCGTCGCCGCCCGGCGCAGTCCGATCGGCAAGTTTCTGGGGACGCTGGCGGGGCTAAGCGCCATGGAAGTCGGCACCCAGGTCGCCAAGGGCGTGATCGCGGCCGGCCAGGCGGACGCGAACGGATTCGACGAGGTCTACGTGGGCCAGGTCCTGCAGGCCGGCTGCGGGCAGAATCCGGCCCGGCAAGTCGCTCTGGGTGCCGGCATCAAGGACTCGATCTCCTGTTGCACGGTCAACAAGGTTTGCGGCAGCGGTCTGCAGGCGGTCATGTTCGCCGACCAGGTTATCCGGGCCGGCGATGCCGACCTGATCCTGGCGGGCGGCATCGAATCCATGAGCAACGCGCCGTTTCTGTCGCGGACGATGCGCTCGGGCAACAAGTTCGGCCACAGCGAGATGGTCGACGAGATGCTCTATGACGGGCTTACCAACGTCTACACCAAGGAACTGATGGGCGAGCTGGCGGAATACACCGCCGGCAAGGCCGGCCTGACGCGGGAGATGCAGGACGAGTGTGCCTTGCGGAGCCAGCAGCGCACCGCCGCGGCCGACCAGGCCGGGCGCTTCAAGGACGAAATCGTCCCCATCGAGCTGCCGCGCGGCAAGGGCACCTTCAGTGCGGATGAGACCTACCGGGCTGATACTACCGCCGAGTCGCTGGCGAGTCTGCGGCCGGCCTTCAGCAAGGACGGCACCGTTACGGCCGGCAACGCTTCGCAGCTTTCCGACGGCGCCGGCATGGTAATCGTGGCGAGCCCGCAGGGGCTCAAGCGCTGCGGCACCAAGCCGATCGCCCGCATCGTGGCGCAGGCCACCGCCGGCGGGCCGCCGCGCGACTTGTTCTTCACGCCGCCGGTGGCCGCTCAGATGGTCTGCGACAAGGCCGGCTGGTCGGTGGGCGACGTGGACGTCTTCGAGCTGAACGAGGCGTTTGCCTCCCAGACGCTGGCGGGACTGAAAGCCCTGGAGTTGGACGGGGAGAACGTGAATGTCAACGGCGGTGCGATTGCGCTGGGCCACCCGATCGGCGCCAGCGGCGCCCGGGTGCTCGTGACGCTGCTGCACGTGATGAAGCAGCGCGACGCCCAGCGCGGCGTGATGGCCGTCTGCCTGGGTGGCGGGAACGCCGTCGCCATGGCCGTGGAACTGCTGTAGCTCCGACCGGCATGTTGTTTCGCCTGAGCACGGAAATGGAGGAATCGGCGTGAACATTCGAACCGACATCAAGACCGTGGGGGTCATTGGCGCGGGCACGATGGGCGCGGGCATCGCCCAGGTCTTCGCCCAGTCCGGTCGCCAGGTGCTGATGCAGGATACGCGACCCGGCGCGGTTGACCATGCCATCGTGACCATCGAGAAATCCCTCGACAAGCTGGTCCAGAAGGAGAAGATCGCGGCTGACGTGGCGGACGCCGCCAAGGGCCGCCTCCGCAACGCGACCATGGCTGACATGAAAGGCGTTGACTTGGTCGTGGAGGCCATCTTCGAGGATCCGGCCGTCAAGCGCGGCACGTACATGGAATTGAGTGCCGTGGTGCCCGCGGACGTGATGTTCGCCAGCAACACCAGCAGCATCTCCATCAGCGAGCTGGCCACGGCCAGCGGGCGGCCCGCCCAGTTCATCGGCATGCACTTCTTCAACCCGGTGCCGCTCATGAAGCTGGTCGAGGTCGTCGTGGGCCTGCAGACGGCTGAGCCGGTCGTGGCCGCGACGGTCGCACTGGCCCGCGAACTGGGCAAGACGCCGCACATCGTCAAGGATCATCCCGGCTTCGTGAGCAACCGCATCCTCATGCCGATGATCAACGAGGCGGTCGCCTGCCTGGCGGACGGCGTCGCCAACGCGGAGACGATCGACGAGGTCATGAAGCTCGGCATGGCGCACCCCATGGGGCCGCTCGCCTTGGCCGACCTGATCGGCCTGGACGTGTGCCTGAACATCATGGAAGTCCTGCACCGCGACCTCGGCGAAGACCGCTATCGCCCGACGCCGCTGCTGCGGACGATGGTGCGGGCCGGGCTGCTCGGGCGCAAGTCCGGAAAGGGGTTCTACAGCTATGGCTAGCGAGAAATCCACGACCCGGGTCGAACTGACCAGGCAGGGGCCGGTCGCCACGATTAAGTTCACGCCCGAGACCGGCGTGAACATCTTCTCGTCCCGCGTCGTCGCCGACCTCGGTGAACTGGTTCAAGAGGTGGCCCGAGATCCGCAGGTGCGCTTCGTGGTCTTTCGCGGCGACGGCAAGGTCTTCCTGGCCGGTGCCGACATCGCCGAGATGTCCCGGTTTGACGAGGAAGCCGCACGGCGCTTCGGCACCGCCGGCCACAATGCGTTCAACGCCATCGCGGCCCTGCCGCAGGCGACGTTTGCGGCCGTCAACGGGCATGCCCTGGGCGGTGGGTGCGAGCTGGCGCTGGCGTGCGATTTCCGCCTGATCGTCGCCAAGGCCAAGATCGGGCTGCCGGAAACGACGCTCGGGCTGATCCCCGGCTGGGGCGGCACGCAGCGTTTGCCGCGCATCGTCGGCGATGCGGCGGCGCGCCGGCTGATCTTCTCCGGCGTGCCGATTGCGGCCGATGAGGCGCAGCGCATCGGGCTGGTTGACGAGGTTGTGCCGTTGGCAGAGGAATTGGACGCCGCCCTGGAGCGTTGGTTCAAGCACCTCGACGGCGGGGCTCCACACGCGGTCACCTGCGCCAAGCGCGCCATGCTGCAACATGACGAGATTGCCGCTTTCGGCCAGTGCTTCACCAGCCCGCAGGCCAAGGAGGGCATGGGCGCGTTCCTGGAGAAGCGCCCGGCTCCGTGGGTTACGGCTGCTCAGGGCTGATAGCCCGGGCAGCGGCGGAGGATTGGCGGCGGGCCACGCGCCAGGCCCAGACGGCGGCGGCGATTAGAATGGCAATGGCCGCCAGGTGGATGCCGTACCAGCGCGCCAGGTGCCAGCCCAGACAGGCCGTGCTGACGATCCAGGCCAGCAGGGCGGTGCCGGCCAGGAGTTGGCCGCGGGTCCAATGGCCGCGCTTGGCCAAATCGTGGCGCAGTGCGAACCACACGACGCATATCGCCGGAAAGGCCCAGGACAGGTAGTAGTGCCGGGCCATCGGTGACGGCCAGAACATGGCCAGCATCCATACCGCGGCCAGGGCGGTCCATTCCTGGCCGTCGGCGGGCGTGCGCCACGTCATCCACAGCAGGCCGATCAGGCCGGCGGCGAGCGTGCCGGCCCAGAGCCAGTAGATAACGCGAACCGGCAAATCGGCGACGGCAAAGCGCGGCACCCAACTGATATCGACGGTCTGCCCGGCCCAAGCGCCGGTACGCGGCGGCATCGGGTCCAGGGACAGCGCCTCCCGCTCGCCCAGCCGGGCGCGCGTGGCGTCCACGAATTCGGGCGGCGGCGTGCCGCTCAGCACCACCTGTCGGTTCACGTCCGGCATGCGGCGCAGCCAGCGCGCCAGCACGGCCGAATACGAGGCGTTGCTGCGATGGCGGTGGACGCGCAGCAGGGGGTCTTCAATCTGGTGGCGGTTGCCGTGCCAGCCGGCCCGCCGCAGCCAGGCACGGTGCTCGTCGATTGCACCGCGCCAGCCGAAATAGGCGACGCTGGGCAGTATGTTGAACAGCACGATCGCCGCGGCGAAGCCAAGCAGTGCGCGCCAGCGCCGGCGCAGCAGCAGGTATCCGATGAACATGGCCGGCATGGTCTTGATGAGCGCCGCCAGCCCGAGCAGCAGACCGCCGCTCAGTTCCCGGCGCCGCTCGACCAGTGCCAGCCCGGCCACGCAGGCCAAGAGCGTCCACATGGTCACCTGGTTGGCCTGGATCGCGTGGGCGAAGTTGACGCAGATCAAAGCGACCGGCCAGACGAAGCCGGCGTCGGCGTCCGTCCCGAGCCACCAGCGGCGCAGGATCCAGATGCTCGCCAGGCCGGCGAGGATGTTGCTCAGCACATAAAGGGCGGCGCCGATCGGCAGGGGGGTCCAGGCCATGAACGGCCACAGGGCGAAGGTCGTTGTCGGCAGGTAGCCGAACATGGCCGTGCCCGGAGCGGTATGCCCGTGTTCCCAGACGTAGCGGACTTCGGAGCGCAGTTGTTGCCAGTCGGGCCGATCTCGCAGCGCGCGCCGCATGCCGCTGAAAGCCCCGATGCTGAGGGCCAGGGCTACAAAGACCCAGCCGACACGTTGCCAGGTGGGCGGGCCCGGTGGCCGGTTTGTGGGTTGGCTGTTGCACTCTGACATGCTGTTCGCCGGGGTCTCCCGGAAGGTGTTGCCGCGTGTTCGAATGTTGACCTTTGTCACGAATTGTAGGGGGGCGGCAGGGGGGTGGATAGGTGTGCGGTACGCTCTGGACGTGCCTGTTGTCGCTGCGCGGCGCAATCGGTACGATCGCCGGGCGTTGCCAAGGAGTTCCGACATGAAGCACGTGCGTCTGATGATACTTGTGACACTGGTGTGCCTCGCCGTGGCATTGTTCGCCGGCTGTGCGAGTGCGCCCGCCGAGCGGCCGGCCGCACAAGCGGCCCCCGCAGAGCCGCAGCCGGCATCGATGGTTGCTGAGCCGGCCGAAGTCACGGAGCCGGCTGAACCTCCCGCTGAGTCGGCGGCGTCACCTGAGCCGGCGGTTGCGCCGGCCGCGCCTGCCGAGGTTGCGGAAGCTACTGCGCCGCAGCCGCCGCCCGCGAAGATCCGCATTACGCGGCGTGACGAGCTGCCCCGGCACGTCTATCCATTTACCGGCCAGGCGACTGACTTGATGTACTCGCGCGAGCAGGTGCTGGAGCTGGCCCGGCTGGTGCGGGCCGACCTGGAGTCCGACCTGGCCACCTACGAGGTCGCCGATCCGACGACGCTCAAGGAGATGTACGCGACGCTGGTCACGATCGACCTGCTCGAAGGCCGCTATGACGATGCGCTCAGACGGACCGAGCAGATTCGGGCCCTGGAGGAGAAGCCGGCGGCCAAGTTCATGACCGGGATGTTCGCGCGCGCCTTCATCTGGGCCCATCGCGAGACGGGTGGGGGAGACTCGCCGGCCCTCCGGGAGGCCTTCTACCGCCACTTCGCGGCCCAGGTGGCCGATGCGCCCTGGGACGTAGTGCGGGACGAGATCGAGCAGGGCAAGGGGCGGCTCGAAATCATGAGCCCGAACCTCATCGCCGGCTTCGTACAGGGTCAGCTCCAGCCGGCCATCGATCACACCGGGGAGCTCTCGGCCGGTATGGCCGGCCGAATCATCGGCGTGCACAGCACACTGACGCTGCGCTTGCCGCTGCGGAACGAGATGATCGCCATCTACCAGAACAAGATTGATGCCAACCGGCGGGTCAAGCGTGACATCTGGGCCGCGCGCGAGGTCGCGCTCGCGCCGCGGGACGTTTGCCACCCCGTGCTGATGGCCGTCTGGGACTCGGGCACTGATCCGGACGTGTTTGGAGAGATCCTGTGGACGAATCCCGGCGAGCAGTCGGACGGTGAGGATACCGACTTCAACGGCTTCGTCGATGACGTGCACGGCATTGCCTACGACATCCACGCGCGCAAGACCACCGGACTGCTGTGCCCCCTGGAAGACATGGCCGAGCGTCTGCCGGGTGTCATGCAGCACGTCAAAGGCTTTACGGACTTGCAGGCCGCGGTCGATAGTCCGGAAGCGGTTGCGCTAAAGCGCTTCCTGGCCGGCATCAGGCCGGCGGAGGTGCAGGGCTTCCTTGAAGACCTGGCGCTGGCCGGCAACTATTGCCACGGCACGCACGTGGCCGGCATCATGGTCGCCGGCAATCCCTTCGCCCGCCTGCTCATAGCCCGGCTGAGTTACGACCACCGGCTGGTCACGGTGCCGCGCACGCTGGAGTGGGGCCTGCGCGACGCCGACAAGTTTCGTAACACCGTGACCTACTTCGTCGCGCAGGGCGTGCGCATCGCCAACATGAGCTGGGGCGAGTCGCAGGGCGACATCGAGTCCTCGCTGGAACAGAACGGCATCGGCGCCAGCGCGGAAGAACGCCGGGAAATGGCTCGCGAGGTCTTCGGCGTGCAGCGGCAAGGGCTCCACGACGCCATCCAGGGCGCGCCCGGCATCCTGTTCATCTGCGCCGCCGGCAACGCCGACAACGACGTCGTGTTCGACGAGTACATCCCCGCGTCGTTTGACCTGCCGAACCTGCTGGTCGTCGGCGCCGTCGACCAGGCCGGTGATCCCACTGCGTTCACCAGCTTCGGGCCGACCGTCGCCGTCTACGCCAATGGCTTCGAAGTGGAGAGTTACGTCCCGGGCGGCGCGCGGATGAAGATGTCCGGCACATCAATGGCGGCCCCCAACGTCGCCAACCTGGCGGCAAAGACCCTCGCGATTGACCCGGGACTGACGCCCGAGCAGGTGATTCTCCTGATCAAGAAAGGCGCGGAACGCCGTAGCGCCGGCTCGCGCGAGTACCTGCTCATACATCCGCAGCGAACGCTCGAACTGACGCGCGAGCGCCTGAAGTCTTAGCAGTCCGCGCGGCGACCCCCAGTGTCAGGCCGGCGTGCTGATGCGACCATCGCAGATCTCGACCCGCCGGTGGCAGCGGGCCGCGACGCTCGGGTCATGGGTCACGATGATGATTGTGCGCCCGTCGCCGCTCAGGTCGTCCAGCAGGTCCAGGATCATCTGGCCGGTGCTCGTGTCGAGGTTGCCGGTCGGCTCGTCCGCCAGCAGCAGGTCCGGATTGTTCATCAGCGCCCGGCCGATGGCGACGCGCTGCTGCTGGCCGCCGGAGAGCTCGTGCGGCCGTTGGCGGGCGAGAGTATGCAGGCGGACGCGCTCGGCCATCTGGGTGGCTAGTTGGCGGCGTGCGGGTCCGGGAACACCCTGGTAGAAGAGGGGTGTCGCGAGGTTCTCGATGACGGTCTGGGCGCTTATCAGGTTGAAATTCTGGAAGATGAAGCCGATGTGTCGGCCGCGGACGTCCGATAATTGCTCGTCATCGAGACGCGACACATCCAGGGCACCCAGATGGTATGTCCCGGCGGTCGGTCTGTCCAGGCAGCCCATAATGTTCAGTAGCGTCGTCTTGCCACTGCCGGACGTACCGACGATTGCCAGATACTCGCCCCGGCGGACCGTCAGCGACACGCCGCGCAGGGCCTCGACCGCCACGGGACTGCCGGGCGCGCGGTAGGTCTTGGCGACATTCTCCAGCCGAACGATTACATCATTGTCGGACGTGGTCATGGGCTCGCAGGCGTCGCCCGGTCAAGGGCGGCGGTGAATACGCCGGCGCCGCGGCCTTGCCGACGGGCCGGTCATTCGGCATAATACAAGGCTCGTGTCGCCCTGAGAAGGGCGGCGGGCCGACAGGCAGTAAGGGACGATAGGTCGATGAAAGACAAGATTCACCCCAACTATGTTGACGCCCAGGTCACGTGCGCCTGCGGCAACAGCTTCAAGACGCGGGCCACGGTCGCGGAACTGAAGGTCGACATTTGCAGCGCGTGTCACCCCTTCTACACCGGCAAGCAGAAGTTCGTCGATACGGCGGGCCGCGTGGAGCGGTTCCAGAAGAAGTTCGGTGGCGACTACTTCCGCCAGAGCAGCCAGGCGGGCAAGGCGCGCAGCGGCCGCAAGTAGCTGCCATACCAGGATATTCGTGGACGGCCCTCGCCTGCGCGCGGGCCGTCGTTCTTTCCCGTCATTGCCGGGCTGAGGCGCGAGGACTACAGGCATGGCCGTGCGAGTCGCTGATCCTGCATGGATGACCCGCGTGCGCGAAATGGCTGAACGGGCCGCGGAACTGGCCGGCGAAATGAACAAGCCGGAGGTGGCGGCCAACGGCGCGCTGATGGTCAAGCTGGCCCGCGAGCACGGTCAGCTCGAGAAATTCGCCAAGGTGTACCGCGAATATCGAGGCCTCATGCGACAGATCGACGAGTCATACGAGATCAGCGAGGACCCCGCGTCCGATGCCGAACTGCGCGAGCTGGCCGCCCAGGAGCTGCCAGACCTGCTGGCTGCCCGCGAGGACCTGCTTACGGTCTTGCAGGAGAAGCTCGTCACCGGCGACGACGCCGCCATTCGCTCGATCATCCTCGAGGTGCGGGCCGGCACCGGCGGCGCGGAGGCGGCCCTCTTCGCCCGTGAACTGCTCGACATGTACGTGGCCTATGCCAGCCGGAAGGGCTTCAAGACCGAACTGCTCTCAGTATCCGAATCGGAGCTCGACGGCATCAAGGAAGCCATCCTGAATATCACCGGGGAGGAGGTCTACCTGCATTACCGTTTCGAGGGTGGCGGTCACCGCGTGCAGCGCGTCCCCAAGACCGAAGCCCAGGGCCGCATCCACACCTCCGCCGCCACCGTGGCCGTCCTGCCTGAGCCTGAGGAAGTCGAGATCGACATCAACTGGGAAACGGACGTCATCGAGCACGTCAGCCGGGCCGGCGGTCCCGGCGGGCAGAACGTCAACAAGGTCTCCAGCGCCATCAAGCTCGAGCACGTGTCCACCGGTATCACCGTCTCAATGCGCGACGAGAAGAGCCAGCACAAAAACCGCGCCAAGGCCCGCCGCGTACTCATGAGCCGTGTCTATGAGCATTTCGCGTCGCAGCAACGCCGGCAGATCGAGGCCGACCGGCGTAGCATGGTCGGCTCCGGCGACCGCAGCGACCGCATCCGCACCTACAACTTCCCGCAGGACCGCTGCACCGACCATCGCATCAACAAGGACCTCTTCGGCCTGCAGCGCATCCTTGGCAACGGCGAGTTCGATGAGTTCCTCCAGGACCTGCACGAACGTGACCTGAAGCTGCGGCTGGAATGCCTGTAACGCCGCGCCGGGGGCAAGTCGCGCATTTCGCCCATTTACTTCGCTGTCATTGGTATTATAATAGTTCTATATGCGGCGCGGTCGCCGATCGGTCCTGGCAGGGGCCACCGGCTGACCGGCCGTGCCTCTGTCCGGGGTTTCGACGGTCTGGCCGCGACTCGCCGGTACCTGTGCGGCAGTGCGAAGAGCGGCCTGGTTTGCTCCGCTACGGTCGGGGGCGTGCCGGGAGGCGCGCCCCGGAAGCGGCTTCACGCCGAGTCGGCATGACCCCGGCGGGGGGGCCCGGTTCAGTTTGGCCGGGCTTTTTCTATGCGCGGGCGCGCCTGCGGTTGACCAGCCTCCCCGGCGACGGCATCTTCCCTGCTGACATGCAAACACTGACCAGACTATCGCCCGCCAAGATCAACCTGACGCTGCGAGTCACCGGCCGGCGTCCGGATGGTTTTCATGATCTCGAATCGCTGGTGGCGTGTGTCTCCCTGGCCGATCGCGTGACCATCGCGCTGGGCGAGCAGACGGGGTGGACGGTGACGTGCAGCGATCCGGCCATCCCGTGCGACGAATGCAACCTGGCGGTGCGGGCGGCTGTTCGGTTTGCAGAGCGGGTCGGCGGGCCGGTAGGGGGGCACATCGACATTCAGAAGCGGATCCCCGCCGGGTCGGGGTTGGGCGGCGGCAGCTCGAACGCCGCCACGGTACTGGCAATGCTGAATGACCTGCTGGGAAGCCGGCTGCCGGAGGCGGAACTGGTCGCCCTGGGCGCCGAGATCGGTTCGGATGTGGCGCTGTTCTTCCGCGGGCCGCTGTGCGTTATGCGGGGACGGGGCGAACTCGTGGAGCCGGTCGAGGCGTGCCTCGCTGCTGAGTTGCTGCTCTTTCTGCCGGGCATTCACAGCGCGACGCCGGCCGTCTACGCCGCCTGGGACCGCCGCGGCGAGCAAGCCGTGCGCCCGGAGGTCGGTTTCGTGGTGGCGGGCTTGGCGCAGCCCGAACGGCTGGCGGACCTGTTGTTCAACGACCTGGAGGAGCCGGCTGTCGCAATCAGCCGCGAATTGGCGGATTTTGCCAGCGAACTGCGCGCGGCCTGCCCGCTGCCGGTCTGGATGAGCGGGTCGGGGTCGGCGTTCTTCTGTCTGGAAGCCGAGGGCAGCCCGGTCATCACGGTTGCTGAGAACAAGCTGCGCCAAGTCATGCCGGACCTGCGTGTCGAACGCGTGCGCGTCTGGGAGCCGCCGCCGGCCGATCAGCCTGAGGTCAGCACGTCGCCACGCTGACCAGCAGCGGCGCCAGCACGTTGACCTTGCGCTGCTGGATGCCGTTGAAGCCGGCCTGTTCAAGCATGGCGCGCACCTCCGACCAACTGGCGTGATGCACCATTCCCTCGACCATGGTAACCGCCACGTCGAATATCACCCAGCCGATCACGTTGTCGCGGAAGCCGTCGATCAGGATCAGCAGGCCGCCCGGTCGTAGCACACGCCGGAACTCGCGCACTACGGCCGCCTGGTGCGGATAGTGGTGGAACGAGTTGCAGCATGTCAGGACGTCCAGGCTGGCGTCGTCAAACGGCAGGTGCTCGGCGTCGCCGTGCAGCACGTGCAGGCGGTCGGGCGATCCGCCGGCGGCGATCTTGCGCTGCAACCGACTCACCATTTCTTCGGAGTAATCCAGGCCGATGAGGCGCTGGGCCTGCGGGTCGTCCAGCAGAGAGATCAGCAGATTGCCCGTGCCGCAGCCGACGTCCAGAAGTTGGTAGGGGCCGCCGCCGCGTCGGCCTTGCCAGTGGGTAAGCTCTTCCCAGCAGGCCCGGATGCTGGGAAAGAAGACCAGTTCGCTGAGGCGCGAGCGGTCATAGGAATCGGCCCAGCGGTCAAAATGTGAGCGCGCGGCGTGCTTGACCTGCTCGTGGCGATCGGGACAGGACGGCGTGGCTGGTGGCATCGAGTTCATCCGTGGTCAGGCGGCTGGTTCGGCGAGTCTTGTGTGCGTGTTATAGGGGCTTGCGCGGGCAGCGACCAGCCTTCGCAGACCGTCTCGGCTGACCGCGGCGCCGCTTGAAACCGCGCGGCGCGTCGGTGACACTGCCGGCCTGGCGCGGCAGGGTGCCCTTCGCGAAACGCCGCGGCCGGTGTGCCGCATGACGATTGGAGCTGGTTGGTTGACTTGGGAAGGCTGGGTAACGGTGGCAGTGATCGTCGGGGTGTTCCTGGCGATGCTGCGCGGGTTGGCCACGCCGGATGTGCTGCTGCTGGCCGGCGCCGTGCTGGTGGCGGTGCTGGGCATCATCACGCCGGCGGAGCTGCTGAGCGGCTTCGCGAATCCGGGGATGCTAACGATTGCCGGCATGTTCGTCGTGGCGGCCGGTTTGCGGGAAACCGGAGCGCTTGACCGGCTGGGGCGCGGAATGCTCGGGACGGCGCGGACCGGCGGGACGGCACTGACCCGGCTCGCGCCGCAGGTAACGCTGCTGTCAGCCTTCCTGAATAACACGGCGGTCGTGGCCATGCTGCTACCAATCGTGAGCGACTGGTGCCGCCGGCATGGCGTTTCGCCCTCCCGGCTGCTGATGCCGCTGTCGTATATCACGCTGCTGGGCGGAGCTTGCACGCTGATTGGCACCAGCACGAACCTGATTGTCAGCGGGTTGATGGCGCAGACACCGAGCCTAGCCCCGCTGGGGTTTTTTGAGCCGGCGCGGGTCGGGCTGTTGGCCGTGGTGGTCGGGTTGGCGTACCTGGCGCTGGTCGGTCGGCGCCTGCTGCCGGATCGGCGCGATTTGCTGGTGGAAATGGGGGCACACGCCCGCGAGTACCTGGCCAACATGCGCATTGAGCCGGGGTCGCGTCTGGTTGGGCTGACCGTCGAGCAAGCGGGTCTACGCCGGCTGCCGGGCTTGTTCCTGATTGAGATCCAGCGCGAGGACCGCATCATCGCCCCGGTCGAGCCGGACGAGATCCTGCAGGCGCAAGATCGGCTCACTTTCGCCGGGGTCGTCGGCACGATTGTGGATCTGGAGCGCATACCGGGACTCGTGAGCGAGGAGCATGAGGAGAACGGGGCCGCCGGGGGGCCGGCCGGCGAGCGGCGGTACTGCGAAGCGGTTGTCTCGGGCACCTCGCCATTGATTGGCCGGACCATTCGTGATTCGAACTTCCGGGCCATGTACAACGCCGCCGTGGTGGCTGTGCACCGGGGCGGCACCCGGCTGACCGGCCGCGTCGGCGACATCGTCGTGCGGCGCGGCGACACGCTGCTGCTGCAGACGGGACCGCATTTCGTTCCGGCGCACTGCAACAACGCCGACTTCTACCTCGTCAGCAGCGTCGAGGATGCCCGGCCGGTGCGCCACCAGCGCGCCTTCGTGGCGCTGTTCCTGCTGGCCTTGCTGATCGTGCTGCTGATAACGGGCGTGATTCCGGTGGTGGTGGCAGCGCTGGCGGTGGCCGGGCTGATGATCGGCACCGGTTGCGTTTCGGCGGGTGTGGCGCGCCGCTACGTGCAATGGGACGTGCTCTTGGCGATTGCCGCGGCACTGGGGCTGGGCGAGGCCTTGAAGGCCTCCGGGGCCGCGACAGCACTGGCGCACACGCTGGTCGGGCTGACTTCGGCCTGGGGGCCGCTGGCCGCGCTCGCGGCGGTCTACCTCGTCACGGTCATCTTCACGGAGATCGTCACCAACGCCGCCGCGGCCGCGCTACTCTTTCCGCTGGCCGTTTCCGTGGCGGGTGAGTTGGGGGTTGACGCGCGCGGCTTCGCCATGGCGGTCATCTTCGGCGCTTCGTTCGGCTTCGCGACGCCGATCGGCTACCAGACGCATATGATGGTTTTCGGCCCGGGTGGCTACCGCTTCGCGGATTTCCTGCGCGTGGGCCTGCCGCTGAACGTGCTGTTGTGGATTCTGGCGGTCGCGGTCATCCCGCTGTTTTGGCCGTTTTAGCAGTTCGTCGCGCAGTGATCGCCGGCACCTCGCGCGTGCCGCTGATCCCCGAACAGGCCGCGACGTCGCGCGTTCGTCACGCACCGCGGCCGGCCGGTTCAGGGCGGACATGGCGTGTGTTTATGCGTGGCTGTACGTGTGCGCCGCTCAGTCGCTGGCCGGTACGTCACTCCAACGTGCTGGCGTCCTGGGGTACGGTGACGTCGGGCGGCTCAGTCTGGGCGTCCGGGTGCCAGGGATGTTCTTCCGCGGCTGCAGCGGGCGGGTAGTAGTTCAGCTCGCGGGGCTCCTCGCGCCAAAGGGTTTGCCGGCGGATTATCTGGTGGCCGCGCCCCATCTCCGTGATACGGATCGTCAGCGTTTCGGGAATACTGACGGTGTTATCGAGCCCCCAGAACTCGACGTGCGCCAGCGTCACGCCCTCCTCCACGGTCACCATATTCTGGTTGCCCAGAATCGAGAGCTTCGGGACGCGTGAGCCCCGCATGATCGTCACGTTGTTCGCATCGCCCTTCACTCCTACGTCGCCGTAGAACACGCCGACCCGCATGGCGTTGTTCGCGACAATGGCGTTGTGCGCACACCCGGTCGTTCCCACCAATATCCCGACGGTCACAGCGGCGATGAGCATTCTCATCATGGTCAAAACCTCGTCTTGCAGCTCCCTGGTCCCGACAAGGGCCACCTGACCCAGCAGGCGGCCGCCATCAGCCCGAACAGTGTAATACACGCGACATTATCCGACTAGCCGCCGTTGTCAGGAAATGCAGGCGACCGGCAACACCGTGCGGCCCCACGCTCATTTCGCGTCCGACCCCGGCACCTCAACCGACTCGGTCTTCTGCAGGCGGCTCAGCGTTCGCCGGCGCAAGTGCGTCAGCGGCCGCGCCATGCAGCGGTGGAGCCTGATCCAGATGCTGATGCGCTCGAGTTGGGCGTGCTCAGCGGGCGTTAGCAGGTCGGGCCGCAGACGGCGCTTGTGCTTGAGGTAGTGATAGTCGTCCGCCCGCTGGAAACGCGCCAGCAGCCAACGCACTGGCGCCACGCGGCGCCAACCGGTGGCCGGCAAACACAGCGCTATCTGGAAATCTATCAGGCGTGGGCGGCCATCGTCACCAACCAGGATGTTTTGGCGTTTGTTGAGATCGACGTAGGCTACGTCGCGCAAGTGCAGCCGGCTGAGCAGCGCCCGCAACTCATCGAAGAACTCGTCGGATACGTGTTCACGCCGCCCCAATGGGTGGCCGGGCACGAACTCGCGGAGCAGCCCGTTGCGTCCGACCCGCCCAATCACACGGGGCACGCCCGGCACATCCCGGACGCACTCCAGCAGCTTGAGCTCACGTCCTTCCAGAAGCCGGCCCGCCCAGTCCATCGGCAAGCCGAGAAAAGGCGTGGTTCGCCCCAGCTTGAGTACAGCCAGCTCGTCGCCGCACTGGTACAGGCCGGTGGCCGCGAAGAAGTCGTGCTTGTAGGTGGACACGTGGTGGTACCGCCGCCCTCCGCAAACGACCACTGCGGGGAGCTTGCCTCCCGGCAGGGCGTAGAGCCAGGGGTGTCTCAGGCGGCCTGTTGGGCCGGCGACCGGCGGGGGGGTTCTTGCGCTCAGCTTCACGGTTGGCATTATAATCCGCGGGAATTCCGATCCCGCAACTTGCCATTACGTAATTTGGGCCCATAATATCTAAGTAGGGAGTAGTGTGCCTTGGGGGCCACGGAAGCTCGCCGTCGCGCGAGTCATGTCATGTCTGCGATTCGCAACGCGGAGGCTTCGGTCATTTGACAGGGTCAGACCGATGTTCAGAACAAAAGCGTCAACGTATGCCATGCTGGCGGTCATAGAAATCGCTCGGCGGCAGCAACAGGAGGGCGTGGCGGACGTTCAGGCCGGCGAAATCGCGCGCTGCCTGAAGCTGCCGGCCGCCTACGCCGCGAAGGTTCTAACGCAGTTGGCCCGCGCGAACATCCTGCACTCGGATCGCGGTCCACGGGGTGGTTTCCGGCTGACGCGCGCTCCAGATTCCATCGCGCTGCTGGACATCGTGGAGGCGATCGACGGGTCCATCGATGCCGGATCGGACTCGCTCGGGAGCGAGCGCGGGGAGGATTTTGTCCTGAAGTCCGTTGATCGGGTATTCGCCGATCTGGCGGGCCAGGTGCGTGAGTACCTCAAGGATCGCACGATTGCCGACCTCGCGAGTGCCGACCAGGCAACTCCACGAGAAATGCTGACGAGCTAATCGCTGATCTATTATCCAGCGTCAAACCCGCAGAAGATGCGCCGTGCGCAAAAAAAAGGCGTGCGGCACCCCGGTGGGTATTGGCGCGGTCTGAGGGTGCCGCAGCGAGTGGAAGCAAGTCATTGTAGGCAAAGCACTTATCGGTTGATCAGCACTTCGCGTCTACTATCACATTCTCAACACCATGCAGTATAACAACCCTGCCTCACGTTTCAACATTCGATTTCAGAATTCGCGCAGAATTGCGATTATTTGCCGTCACCAACCTGCCCAATCCCACCCCCTTCCGCTTCCAACTCCTCCAGCAACCCATCGGCCAGCGCCCGCCTGGCCGGGTCGTCCTGATCACGTAGATACTCGGTAATCAGCGTGCGCCCACGCGCGGCGTCACCGCTGGTCGCATACAGCACGGCCTCCGCCAGTTGTGCCTCAGCGGGCAGGTCCCCACGCTCACGCAACACCCGCAGGGCCACCAGCGCGCGGTCAAACGCTCGCGAGCGCGGCGGCGCGACGCCCCGCCGGGACCCCCTGATGAGGTCACACGCCCGGTCGGCGCGACCGGCACGCAACTCCTGCAACGCCAGTGTCAGGCCGACCAGGGCGTTGGACGGGTCGTCAGCGAGCAGGGCGGTGGCGGCGTTTGTAACGTCCGTGCGACCCTCGCAGGCCAGTGCCCACAACCGAAAGGCGCGTAGTTCCAGGCTACTCGGATGGCGCTGGACGGCCTCATCCCACGCCAGGACGGCCTCCCTTAGCCGGCCGGTACGCAGGGCGGCCGATTGCAGCCCTCGCAGTGCCTCGTAGTACCACGGGAACTGCCAGTACACGTGGGTGTAGGCCGCGGCGATCCCGGCGTATAGTTGCGCCGCCTCGTCCCAGTTGCGGCTGGAAAGGTGGTACAGTGCCAGCGTGAGGCCGGCCAGGGCGTCCTGTGGGTTGCGGTCGAGGACACCCAGCACCAAGTCGCGGCCCGTGGCTCCATGGCCGACGAGAATCTCGCAACGGGCCAAGCCTATGTACGCCAGGTCACGCGCCACGCCGGTTTCTACGGCGGCCCGGAACTTGTCAACCGCCTCCGTCGGGCGCTCGAGGTCAAACAGCAGCAGATAGCCGAAGTCAGTGAAATGAGTGGCGCGCGTGCCCGGGTCATCGGGTAGCAGCGTCTCGCAGCGCTTGTACGCCGCCTGGGCCTCATCCCAGCGTCCCAACCCGTGGTACGCGTGGGCCAGCCGCAGCCAGGTGAAGAACACGTCCGGCTGCATTTCGTGCGCGATCCGCGCTTGCGCCAGTGACTCCTCGAACTGCCCGGTCAGCTTGAACAGGTTGGACAGCCGCCGGTGGAATGGCGCCCGGTCCTCCGGGCCCGGAAAGTACAGTTCCAGGTTCGAAGCGGCGGCCGCGGTGCGCAGGGTCGTAATGGTCCGCTCCAGGAAGTAGGGGTACCGGCCGGTGCCGGCGGGCACCTTCGCCAGATCGTCGGCCGGCAGGGGCCGATTCGTAGCGAAGTTGTAGGCGTTGGCCAACGCCTCAAGGGCCCGCGGATCCCCCGGGTTCAATCTGACCAGCCACTCTCCCCGGCGGATTGTGCTGCGGAAGGCATGCGTGTGTGGCAGAGCAGACAGCACCAGGACTGCGGCCAGACCAGCGCCGCCGGCCGTCACCAGATGTCTCGCCATTCGGACGCGCGACGACGGAAGCCGTCCCAGCAGCCTCAGCAGCACCGCCCCGAACACGCACAGCACGCCCATCAGCGGCTGGTACAGGTAACGATCCGTCGCGGCGGCCTCGCGTGCTCCGACCAGGCCGATCACCGGCAGCAGCAGGGCCCAGCACCAGGCCCAGCCCACTGCGGCCGCCAGATTGGCCGACCGGCGATACCCCCACGCCGCGTGCGCAACGCTGGCGGCGGCCAGCAGCAAACCGAGCCACACGAACGGGTTGGCCCAATGGGTTCGCGGGTCGGGCGGGTGCCACCAGGACAACTGGAAGGGTGCCACGAGGTTGCGAACATACAGCCACACCGCTAAGGCACTGCGGGCCAACGGATCGCCGAAAAGACCGGCGGCGGCGTCCTCCAGCAGGCCGGCCCGCTGGCTCGTCCAGTACGTCAGGATGGCAAACGCGGCGCACACGACCGCCACGATCCACAACCGCGCCGCCCCGAGCGCGCGGCGCCAGCCAAGCAACACGCCTTCTAGAACCGCCACCAGCAGCACCCACCCGACGATTGGCTTGCACAACATTGCCCCGAGCAGCGCCAGGATCGCCGGAAGGAACCAGCGCTGCCCGCCGAGTGCCAGTGACCGCAGGTGCCAGCGCAGCGACAGCAGTGCGAACGTCGCGGACATCATGTGCGTGCGGCCCATGTCCGCCGCCCAGGTGCTGACCAGCACGGGGTGTACCGCCCAGAGCAGGGCCAGGACCCACGCCACCCCCGACAGGAACTCTTGCGGAGCCCGCGGTTGCAGGCGTGCCAGCAGTTGACGCAATACCCGCCAGAGCAACAAGGCGTTGAACGCGTGCAGCAGCACGTCGGCCAGCCGCACCGCGGCCGCCGAATTCGGCCACAACGCCCATTGTACCGCGTAAGTCAGGATGGGCAGCGGCTGGTACAGGTCCTCGACCGGCGGGAGGCGAAAGATCAACCGCAGGCGATTGACCAGTGACGGGTTGCTCAATCCCGCGCCGGTCACTTCGGGGTTGTTGACGATGAATATGTGCTCGTCGCCTTGCAGCCAGGGGGCGTCCACCGCGGGCAGGCCGGCGATGCAGACCAGCAGCACCAGGAGCGCTGCCAGACCCCAGGCTTGCCGGGGCGCGCGGCCGTCGGGGTGCGGCCTGGTCGGGTCAGTGCCTGCGCCGATCATGCGTTGCTTTATCGCCTGGAGGCACTCCGCCCGCAAGTAGCCTGGTGTGCAAGGGCGGCAATCGGGTTAGTGCAAGCCGGTTCCGCACCGCGCTGACCTGTGTCCGCTTCATAACATGCATTTGACTGTTGAGGTCCGGATTTGAATACCCTAGAATTAGTTGGTCCTTGGTTCGTAAATCGCAACTTCTGGAGGTGACGAAAGGCTGTCAGGATGAGCGACGCGGCCCCGGTGCTGTCAACCAGCGTGCTGCTGCTGAACCGCCTGTACATGGCGGTGCGGGTGATCAGTGCGCGCCGGGCCATGACCCTTCTGTACAGTGATCTGGCCGAGGTGGTGTCGATCGAGGACGGCCAGTTCCTCTCCTACGACTTCAACGACTGGGTTGAGGTCAGCCAGGCTAAGTCCCGGTTTGAGCCCGAGCAGCACGACTGGATTCGCACCGTGCGGTTCCAGGTGGCCGTGCCGAGGATCGTGCGTCTGCTCGTGTACGATCGTCTGCCGCGGACAACGGTCAAGCTGAATCGCCGTAATCTGTTCGCACGCGACGGCAATCACTGCCAGTACTGCGGCAAGAAGTTCCCCAGCAGCGAGCTGAGCCTGGATCACGTCGTGCCGCGTTCGCGCGGCGGCGGCAGTTCCTGGGACAACATGGTCTGTGCCTGTGTCCGCTGCAATGTGCGCAAGGGCGGGCGGACGCCGGAAGAGGCCCATATGAAGCTGATCACGCCGCCGCGGCGGCCGCGCCGCTCGCCGGTGTTGCTGGTCAAGCTTTCGGACTCCCGGTACGCCAGTTGGAAGCAATTCCTGGACTTCGCGTACTGGGAAGTCGAGCTCAAGTAGGGGCGGTTGACAGGCACGGCTGCCCGGGGGTATCGTTCTTGACCACGGTTAGGCCGAGTCGCCCTGTCTTCCTCTATCTGGCTGGTGGTGCAGGAACGAGATGACATTCGAACAATGGTCCGAAACGGTACTTCTCGCAAACCTGGTTGATGACCCGCAGTTCACCGACGACCTGACGGCCATCATCGAGCAATGCAGCGAGAACACGCGTTTGGATGTCCTGCTGAATTTCGCGAGTGTCCAGTACCTGAATTCGTCCAACATCGCCAAGCTCCTCAAGCTGCGCAAGCTTGTCAACGTCACCAACCAGCGCAAGCTGAAGCTCTGTGGGATCAATACGCAGGTGTGGGGCGTCTTTCTGGTAACCGGTCTGGACCACGTGTTCGACTTCGTCGATGACGTGCCCAGCGGCCTGGCCGCCCTGCAGATTGAGAGCTGATCAGCCAGCGGGTCCGCCGTCCTGGTCAGCGGGCCTTGCTACTCGAACTCCTCAGGCGAATAACCGGCCTCGATAATGCTGCACGCCAGGACGGGGTCGAGTCCCAGTGCGCGCGCCTCTGCCAGGAGGTCAGGGCTTTCAGCGCCCGGGTTGACAAAGAACTCGGCCGGGGCCGCCTGGGCGATCTCCGGCAGCACTGCCAGCCCGAGCGCGGGCGGGAGATAGAGCGAAACGCGGTCCAACTTGAACGGGATCTCGGCTATCGTGGCATACCCAGGAGCGCCTTCGATGATGCCGCGCTGCGGGTTTACCGGACAGACGCGCCAGCCCGCCCGCTGGTAAGCCCGCACGGCCTTGTTCCCGAATTTGGCGCGGTCGCGCGATGCTCCGATAACCGCTACCGTCTTGATTACTTCGTTCACGACAACCTCTGTACCTTCCCGGCCGATGTAAACGATTGGATCGTGCCACGGGGATGGTAGTGGGCTTGCTGATGCCCGTGCAACCCGAGGAGAGCAACTTGACGGACGACGCCAGCATGCTGAAGTGGGGTGCTTGTGTGGGAGGGCTTTATCTGGGCTTCCACGGCGGCGCCACGTACCGCGTCGTCCCCGCGGCTGAGCAGCTCGTCTCAGATTTCATCGCCGCACACTCGGATCATCCTGTGATTGTGCTGAGGCTGGCCGAATGCGGCTGGATTGACAGCACCTTCGCGGGTTGGATGCTGCGTCTGCGTCGCCGGCTGGCGGACCTTACCGGCGCGCGCCTGGTGCTTTCCGATTGCCCCCCGGACTGCCGCGCCACACTGGACACGATGGGGGTTGTTAGGCTGTTCGAGTTTGGGAGTATCGCCGAGCCGGGGCAGACCTGGTCCATGTCAGTCTCCGGGAGCGATTCCGACGACGTTCCGATGCTGGATCTGATGCTGCGGGCGCATGAGGAGTTGGCAGGGGCCACCCCTGATAGCCGGCGGGTGTTCGAGCCCATAGCGGAGATGCTTCGTCGCCAGAAAGCCGCACACTAGGCGGGCGTGGTTCTAGCTCTGCTGTTTGTCGGGGGGTGAGCAGGGGGGGTGGTACCTAGGAGAGATGGCGACGTAAGGTATGCCAAGCAAGCGCTTTACGATGATTATCTCGCCGACGTCGTTACCCTCATGTCGGTGTCCGATAAATTGAAGCAGGTATCCGGCGGCGATGAGTAGTACCGGTCGCCACCAGAGATCCCAGCGCCAATGCCAGAGCTGGACAGCGGCCAGCAGGAGGCCGGTGACCGCCAGCGGAATCCCAACGATATGCAGCCAGAACGACAGGCGGCTCTGATGGCGCGTGCGCCAATTATCCAGCCAGGATGGGCATTTACGCGTCACGACCACGAATGGTACCTGTCGGCGACAGTCCGGTAAACATCCGTCCTTATTTCAGTTATCTCCCTCTGGTCCCGATAGTAACGGCGAGGCAATCCACCGGGAGCAGCGCGATGATCGTGACGCTCGACGGCGAGCGGGTAAACCGGACTTTCGCCCCTGATGCGACTCTGCAAGGGGTCCTCGACCAAGTGCGACCTGATTTGCGCGCTGGTCGGCTGTTCGTCGCCGTCGCGATCGATGGGCGGGAGTGCACCCAGCCCCAGCTTGAGGAACTGCTGTCCAAGCCGGTGGAGGCGGACTCACAAGTTGACCTGGAATCGGGCGACCGTGTCGGTCTGGCCGTCACAGCGCTGCGCTGCGTCTCGGACGAACTGGGCGAAGCCGGGCAGCGCCAGGAGCAGGTGGCCGGGTTGCTGCATGCCGGGCAGGTCGCCGAGGCGATCCGGCGAGTCGGCGAGGTCGTGCAGACCTGGCAGACGGCGCGTGATGTCGTGGTGCAGTGCGGGGGCTTGATTGAGCGCGACTTGACGGCCGAGCAGTTCCAGGGGCGATCGGTTGACGAGTGGCTTCTGGAGTTGATCGAGCGGCTGCGCGAACTGCGTGATGCCCTGGATGCCCGCGACATGGTGATCCTGGGCGACCTCATGCAGTACGAGATGCCGGGTCTGTGCAGCACGTGGCATGACTTGCTCAACAGCCTGGCGGACGACATTGCCGAGGCCGCCGCGGGCGAAGTCTGATCCGGCCGGGGCACCTTCCCAGAGCTTGATTCACTACCTTGCGCGCGCCGTGCGTTCACAGAGCAGTCGGCCGATCGTGCGCCAGGCCGCCTTGTACCTCGCGCCGGCGCGCGTACGCCGTTGACCACGGGTTGTCGTCGTCTCTAGAATCACATGGCTGCAACACCCGGCTTGGTGGGGCGCATCGGAGCGACGCGCGCATGTTGAACCGCTGCCTGGGCATATTCTGTGTGGTTCTGATGGTGGGCGCGAACGTCGCTCTGTTCGTGCGCGATGTGCTGCCGGAATGGCGGGCCGGTGATCCGCCCGTCGCTGTGGACCTGCCGCCGGGTGAGCGGGGGCGCCGGGCACAGACCGGAATCTACGACGAGAACAACCGGTCGGTCGGCACGAGTTGGACGGTTACCGAAGCCCGGGGTGACTTTGTGCATGTATCGTCCCGAACGATGCTCGTGCCCATCAGCTTGCCGAACGGGATCGTGACGGTGCCGGTGCGCGTTGACACGGACATGAAGTATCGCGCCGCCGACGGCTTGGTGGACGAGTTGACGATGCTAGTGCACGGCCTGCCAATCCTCGTGAACCTGCGCGGGATGTACGTCCCCCCGAATGAGTTTGCCTGTCGTTGGCGGCTCGGGTCGCTGGGGCAGGGCGGCCGGGCCGGCGAGTTCGTCCTGGATGCGGGCGCGACGCGGGCGCTGGGGAACGTGCTCCGGCCCTTCTCACGCCTGCCGGACCTGTACGTGGGCCAGACCTGGCGGCTTGAGCTGATCAACCCGCTGCTGAAGGTAATACCGGGCTTGCAGCTCGACGGCCTCCGCGAGGAGCCGGAAATCGTGCGGGTCACGCGGCGTGAGACGATCCAGCACGGTGGGGTCGCCGTCGAAACGCTGGTTGTCGAGGCGCGCCGCACGCGGGCCTGGGTTGAGCCGGGCGGGACGGTGCTGCGACAGGAGATCGACCTGCCGCTGCTGGGGACGCTCACCATGCGCGATGAGCCGTTTGACGAATGGGGTTTTGAGCAGGCCTGCCGCTGGCGGGTGGGCGACTGAGCAGAGGATGTGGCTTGAGTAGTTTCGCGGAAGCAGCATCGTCCGCCGACGACCGTCCGGAAGGCATGCAGATGGTCGTGCGGTTGCAGGGCGTGTCCAAGTCGTTCGGCACGAAGCGGGCCGTTGCGGATCTGACGTTGGCATTGCACGCCGGCGAGGTGTTCGCGTTCCTGGGGCCGAACGGCGCCGGCAAGACGACCACGCTCAAGATGACGACCGGCCTGCTGCGTCCGGATAGCGGCACCGTTGAAGTGTGTGGCCACAGCATGCTTACGGAAGACCACCTGGCCAAGCAGCAGCTCGCCTATGTTCCGGATCAGCCCTTCCTGTACGACAAACTCACCGGCCGCGAGTTCATCGACTTCACACGCGAGATGTACGGCGTGCCGCCGCGGGTGGCTGAGGAGCGCCTGGGCATGCTGGCGGAGCGCCTGGTCATGGATGGCTTCCTGGACCAGCTCACGGAAACGTACAGCCACGGCATGAAGCAGAAGGTCGCGCTGGCGTCCGCTCTGCTGCACGCGCCGCGCCTGCTGGTCGTTGACGAGCCGACTGTCGGGCTCGACCCGCGCATGATCCGGGTGATACGCACGATCTTCCGGGAGATCGCCGGCGAGGGCCGCGCGGTCTTCATGAGCACGCATTCCCTGGACGTGGCGGAGCAGGTGGCCGATCGCATCGGCATCATCAACAACGGTCAGCTCATCGCCCTGGGCACGCTGGCCGAACTGCGCCGGCAAGAGGAGGCCGACGGACGGCTTGAAGACGTGTTCCTGCGGCTGACGGAGTCGCCGGCGGGAGAGTGAGCCGACGGGGAGGGTACGGCCGCCGTCCGGCCTGTTACTGGGCGGCCCGGTTGCGGGCCTGGAATTCCTCGTTGAGCGCCAGGCAGGCTTCCATGAACTTCGGCCGGTAGCCGCGCTGCAGGCTGGACTGCACGATGGCGTTGCAGTCTTTGGGGAGACACTTGCCGGAAAAACCGCGCGCGTCCGGATACACGAACGTGTGGTCGCGGCTGATGCGCGTGTCGGCCAGCCAGACCTCGCGGAGCACGTTGAAATCGACCCCGTGGGCCCGGGCGATGTCGTAGAACTCGTTCACGAAGGTTACCTTCATGGCGTAGAAGGCGTTCTCCATGTACTTGCACACTTCGGCCGTGACGGCATCGCAGAAGTAGAAGCGCACGTACGAGTTGTAGTAGTGCTTGTAGAAATCCGCGGCCCGTGTGGTCAGCTCGGGCTTGCCGCCTAGCACGACGAACTCCCGTTCCGCCATGTTGCCGAAGACGTGCGCGGGCGTTTCGCCCAGGTACTCGGGCTGGAAGACCAGGTTGCGCTTGTACTCCACGCAGAGGCGATCGGTGGTGCCGGGCGCCACGGTCGAGCGAATGATGATCAGCGGACATTCGAGCCAGGAAACCACTTCCTCGACAATCGACGTGTCGCAAGTGCGATCCGGGGCCATGGGCGTGGGTACGTTGATGAAGGCCACGTCGCAGGCGTTGACCCGGCGCTTGTCCTGCGTGTAACCGGAATCAGGCCGCACGTCATAGACGACCGTCTCCGGCCCGCACAACTGCCGCATCGCCGTACCGACCACGCCGCCACCCACACACGCTACCTTGGGCTTTCTCACGCCGTGCTCTCCATGTTGGTTCAGGCCGCCCGGGGGGCGGGAAACCCGCGCATGGATAGCGGCTTGCTCTGTTGGGGTCAAGCACGGCGTGGCCGGCCAGGCGGCGCCGTCGCAGCATCGACGGGCAGTGGGGCGAGTGCGCTCGCCAAATGTGAGTCGCCGGGCTGCGGGTCCAAGCGCGGCGGCCTCGTGCGGCGGGAGCCATGCACTGCGCGGGTTATAGGACTTTGAGTCCCGACCCATGCGAGGCGCTCGGCGGCTGGCTATCGGGCCTTGGCCCACCAAGACCATTCCGTCGCAGGACGCGCTGCAGCGTATCGCTTATGCGGCGGACCACAGATTCCGACGCTTTTCCTGCATTAACGGTCGTCGGCAGGGGGGGCGCGGCTACCCCCGCAACCGGCGGTCCGGTCGCGTGCGCGGGGTCGCCGATCGGCCACCTCGGCCTCTTCAAGTTCGCCTGGCAGCCCACCGATGCGAGTGGGGATCGACGCTGTTGTTCAACTGTGGAGGTGAAGCGCCAAATGTGCGCAGACACCCAGGTTATCCGGTCATCGGGGGCACCGCTCACGCTGCGCAAGCGCCTGTGGAACGGCGTTCTGCCGGAAGCCCTGGGCCTGTGCTTCGTTCTGATAGTTCTGGGCGGTTTCGTGGCAGCGTATCTGATTGCCACCGCCGCCTGGCGACAACGCGCGGCCGAGCACGCCCAGCTACAGGCCGAGGCCTTGGCGCAGGTTGTCGCGGCGACTGTTGGGCAGTTGGCCGACGAACAGGACGACGATCTGGCAGCCCTGCTCAAGGAGCTGACGGCACAGGCAAGTATTCGCACGCTGCGCTGGGTGACGCCGGACGGGGCGGTGCGCTTCGAGTGGCCGCCCCAGCTTGGTGCTGCCGCGGCCGGCGCGGACGGCTTGGCGGTCACCGCGGCGGTGACGTCCGTGGCAACGCCCGCGGGCGAACCGGCCGGGACGCTGCGCCTGGAGATACGCGCCGCGCCGCATTCCTCCCAGGCGACGCTGCCGATCTGGCCGTGGGCCATCGCGGCCGGCGTCGGCCTGCTGGCGTTTATGGCGGTTTATGCCCGACTGCGACGCCACTTGCGTCCGGTGCAGGCCATTGAGCGCAGCCTGACGGCCTACGCGCAGGGCCTGGAAGAGGAATTGAACGCCCTGGCCTTGAGCGATTCGTTCGGCAGTGTGGCACGCGGCTGGAATCTGCTCATCGAGCAACTGGGGGATGCCCGGCGCCAGCTTGAGAATGTCGCCGGCTCCGACAATGCCGATGAAGTTCTGGCCCGCTTCGAAGGGAGCCTGTTCCGGCGCATGCTCGACCAGGCCCCGTTCGGCGTCATGTGTCTCAACGTCGACCGGCGCGTCAGCTACATCAACTCCGCGGCGGCCGTGCTCCTGGGACGCGCGCCCGAAGCCGTACTCGGCCGCCCGTTCGCGGAATCGGTTGACGACCCGGCTGTGGCGCAGGCGGTGGTCGGAAACACGCTACGCTCGGCGGCCGAGCGGGCGGTGGACTATCTGCGTTGCACGGGTGAAACCGAGGTCTTCCTGCGCTTGCGGCCGTTGCCGCTGGCGGGGCAGGCCGGCGAAGGCGATACGCTGGTTACGGTCGAGGACATCGGCCAGTTGCGCGCCGACCAGCGCGCCCGTGACAACTTCCTCTACCACGTGACGCACGAACTCCGCACGCCGCTCACCAGCATCCACGCCTATGCCGAGACGCTCACCCGGCCGGGCTTCGACGATGAGCAAACTCGCAAGGAATGCTACAACGTCATCATCAGCGAGACGCGCCGGCTGGCGAACCTGGTTGACAATATCCTCAACGTCTCGCAGCTCGAGGTCGGCACGGCCCGCCTCGATCTGGGCGAGGTGGACCTGGTGCGCCTCATGCGCCAGATGGTACAGGACAACCTCGGCGCCGCGGACGACAAGCACATCGACCTGACGCTGACGCTGCCGCCGAAGGTCCCCAAAATCCAGGGCGACAAGCAGCGCCTGTCGATCCTGCTGACCAACCTGATCGGCAACGCCGTTAAGTACACGCCGGAGAGCGGCGCCGTACAGGTGAGTCTGGACGTGCGGGCCGACCGGGTGGCTATTGCCGTGCGCGACACGGGCATCGGCATCGCGCCCGACGACCAGGCCCACGTGTTTGACAAGTTCTACCGGGCCAACAACGACGCGGTGCAGAAGATCACCGGCACCGGCCTGGGACTGGCCATTGCCCGGGAAGTTGCCCGGCTGCACGGCGGCGACATCCTGCTCGAGAGCGAAGCGGGGCAGGGCTCCACGTTCACAGTGGAGTTGCCGCTGTCGGCGACCGCCGATTACGGAGAGGTGGTGGTCAAATGAGTCGCGTGCTCATAGCCGAAGATGATCCGCACATCCTCCGGCTTATCAGCATGTGGCTACAGCGCCGCGGCTACGACGTGCTGGAGGCCCGCAACGGTCTGACCGCCCGGGAGCTGATGGAGGCCGAGCCGGTCGACGTCCTGATCTCGGACATCAACATGCCCGGCCTGGACGGCTTGTCCCTGATCGAGTCCGTGTTGCCGCACGGGTACGTGCAGCGCGGCGTGATCGTCCTGACCAATCGCTGGGATCATGCTGAGATCGGCGAGCGCCTGGGGTCCTGGGGCGTACATGTCCTGCCCAAGCCCTTCAGTCCAACCCGGCTGTCCGAACTCGTCGAGCGCTTGCTGCGCAGCGACGTGGCCGGTCCGGCCCAGACCCCCCAAGCATGGGAATAGGAGCATGACGAGTTTCACAACGACAGCACTCAATGCCGGTGCCGGCCTGCCGCTCGCCAGCGGCGCTGAGCCGGTCCTGCTGGTAACGGCGACGGTGGCTGCGGCGCTCATCCTGGTCATCGGTGTGGTCCGGGTGGTCCGTCGGAATTCCGGTGCGCCGCTGCTGGCGGAGCCGTTGGCGCGCCCGCCGGAGCGTGTGCCACCGCCGTCCGGTGTGGCCGAAGCGCTGCACGTTGCCTGCGCGGTCTGCCAGGCGTTCCAGGTGTGGCTGGGGCAGCAGGAGGAGCACGACGAACTGTGGGCCGGCTTCGACCAGCTCGCGCGCGAGCTGATCACGGAGCACTTGGGCGCGACGCGTGTGCGCTGCTATCACGTTGGGCCGGGCTGCGCCACGCTCACACCCGCCGCGCAGTACGGGCCGGATAACTCCGCGAGCGGCCCCAGCGCCCGCGCCGGTCTGCTGGGCCACGTGGCGACGAGCGGTCGGGAGTACGCGAGTGACGATCCGGCGTGCGGTCAACTGCTCGAGGACCTGGCCGCGCAGCACGAGGAGCGCTGGGCGTGGGTTTGGCCGGTCCGGGACGGCGAGACGACGGTCGGCCTGGTGGCGGTGGGACCGCCGGGCGATTCGGCCCTGTTCACGCCGGAACGCCGGGCAACCGTCGGCGCATTGCTCAACCTACTTTGGCAGCACGTTGGCTGCGTGGAGCGGCTGCGCGTCGTGGAGCGCACGGACCGCGCCTCGGGCGTGCTGACACGCAACGACTTCTTCACGCTGGCCGAGCACGGTCTGAAAGACTCGTACCAGGCGAACGAGCCGGTCGTGCTGGCGGTGTTGGCACTCGAGGGCCTGCGGCGGCTTGACGACCGCGGGCAGTGGCGGCTGCGCGACGCGCTGATCGAGCGGCTGGGTCGCCTTATCGCGCGGCGCGTTCGCAGTGACGATCTGGTCGGACGCTTCGCCGACGATCGCTTCGTGGTCGTGCTGCGCCGCCTGGACAGCGGCCTGGGTCGCCTGATCGTTCGCAAGATGCTCGACGAGGCCCACGGCTGTATCCGTGGCAGCGCGACCGGCTTGCCGGTGGAGCTGCAACTGCGGGCCGGGCTGGCCGGCAGCGGGTTTGCCCAACCCGGCCTGGAGAGCCTGCTGGTCAGCGCCTTTCAGGCCGTTGAGGAGGCCCGCCGGCAGAATGTGGAAATCATCTCGGACCTAGAGGAGCACGGGACAGGGCGGGGCGGCGCCGCGCCCACGCACGGTTCCGGGAAGCCTCCCGGCAGTGCGGAGGCGGCGAGATGAAGGTCCAGAGCCAGGTGCACGGTCACGTCGCGGTGCTCGTGCCGCACGGCCCGCTGGTGAGCGACGAAACTGAGGGCCTGCGCCGCGCCGTGCTCACCGCGGCAGGCAACGGCGGCAAGCGCCTCATCCTGGATATGGTGGACGTGCCGTACCTGGATAGCGCCGGTATCGAGTTGCTGCTCGAGCTGTGCGGCGTGCACCTGTCGCCGCACGCCCGGCCCCGGCTGGCCGGACTGAGCGAGACCTGCATGGAGGCCCTGGAACTGACTGACGTCCTGCCGCGGCTGGACGTCTTCGACACGGTCGAGAACGCGCTGCGCAGTTGCCAGCGCGCCTGAGCCTGAGGAGTACGGCTGGTCGCCGCTGGTCGGCCGGCCACCCAAAGATGAGCCTCAAACGCGTCAACAAGCTGGGCGAGTTGCTGCTCGAGCAGGGCCTGGTCAACGAGCAGGACCTGGTGCGGGCCTTGCGCGCCCAGCACAAGGACAACAAGCGGCTGGGCGAGACGCTGATCGAGCTGGGCATCCTGTCGCCGCGCGCCATGCTTAGCGCCCTGGCCAAGCAGCTCAACGTCAAGTGCTGCCAGTTACGCCACGGCCTGATCGATCCGGCCGTGGCGCGCCTGCTCGATCGCGAGGAGGCCGCGCGCCTGAAGGCTCTGCCGTTATTCAAGGTGGGCGACACCCTGACCGTGGCCATGGCCGAGCCGCAGTCCCTGCCCACGATCGACCGCATCAGCGCGCTGACCGGCTGCCACGTCAACCCGGTCCTGGCGTTCGATACCAACATCGCCGAGTTCCAGGACAAGTACCTCGGCGAGGAGGTGGACATCGACTCGTTCCTGGTCAACCTGACCGAGAGCGAGGTCAAGGTCATCGAGCGCGAGACCATCGATGAGGACGGCACGCACGAGATCGGCCGCATGGTCGATGGCAGCCCCATCATCAACCTGGTCAATCTGGCCATCATGACGGCCATCCGCGACAAGGCCAGCGACATCCACGTCGAGCCTACCAAGCGCGCCACCCTGATCCGCTACCGCATCGACGGCAACCTGCGCGAGCTGATGACCGCGCCCAGCAGCATGCACGGCGCCATCGTCTCGCGCATCAAGGTCATTGGCCGCATGGACATCGCCGAGCGGCGCCTGCCGCAGGAAGGCCGCGTGCACGTCGTGGCCGAAGGCAACGAGATCGACCTGCGCGTCTCCTCCATGCCGACCCTGCTGGGCGAGAAGGTCGTGCTGCGCATCCTCGATAAGTCCAACCTGAACGTCTCGCTGGACAAGCTCGGCGTCGGGCCGCAGCAACTGACCGCTTTTCGCCGGATCTTCTCCAGGCCGAACGGCATCGTCCTGGTTACCGGCCCGACCGGCAGCGGCAAGACGACCACGCTCTACTCGGTGCTGGATCTGCTCAGCTCGTCCGAGCGCAACATCGTGACCATCGAGGACCCCGTCGAGTACCAGCTCGACGGCATCAACCAGATCCAGGTCAACGAGGCCATCGGCATGTCGTTCGCGCGGGCCCTGCGTTCGATCCTGCGACAGGACCCCGACATCATCATGGTCGGCGAGATCCGCGACACGGACACGGCCCGCGTGGCGGTGCAGGCCGCCCTGACCGGCCACCTGGTGCTCTCGACGCTGCACACAAACAACGCGCCCGGGGCGTTCATCCGGCTGGCGGACATGGGCATCGAACGCTACCTGCTGGCCTCGGCCTTCAACGGCGTTATCGCCCAGCGTTTGGCCCGTACCATCTGCCCGCACTGCCGCACCTCGTACTATCCACCCGAGTCGGCCCTGGCCGACGCCGGCTGGCTCAACCAGACCGACCGGGTGTTCTTCAAGGGCGAGGGCTGCAAGCAGTGCCATGACAGCGGCTTCCGTGGGCGCGCCGGTATCTACGAGGTGCTTGAGGTTACCGATCCGATCCGCCAGGTCATACACAGTGCGGAGAACGAAGAGGATATCAAGCAGATCGCGCGCCAGTACGGCTGGCGCCCCCTGCGTGATGAAGGCTTGCTACTGGTGGAGCAGGAACGCTCCACGCTCGAAGAGGTCCTGCGCGTTACGCACGCGGAGACGGAAGGCCGCACGCGCGCTGAACAGGATTCAGCCCTGACGCCCGTCGGCTGAACCGGGTAGCCCATGCAGTTCGCAGTTGAGGCCATGCGACCCGACGGCTCGACCGTCACCGAGCGGTTCGAAGCCCACGACCGCGATGCGGCGCTGGACGGACTGCGCTCCAAAGGCCTGGTGGTCCTGCGGCTCAACGAGTCGGGTACTGACTCCGCCGGCGCACACGCCACGCCGCAGTTCAGCGGCGGCGCGAAGCTCAGCAGCCGCGACGTGATTCTGCTCACCCGGCAGCTCAAGATGCTGCTGGAAGCCGGTGCCCCGCTGGTGCCCGCCCTCGAGGCGGCCTGCGAGCAGACCGCCAAGCCAGGTGTCCGCGCCGTGCTGGCGCGCTTGCGCGAGCGCGTCGAGGAGGGCGACAGCCTCTCGGACGCCCTGGACGCCGAACACGGCGCCTTCAACCCGGTCTTCTGTACGATGATCGCCGCCGGCGAGGCCACCGCTTCGCTGCCGCAGGTTTTCGGCCGTCTCTGCCAGTTGACCCAGCAGCAGCTCCAGACGCGCAAGATGGTGCTGGGGGCCATGATCTATCCGAGTCTCCTGAGTCTACTGCTGACCGGCGTGGTCGTAGTACTGCTGACGTTCGTTGTGCCGCGTTTCCGCCCGCTGTTCGATACGCTCGGTACGCCGCTGCCGGTCACCACGCACATGCTTTTCGCGGCCTCCGAGCAGTTTCTGGCGAGCTGGCCCTACATACTGGGCGGGGTACTCGTCGGCCTGGGCGTGCTGGTGGTAGGCCTGCGCAGCCGACGGATGCGGGTGTGGCTGGATGAGCTCGCCATGCGCCTGCCGATCATCGGGCGCGTGATGGCACGCTTGATCTTCGCCCGCGTGTTGCGCGTCTGGGCGGCCATGCTGCGCTGCCACGTACCGCTGCTCGAGACCATTCGCCAGTCGCGCGAGGCCATCACCAACGTGGCCTTCCTGCGTCTGCTCAGCGACGTTGAGGAGCGCGTCGCTTCCGGCGGACGCATGGGCCAGGCCCTCGCCGCCACCGGCCTGGCCGATCCCGTGATCGTCTCGGCCTTGCGGACGGGCGAGGACAACGGCCGTCTGGCCGAGGCGGCCGAATTCGTCTCCGACTGGATGGACGAGGACAACACCAGCACCCTGCAACACCTAACGAAGCTTGCCGAACCGGTGCTGCTGGTCGTTATGGGCTTGATCGTCGGTTTCGTCGCAATGTCGCTGTTCCTGCCGCTGTTCGACCTGGCCGCTGCAACCGGCTGACGAGGCACCGCCGGCGCGGAACCTGGAGGCCTGGTAGGTATGCACAATCGCAACTCGCACAACGCCGGACGCGGCCGGATGGCCGGCGCGGTGCCGGCTGGGGAGGTCTGCGGATGATCCCCTGGCTGCAGCGGCGCCGCTCCACCATCAGTTTCGACGTCGGCGCCAGCGGCATGCGGGCCTGCCAGTTGCGGCGCTGTGGCCGGCGGGTTGAGGTCTGCGACGCGCTGGACTTCGAGCGTCCCCTGGGTGCCGGCCAGACGAAGGTGCCGGAACCGGTGATCGAACCCGGCCGGCTGGAAGGCTTGGTCGGCCGCGGCACCTTCGCCGGACGAAACGTAACGCTGGTCCTCTCGCCGCCGGAAGTGCAGTTCTTCCCCATAACACTGCCGGTCCAGGCGCTCAGCCAGGATCCCGCGCGGATCGAGCAGGCGCTCAAGTGCGAGGTGGCGCAACAGAGCCGCCGCTCCGAGAGCGAATTGGAGGTGCGTTTCTGGACGTTGCCGGCCAGCCGGGCCCAGATGGCCAACGTCATGGCCGTGGTGCTGCGCTCTGAACTGGCCCTGGGCTGGGCCGCCGGTTTCGCCCAGCAGCGGCTGCATCTGCATCGGATCGAAGCCGCCCCGTGCGCGCTGGTACACTTGGCCGCCAGCTTGTGGCCACCCATCGAGAGCGAACTTTGGGGTGTGCTGGACCTCGGCTTGCGCGGCGCCGTTCTGACGGTGGTGGTCGGCACCGTCCCAACTTACATCCGCGTGCTGTCCGCTTCCGCCCACGAGTGGACGCAACAACTGGCCCGTGCCTTCGACATCCCATCCGCCGTGGCCGAACGGCTCAAACGCGAACGCGGAATCCAGCCGGCGCGCGGCGACCTGCGGGTCAACGCTTCCGCGCCGGCCCTGGCCGGCGTGACAGACCTCGCCAGCGCCTTCGGCAGCGTGCTCCGCGAGCCGCTGACAACGCTGACGCGGGAGCTGCGCATGTGCCTCTCGTACGTCATGCAGAACTTCCCCGAAGTCTCACTGGGCCGACTCGTCCTGGCCGGCGGCGGCGCCAACCTGCGCGGCCTGCCGGAGGTCATTCAAGAAAGCCTGGACGTGCCCGTCAGCCTGCTGCGCGTCGAACGCGGTGCGGAGCAGTCGGCGGATGATGCGGCGGGTCCACGACTGATCCACGGCGACATGCCACCCCAGTCAGCCGCCTGCGTGGGCGCGGCCATGCTTGACCTGTCGTCCGGCCGTCCACCGATTGCCGATCGGCATCCGCGCGCGGCGCTCGTGGCGGAGGGCCGCCCATGACCTGCTCGGTCAACCTGGTTCCGCTTGCGCATCGTCACGCCCGGGCGAGCGCGCGCCGGCGCATCGGCTGGCTGATCGCCGGCGCGGTCCTCGGCGTGGTCGCGCTCGCCGGCTGGGGCGGCCGCTACCTTGCCGGGCGGGCCCTGAACGGCCTGCGGGCCCAGGTCACGGATCTCGAAACCCAGCAGACCGTAATCAGAAACCGCCTTGCGGTGGCGGAAACCCGGCGCGACGCCGTCTACACGCAGCTTCGCAGCATTGCGGCCGCCCGTCGGCCGCAACCCTGGGCACACCGCCTTGTGGCCCTCACCAATGCCGCACCCGAGGGCGTGTTCCTGACCCAGTTCTCTCTGCTCACGCCCAAGCAGAACTCGGGCGTGCGCCGGCCGACCTGGCAGGCGGCCGCCGATGCGGAAGAGGCCGCGCCGGCCGAAACCCGTGAGGAACCGCTCGAGCAGCAGGTCCGCCTGACGGGCTACGCCGGTGACCATGGCGCGCTGATCCAGTTGCTCAACCGCATCCAGCAGTTCCCGGACTGGCGCCAGGTGGAGTTGGTCCACGCTGCTTCCCAGCCGTACGGCAACGGCATGGCCGTCGCGTTCGAGCTTGACTGCCGCACGCGGGAGGAGCAGCCATGATCATCTGCCGGCGCCCGGTGACGATCTATGCGGTCGATGCGCTCGGCGCGACGTTCGTCGTCGGCTTGATTGCCCTGAGTTACTGGTTCATCTGGCGGCCCTGGCAGGACACTTGGCGGAACTACCGGGAGTGCACAGTGCGGCACGGCGTCGCCGGGCAGGAGCTCAAGGGCGAGCTACTGAACCTTGAGCGGTTTGAAGAGCGTCTGGCCGGCCTGGAGGAAGTCGTCGCGGCGCAGTCAGAGCGCATCCCGCGCTCGGACGCGCTGGCCGGGCTGCTGCGTGAGATGACGGAAACGGCCGCCGAGGCGCAGGTGGAGGTCCTGAGCGTGACGCCGCAGCCGGCTGTGCGCGAAGGCGAGTACGTCGTATGCGATATCAACGTGGCCGGGCGCAGTAGCAGCCGCGACTTCGTGCGTTTCCTTGATCGCATGGCCGCCCGCAACCCCTACCAGTCGCTACGCGACTGTGCGGTGCGCCGCACCACCAGGGCCGCGGATGGACTGTGTGAGATGAACTGGACCATGCGCGTGTACATGCTGCCAGCCGCCGGGCCCGACGATGGAGGTGCCGCGCCGTGAAGTCCGTCTCACCGGTACAGCGCCTGCTGATCGCCATCCTGGTCCTGGCTTCCGCGGCCTGGCTGGTTGACCGCCTTACCGGTTCAGCCCAGCCGCGCACCGCCGAGGCGGCTCCCGCCCAGGCGACGCCCGGCCAGCGTGCGGCCGCCTGGGAGGATATCAACGCGCTGGTCGCCTGTCTCACGGATGTTGAATACCAGTCGGTTGCCGACGAGCTGGGCCGCCTGGAACGCGATCTCTTCGCGCCGCCTGATGAGATGCTGGGCGCGCCGCTGACCATCGGGCCCGGCGACCCGGCCGACGCGCCCGCGCAGGCACCGCCCGCAGCGCCCTTCGCCGAGCGCCACGTTCTGCAGGGCGTTATCCTGGGCGCCAGTCCGCTGGCGGTCATCGATGATCAACTGCTCGGTCTCAATGCCGTGCTGGAAGAGCACCGCCTGGTGCAGATCCACCGCGACTACGTGGTTCTCGAGCACATCGCGTCGGGCGCGCAGGTCATTCTGCAACTGGCGCCATCTTCCGTCATCCAGACGCGCGCCCCATAAACGAACTGATACGACCGTTGGCGAACAAGCATGATCGGCCCTGCAGCAGCCCCGTCTAATCCGGCCGGCCGGCTCATCCCGCGAGCTAAAGTCAGCCCGGGCGCGCGCCGATGTCCCCGTGGAACCGAGAGCTTGGCAGGCTTGCACGCGGCATTACACACCGCGTGTACGAGCCGTGCCGAACCTAGAACAGGAGTCAGGCGGATGGTACCGAGCAAGAAGAGAAGTACGGGCTTCACGCTTGTAGAGTTGGTGCTGGTCATCGTGATTATCGGTATCCTCGCCGCCATCGCGATTCCACGCTTAAGTCGCGGTGCCGCGGGTGCCAGCTCCGCCGCTCTTTCCGCGAACCTCACGATGGTGCGGCAGGCCATTTCACTGTATCGGGCCGAGCACAACGACCGGGCGCCCGGGGCCGACATCGCGAACCAGCTCACGACGTTTACCAGCGTGGCCGGCGCAACCAACGCCACCAAGAGCTCCACCTACCGGTACGGCCCCTATCTGGCGGCCATTCCGCCGTGCCCGGTTGGCGAGAACACCGGCAGCAGCACGATTCTGATCGACTCCACCAACTCCCCGCCGGTGCCGGTGACTAGCGGCGGCGAGGGCTGGGTCTACAACCCCAACACCGGCGAGTTCTTGCCCAATACGAACCAGAATGACGACCTGGGAGATGCCTACAAGGGGTACTAAGCCCCTCCTCTGGAGGGGCCCCGTCCGGAGCCAGCAAGGCTGGCTAGCTGGATCTGAAGTGATCCAGCAGGCGTGGTAACACAAGAGTGCCGTGGACAGGCCGGCGGGTCACCGTCGGCCTGTTGCTTGCGCCCCGCTGCAAATGCCTATCGCCTGGCATCCGGGGACGGCTCGCCGGCTGTGCCGACAGACCCCAGTATGTGCCTCGCCAGCGGGTGCTGTGGCGCGAGCGCCAGCAGCCGCCGCGCACAGCTCTCGGCCTCGTCCGTGGCCCCCGTCCGCCACGCCAGCCCCGCCGTCAACTCCAGGTTGCGCGGATCATCGCCATTCACCGACAGTGCCCGCCGCGCAATACGGAACGCCGCGGCGTGCTCATTGGCTGACCCCAACGCACGGGCCAGCAGCCGCAGGGCGACCGCATCATCCGGGCAGCCTATCAGCACCTGTTGCGCCTGTTCACGGGCCGCCGCCGGACGGCCGGCGGCCAGGTGACACTCCCCCAGCATCAGCCGCGCCAGGCGCTCAGGAATCTCCGCCACCCCGTCCCGTAACAATCCCTGTAGAACTTCGGCCGCCTGGTCGTAGCGCTTGCTGCGGTACAACGCCTCGGCCAAGCGCGCTCGAACCACGCCATCTGCCGCGCTGGCCCCCAGCACTCGCTCCCAGGCCGCCGCGGCAGCCATCGGCTGTCCGAGCTGCTCATAGCACTCGGCCAGAGCCGCCTGGTATGCGTCCGTCCAGCCGAAGCGGGCCACCTGCCCCTCCAGGAACTCCAGCGCCGCCGGCGCCTGGTCCAACTGCAAGTAGGCCTGGGCCGCGGCCAGAACGTAGTCCACCTGGGTGCCGTCCAGTTCGGCCGCCCGCAGAAAGAGTGTCCGGGCGTCCTCCCAGCGCTGCTGCTGTTGCCGCACCACACCCAGCAGGTACTCGACCTCGGCCGATGCCAAGCCCGCCGACTTCGCACTCATGAGCAACTGCTCGGCCTGCGCCGTCTGACCCTCGGCCAGCAGCACACGCGCCTGAAGCGGCAAGACCCCCGTGTCTTCCGGCGTCAGGCGGCGGGCCTCGGCCAGTTCCTTCGCGGCCGCCGCGATGTTGCCGGCCTCAAACTGGTCGGCTGCCAGGCGGGCCTTGACCCGCGCCCGCGTCTCGTTCCACCGTTGCGTGGCCTCCAGGCGGGCCTGTTGCTGCGGGGCGGTGCAGCCCGTCAGCAGGAGCACGGTCAGGCCGGCGGCCGTCCAGCTCAGCCGCTCAAGCGCAGCCCTCGTCATGGCATCTGCCCTCCACTGCTCGTCTGCTCTGCGGCAGTTTCGTCCAAGTTGATCCCGGGTCGGCCGAATGGCTCAGTTCCGGCCGTACCGTCCAACTGCGGCTGGTCCAGCAACTGCCAGATGAACGTGTGCATGCGCGTGCCCTCATCGTCCCACATGCGCTGTTCCAACAGCCGCTCGGCCAGCTTGAAGGCCCCCAGGTGCTTGGGCTGGTTGTGCAGGCTCAGCCGGACGTTGAAGAGCGCCTTCTCGCGCTCCCCAGCCTCGAGTTGCCGGAGTGCCTCGTGGAAAAAGGCCTGCGCCAACCGTTCGCGACCGCTGCCCATCAGCCCCCGCCGCGCCCCGATTCGCAACCGCTCGATGTCCTCCACCAGCCCGCGAAACAGGGCACGCTCCCGCGCCGTCTCCTTGATGATGTGAACCGTCAGCAGAATGATGACCTCCTCCCGCACGGTCTGGTTCCGCCGGCTGCCGAACAACTCGCCCATCACCGGAACGTCCCCCAGCACCGGTACCTGCGTGCGGCTCGTCACCGTCCGCTCGCGGAACAGGCCGCCGATCAGGATGGTCTGGCCGTCATCGACCAGAATGTCCGCCTGCGCCTCAGTGGTCTCCTCGAACGGCAGGTTCGCCGCCGTCAGGCCGCCGTTGCTGTCCTTGGGGTGCACCCGCAGCCGCACCGTGCCATCCTCGTTGATCACCGGACGGAACTTGATCTGGGTGCCCGTCTCCAGGAACTCGACTGTCTGCACCGCGGCCGTCTCCGTCACCGTTGTGGTCAGGTAGCCGTCACGCCGCCCGACAATAACCTCGGCCTCACGCTTGTTCAGCGCGACAATCTTCGGATTGGCCACGACCACCACGTCCGTGATTTCCTCCAGCGCCCGGACGAAACCAGCCACGCTGTCCTTTATCAATCCGAACGTAAAACCGCCCGCCGAAACGTTGGCGCTGAAATCCGTGTTGATGTTGAACGTTGTGCTCTGCAGGTCGGCCTGCGGCAGCAGCCCCGTCGACAAGTCCGCCGACGCGCTGCTGATGCTGTTCACATTCTGAAAATCCACGCCGCCCAGCATGGTGAAATCCACGCCGAACTCGTTGGCTTCGTTCAACGTCGCCCGCAGCACCGTGGCCTCGACGAGCACCTGTTTCGGCCGCTCATCGATCGTCGCCAGCAACTCCGCCACCGCGTCCAGTTCCGCCGGCCCGGCCGTCACGATCACGTAGCTCACGCCGACCGGCCCCATCGTGTCGCTGTCACCCGACCGGCTCTCCTGCTCTCCGCCGCCCTCGACCACGTTTACGGCGTCGCCCAGTAACCCCCGCACCGCGGCTGCCGCCTCGGTCGGGTTGATATACCGCAGCCGGAACACACGCGTCACCGGCGCCGGCCCCAACGTCGCAATCTCCGTCGTCGTCCCCACGAAGATCGTCCCGCCGATCAGCGCGTAAGCGTATCCGTTCGGCGTCAGTACGGCGTCCAGAGCCTGTTCCAGCGACACATCGTACAGGTTCGCCGAGACGCTCCCCACCACGCTCGTGCTGGCGACAATATTCGCCCGCGCCTCGTAGCTCAGCATCTCCAGTAGCGTGGCCACTGGCATATTCCGGATATGCACGTCCAGCAGGCCCGTGTCCGAAGCCGCGACCTCGTCATCGCTTGCCGCGGCGGCCGAAGCCGCGCCCTGGTCCAGCGGCCCGGCGGTCGGAAACAGCCCCGAGAGCATCCTCAGCACGTCGGGCGGCTCCCTGGTCTGGCCCAGGCCGGCCGATACGCCAAGCACCGCGATAAGGACGGTCGCTGCGCAGAAACCGCCGCGTTTCGTGCCCCTCATTTGTGCCCGCCACCGGCCGGCACGGCATTGCACTGTGCACATATTGCGCTCAATCCATGACTGGTCCGCTGCCGTCGGCGCCGCGGTACCCGGGCCGCGATTCCAACGAGGATCCAGCGTCTGTATGCAAAGGTCGTCCATAGGCTAAATCGGGAGTGAGTTATCGGTAGGTTCAAGAAAACTACACGGACGCGCGGCGTACGCCGGCCAAGGTGAGAATCCGCCCCAAGTAGCCGCGTGCTTGCATCGGAACCGGTTCCGGCCCAGCCACACGCCAACAAAGAAGAGTGTCCTTCAGATAGTCGATGAACGAAGGACGGAATCTTATTCGCCCGGCCAGGCCGGGCCGTGCGCATGCTGATGCGGCGGGCCTTCAATGACGCGTGCCGTTCATAACCCATTGTCCCGGCGAGCTTTCTCGATCATCGAGCTCACTCTCATCATCGCGATTATCGGCATCATGGCTTCAATGGCGTTGCCGCGCTTCTCCGGCAGCCTCATGCGTGGCCGGGCCGACGCCGCTGCCCGCCGCGTTTCGGCCGACATCGCCCTGGCCCAGAACCTCGCCCGCCAAGCCAGCGCTTCCCGTAGCATCGAGTTCTTCATCGGCTCGGGTACCTACCGCCTGCCGGGCGTGAGCGATCCCGACCGGCCCGGCACGGACTACCTGGTGCGCTTGGCGCAGTCCCCGTACGAAGCGCGGTTAAGCGAGGCATCTTTTGCCGGAGAAAGCGTGCTGACGTTCGACGGCTACGGCGTGCCTGACAGTGCCGGCACGGTGGTGCTCCAAGTGGGCAGCGAGCAGCGGACTCTGACGGTCGAAGCACACAGCGGCCGGGTAACCATCAGTGAAGCCAACGTGGCACCGGTCAACTAGGCGCCCGTGCAACACCCCGCGCCAACAGAGGCACGATGAGACCTGATTCGGTCCAGTTCGAACACAGTCGCCCACCCGCCTTCACGCTGGTGGAGGTGCTGGTCAGCCTGGTGGTGGTCGGGCTGGTCATGGCCGGCCTGAGCGGGGCGTTATTCATGACGACCAAGGCCCTGCCGGCCGCCGGCATGAGCACCGCCGGGCAGGTCACGCAGAACGACCGCGTGCTGGGCGAGCTGGTGGCCGAGTTGCAGCAGGCGCTCCACATTCGCGAGCGTTGCCCGCACTCGATCACTTTCACACTGCCGGACCGCAACGGCGACGGATGCCCGGAGCGGGTCCGCTACTTCTGGTCCGGTACCGCCGGCGACCCGTTGCTGCGGCAATACAACGGCTACCCAGCGGTCGAGCTGCTTGCCGACGTCACCGATTTCTCGTTTGCATACCAGACCAGGACACTCACTGAGGAGTACAGCGGGGCGCCCGTCGAAGGCAGCGAGCAGACGCTGTTCTCGCACACCTCCTCGTCGGATCTCGGCGACCTGGAAGTCTCAAACAGCAGGTCGTGGGGTCAGAGCTTCACGCCCACCCTCTCCAACGCGGCACTCAGTTGGCGCGTCACGCGCGTCGGCATCCAGACCAAGATGGTATGGCCGGCAGACGGCACCACGACCTTGCGCGTCGTCCCGCTGGGCGAGGACGGTTGGCCGACGGCCGACATCCTGGCGGAAACGCAGTTCGCCGAGAGCACGCTCCCGATTCTCTCCTACGGCTCGCGCGAGTATTCGCTGCCGTCCGCGGGTTGGCTTTCGCCTGGCGATAGCGCGTGTATCACCTTCAGCACTTCCGGCAACACCAAGACCTGTAGCCTGAGGTATCAGACCCAAGGCGTATCCATCTCCGGCGCCGCGCTCTTCAGGGGCACTCCCGATTGGGACAGAACCTACACCACCGCCGCGCTGCTGATCTCCGTGTACGGCACCGAATGCACTGCCGGCCCGCCCCAGACCGCCACCTACACGTACATCACGATGGTCCCCGTCACACTCCGGACCGGCGACGACGACGCCACCCGCGTCAGCGCCGCGGCCCACCTGCTGAACACGCCGGAGGTGCTTTCCGGATTCTGGGAGCTGGACTTCACCAGCAACCCGACCACGCTGGACGTCAACGGCGACGGTTTGCCTGACTGGACGCAGCGCGGCGGCGGCACCTTCAACGCGGGCACCATCGCGAACGGTCTCTGGACGCCCGCCGCCACCCTCGACACCTACCCGGACCACGACTTCGACCAACTGACGGTCGCCACCATGCGCGCCCGCAGCACCAGCACCAGCGGCGCCGGCGCCGAGTTGCGACTGAACGTGGACTGCGCCGCCAACACCTGCGCCACAATAACTGCCCGGCTGCGTCTCCAGACGAACGCCACACAGACACTGACCGTTTACCACCAGGCCGGCGCGGCGGTGCAGCGCAAGCTTGTCACTGTCAGCGGTCTGCCGGCCACCCTTGTGACCGTGCGGCTGTTGGTCGATCCGTCCCTGAATACCGTAAACGTCAACGTCGACGGAGCCGACCGCGGCACGTTCTACTACGTCATGTACTCCCCGTCTGATGTTGACCGGTTTGCCAGCGTGCAGGCCCTTTCCGCCGCGCAGTTTGACTACGTCAGCGTGCGTGTGGGTGGATCCGTGGCCACCGGCGAACTCGAACTGCCCGTGGACGAGGACGAGGGGGAAGGCGCAGCCTTACCAGCGGCCGCTGCCAACGCGAACGCGCTGCGCAGCTTGACGATAGCCGAGGAGAAGCTGAGCAAATGACGCCCAGTTCACGAACGCGCCCGCGCGCTTACGGCCTGACCCTTATCGAGGCCACTGTGTCAGTCCTCGTCGTCGGCGTCATGCTGGTCGCCGCGCTGAATACCGTCGGCCTCACCCGCACCAGCGAGTTTCGCCTGGTGGAGCGGGCGCGCGCCCTGCGCCTGGCCCAGGACCTCATGGCCGAGATCCTCCTGCAAGCCTACGCCGATCCTGAACTCGGCCTCGGGTCTTTCGGCCCCGGGTCATCGGAAGCCGCCACGGGCAACCGCAGCCTGTTCGACGACGTCGATGATTACCACGGCTGGTCGGCCACGCCGCCGCAGCAGCGCGACGGCACCCCCCTCACCGACTACACCGGATTCACCCGCCGCGTCAGCGTCGACTGGTTCAACCCAGCCAATCTGAGCGTCAAGGTCGCCAGCGAGTCCGGTGTCAAGCGCATTACCGTCACGGTCGAGCAGGACGAGCGGATAATCGTGCAGTTGCACGCCTTTCGCAGCGCCGCGTGGCTCGACCCGCTCGAGCTACGAGGGGAACAGTAGTGCCCGCAGCCCAAAGTGCACCTGTCGCCACCGTTAGTCGGCGCGGCTTCCTGTATGTCGCCGTACTGAGCACCTCACTGGTGGTGCTGGTTATCGGCATGTCGGCGCTCCTGGCCACGCGCGTGGAGCACCGCACCATGGTCGGCGCCCAGTACGCCGTCGCCGCCGACCTGCTGGCCCGCTCGTATGTTGACGTGGTGACGTACCGCCTTTGCAGCAACACGAATTGGCGCAGCGACTACACCAGCGATGATTGGAGCGCCGGCGAGGTTGCCGATGACGCCACGCTGGCCTTCATGCTCAGCGACGAGCGGGACGGCGACCTAGCCAACAACAGCACTGATCCGGTGCGGCTATACGGCGCGGCCCACGTGGGCGACGCCCTGCGCATCTACAGCGTGCTGCTGTATGACCCCCGCACGGAAACCAATCGGCTCGTGAACCCCGGCTTCGAGCAGGGCACCACCGGCTGGTCCGAATTCTACTGCGGCTTCTCGTCGGTTTCCTCAGTACCCCACTCCGGAACATACAACCTATCCGTCTACAACCGCACGGCCTGGTACTCCGGCCCCCAACAGGTCGTGGTCGATGCCGTCGAGAGCGGGCGGACGTACCGGGCTTCAGCCTGGGTGCGTTCCGACGCCGGCGCGCAGCAGATGATGATACTGCTCAGAATCACGCACTCCGGGGGCACCATCGACAACTACTACGGCAGCGCTGCGTGGGCCGACGGCAACTGGTCCTTCCTAACGCAGTTGTTCACGCCCACCTGGAGCGGCCCGGTCGAAAACGCCCGGCTGCTGTTCTGCACGTACAGCAATACCGGCAACTTCTCCCTCGACGACGCGGCCTTCATCCCCGTGGACGATCGGCCTCCGCTGACCCCCGTCCCGGGCACCTGGCGCCGCGAAGTGCAGCCCTGACCACCGCCGGCCCGCGCTCATCCGCGCCGCCTGCCCTGCGATGCCACTGGCCTCCCGCCGAGATTGTGCTAACGTATGTCGGCGGCCCGCGTCACCCGACGCGCGCCCGCCAGAACCCGCGGGAGAGGTGGCCGAGCGGCTGAAGGCGCCGGTCTTGAAAACCGGTGAGGCGCAAGCCTCCGGGGGTTCGAATCCCCCCCTCTCCGATTGCCTGCCGCACCTCGAAATGCCCGGCGACGGCCGGCCGGTTTGCTCTCCCCGACCGGACGCATAGCCGCGCAACAGAACCGTGCGCGGCCTGCCGCCGGCCCATCCAAACCGCCTCCCACTCAACCCGTTCCGCTACAGCTCCCGGAACCGGGCCGTGAAATGCCGCAATGACGGCGGCTCCCACGTGATTTCCAGCCCGCGCAACTGGGCGCGCTGCGCATACAGCTCCGTCAACGCCTCAATCACGTAGTCCACGTGGCTCTGCGTGTACACGCGCCGCGGTATCGCCAGGCGCACCAACTCCATCGGCGGCTCGGCCCCTTTCCCGAACATCAGGCTGCCGATCTCCACCGCCCGGATCCCCGCGTGCCGGTACAGACCCACCACCAGCGCCTGCCCGGGGAACCGCGCCGGCGGAATGTGCGGGCAGAACGCCTTGGCATCGATGTAAATCGCATGTCCGCCCGGCGGCTCCACTATCTGCATCCCCGCCGCCAGCAGCTTCTCCCCCAGATACTCCGTGCTGCGCACGCGGTATTGCAGGTAGTCCTCATCCACCACCTCGTCGAAGCCCTGCGCCATGGCCTCCAGGTCCCGTCCGGCCAGGCCGCCATACGTAATGAACCCCTCCGTGAGAATCAGCAGCTCATCCGCCCGCCGCGCCAGCCCGTCGTCACGCAGGAGCAGCAGCCCGCCGATGTTCACCAGCCCGTCCTTCTTGGCCGAAATGGTCGCGCCGTCCGCCAGCCCGAACATGTCCTTCACGATCGCGCGGACGCCGCGCTCCTGCTGCCCCGGCTCGCGCTGCTTGATGAACCACGCGTTTTCCGCAAAGCGGCAGGCATCCAGGAACAGCGGCAGCTTGTGCCGATCGCACAGCTTGCGCACCGCCCGCAGGTTCTCCAGGCTCACCGGCTGGCCGCCCCCGCTGTTGTTGGTCACCGTCACCATGACCAGCGGGATGCGCTCGACGCCTTCCTCAGCGATCAGCCGCTCCAGCTTCGCCAGGTCGATATTGCCCTTGAACGGGTGCCGCGTCGCCGGCTGCCGCCCCTCGTCAATGACCAGGTCAACCGCCTTCGCCCCGGTGTGCTCGATGTTTGCCCGCGTGGTGTCGAAATGGCTGTTGTTCGGCACCACCTTACCCGGACCGCCCACCAGCTCGAACAGGATCCGCTCGCTGGCCCGGCCCTGGTGCGTCGGCAGAATGTGCGGGAAGCCCGTGATTTCTCGGATGCGCTCCTGCAGCACGAACCAGCTCTTCGCCCCGGCGTACGACTCGTCGCCGCGCATGACGCCGGACCATTGCAGGCTGCTCATGGCGCCCGTGCCACTGTCCGTCAACAGGTCGATCAGCACATCCTCGGCCCGGACCAGGAACAGGTTGTAGGCCGCCTCTCGCAGGATGGCCTCGCGCTGCTCACGCGTCGTCATCCGGATCGGTTCGACTACCTTGATACGAAACGGCTCTATGATCGTCTTCATCGTTCTTCCCACGTACAACTCATCTTCATACCGGCCGAATCCGGCATTATGGGTGCCACGTCCGCAGTTCAGCAAGCAGTTGCTCCGCACCGCTGCCCGCCAGCGCCGCATAGGTGCCCCCATTCTCCGTAGCCGTATACGCCTTCAGAGCGCCCGCCGCCAGTCCCACCCCGGCCAGCAGCACGCCCGCGAGCAATAGCCAGCTCATCAGTCCCAGCAGTGCTGTGCGGGCGTATCGCGGAGTGTGGTCCCCCCCGGCTGCCAGGCCGACCCCCGCCGCCACCACTGTCGCGACCGCGGTCACAATCGCGAAGATCGGCAGCCGGGCCGCACCCGCCTGTGAGTCGCCCAGCCGGCGCAGGTCTTCATGGCACCACGTCGGCGCAAGAACCGCTAACAGCAGACCGATAACCGCCACAGCGACGACCGTGAGTGGGGCCGCCACTATGTACCGGCGGCCGGGCGACCGCCGCAGGACCCCCGTCAGCCCCAACGCCATGCCGATGACCGTAACGGCCGCCACGCCGCACGCCGCCCCCGCCAACCAGGCCAGCCAGTACACGGCGCCGGCCAGTCGCGCATGGCCGGCCGGGTCACTGTCGGGCTCCTGCCGCAGGCTCAGCAGCGGCAGCGGCACCGGCCGCACTTCAGCGACCTCACGATACGCCCGCCGCCACGTCTGCAATAGCTCGGCCAGGTCCGCCTCGTCGGGTCCCAACCGGGCCGCCAGCCGATCGGCCGCCAGCAGCCGCAGACCGGCCGGGCCAGTTTCGAGCACCCACTCCCGCAGCAGCCGCCGCTGCACCGCGTGACACGCTTCGACTGAGCCGTCGTCGGCGTCAACCCGTGCCGCTGCCACCTCGTCCAATGCCGCCATCAGGTACTGCAGCAGCGGCCCGTGTGGCTGGCGGACCAGCAGATCGGCATAGGCCCGCGCGGTTGCCGGGTCGTACGCCAGCGGCGGCGCCCGCAGTGCTGCCGTGTAATGGGTGATCGCGGCGTCCAATGAGTGTGCCAGCGTCGCTTGGTCCAGGCCCTTGAGCAGCGGCTCAATGGCCGGCCAGCGGTCCTCCGCCGGCGTGCCGGCGCGCTCCGCTTCCAGCAGCGCAAAAGCCGCCAGCTGAACGCGACCAAGCTGCGTTTGGCGCAGGGTCCCGACCCACTGCCGGGCTTCAGAGCGGCTGTCAGTCAACTCGACAGGATCGCGCCACGCCTTCGTAAACAGCTCGCTGATGCGGGCCGCCGCCAAGCCTTCGCGCGCCGCCGGCGGCATGCTGCGCTGGGCCTGCTCCAGGACCTGCCGCATCGCCGCCGGCGCGGTCCTGTGGACATACACCCCGGGCAGCCGCAGCCAGAACGCGCGGACCTGCAACCCTGCAACCAAGCTGAGCCCGGCCGCCGCCACAAGCAGCACAACCGGCAGCCAAGGCCGGGGGAATTTGCCGGCGGGGGGTGTCTTGCTCCGCATGGCCGAGAACCTACGCGGCCGGCGCTGCGCCGGCAAGCCACGCCCGGGCGCATGCCGCGCGCCGGTTTCTCATGGGACTGTCGGGCCTTGTCGGGGTACCCGGCGGTGGGGGGGCTCAGTGCGCAAAGGCCCGGCCGACTGTCCAAGCCAGGTAGACCGCATAGAGCACCAGCAGCAGCACACCTTCACCCCGCGTGACGCGCTGGCCGGAGCGAACGATCAGCAGGAACAGAACCGAAGCGGCCAACATGGCCGGGCCGTCCTGGAGCATCGTCTCCCGGCTGACCACCACGGGCTCCGCGACTGCTGACAACCCAAGCACGAACAGGATGTTACAGATGTTGCTCCCCACGATATTGCCGATCGCAATGTCCGGCTGGTTCTGCCGCACCGCCGCAATCGACGCGGCCAGCTCCGGCAGGCTCGTACCGACCGCGACGATTGTCAGCCCGATGAATGCCTGACCGATCCCGAGGTGGGCAGCCACGCCCACGGCGCCGTGAACGATCATCCGGCCGCCGACAACGAGCGCGACGATGCCGATCAGAATCAGCAGCACGTTGAAGGCCCGCGAGCCGTGCTTCTTCAGAGCGGCGGTGTACTCATTCACGACGGCAACCGGTTCGCGCCGCGCCATGTAGTACGTCAGCCACCCGTAAGCCACCAGCCCCGCCAGCAGCGCGGCGCCCTCCCAGCGTCCGATCGTGCCGGCCCCGTGCTGCCGCAGGCCCAGCAGCATGAATACGCCCGTCACCAGCACCATGATGGGCCCGTCGGTCTTCAGCACGTTAAGCGCTACGCTGAAGGTCCGCACCGCCGCCCCCAGGCCCAGGATCAGCAGGATGTTGGCGATGTTGCTGCCGACAATGTTGCCGACCGCGATGTCAACCTCGCCCTTCAGCGTGGCCTGGACGGACACGGCCGCCTCCGGCGCCGAGGTCCCGTAGGCTACGATCGTCAGCCCGACCAGCAGCGCCGAGACTCCCAGGCTGCGCGCCAGATTGGCCGCCCCGCGCACCAGCAACTCGCCCCCCACGCCCAGCACCGCCAGGCCCGCGGCCAGCAACACCACCTGTCCCACAATCGCCATCGAGGCTTCCGCTTTCGCTCACCCGGCGACTCGCCCGCGCGGCGCCGGCCGGCTAGACTTCGCAACGTCGCCAGAGCATCGGCTCTGCGCGTTGCGGCCGCAAGACCTGAGGCGAAAAACCCGCGACGCCGGCGCGGGCCGGTGCATGTGTTGCCACGCGGTGCGGTCAGGCGTTGCGACCGCGTCCCTCACTGTTGTTGCAACGCTAGCCCGACGGGAACCCCGGAACCGACGATCCCCCATGTTCACCATGACGACCTCGCGACAAGCCTTGTTCGAACGGCTGCTCATCGCGGCGCTCGCTGTGGCGTTCATGACCACGTTGCCCGTGTTTCTGTATCGCGCCATCAACGACACCGGCGGCACGGACTTCCCCGAGTTCCATGACGCCGGCCGCTATGTCCTGGATCACGCCGCCCGGCAGCCGGACTCAATCCTGCACCGCTACCTGCCCTCCGTGGACGTGGCCTGGGCGCTCTTCGGCTGGCTGCCGCTTCCGGCCGCGGCGACTATCTACTACGTCTTCAGCTTCCTGACGTGGGCCGGGCTGTTGAACGCCATCGGCCGGTACTTGCTGCCCGCCACGCCGGTGCAGGATCGCCGCATCGTGTTGCTGGCCGCCGCGCTGCTGGCACTGGTCTTCACCATTGACCACCTGCTGCTGGGGGCCTTTCACCTGCTCATGCTGTGGCTGATGGTGGCCGGCCTGGGCCGCGTAATGCGCGGGCAAGGCGCCACGGGCAGTGTGCTGCTGGGCCTGGCAGTCTGGCTCAAGCTGCTGCCGCTGCTCGGCGTCGGTTACCTGCTTGTGAGACGAAAACGGCTGGCGGCGCTGGCCAGCGTGGGCGTCGCGCTGCTGCTGAACATGACCATCTCTCTCGCGGCCTACGGCCCGCAAGCCGCCTGGTCGGCCCATGTCCGCTGGTGGCACACGCGCGCCGTCGGCGACCTCAACACCATCCTGACTGCCGAGAAATTCACCGCCCAGCAGCGTGACCGCAACCAATCCACCGCCGCCGTCCTGCGCCGCCTGCTGCGGCCGACCCCGCCAGTGCCGCCAGAGGTGGAGCTACCGCAGGTGTCGGTCGCCAATCTGACCCCGCGACAACTTAAGGTGGCCTACTACGGCACCGCGGCCATATTGGTCGGCGCCCTCCTATGGACCTGGCGCCGCAGCGCCGCCGCCGCCAAACCCCCGCAGATCGCCGCCGAAATCGCCCTGGCCGCCCTGGCCACGATGTGGTTCTCGCCCATCGTGTTCAGCTACCACCCGACGGCGGCCCTGCCCGCCCTGGCCGTTATCCTGGGATCGCGCTGGGAGCGCTCCCGGCTCAAGATACTCACCCTGGCGGTCTGGCTGCTCGCGACGGCCTTGCTCGCCTTCCCGCACGCCCGCGCCGCCGGCGAAGTGCTCTGGGCATCTTTGCTATTGGGTCTGACCGTGGGGGTTATCGCGGAGACCGCCGGCCGAACAGCGCAAACCCATACAGCCGCCACAGATGCCGCAAATAACGGAGCTGCTCCCCCAGGTTGAGCTTGGTTTGCCCCGCCGCCCGGTCGGCGAACGTAATCGGCACCTCGACCACATTCCGCCAGCGGTGCCGCACAATCAGCTCGAGCGCGACCTTGTAGCCAATCGGCCGCAACCCATCCAATTGCAGGCCTGCCCGCCTCACGCAGAAAAAACCCGCCATCATGTCGCGCACCGGCGTCAGCGGCCGCGCCAGCATCCGGGCCACGAAGCTGTTCAACCGCCGATGCAGCGGCCAGTCCAGGTCCACCTGGCCGCCGGCCACGAACCGACTGCCGATCACCATCTCCACCGCCGGATCACGCAACGCCTCCAGCAGGTCCGGAATCGCCTCCGGCGGATGCGACCGGTCCGCGTCCATCGACACGATCAGCTCTCCCCGCGCCGCCCACAGCCCGGCTATCACCGCCGTCGCCAGACCCCGCTCACCACGCCGCACCAGGCAACGCACCGGCCAGGTCGCGGCCAGCTCCGCCGCCTCCGCGGCCGTCCCGTCCGGCGAGTCATCATCGACTATCAGCAGCTCGCTGTGTGCCGGTGACAGCGCGGCGAATATCCGTTCGGCGAGCGGCCGCAGATTAGCACGCTCGCAGTAGGTCGGTACCACCACACTGACGAAAGCGGCTGGTTCGTACATTGAAGCAGCTTGCTCCGCCGGCCGGTCTGCCGCGACGGCCCATTGACATCCGCCGAAGAAACCGGCCCCACAGCCGGCCCGACTCCCGGCCTAGTCCGTAAACGCGAAGCGCACAATGGCGAGTATCGCCTTACAGCCGTCGCGCCAGGTGATCTTCTTGCCCTCGCCGTAGCTGCGCCCAGAGTAGCTTATGCCCACTTCGTACACGCGCCAGCCGCCACGGGCAATCTTCGCCGTCACCTCCGGCTCGATCCCGAAACGGTCACACTTGAGCGTCAGGCCCTTGATCACTTCGGCCCGGAAGACCTTGTAGCAGGTCTCCATGTCCGTAAGGTTCAGGTTGGTGAACATGTTGCTCAGCAGCGTGAGGAAACGGTTCCCGACCGTGTGCCAGAAACTCAGCACGCGGTGGGCGCCTTGGCCGGCGAAGCGCGAGCCGTACACCACGTCCGCCTTACCGTCCAGGATCGGCTGGAGCAGCTTCGGGTAGTCGTTCGGGTCATACTCCAGATCCGCATCCTGCACGATGATGATATCCCCCGTGGCCGCCGCGAAGCCCGTCCGCAAAGCCGCCCCCTTCCCCTGGTTGACGTTCTTCTCAATCACGCGCATGCGCGCGCCCGGGAACCTCTCCCCAAGCTGCGGATAAAGCGCCCGCGTCCCATCCGTCGAGCAATCATCGACCAGCACCAACTCCCGATCAATCTCGATCGGCGACGCCAGCACCTGCCGAATGATCTCGAACAGCGTTTCCTTCTCGTTGTATACGGGGATTACGATCGACAGCAGCATGCCGGCTCGTGCTCCTCCGCCGGCCGCTCAGACCGGCACCGTCAACAGGGAGTGCAGCTCGACGCCCGGCGTTAAGACTGCCTCGCGAATCTGTCCCCGCAATGTCTTGATCGGCAACCGCCACAAACCCCGCGCCAGCGGCGACACCAGCCGCAAACCCTCCTCCGGCTCCGTAAACGCATCCAGCAGCAGCCGCTCCGCCGGCCGACGGTCAAAATCCGGACGCCGAAACTCCTCCCACGTCTCCAGCAGGACCGGCAACAGCCGCGCCCCGCGCGCGCTCACCCACTTGAGCCCGGCGAAAACCAGCAGGGCGGCCGACTCGAACTGCGGCTCACCGTGGTGGGCAACCATCATATGCCGCACCGCCGCGGCCGACCGCCCCCGATCGAAGCACTGGCAGCCCAGCAGAAAACGCGCGACCGGGCAACCCGGCCGCGCCGCCACGTCCGCCCGCAGCCGGTCCCATAGAAACTCGGCCGGACAGCTCGCATACGTCCTGACGATTCCCTTTAGGGCCCGCTGGTTCATTGCTCGAACACTCTTGCGCAGCTACCGATCGGCAATCACGCTACTTGTATGGTCCCCGCCCGTCAACTGTCCTGCCACCCTGACCGTGATCCCCGCTATACTGCACCCGGCGGCCCGCGGCACGACCAGAGCACCCGTTCCACGGCAAATGACTACCCGCGACGACACCTCCACCACACCCCTCGCCCCCTGGGACTTCGCCGGCCTGCTACTGACCAACTGGTGCAGCGCCCGCTGCGCCTTCTGCTACGTCCACAGCGGCCCCGACCGCCGCAACGAGATGACCATCGCCACCGGTCTGCGCCTCTGGCGCGAGCTGGACGAGCTGGCGGCCAGCCACGGCCGTTCGATGCGAATCCACCTCGCCGGCGGCGAGCCCTTCAGCGACTGGTCGCGCCTCGCCGGTCTTTGCCGGGCCGCCCGTGACGCAAGTCTTTCCCCACTCGAAAAGATCGAAACCAACGCTTTCTGGGCCACGGATGACAACCTGACCCGCGCCCGCCTCGAACTGCTCGCCGCCCTCGGCCTGGACCGCCTCGTCATCAGTTGCGACGTCTTCCACCAGGAGTTCATCCCCTTCGAACGCGTCCAACGCTGCGTCGAAACAGCCCAGGCGGTGCTCGGCCGGCAACGCGTGCGCGTCCGCTGGTGGGATTTCTACCAGGCCCCGGTCGATCTGCGCCATGCCGACGCGGCTACCCGCGGGCAAGCCTATCAGGCCGCCCTTGCACGCCACCGTGACCGCCTCACCGGCCGCGCCGCGCTGCTCCTGGCGGACCTGCTCCCGCGCCATCCCGCCGCCGAGTTCCGCCACGAGAACTGCGCCGCCGCCATCCTCGGCAGCCGCCACATCCACATCGACGCCGCCGGCCACATCTTCCCCGGCGTCTGCAGCGGCATAATCATCGGCCGCGCCGACAACCGCACGGTCGGCGACATCTGGCACGGATTCGCCGCCAATTGGCCCAGCAACCCCGTCGTCAACGCCCTGGTCACCGCCGGCAGCTACGGCCTGCTCCAACTCGCCGAACCGCTCGGCTACCGACCCCGCCCCGCCGGCTACGCCGACAAGTGCCACCTGTGCACGCACATTCGCCAATTCCTCTTCGACCGTGGCATCTGGCCGGAGCACATCGGCCCCGACGAGTGCTACGCCAACGCCGAGGACACGCGGGCCAATGCCGGTTCCGGTTGCGCTCCACACGACTTGACGCCGCCCACCAATCCGCCGACCGTGTCGCCGTGACGAAACGCACAGCGCCGACAAATCCGACCCGGCCGGTCCGCCGACTACCCGTTGCGGAGCACGTTCCGCTGATCGTGCTCGCTGCGGCAGTCGCCTTGTTGATCTCCACGCTGGCACCACACGTCTGGCTGGTGCTCTGCACGGACGGTCTGCTTGTCCTGGCGCTGCTCGTGGGGGCGGCCGGCCTGGGAGCCTGGCCCGCTCGCTGGCTCAGTCCCGCGCCAGGGCGGCCGGGACGTCAGTTCGCGCTCGCCGCAGCATTCGGCCTCGGCGTGCTCAGCACGCTCACGCTGATATTCGGCGCGGCGGGTCTGCTCGGCCGCGGATTGGCCTGGGGCTTGTTGGCGGTAGGGGGGGTGCTGGGCCTTTGGCGACTGGCCCGCCCGTCTGCGGCGACCAACGCGCGACCACCCGCCCCGGCGCCGCGCCTGTTGACGATCATCGGGCTCAGTCTTGCGCTGCTGCCCCTGTGCGTGCCGCTGGCAATCGGCCTCTTCGGCGCCAGTCTCCCGCCCGGCCTGCTGTGGGCCGGTGAAGCGCGCGGCTACGACGTCCTGGAATACCACCTGCAAACCCCGCGCGAGTACTTCGACGCCGGCCGCATCCACTTCCTGCCACACAACGTGTACGCCTCGTTTCCGCAGTTGCTGGAAACGCTGTACCTGCTGCTCATGCACTTGGCAGGGGGGGGGCTCGCCGCCGCGATTCCCGCCCAGCTCCTCCACCTGGCGCTGGGGGTGCTGGCCGTTATGGCGGTCTATTCCTTCGCGGTCCCGAGTTCCTCCGGCTGGCCGCGCGTGGCGGCGGTTGTGGTGGCCGGCTCGGTGCCCTGGCTGGCGATACTGGGTTGCCTCGCATACGTAGAGCTCGGCGTCATCTTCTTCGCCGTCGTGGCGGGGGGGCTCGTCCTGGACGCATTTCGCGCGGAAGGTCACGTCGGCTGGCCTCCGGTCTTGGCGGCCGGTCTGTGTGCCGGCCTGGCAGGGGGGTGCAAGTACACCGCGCTCGTTCTGGTGGCCGTCGCGCTCGGCGTAGCCTGGCTGATTCTCATGCACGGCGGGACCGCGCTTCGCCTGCGCCGCGCCACCCTTTACGGACTCGGCGTTCTCCTGGCCTTCAGCCCCTGGCTGATCCGCAACGCCGCCTTCACTGGCAACCCCGTCTACCCCTTCGCCTACTCCTGGTTTGACGGGCGCGCCTGGAGCCCGGCCCAGGCCGAGCAGTGGGCCCGCGCCCACGCCCTCCCGCCGCAACACGACTCGCTGCCGGGACGAATACAACTACTGGCTGATGAAGCACTTACATCCCCACTGTTCGGCCCGGCCATCTGGCTCCTGCCGCTGGTCGCACTGGTCCTGACACGCCGCCGGCCCGCCGCCTTCCTAACCATTTGGGCGCTGACGCTCGTCGCGGCTTGGGCGGCCTTCACCCACATGCCCGGGCGCTTCGCCGTGCCCGTGCTGGCGCCGCTGGCCCTCCTGATCGGCGGCCTCAACCCAGCCAAATGGTCCGACCGCCGGCGCCGGTGGCTCGCAATCGGCTTCGTCAGCGCCGCTTCAGTCGGCGCCGTGCACGGCGCCACAACGCTGGTCGAAATGCTCCGAGCTGAGGAAGGCTATTGGCAGAGTGTGACCGGCTACTCGCTCTACGATTTCGTCGGCGTGCCGGAGGTCCTCCGCGTCAGCAATCCGATCAACGCCGCCATAGCCGACCCGGACGCGCGCGTCTGGCTGGTCGGCGAAGCACGCGTCTTCTACCTCACGCCCCGCTGCCACTACACGGTCGCCTTCAGTCGCGATGCCTGGCTCAGCCACGCCGCGGCCGGAGCCACGCCCGAGCAATGCGTCGCCTGGCTGCGTACCCAAAACGTGACCCATGTGGTATTTTCCTGGACCGAAATCGAGCGGCTGCGCCGCACTTACGGCTTCCCGGCCATAGTGACGCCTGACTGGGTGCGGCAACTCGCCGCTGCCGGCCTGCGCCGCGTGGTCGCGCCCGGCGAGGCAGCGGCCGCCGCGGTCGTCGAGATCTACGAGGTCGAACCCGCATGACGTCCGGGCGTTACCGCTGGCTGCTCACCGTGCTGCGCTACGGCCTCTGCCTGGCGGCCGCCGTCTTCCTGGTCTACACCGTACCCTGGCATGATCACATCCGGCTGCACGACGGCGCGGAGACTCCACTACGCCTGCTGGAAGTCACCGAGGCCGGCTTCGTCGTCGAGCGCGACGGCACGCGCGTGACCTTGCCGCCGGAAGATATCGAGCACGTCACCGTCCGCGGCGCGCTCGTCCCCCGCATCGAATACGGCCTGCCCAGCGTCGTCCTGCAATGCGACGCCGCCGGCGCCATCTGGGCCATCCTGCTGTTCCTGCCCGTCCCGCTGCTGGCCGCGATTCGGCTGACGTGGATGCTCCGCGTGCAGACCGTGCGGCTTTCCACCTGGGACTCGATCAAGCTCACCTTCGCCGGCAACTTCTTCAACTTCGCACTGCCCGGCATGACGGGCGGGGACCTCATCAAGGCCTACTACATCACGCGCTTCACCAAACACAAGACTGAGGCCGTCACCACCATCTTCCTCGACCGCGCCGTCGGCCTGGCCAGCCTGGTGCTGATGGCCGGCGTGATGATCGCGCTGACGCACAACCCCCAGGAGTTCGCCGACCTCATCGCGCCGCTCGCCGTGATTCTGGGCGGCCTGGCGCTCGGCACGGTCATCGTCTACAGCCGGCGCATCCGCCGGGCCCTGCGGCTGCGCCAGTTGATCGAGCGTCTGCCGATGACGCATCAGCTTCAGCGGATCGGCGAGGCCACGCTGGCCATGCGCCAGCACAAGCTGCTGGTCATCGGCTCGCTGATCCTGACCTTCATACTCCAGACCATCGTCATCATCAGCGCCATCGTCATGGCCCGCGCTCTGGGCATGCACGGCAGCTTCGCCTATTTCTTCATCTACATCGCCATCGGCTTCGTGATATCGGCCGTCCCGATCTCGCCACCCCAGGCCATCGGCGTCATGGAGTTCTTCTACGTCTGGTTCTTCACCGCCAACGAACTAAACACCGCCTCGCAGGCCTTCGCCCTGGCCGTCGCCGTCCGGCTGATCCAACTGATCTGGGCGCTGCCCGGCGTGCTGGTGCCTTTGCTCGGCGCCCACATGCCCAAGCGCAGTGAACTCCAGGCCTTGGAAGAGGCGGAGGAGCCCACCGGCGCAGTTTCAGGCCCATGAGCATACTCAGCACACTACTGAACTTCTGGCGCCGCCCCGCCGTCCAGTACGCCGCCGCCTTTCTGCTGCTGGCTCTGCTGATCCTGGGCGTCCATCACACCGCCCTGGTCGGCGGCCTGTTCATGGACGACTACGCCCACTTCCAGCAGCTAGAGGAGTCCGACTGGTCGCTTGCCGGCCTCACGGACGCCTGCCGCCTCGAACTGATCGGCGGCGTGGCGGAAATCTGGTTCCTGCCCGAGTGCACGCTACGTTTCTTCCGCCCGCTGGCCTTTGGCCTCATGAAGCTGACGTACACGCTCGCAGACTGGGACCCCTTCGCCATGCACGCGGCGTCGCTGGCCTGGCACCTGCTCACCTGCACGCTGCTGGCAGTTCTCCTTCGCCGTCTGGGCGCGGCACCCTGGCTGTCGTGGGGGGTCGCCGGCTTGTTCGCCATTCACCCCGGCCAGATCACCCCCGTCCAATGGCTGGCCTGCCAGACCGAGCTGATGGTCACGTCGTTCCTCCTGGCCGCCACGCTCTGCTATCTCCGCTTCCGCGGCTGGTCCGAGCCCGACGACGTCTTTCTCCGGCGGCCGCGCCCACCGTACGCCTGGGCCGTCGCAGCGCTGCTCTTTTTCGCCGCCGCCCTCGGCTGCCGTGAGAACGCGATTGCCTTTCCGTTCGTCATGCTGCCCCTGGAATTCCTGCTGAGAAAACGCTTCTCCCGGCACGTAGCCGCCTTCTACGCGGCCGCCGGGCTGATTGTCGTGGCCTACCTGTGGCTGCGTTCCGCCGCACTGGCCGGCATGTCACTCCCGCCGTACCCATACGTCTATCACCCCGGCGACCCGGGCTTCTTGCGCTTCATATTCGACAAGACGCTCTACTACCTCCTGGGCGAATTCCTGCTCGCACCCATCGTCCCATTCGGCGGCCTGCCATACCTCCGCGCCCGGCCCTTCCTCTTCTACTTGCTCGCCACCCTGGTGCTCATCCTGATCCTGGCCGTCAGCCTGCGATTCTTCCGCCGTCGGCCCGGCCTGCTGGCACCCGCCTGGCTCGTCGGATTCATGGCCCCCGTCCTGCCGGCCTTCTCCTCCCCGCACCATCTGTACCTGCCCGGCATCGGCTGGGCGATTATCGTGATGCTCCTGCTGCGCGGCATCGGCGGCCACCCGGCCACTTCCCACCCGCGCCAGGCACTCATGTGGCTGTGCATCATTTCGCTCGGTGCCGGCTTCAGCGGAGCAACGCTCGCCTTCGGCGTCGCTTTCGACACCGCCCAGCGCGTCGAGGACCAGGTCGCCGCCGAGATCATCTCGGTGGCCGACCGGATTCAGGATGGCGACACCCTGTACATCGCCAACCTGCCCATGATCGCGCACTACACTCGACTAACCGTCGAACACCAGACCGGCCGGCGCGACCTCAAGGTCCGACCACTTACCTGGGCGCCTCGCGTCCTCGGCCTCGTCGGAACCAGCATTGAGACCGAAATCACCTGGATCGACGAGCGAACTATCATCATCCGCGTTGTCGGCGACCGCTATTTCAGCGGCCCCATGGGGCGCCTGGTCGCTCAGGCCTCCGGAAACCCCACGCCGCAGCACTCCGCCGAGTGGGCCGCCCAGCACGGCTTCACCGCCGAGGTAATCGAGGCGGACGCCGACGGTATCGTCGCGATTCGCTTCACTTTCGAACGCCCCCTCACTGATCCGGGCATACACTTATTCTGGGGCTCACGCGTGCGCTGGGCCATGAAACTGAATCCGGCGGCAGAACATGAATGAAGACTTGCCACTGCCGGCCGTCCGGCCGCTCCAGGTTACTCCACACGCGGGCGAGGATGGTCGCATGGCATTCATCCTCCACGACGTGCTGCAGATCGCCCCGGGGTCGCTGGCCGTCTCCCCGACCGCCTACTTCCTCATGACCCGCCTGGATGGAACTCACTCGATCAAGGACTTGCAGGCCGCCTTCCAGGCCGAGACCGGCGTGGCCGACCTGCCTGCCGAGGAGATCCAACGCCTCGTATCAGCGCTTGATCAGTACGGCCTGCTTGAGACCACGCGCTTCCACGCCGCCCTGGAAGCGCGCCAGCGTGAATACCGCGCCGCGCCAACGCAAGACGTCCGCCCACGCTGGCCGGCCGCCGAGTTGCTTGGCCCCGCCATCTCAGACTTGCTGGCCGGCGCCACCCCACAATTCACCGGTGAAATCCGCGGCCTGATCGCCCCGCACCTGGACTACCAACGCGGCGCGCCATGCTACGCCGCCGCCTACGCCGTCCTCGCCCAGGCCCCGCCGGCCGACCGCTACATCATCCTCGGCACGAACCACTTCGGTCGCGCAAAAGGACCCGTCGCCACCGCCAAGGACTTCGAGACGCCCTTTGGGACCGTTACAACAGACCGCGCGTTCATTCAGCAAGTCGCGGAGCGCCTGAACACCGACCTCTGCCAGAGCGACATGGATCACACCATCGAGCATTCCGTCGAGCTACAGGTCATGCTGCTTCAGCATTGTCGCCCCGCGAGCGGATTCGCCATCGTCCCCATCCTTTGCCCGGATGTCTGTGGCCTGTCGCCCGACGATGGCGCGACCGAAACCGCTCACGAAGTCGCTCGTTTGGCTGACGTCCTCAAGAGCCTTGTTGCTGACGACGCCCTGCGAACAATCGTCATTGCCGGCGCCGATCTTAGCCACGTCGGGCTCGCGTTTGGCGACGAGGCCCCAGCGACGCCCGAATCGCTCGCGGACGTCGAACGCACCGACCGGTCGCTTCTGGACCACCTCTGTCGGCAAGATCACGCGCGGTTCCGCGACGAACTGCGCATAAGCGCTAACCCAACAAGAGTTTGCAGCACAGGATGCCTCTACGCCATCAGCCGGACCCTCAGTGATTGCCGCTGCCATCTGCTGGGCTATCATCAGGCCGTAGACGCCCGAACAGATACCAACGTGACCTGCGCGGCGGCGGTGTTCGCATAGGGTGGGTAGCGGCGGTTCAGGCGCATAAAAAGGGCCACCACTGTGCACGGGGCGACATATGGTGGCCCATGCGCTGGGATGGGCTTTTTGAGCGTTCTACCCAGTTAAACAACCAAGTCGGACAGAAGTGTCAGAATAATTCGGTTATCTGACCTTGGCCACATCGCCGGACGGATCTCTCACCGCCGGGGGCCGTTCCAGTCGCGTACGCCCGCCGAGAGGCTGGCGCGGTGTAGCCGCTGCACGGTGTTGGCCAGCCGCTGCAAGATCAGTCGCCCATCGACGGTCATCTCCAGGCCGATGAACTGGACCGCCACGCACAGATGACCAACTTCGTCGTGCCGCACGCCCCGGAACCGCGTGTCCACCATCATGGGCGGTTTCCCGTCGCCAAGCTGGGCTTCCAGCCCCAGCGTCTCGTTCTCCTTCCAGGACCCCGGCGCGTCATTCACCTGCAACAAGGCCCCGCCGCACGACACGTTCACCAGCGCACCGTTGAGCATCTCCAGCGTGCTGCCCTGGGCCGCGGCCCGGGCGGCCAGCCCGCCCGGCCACAGGCTCGCGGGCAGGCTCATGGACTCCGGGACCGGCGTACGGTAGTACGCCCGACGTTGCAGTTCCGTCAGACGCTCCGGCCAGCGGTAGCGGACGGCCGGCACCGTAGTCTTGTCTTCCAGCAGAAAGTGGCCGCGCGCCTCGACGACCGTAGCGAAGAGGACCTTCCGGTTTCGGTGGCGGAAGCTCACCCCCACGCATTGCCCCGGCGCCAACTCGGGCAGCTCGTGGCCGTCCACCGCCTGGTAATCGAGCACGAAGAAAGACTGCTTCGGGTCGCACTCGAGGAAACGCGACTTGAACGTGGCCCAGTCGTCCTCAGTCCGCAATGACAGTATTGCCAACGCGTGTTCGCTGGCCGCCTCGCGCATGATGACGCCGGCACTCTCTTCAGGAACCGCTCGTCGTGGGTTCATTTCTCACCATTCCTTCATGATGCCCGAAACTGCTGGGAACCCAGCGCCTGCCGTAACCGCTGATAGGCCGGCTCGTCGGCGTGTCCCGGCGGTGGTATCTGGAACTCCAGACCGACACGCAGGTGGCCCTCGTCCGTGCCCGCCGCCTTGATGCACACGCTGGCCGACAGTTCCAGCGGCAGGCCGACATTCGGAAGCTCGAAACGCACCCGCACCACGTCATCGATCAGCAGACGATCATCGGCCTCACGCCGGGGCAACTCGCAGCCCAGCCCGCCCAGCCCGACCTCGCACAGCAGGCCGGGCAGCCCGGCCTCGGCTCCGTCAATCATCACGTCGATTCGCGGCGGCTGCGGCAGGGCATATCTGTCGAACCGCCGCCGGTTCGCCACCTGGATCATGTCCGGCACCGAGAGCAGCAAACGCTGCGGCACGGTGCTTTCCGCCACGGTTACTATGCACGAACAGAATAGGTACAGTTGGCCGCTCAAGATCGCCTTGACGTCACAGAATGCACCCGTCAAGGCGGTAAGCGTCCAGTCCTGCCCGTAGTCGTGCAGGTCAACTCGTAACAGCCCTTCCTCGCGCCCGGCCAATTGGCCGAGCAGCGACCGATCGCCCCGGCGCGGCTCAAGTTCAACCTGTGCCCGCGTACGCAGCGCCTGCTCCAGCACGCGGTTCGCCTGCCGGTGCGTGAGGTCTATGACTGCCAGCATGCACCTTCTCCTGCCGGGCTCCGCAAACGGCCGCCCAGTTTCCCCATCCAATGGACCGTCTGGGCCGGTCCCACTTCCCACGGCGATCTTGTCTGCGGGTTGCACCGCACGCCTTCTTCGTCCGGGCCTGCGCCGCACTTGATTGGCCGCGGAACGCTGGGCGAACGGACCAAGCCGATAACGCCGCCGCGCTGTGACAAGGCGGACCTGCACCGCGCGAATCATCCGCCAACTTGTCGGGGGCTATGGGAACAGGTGGATGGCGTCCCGGAACAACATTCCCCCGCCCCCGTCGCGCAGCCCTTGCCGACCGATATCGGGCCGGCCGCGCTGCGTCCGTCGATGATAAGAGATGCTACTCCGGACCCCCCGGGAGGCGGCTGACGCACTAATCGTTTTCAATAAATCTGTGTGCGGCACGCGCCGGACGCGCGAGCGGAACTCATAAACCAAGCGCTGGGCCGGTATTCGCGGCCTGCAGCGCGCTGCTGAGTAACAGAGGTGTTTCGTGCGACACACGCAACGCCGGCGTTTCGAACACATCCGCCGGCTCGCCGCCGGCTTCCCCGCGCACCGGAAACACAATCCGGCTGTCCGCCAGGTCCGCATGACAGCGCGCCACTTCCGCCAGAATGGCGCGGCGTGCCGCGGCGCTGGCGCGCGGTCGCGCCAGCGCCAGCACATGAATCGTCACCCCGTCCAGCAGCCATAGCGCGGCGGCGGCGGTCCGTCCGTGACCATCTCGGAGCAGACCAACCGTCGGCCGGCAGTTTCGGAACGGCTGCCGCAGCAACCCGGCAATCAACTGCCGCTGCGGGGTCGAGTGAAACAGCACCTCGTGACCGGCCTCCAGCGGTGCCACGCTCACCTGCCAGCCTGCGGCGACAAGGCCGTCGCTCCCGCCCGCTGCCAGCAACGCGCGCGCCGGTGCTTCCGCCCACCCGGTCGCGGCGCCGGCGTTCACCCCCGCCGCAGCCGGCGCGAACCGGGCGACAAGCACACCAGTCGCCCCACGCTGTTCTGCCAGTCGCTCCGCCCGGCTCCCCAGCAGCCAGAACGTCTCCGGATCCGTCGCGATGCACCCGCCGCACGGCGTTCCCGGCAGACTGATAAGCAGTCGGCGTCCCCCCCGCTCCACCTCGAACAGCGGCAGCACGCCGGTCGCTTCGTCACCTCTCAGAGCCAGCAGGTAACGCGGCGTCCCGATACCCGCGCGCCCCAGCATGTCCCGCCAAGCCAGGCTGTGGTAAACAGTCGCCGCCGGGTGGCTATCCACGAATTCTCGGTAGGGGGGGCAATCCGCCTGATCGACGGCCCAGACCGTCACCGGACCGCCGAGCATGTCCGTGCAGGTGTCGCAATCAGCCCGCCCCAGTGTGCCGGCGTCCGGCTGCTGTTCAGCAGTTGCCCCGCCCGGGGCTGACGCTGGCCCGGCCACCGTTGATCCGACCCACTCTGTCGCTGAACAGTCCGGCTGCACGTTACCCTCGCTTGCACACATCGCCTGCGGCCGTGGCAGCGCGCCGCCCCGCGGCCCGCCAAATGGACGCCGGCGACGCGCTGACTATCGGGTGCCCCGTCCGTATAATTGAACCGAACGTCTGTCCGGCGCGGTACTTGCTCACGGCACGATCCATGCGCATTGGCTTGATTGCTGACACCCACGACCGATTGCCCGCCCTGCAGGCGGCCCTGGACCACTTTGGGCTGCTGGACATTGATACTGTCCTCCACGCCGGCGACCTGGTCGCACCGTTCGCCGCCCGGTTGCTGGCCTCCTTCGGCGGCAACATGCACGTGGTCTACGGAAACAACGACGGCGAGCGGCAAGGCCTCAAGGCCGTGCTGCCGCAGATTCAGGACGGCCCGCTGTTCCTGAACATCGCCGACCGGCGTATCCTCCTGCACCATTACATCGACTGGTGCAAGCCGGCGGACGTCGCCCGCGCCGATGTAGTCGTCACCGGACACTCCCACGAACTCCTAGTGGACCGCCAGGACGGCAAACTCTTCATCAACCCGGGCGAATGCTGCGGCTGGCTCAGCGGACGCTGCACCGTCGCCATTCTGGACCTGCGCTCCGCCACCGTCGAAACCGTCGAGGTCTCACCATGATGTCACCAGTAGCCCTCCGTTGGATCTCCCTGCCGGCACTCCTCCTGCTCGTGACAGCCGCCGGTTGTGTCGAACGAATCATGCGGATCGAGACCAGCCCGCCCGGCGCCGTGGTCACCGTCAACGACGAGGAAGTCGGCCTCAGCCCGGTCGAGTTCTCCTTCCTCTGGTACGGCGATTACGACATCATCCTGCGCAAGCCCGGCTACCAGACGCTCCAGACCAACTGCCGCGTCGTGCCGCCCTGGTACCAATGGCCGCCGATCGACCTCGTCGCCGAGGCACTCGTCCCCACGATGATCAGTGACCAACACGTCCTGCCGACATTCACACTGGAGCCCCTGCCCGACGTAAGCGTAACGACAGTGGTCGAGCGGGCCACCGAATTGCGCGAGCGCGCCCTGTTTGAACAACCTGAATGAAGCCTGCTGCCCCCCCGGCCGGCGGGCTTGGGGGGCCGGCCCCTCCTCCCCGGGGGCCCAACCCGTGCCGCGCCCGCCGACCAATTACGGATCAATGATGCGCTCACGAATCGCGTAGCGCGCCAACTCGACGCGATCGTGCAGCCCCAGCTTGCGCAGCAAGCTCGTGCGATACGAATCGGCCGTCTTGTAGCTCACCGTCATCTGGTGCGCAGCGTCCCGCAGCGACAGCCCGCGCGCCAGCAGCGGCAGCAACTCCGACTCACGCCGCGACAACCGCGGCTGCCCGTTGTCAGACGCGGCGCTGGGCCGGCGAATCGCACTGCGCACGCCCTCGCTGAAGTACTGTCGATTGTCACTCACGGCCTGCAATGCCGCACGCAACTCCGCCACGCCGCCGTCCTTCACTACGTAGCCGTGGATCGTGCAGCGGCTCCATCCCTGCACGTGCAACGGGTCAACCGCCGCACCGATCACCAGGATCCGTGTCGCCGGCTGCAAGCGCAGGATCATCTGAACCGCGTCCACCGCGCTGGCCGCAGCGCTGTCCGAGTCAACCAGCACTAGAGCAGGCCTGGAGCGCATCGCCGCCCACACCGCCGTCGGCGTGAAGTCGGCGTGCTGCCCCACTTCCCAGTTCAACTCGGCTTTCAGGAACAGGGCGTACGCGAGTCGATCGAGCAGTGAGTTGCCCAGCAGGCATGTGACGGGTGTACCGGCGGGCTCGGTGCCCGCAGCGCTCGTCATCGTGCTTCTTCCGGTCATGGTGTGCATTCGCCGGTGAACTGAGGGTCCGTCCTGTTCCTTGCCGCCGGGACCCTACGGCACCCGGCGGCGCACGTGCCTCCCTCTGACGTCAGGCGTAACCACCCGGCAGATCCGGGCTGTCGGCCCGCCGCGCTTCGTACACTCCCTATGGCGTCATCACCACCGGTTGCCGAGCGCCCCGCGCCCGATCAGAAGCGTGATCCGCCTCCCGTACCACGTCTACGCAACTCTGCATCCGCACAGTAGCGCTCAGCCCGGTCGAGCCGTACAATAACCGATCGCCGGTGGAGGCCTATTAGGTATTCACCCTAAGTTCTGGTATTCCTGCCAATCCCTCCGGGGACGCCCGACCGCATTTCAGCCGCTGCTCCCCGGCACCCGTAACCCCAACTCGCGCATGACCGCCTTGAGGTCCTCCCAGGCCTTCCCCTTCTCCCCCGGACTGCGCAGCAGGTAGGCCGGATGAAACGTCGGCATCACCCGGCATTCGGGCAGCCCCAGATGCGACAGCCCCAATGGCGGGAAACTGTGAAACTCGCCCCGCAGCTTCCCGATCGGGGCCTTCGTCGCCAACAGCATTTGTGACGCCGGCCGCCCAAGCGCGACTATCACCTTCGGCCGCAGAACCGCCAGTTGCCACCACAGGTAGGGCGCACACGTCTCCATTTCCGCGTCAGTCGGCGTGCGATTCCCCGGCGGCCGGCACTTCACAACGTTGCAAATGTAGACCTGCTCGCGTGTTAGCGTCATCGCCGCGATCATCCGCGTCAACAGTTGCCCGGCGCGCCCAACGAACGGCTCACCCTCCCGATCCTCGTCCGCACCCGGTCCCTCCCCGACAAACACCAACTCCGGCCGCGGCGACCCGACCCCAAAGACCGTCTGCGTGCGGGTCGCGTGCAGTTCGCAACGCTCACACCCGCGCACGAAACCGCTGTCCAGTCCGGCCAACTGCTCCCCGGCTTCCTTGGAACCAAGCTCCTGCCCACACATCGGCGGCAGCCCGAAGTCCTCTGCCAGCAGGCTCTCAGTAACCGCCGGGGCGTTCCGTGCGCGCGCACGGGACCCTTGAACCGCTCGTGTCATCCCGGGTACCTCGTCGGCCGATGCGGTAGGGGGGGAACTTGTCGGTTTGCCAGGCCGGCGGACGTGCCGCACCCCCAGGCAGCGCTCGCTGCGCAACCACTCGCGCAACGACACTTTCGCTCCACTGGAATCCGTCTTACTCACGATGGAAGAGAATACGGGCGCGGGCACACCTCGACAAGGTGCGCAACATGGACGGTCGTCGCCGGAAGCTCAGCCGCTCTGCAAACACGCGGCCACCCCTGCGCGCTGCCGTCCTGACACTACTGGGATTCCTGGCGGCGGCTTCGGCCGGCGGCCTCGCCGATGCCCAGCAGCCGCCCAGCGAGTTGGCCATCCTGACGCCGACGCTCGGTCAACCGGCGTTCGTCCCGCCGGGCGGCACGCTGAGTGTCGTCGCCCTGATTCCACCAGACACCGGCACGCCCACCTTCGAGTTGGTATCTGAACGCGCCCCGGCGGTGCGTGCGACGCTGACCCTCTTGCCGCAGACAAACCAGGAAACCAGCTCAGCCACACCGCTGACGGCTCAGGTCCCGACCGACCTGCCGGAGCGGACGTACGATCTCGTGCTGCGCGCGGCGGACCAGCGCCTGGTAAGCCGGCGTTGCGTGGCCGTTCGCCGCCTGTCGCCGCGCGTCCGCCTCGTCCACCTGTCCAACATGAACATCGGCGACCTCGGCGCCCCGGACTTCGAATACCGCCTGGCGGCGGAGGTCAACCTGCTGGCGCCCGCGCTCATCGTCGCCACCGGCGACTTTCTCGATCTTACCCACGATGACACGCCCGCCGGCTGGCGACGGCTGGTCGATTTCCTGCGCGCCTTCGACGCCCCGCTGCTCATTGCCTGCGGCGACCACGATGACCTGACGCAGTACGCCCGGCACATCGCCCCGAGCCCGGTCGGCGTGGTCGACGTCGGCCCGTTGCGCGGCGTCGTTCTGCTTGACTTGCCGACGCGGCCCATCAGCAGCGACCCCGACCAGATTCGCTGGCTGGAACGCGCCCTGGCCATTCCCGGCGACGATCGGCCCACCTTCATCGTCTCTCATGACGAGCACCCGAACCTGTTGCGCCAGTGGCAGCGGCAGGGGACTCTGACCGCCCAGCTAAGCGCCGGCCGCATCGCCGCCTGGTTCGTCGGCGGCCACCAGGATTGGGCCGGCACGGAGTACCGCGACCTGATCGATGCCGCCAGTCCCATGCTATACGTGCGTACGCACCAATCCAGCGCCGCCACGCGCGAAGGCGCGACCGGCATCGCGCACTACCGCGTGATCGACTTCGAGGGCGACCGCGCCCACATCCCCGGGGCCGCCGCATTGGCCCCCGTGCTCCCGCCGGCCCTGCCGGTCGGGCGCCTGTCGCTGAAGCGGCACGAGTCCAACGATGGGACGCGACACCAGGTGGCCTTCACCGCGGTCAACAACCATGCCTTCCGCCTCGACGACCTCCGGACGCACGTCCTGGTGGCCGCCCGCGACGCCGACCCGCCCTGGTGTCGCGGCGCAGAACTCGAGGCCGCGGATCTCATCGACGGCGTATGGTCCTGCCGCGTGCGCTTCGGGCTGCCGGACAAAGGCGCCCTGCACGCCGTCGTCGGCTCCGGACCGCCGCCAACCGACCCGGAACTCGACGTCAGCTTCGACGTGACGCCCCGGCTGGAACTGGCCCGCCGCCAGACGCCCGACGGCGTGACCTACCTGACGCCGACCGACGCCATCGCCCTCGTTCACTTGGCCAATCGCGGCACGCAGGCCGCCCGCGTGACGCCGCTGATCCGGCTGGATGGGCAGACGCTGGCCTACGTCGTGCTCGACGAGCCCGGCCCGCCGGCTACCGCCTACCAGCTCCGCATCGCCCCCGGCGGCCTGCTGACGTTGCAGGTCGATCTCAGCGCCATTAGAGTCACCGCCGGCCGGCGCGAGTTGCAGGTCTATCTCAAGGGCCTCACCGCCTGCGCCCCCGCCACTTGCCCGCTTGAGATCAGGATCGCGCCCTGACGTCCGTTGCCGGGCGCAGTTACGGAGCAGCGCCTTGGAACGACCGCCGCTATCACCGCTGACCCTGACCATCTTCTTCCCGTGCTACAACGAGGAAGCCAACGTCGAGCGCGTCACGCGCCAGGCGCTGGAGGTCGGCCGCGCCATCGCCGCCGAGCTCGAGGTCATTATCGTCAACGACGGCAGCCGCGACCGCACCGGCGAAATCGCCGACCGCCTGGCCGCCGAGATCCCCGAGGTCCGGGCCGTGCACAATCGGCCCAACCGCGGCTACGGCGGCGCGCTGCAAGCAGGCTTCGCCGCCGCCACCAAGAACTGGATCTTCTACACCGACGGCGACGGCCAGTTCGACATCGGCGAACTGCCCAAGCTGCTGCCCTTGCTGGCCGACCACGACATCGTGTCCTGCTACCGGCTTGACCGGCAGGACTCCCCCATGCGCAAGCTCAACGCCTGGGCCTGGACCACGCTGGTCAACCTGCTCTTCCGCATGGGCGTCCGCGATATCGACTGCGCCTTCAAGATCTACCCCAAGCCCTTCATCGATCGCATCGAGCTGCACAGCGAGGGCGCCCTGATCGACACCGAGATGCTCGCCAAGGCCCGCAACCTCGGCCTCTCAATCGCCCAAGTCGGCGTCCACCACTACCCCCGCACCGCCGGCACCCAATCGGGCGCCAATCTGCGCGTGATCCTCCGGGCCTTCAAGGAGCTCTTCAAGCTCTACCGCCGCATTCGCCGCGCCGGCTAGAAAGGCGTGCCAGCTCTCTCGACGAGACCCCGCTACCGCTCGCGAAGAGCACGACTCCCCATCGCCGCCTGAAAATCCTGCCCCTTGAGGATCTCCGTCTCCCCCTCCGACCGGCCAATCACCACCGCGCCGCACGAGTCGCCGAAGACGTTTACCGCCGTGCGGCACATATCCAGCGGCCGGTCGAAAACGAACAGCAGCCCCAGCCCCAGGATCAGCGCCGGCGCCTCGGGCGGAAGCTGCACCTGAACCGCCTGCAAGATGATGATAATCGCCACCAGCGAAGCGGCCGGCACGCCCGCCACGCCGACGCTGGTCAGCAGCGCGGTCACCACGATCATGAACTGCTGGGCGAACGTCAGGTCAACGCCGAACGCCTGGCAGATGAACATGACCGCCACACACTCATACAGCGCCGTGCCGTCCATGTTCACCGTGGCCCCCAGCGGCAGAACAAAGCCGCAAGTCTTGCGCGAGACGCCCGCGCGCTTCTCCACGCATTCGAGCGTCACCGGCAGCGTGGCCGCGCTCGAAGCCGTCGAAAACGCCGTCATGAGCGCCGGCGCCATCGCCCGGTAATGGCGGAGGGGATTCACGCGCCCCAGCACCAACAAGATCAGCGGCATAGTCAGGCCGAAGTGCACCAGCAGCGCCGCCAGGGCCGTGCCGGCGAATTTGCCGATCCCGCCCAGGAAATCATGAAAGCGGTCATCCGGGTAGAGCGAGGCGTATTGCTCGGCCAGCGTCGTCGCCAGCAGCCCCAGCACGCCAATCGGCGCCACCGCCAGCACGACATGCGTCACCGTCAGCGAGATGTCATGCACGGCCTGGACGAAGTTCTCCAGCACCTCGCGCGGCGGCCCCTGCATGCGCGACAGGACGAACCCCACCAGCAGGCTCACGACGATTAGCCCCAGCAACTGCCCCTCCGCCGCCGCCTGCACGATATTCGGCGGGATCATCTGCCTGAACACGTTCAGGAAATCCGCCGCGCTGCTGTCGCCCGCCCGCGCCTGGACCTGTTGCTGAGCGTCGGCAAAAACCGACAAGTCGCGCCCGGCCAGAATGCCTACCCCGCCGGCACTCCCCGGCACCACCAGGTTCACTAACACGAGCCCGACCAGAATCGCCAGCAGCGACGTGCACAGGTAATAGAGCAGCGTCTTGCCGCCCAGCCGGCCGAAGTGCTCCGCCGAACCGATTGATAGAATCGCCAGCGCGATCGAGCTCGTGACCAGCGGCACGATGATCAGCATCAGCCCGCGAATGAAAAGATCGCCCACGAGCTTGAACAGCACGTAGTGCCAACTCTCCCGCACGTTCCGGCTGGCCACCAATGCCGGCGGCCGCGGCTGCTCATGTCCGTGCCGAGCCTCGAACGCCGCCCGCCGGGCCTCGGCCTGGTGCAGGCGCAGCAAATCCTCCGGCTCCGCATCCGCCCGCGCGGCCGCCGCCCGCAGCGCCGCCAGCTCCGTGTCGGAAACGCCCTCAGCAGCCAGTAACTCAGCGAAAGCACGCTGCGCCTGCCGAAAGTCCGGCTGCTCCGCAAACGCGCGCCCTACGGCCTGCCGGCCGACCGCCAGCCCGCACAGCGCTCCAACCGCCAGACCCAGCAGAATCTGCCAGTGCAGCGCCCACCGCCAGATCATGAGCCGTCGCGTCCACCGTGCCGGTCGTTCGGCCATGCGCCGCTCTCGCCTTCTGCCAGGTAAGTCGGCCGCGGCGATAACCCCTCATGCCGCCCACGCTGCCGTGGCGCCGCCGCGGCTACTCCAACTCGGCCGGCAACTCGATCAGGTCAAATGCATTACCTTCCGGGTCGGCGATGGTCGCCAGCCGCAGCCCGCTGTATTCCTCGACCTCGCCGAACTGCTGGCCGCCGCACTCCAACAGCCGCACCAGCGTGTCGTCGAATTCGTCCGTCGTCACCTCGAAGCTGACCGCCGGCACAGCCTCGGCGTCCGGCTCCGGTGGCGCCGCGCCCGGGACATCGGACTCGCTGATGAGCACCAGCGAAGGACCGCCGTCCGGAAAGTCCAGCCGGGCGTACGTCCCTTCAGGAGTGGTCTCCTGCTCGGCCGTCACCAGCCCCAGCCCGTCACCCCAGAACCGCAGCGCAACCGCAAAATCACGCGCGTGAATGTGAATGTCGCCAATTGCCAGCATGAAGTCCTTGCCTCCGGCTACAGGAGCCCCAAGTCCCGACGATAGTAAGCACCTTCGAACTCGATGCGCTCGACCACCTCATACGCACTACGGCGGGCCTCCGCCAGCGTGTCACCCAGCGCCGTCACGCCCAGCACGCGCCCGCCGGCCGTGACAACCTGCCCATCAACCAGCTTCGTCCCGGCGTGAAAGACCGCCAGGTCATCCCGACCAGCCTCATCCGGCAGCCCGTGTATCGGCAGCCCCTGACGATACTTCTCCGGATAGCCGCCCGAAGCCATCACCACGCATAACGCGGCGCGCTCGTCCCACGCAACACTGGCCTGGTCAAGCTTGCCCCGCGTGGCCAGGTCGAGCAGCTCGAGCAGGTCCGACTTCATCCGCATCAGGATCGCCTGCGTCTCGGGATCACCGAACCGGCAATTGAACTCGAGCACCTTCGGACCGGCCGTGGTCAGCATCAGCCCCGCATACAGCACGCCCGTGTAGCGAGTCCCCTCGCGCACCAGCCCGTCCAGCGTCGGCACCAGAATCTGCCGCTCGATTTCCCGCATGGTCGGCTCGTCCACGCTCGCCGTCGGGCAGAACGACCCCATACCCCCCGTGTTCGGACCCGTGTCATCCTCGCCGTGCCGCTTGTAGTCCTGCGCCGGCTCCAGCACGTACATGGTGTGGCCGTCAACGATCGCCAGCACGGAGGCTTCCCGCCCGCTCAGCCGCTCCTCCACCACGATCCGCGCGCCCGCGTCGCCAAAGCTGCGCTCCACCAGCATCTTCTCGGCCGCCAGGATCGCCTCGGCCGGCTCATCGCAAACGATCACGCCTTTGCCCTTCGCCAGGCCCGCGGCTTTCACAACCAGGCCCGCCTCACGCGAGGCGATGTACTGACGGGCCAGATCGAAGTTGTCAAACACCCGGCTCTCCGCCGTCGGAACGGCCCCCTGGCGCATGACCTGCTTGGCGAACGCCTTGTCCGCTTCCAGCCGCGCCGCAGCTGCCGACGGCCCAAAGACCCGCAAGCCCGCCGCATTGAAAGCATCAACCAGGCCGGCGGCCAGCGGGTCTTCCGGCCCGACAACTGTCAGGTCGATCGACTCGCGCTGCGCCAGCGCCAACGCTGCCTTTATGTCCAGCGGATCCCCCGGGACGTTCGTCCCCAACGGCGCTGTGCCGGCGTTCCCCGGCAGGATGAAAAGTCGCCGCAGGTGCGGGCTGCCCGCCAGCCGGTGGCACAGCGCATGCTCCCGTCCACCCGAACCGATTACCAACACGTTCATAACGTCACGGTAGCGGATTATGTGTCTGGCAACAATTGCCGCAGTCGGAATCTGGCCCAGTTGGCCGGCCAGGGATCACGCGCCACGTCGATGCAGCGCTGATAGTCCCCCGCAGCCTTCTCATGATCCCCGCGATGCAGCGCCAACTCGGCCGCAAAGAAATGCACATCATCGTAGAATCGCTGGTAGAAGCCGCGCAGGCTTTCCGCCGTCACTTCGCCCACCAGGCGCCCGAACACCGCCACCACCGGTCGCTCCGCCTGCGCTTCAACCGGCTCACCCTCCTCCAGACCCGTCAAACGCCGCGCTATGTCGCGTGCGGCGTTCATTGCCCCGCTGTCAGCATCGATGTCTTCAACCGCCTGGAACTGGTCCAGCTCACGCATGGCCAGCCGCGCCGCCTCCACCTCGTCCCCCAGCACCAGCGCCGCGATCCGCTGCAAGTGCGTCATCGCCACGTCGCCCGCCAGCAGGTCCGGCCGGGCCAGCACGTCGGTCAGTAGCGCCGCCGCCTCTTCGTACTCGCCGGCCAGATACGTGCACTGCGCCTGTCGCAACGCCGTGCACGAATCCACAACCCCGCCATGCCCTTCCACCCCCGCGGCCAGCCACTCCCGGGCCAGGTCGAAGCGCTCGCCGGCGTAGGCCGCGTGCCCCAAACGCAGCAGCGTGCCCGCGTCCGCCTCGCGCAGCACGACCGCCTGCCACTCCGGGTCGAGCACCAGATTCGTCCGCCGCAGCGCCGCCTCCAGAATCGAGCGCTGCAACTCACGAACCCCGGCCGACCCGAACTGCCCCAGGCGCCGCGTTGCGGACCAGGCATCCGCGAAGCGGCCTTCGGCCAGATGCTGAGTCACTGCCCGCCGTAGTGCATACGCGCGATTCCGCGCAATCAGACGATCCGTCGTGTCAACCGTGTGCGCCCGCACCCCGTCGCCGTGACTTATCAGCATCGCGTCCGCGTTGCCGATCCAGGTCGCCAGCGCGCCCGCGTCACCCTCCTGCAGCGCGAACTCGGCCACCGCCTCACCGCCGGCTATCTCTACGACACTTACCTGGCCCGCACCCGTGCGAACCAGCAGCACGTCCCCACGCGGACCATAGGCAATGCCGCGGATCGCGCCGGGCTCGGCCACGTGCAGCCGCGCCCGCACCGTCGCGTCGCTCGCCGCCAATACGTGAATCCAGCCGTCCACCCCGGCCACGGCCAACTCGGAGCCCGACCGGTCGAAAGCCAGCGCCGCCGGCGGCGCGTCCAGCCGCGCCCAGGGTTCCGGCGCCCCCGCATTCCCACCCCCAGCCGCTCCGCGCGCGTCCAGCAGGTGCAGTTCACCGTTTGACCGCGCCACCAGCAGCCGCGCCGTGCCGGGCACGAACAGCATCTGCTTGATCACGCTCCCCACAAACTCGACCGCCCGGCCCGTCTGCGGCAGCAGCGCCGACAACTCGACACTGCGCGTCGTCTGCACTTGCGGCTCCCAGCGCCAGAAGCTGACTTCCTGCCGATCCCCCGCGCTGGTCTGCGCGCAGAACGCCAGCAACTGCCCATCGCCCGTAATGGCGGCGTCCCGGAGCACGTCCACCGGCGACCCACTCCACACCGCACTGTACGTACTCCCAGTAAGGCGATCGCGCACGCGGATCATGTTATCCGTGCATACGACCGCCCGGTCCGCGTTCCTGCTCGCCGCCAGCGCCACCTGCTGCTCGCCCGGCAGCCGCAGCCGCAACCCGCGCCGAATCGGCAGAAACTCCGGCTCTTCGCCGTACAGCGGCGCGTACGCAAACACGCGCGCCCGCGCGTCGGCCAGCAGCACGGCCGACCCATCCTCCGCGCACGCCCACCAGGCCGCCGGACGATCCAGGACCAGCCGCGCGTGACTTTCCCCGTCCGGCATGGTCCAACGCGTAATCGTCCCCGCCGCGTCCACCGTCACGACGGCCGCCCCTTCATCAACGATACGCACTCCCAGCAGACCACGCGCCGCTACGTCCCAGATATGCCGCAGTTGCCCACCGCGAAACAGCACCACGCGCCCATCACGCAGCCCAAACACGATGCTGCCGCTGCGGGGTTCAACATCCAGATGGTCCCAACCGACCGGCGGCCGCCAGTCCAGCGGAACCGCCGAATAGCGCCGCCAGTCACCCACCAACGGGCCCGCCGGCGTGACGTATACCGCCTCGTCCGTCGCCGCCAGCAACTCATCCCCGGCAAACCGCACCAACCGCGGCGCCACTTCCTTCAGTCCGATCAACTCCGCCCGCAGCTCCCCTTGCTCGTCCACCAACACCAGCTCAACACCCGCCGTGGTCGGCACCGCCAGCATGGCCTGATCCGGCGAGTAGTCCGGCGCGCCCGTCGGCTCGCCGAACAACCGGACACCGCGCTGCCGCATCCGCGTGCTCGGGTCCACCGTCCGCACCTCTTTGCCACCCAGCAATAGCAGCCGCTGGCCCCGGTCGTCCGGGTAGATCGCCCGCACGTCAAAGCCGATCGGCAAATCAGCCGCCGCCGTCGGCTTGGGCGAATCGTCCGACCACCAGCGCGCCCAGCCCGGCCCGGCCGCGCAGACCGCGCCGTCGTCGGCCACCCGCAACGCCGACACGTCACGCGGCACCGACAACCAGCGCACACAAAGCCCATCCTGAGCGCCCCGCACCACGATCGACCGCGGCGTCTCACATACCGCCGCCAGTTCCCCGTTCGGTGACAGCGCGACCAGCCCGTCATTCCCAAACAGCACGACCCCCGCCGCCTCGTCGCCGCTCTGCAAATAATACTGGCGCAAAGCCCAGGCGGCGGCCGGCCCGGCGGCCTGCTCTGCGGCCTCCCAGTAGAAGTCCCGCGCCGCCACCAAATCACCCCGCGCCTGCGAGAGCTTACCACGCTGAATCGTCTGCTGAGCCAGCGCCCGCTGCAATTCCTGCCGCGCCTGACGCTCGTTGATCTCACGCTGTAAGGCCGTCTCGCGATGGCGGTCCGCTTCGGCCTTGGCTTCCCGCTCGCGGCTCCACAGGAACGCGAACGAGATCAGGAACGCCACCAACATCACCAGCGCCGTGGCCGCCAGGGCGGCCCGCAACCGGTAACGGCGCAGCAGCTTGCGAAATACGTACCAGGCACTGGCACGCTTGGCCTCGATCGGCTCACCCGCCAGCAGATGTCCTATGTCCCGCCCCAGATCACCCGCACTCTGATACCGCCGCGCCGGATCCTTCTCCAACGCCCGTAGCAGAATCGTCTCGACTTCCTCGTCCACCAACCCGCCGAACCGGCAGCGCGCCCGCAACACCCGCGGACGCACCGGCTCGGACTCGACGATGCGCATCAGCACTTCCCCCAGCGGCCCTTCCACCGAGTACGGCAACTGCCCCAGCAACGCCTCGTAGAAAACCACCCCCAGCGAATACACGTCGCTGCGAACGTCCACGTCCTGCGAACCGAGCGACTGCTCCGGCGACATGTAGGCCACCGTCCCCAGAAGCTGCCCCTCTATCGACAGCACCCGCATCGTGCTCTGATCGCTGGCGGAGATCCCCGCCGGCTTCGCCAGGCCGAAGTCCAGGATGTGTGGCTCGCCCAGGCTGTCAACCAGGATATTGGGCGGCTTCAGATCCCGGTGGATCACGCCGCGCTGGTGGGCGTAATTCACCGCCGCGGCCGTCTTCGCCAACAGCTCCAGCGTGCTCTTTAGCGACGGCCGCACCTTGGCCAGGTAGCGGTCCAGCCGCTCGCCCGCAATGTACTCCATCGCGAAGTAGTAACGCCCCGCGCTGATGCCCGAGTCAAGGATTGTCACGATGTGCGGATGTCGCAACGACGCCGCCAGCTCAACCTCCCGCTCGAATCGTCGACGGGTAGACTCGCTCGCAAAGCGACCCTCCAGCAGAACCTTCAGCGCAACCTGACGCTTCGTCCCCAACTGGATCGCCCGATAAACAACTCCCTGGCCCCCGCGATGCAGCTCGTGCTCAATCTGGTAGCCCGCGATCACCGCGCCTTCCAGATCCTCATCCGGCACCTCGCCCAGCCTGTCCGGCGACACCCGCGTGGGCTCATCCGACCCACTCCGGACCGCCTCCTCACGACGCTCCCCGTGGCCATGCGGCGCGGACTCGGGCGGACCAGCAGGCGGCGACCCACCGTACCCGGCATACTCGTATGGATTTCGAGCCTCAGGCGGATTGGACATAACCGCAGCTACCACACAAGCTTGGACGAAGTTGCCCCGACATCTCCTGCATTCTACACTAGCTCGTCGACCCCGAACAAAGTCGCCCCAAGCCTACCCGCTTGCGGCACTGAACGCGCTTACAAAGATGGTCTATAATCGTAAACGACCGGCCTCGTAGCCGGGTTGGAATCACGGCCGGGCACCACCAAACGCCCCAGTTATATGAAAGGATCTCGTAGTGAACGCGTCGATATTTCGCCTGCCACTGCTGCCCAGCCTCCTGATTGCGACCCTGTGTATCCTTATTCCTCACGCCAAGGCCGATGAGCCGGCGCCGGACATCGAGTCGGCCTGGTTCCGCAATGTCAGACAACTTACGTCCACCGACATGGGGCTGGATCGCTCCGGCGAGGCATATTTCTCCACTGACGTCCGCAGAATCTGCTTCCAGGCCTTTCCTACCGGACAGACGGACTACCAGATCTATGTCATGAATTTGGACGGATCCGGCCTCAAAATGGTCAGCACCGGCACGGGCGCCACAACCTGCTCTTTCTTCCATCCCAGCGGCGAAAAAATGATCTTTGCCGCCAACCACCATGACCAGCGCCCCGCTCCTGAGCCAGAACAACCGCCGAACGGCGGACATCCCGGCGGCCATCCGCACGCCTCCTCAGGTGGCCACCCATCGGGCGGAAGCCCCAGTGCCGACCACGCCAAACCCCCGGCCATCCCACGCCACCGCAGCCACGCCTGGAAATACTACCCCGGCATGGACATATTCGAATACACCTTCGCCACCGGCCAGTTGCGGCAACTAACCTCTTCCGGCAGTTACGACGCCGAGTGCGCCTATTCGCCCGACGGCCGACACATCGTCTTCAGCTCCCTGCGCGACGGGGACCAGGAAATCTATATCTGCGACGCCGACGGCCGGAATCCCCGCCGCATCACCAACGCTCCGGGCGGCGACGGCGGGCCATTCTTCAGCCCCGACGGCCAGCACGTGGTCTACCGCTCCGATCGCACCGGCACCAGCAACCTGCAAATCTTCATAAACAACGTGGAAGGAACCGACGAACGCGCCATCACCGGCAACGAAGCCCTCCACTGGTGCCCATTCTGGCATCCCTCCGGCAAGTGGATCATCTTCACCCATGCCGACTTCCGCGGGCGCCCCAACTTCGACCTCTACCTGCTGCGCGTCGACGGCTCCGCGATGCACCGCGTCACAACCGATCCGGCCTTCGACGGCCTGCCCGTTTTCAGCCCCGACGGACGCTACCTCATGTGGACGTCCACGCGCGGTGGCCTCGAATCGCCCCAGGTCTTCCTGGCCGAGTTCACCGGCCTCACGCCCGGCGGCGAGTTGAACCCGCGGGCCCTGGCCGTATCACCGCCGCTGCCCGCCTTGCCGACGGAGTAAGTCCTGCCACGCGGGTGCCGGTTTCCCGCGCCGCCGGACTGGACGGCCCGGCGGCTGCGCGGCATAATGGCCCATCTAGGATTGTCAGGTTTCCTTGACAGGAGATGGCCATGCCCGCGCGCAAACCGCAGATCAACTTCCAGGTCGAAGAGCCCCTGAAGGAACTCTACGAGGAGGCCCGCGCCCAGGGCCACTGGGTCACACGCTTGTGCGCCGCCGGCTTCCTGCTGATGATCGAGGAGCCCCGCACGCGCGCCCGCGCCCTCAGCCGTCTGCGCGACTGGGAAGTTGACTTCGCGAACGCGTCGGCGAAACAGATCCGCGCCTTTGTCGAGGGCGCGCAAGACGCCGTGCTACGTGCTGCTCCAGGTAGTCGGCCAGCCCGGCCAACTCGCGCGAAGCGCACAAAGCCGAAGCGAGCATGATCCGCCCCAGTTGGGCCTCCAGACACTCCTGACAACCGTCGTTCCGCTTGAGCATGGGGACCTCCCACGTTGATCCCTGGGCCGACTGCGCCGGCCCCGGCCACTTCCTCTACCCGGCCGCCGATACGCACGGCAGCCCCGGCCGGTCGCCGCCGACGCTTGCCTCGCCGACGGCGACCGGCTTCACAACCAGGCAGCCGCCACCCAACACCGCGGCCGCCATCCGCGCTCCCGTCCCGCTCGCTCCTGGCCGCCGCACGATTACGCGCGTGCCAGACCCTACAGTGATTACTCTCGGGGTATTCACACCCAGGTAGATGCCCCATATCGGGCCAAAGCCTGAAGGCAGGTCCCCGGGCTCATTGCGCTCCGCACGCTTCCCGCCGGTTTCCACCGCCCGCCATAAGCCACTACCATGTCCCGTACAAACAGAGACTGCCTGGCCGGCGGGAGTTCGAATCATGCCATCCGAGCCGCAAACGCTTAATGCCTGGGAAAGGTTCCATCTCTGCCCCCGGCTGCTGCGCTGGCCACTCAAGCTCGGCATTGTGCTCCTCGTAGCGCTGCTGGCCCTCTACCCCCGCTTCTGGCTGCTGCCAACCTGCATAGCCCGCCTGCGCGACTTGAACTCCACCATCGATCCCAGCCACCCCGGCCTCGCCCCGCTCGAGGCTGCCGTGCGCAAGCACTGCAAAACGGACAACAGTCCCCTGGCCATCCGCCGCGCCACCGAAGAAGTAGTCTACGACGCCATCCCGTATGCCTGGGACTGGGACACGTGGGGCGTCGTGGAGTACATCCCCAACACGGCCGAAGTGCTCGCCATGGGCCGCGAAGATTGTGACGGCCGCGCCGTCCTGGCCGCGTCACTCCTCAGACGCATGGGTTACGAGGCCACCCTGGTCAGCGACCTCGTGCATGTCTGGGTCGCAACCCCCACCGCCGAACTAATGTCCCCCGGCACCGGCGCCAAGACGCTCCGCGCCACCGACGAGGGCACCAAGCTCGACATCTCGCGCTCAGCCCTCGCCAACCTCGGCCGCAGCCTCGCCTTCGGCATCAGCGTCTTCCCGCTGACCCGCGAGTTGGCCATTCTCGCGGCCCTGGCGGCCGCGTCCATGCAGCCACGCTCAAGCGTTCGCCGCCGCGTTGTCGGCGTATGTCTGCTGCTACTGGGCTTGGCGCTTATGCGCGATTCCGGCGGCGGCCTGCACGGCACCACCTATCGACCCCACCTCGTCTGGATCGGCCTCGCCACCATGCTCGCCGGCTGGCTCACGCTGCTGGTCACAGGGGCAAATCGTTCGTCTCACGCAAAGCTGCCGCCACGCTCTCTGGCGACCACAACTGACCCTGGTTGATCCCCGGACAGTGTCGCGCCGCTTGTTCCCACGATCGGGCCGACTTGAGATTCGAACGCCAAAACGGCCAGGTTCGGCACTGCGACGGGCGTACCGCATGGATCAGACAGCCCGATTTGCCTGACTCGTCGCGCTCCAAGAACTCGCAATCCCCATTTCGCTTCTCGAGCAGGCTCAGACGTTGGCCGGCCCGCCGCACGTGCCGGCAAGTGAAGGCGTCAAACGGCATCCCGAAATAATCCGAAATCTGACGACATTCCTCCTCCGACACCCACACATACCCCGGCTCGCCGCTGCAGCACCCCCCGCAACGCAGGCAGGAGAACCGCAGCCCATCGGCCGCCCATGTCGGACAATCTCCGGGAACGCTCACGAAGCCTTGCCGCAACATTTCTTATACTTCTTGCCCGATCCGCAGGGGCACGGGTCGTTTCGGCCGATCGTCTCAGCCGACTTGGCCTGCTCGACGGGGGCATCCGGAATCGGGGCATCGTCGTCGGATACCAGGTCTGTCCGGCGCCGCTTCTCCTCCTGCTTACGCTCGTAACGCTTCGAGAACCGGTCAAACAGTCCCATACTCTAAACCTCTGCAATGTTAGCACTTCCAGTATACCGCCGGCCCCACGCCGCTGTCACGCGCCCGCCCGATCCCGCGCCGGCTCCCCAAAGAAAAAAAGGGGCTTGACGAATTCGATAGCCGGAAGTATCAACCCGCGCGTTGTGCTGTAAAAAGTTCTAGGAGGAGCACACGCATGTTCCGGGATGACGAGTTTTTTACCTCGGGGTCTTTTGGCTCGGAAACGGCCGTGCTCGTGCCGGACGCCCCTTGGGCGCAAGACGAGCTGTCCCCTGAGCTCGCCGATGAACAGGAGCAGGCCGCGGCAGAATGGCCCGACTGCTCGGGCGCTCTCGGCCTGCGCGCCGCGGCCCGGCGCCGCGGCCGCGAAGAGGACGAGCAAACGGAAGGGGACGACGACTTCTTCGAGTTCGATGACGACGAGGCCGACGAAGAGGACGACGACTTCTACGACGACGACTTCGACGAGGACGAGGAAGATGATGACGACCTCGACTCGCTCGAAGGTGAAGAGGACGAGTAGCGTCGCGCGGCCGCGGACCCGCAGGTCTCCCGGCCGCCAGGCCGCACCGGCGGTCTGCCCGTGCGGCGGACTCCGCGCCAACGCCGCTCGGGGCGGGAGCGTCTTCGCGGGGCTGGGCAACCGCTTTAGCCTGACCGCTGAAGTGTCGATAACTCGATTATGAGCGATACCAAGCCGACCCCGTCGGATGCTGCCGCCGAGGCCGCATCCCCGGCAGCCGCTGCTCCGGCCGAGGAGCGGCGCGCCGGAGAACGTCGTTCCGCGCTTGATCGTCGCCGGGGTCCGGGACGCCGCCGCACGGATTATCGCCGGGCGGCCGAAGAGGGCTGCATGAATGAGGAGCAGCTCGACTTCATCCGGGCCATCGACGAATACAAACGCGCTAACAGCCGGCCCTTCCCCAGTTGGACGGAAGTCCTGGACATCGTTCTCTACCTCGGTTATCGGCGTGTGGCGCCGGTCGGCGAGTTCCGCCTGACCAAGCCGCGCCAAACACCCCTCCCCGGCGAAGCCCGCCGCCAGGACGCATAGTCCCGTCCGCCCACAGTGCCACGCTCGTCAGGAAACGTCCCTCCGGGAGAACCGCGTCCGCGTGGCGACACGCGCTGTACTTCACCCCCCTGCCCGCCCGCATGGATGCGCCCGACAAACGGTGTCCGTCGGACGCACGTCGGCAGGGGGGGGAGTGACGCCGTTTGCCCACAAGGTCGAACGCCAATAAGCCGAAAATGCGGGTGTGCGGCCGTCCGGACGCCGGGTGGTACACGCGGTGCCGGCGGCGCTGTTGCCGCTGGCGCGGAACGCCGGCCGGCCTGATACGGTGAAGGATGAACGAAGCGCGATCAGTCACACGCCCGGTAAAAGCGCCGCCCAAACCTGCGCCGCGCGACAACCGCCACGGCTGGCGCGCCGGGATTCTGCGCCTCGAAGGCCTCTTGCACTGGCGCGCCCTGATAGCGCGGGCCGACTACTTCACACCCGCTCGGCTATCGATCGTGGCCGACCGCGTGCTGGAAGAACTGCACGCCCGCTGGCCGCAAGCGGTCTGGCCGTGGCGCACCAGACCCCACGCCCCACCCCCAAGCCGCCGCAAGCCCAGGTAGAGCGGCCCGTTTCCACTTGCCCGGTGCATCGCCTTACCGGCCGCGTGCAGCGGCGGCTGACCGCCGGCAGGGGGGTGTTTTTGCACCTTGACACACCTGCCGCTTCTGCGTAATTTCAGCCAATCTGAGGGTTTGGAGTTTCGTGCGCAGTTCGCGGCCGGCCTGCTCGCCCGGGGGCGCGGAGTCGGTGTGACGACTGGCGTTTGTTGCTAGGAGTTGTGATGCTACCGGTTACCAAGAAATCGAAGATGCGCAAGCGGACCCGGCGTGCCCACCAGGCCCTGCGTCCCACGCATCTGATGCCCTGCCCGCAATGCGACCAGGCTAAGCTCGTCCACGCCGCCTGCGGCAATTGTGGCTACGTGAACGGTCGGATCTCGATCAAGATCGGCACTGAGGAGTCTTGACAACCATGCGGATCGCGCTGGACGCGATGGGGGGCGACCACGCCCCGCGGGAAGTGATCCTCGGCGCGCAGCTCGGGCTCAGCTTCCTCGGGCCGGGGGATGAGATCGTCCTCTACGGCCCCGCCGAGCTTATCACTGCGGAGTGCCGCGAACTCGGCGTCACGGACGCGCGCATCACGTTCGAATCCTGCACCCAGAACATCCAGATGGACGAACCGCCGCTCGAAGCATTGCGCCAGAAGCGTGATTCGTCCATTTGCCGCATGGCTGTGGACGCCGAGCAGCAACGCGTGGATGCCCTGATCTCCGCCGGCAACACCGGCGCGTTCGCCGCCGCCTGCCAGTTGAAGATCGGCGTGATCGCGGGCGTCTCACGCCCCGGCATCGCCGTCGCCATCCCGACGTTCTACGGCCCCGTTCTGGTCTGCGACGTGGGCGCCAACGTCTCGCCCAAGCCGCGGCATCTGCACGAATATGCCCGCATGTGCCGCTGTTACGCGCGCCAGGTGCTCCAGGTCGAGGATCCGCGCATCGGGCTGGTCTCCATCGGCGAGGAGGAGGTCAAGGGCAACCTGCTCGTCAAGGAGGCCCGCGCGCTGATCAAGAACGACCCGCGCCTGCACTACGCCGGCAACATGGAAGGCCGCGACATCTTCGCCGGCTTGTGCGACGTCGTTATCTGCGACGGCTTCGTCGGCAACGTCATTCTCAAGCTCACTGAAGGACTGGCCGAGGGCCTCTTCCGCACCATCGTCCACGAGATCAAGGAAGCCAGCCCCGAGCTTACCCCCAGGTTCGAGCCCATCGTCGCCAACATCTGGAAACGCCACGATTTCGCCGAGTATGGCGGCGCCCCGCTGCTCGGCGTCAACAGCATCGTCATCATCTGCCACGGTCGCAGCGACCGGCGCGCCATCAGCAACGCCATCCGCGTCGCCAAGGAGCAGCAGCGGGTGCAGCTTAACGAACTCATCGCCGAGGAGATCTCGCAGCCTCAGCCCGAGGGCGCCGCATGAAGGTGCATTGGGCGGTGGAGGTCGCGGGGACCGGCCTGCACGTCCCCCGGGGCGTCGTCACCAACGCGGATTTCGCGCAGCGCCTGGATACTTCCAACGAATGGATCCTGCAGCGCACCGGCATCCGCGAACGCCGCATCGCCGATCCTGACGAGTCCACTCTCACCATGGCCGCGGCTGCCAGCCGCGAAGCCTTGCAGGCCGCGGCCCTGACGCCCCAGGATCTCGACCTGATTATCTGCGCCACTATCACGCCGGACTACCAACTGCCGTCCACCGCCTGCCTCCTGCAGGCCGAGTTGGGCTGTGGCTGGATCCCCGCGTTCGATCTGTCCGCCGCCTGCAGCGGCTTCGTCTGGGCCATGATCGCCGGCGCTCAGTACGTCCACGCTGGCCTGGCCCGTACCGTCCTGGTCGTCGGCTCTGAGACGCTGACCCGCATCACCGACATGGAAGACCGCGGCACGGCCGTGCTCTTCGGCGACGGGGCCGGGGCCGCGATCCTGCGCGCCAGCACGGACGCCCGCCGCGAGATACTTGCGGTCCAGCAGGGGGCCGACGGCGCCCGCGGCATGCTCATCGCCATCCCCGGCGGCGGGGCCCGCCACCCAGCCTCAACACGGACGGTGGCCGAGCGCATGCACTACATGAAGATGCAGGGCCGCGAGGTCTACAAGTTCGCCGTCACCCAGATGCACCAGGTGATTCACAGCACGGCGCAGGAGGCCGGCATCAGCCTTGACGATGTCAAGCTAATCATCCCGCACCAGTCCAACCTGCGCATCATCGAGTCCGCCTGTGCCAAGGCGGGCTTCCCGCTCGACCGCGTGGTGATCAACATCGACCGCTTCGGCAACACCTCGTCCGCCTCCGTCGGCATCGGGTTTCACGAAGCCCGGCGCGACGGGCGCATCGCGGCCGGCGACCTCGTTATGCTGGTCGCTTTCGGCGCCGGCCTGACTTGGGGCTCAATGCTCTTGAGGATCTGACATGACTGCAAACGCCGCCGTTTTCCCGGGGCAGGGGGCTCAGGAAGTTGGCATGGGGCAGGACGTCGCCCAGGCCCACACCGTGGCTGCCGATACCTATGCCCAGGCCGATGAGGTGCTCGGCTTCGAGCTCTCACGCTTGTGTTTCGATGGTCCGGCCGACCGCCTCAACGCCACCGACATTCAGCAACCAGCCATCTTCGTGACCAGCGTGGCCCTCTTCCGAGCCGGCCTGGATTGCGGCAAGTTCCGCCTCGAGCACTTCGCCGCCATGGGCGGCCTCAGCCTCGGCGAGTACACGGCCTTGCACCTGGCCGGCAGCCTGCCCTTTGACGCTGCCCTCCGGCTCGTTTACCGGCGCGGCCGGCTCATGCAACAGGCCGCGCAACAGTCCCCCGGCGGCATGGTCTCGCTCATGGGCCTGGACGAAGCCCAGGTCTTGGCCCTATGCGAGCGCGTCAGCCAGGCCGGCCAGGTCCGCGCCGCCAATTTCAACTGCCCCGGCCAGATCGTCGTCTCCGGCGACAAGCCCGCCTGCGACGCATTGGTGACGGCGGCGGATTCCGCCGGTGGCCGCGCCGTTCCACTGGACGTGGCCGGCGCATTTCACAGCGACCTGATGCGGCCGGCTGCCGAGGCCCTGCGCGAAACGCTGGCCGCCAGCGATTTCCGCCCGCCCAAGGTCCGCGTGATCGCGAATGTCAATGCCGAGTATCATCAGGACGCGGCCCAGATCCGCGAATCCCTGTACCTTCAGGTTTTTAACCCGGTACGCTGGCAGGCCTGCGTCGAGCGGCTCCTGGCCGACGGCTGCACGCACTTCTGGGAAATCGGGCCCAAGCGCGTGCTGACCGGGCTGCTGCGCAAGATCAACCGCCAGGCCCAGGCCACCAACATTGGCAAGGAAGCAGACCTCACCTGAACCAGGTGCGGGCCGGAGGCCGACCGTAATGCTTAACGAGCAAGTGGCAATCGTAACCGGCGCCTCGCGCGGCATCGGTCGGGCAATCACTGTCGAACTGGCCCGCTGCGGGGCAACCGTGGTGGCGGCGGCCCGCGGCGTCGATCACATCCGCGCCTGGCTCCAGGAAGAGCCTGAACTGGCCGCCCGCGTCACGCCGACCGCCCTGGACGTCACCGACCGCGCTGCCGTCAAGCGCATCGTCGAGGAAACCGCCGAACGCCACGAGCGCATCGACATCCTCGTCAACAACGCCGGCGTCACGCGCGACGGCCTCTTCATGAGCATGGAGGATGACCAGTTCGACCAGGTCATCGACACCAATCTACGCTCCGCTTTTTGGCTCACCCGCGCCGTCAGCCGATATATGCTCCGAGCACGCCGCGGCCGCATCATTAACATCGGCAGCGTCTCAGGTATTATGGGTAACGCCGGTCAGGCCAACTACGCCGCGGCCAAGGCGGGTCTGATCGGCCTAACAAAATCGGTGGCCAAGGAGCTGGCCAAGCGTCAGATAACGTGCAACCTGGTAGCGCCCGGCTTCATTGATACGGACATGACCGCGGCCCTGCCCGACAAGCTGCGCACAGACGTCAAAACGCTGATCCCCATGCAGCGCTTCGGACGTCCCGAAGAGGTCGCCGCTCTGGTTGCCTTCCTGGCCGGCCCCGGCGCCAGCTACATCACCGGGCAGGTCTTCGTCGTCGACGGCGGCCTGCACACCTGATGCGGGCGTCCAGTCACCGCTAACCGCGCGTCCCACCGGATCGCGCCGGCTGCATGAAAGGACCGCGCCCGTGTCCACTATCCCCAGGAAAGCCTCGCGCATCGGCATCCTCACCGGCGGCGGCGACTGCCCCGGCCTCAACGCCGTCATCCGCGTCGTCACCAAGGCCGCCATCATGAAGCTCGGCATCGATGTCATCGGCATCGAGGACGGCTTTCTCGGCCTCATTCGCAACCGCATGCGCCGCCTTACCACCACCGACGTCTCCAACATCCTCACCGTGGGCGGCACCATCCTCGGCACCAGCAACAAGGCCAACCCGGCCCACTTCGCCGTCGGCGAGGACGCCGAGGGTCGCCCACTCTTCAAGGACGTCACCAACCGCGTCATCGAGCATATTCAGGAACGCGCGATCGACGGCCTCATCTGCATCGGCGGCGACGGCACCATGTCCGGCGCCCTGAAACTCGCTGCCCACGGCATCCCCTGCATCGGTGTACCCAAGACCATCGACAACGACCTCATGCACACCGAGATCACCTTCGGCTTCAGTACGGCCGTGGAGATCGCCACCGAGTGCCTCGACCGCATCCACTCCACCGCCTCCAGCCATCACCGCGTCATGCTGGTCGAGCTGATGGGCCGCAACGCCGGCTGGCTGGCCCTGCACGCCGGCCTCGCCAGCGGCTCCGACGTCATTCTCATCCCCGAAATCCCTTACTCGCTCGACTCCATCTGTGACACATGCCTCGAACGCACGCGCCACGGCAAACGCTTCACCCTCATTGCCGTCTCCGAGGGTGCCCGGCCCAAGGGCGGCGACCAGATCGTCAACAAGATCGTCCACGATAGCCCCGACCCCATCCGCCTCGGCGGCGTCAGCACTGTCCTCGCCGAGCAGATAGCCGCCCACACCCACCTCGAAACCCGCGCCACCATCCTCGGCCACATTCAGCGCGGCGGTACGCCGGCGGCCGTTGACCGCGTGCTCGCCATGGCCTTCGGCCACAAGGCCATCCAACTCGTCGCCACGCGCGAATGGAACAACGTCGTCGTCATGCAGCAGAACGAAACTACCTTCGTTCCGCTTGAGGCCGTCGCCGACCAGCAGCGCCAGGTTCCCCTCGATCACCCGCTGATCGGCGTGGCCCGCGCCGTGGGTACCTGCCTGGGCGACTGATCCGCCCGCGACAGCCACGCTGACCGCGCAACCGTCCTACGCGCCCTGATCCCACGCGCCCGGCGCAGCGGCAGGGGGGCTTTGCCAATCTCACGCCAGTTGCTAAGGTATCGACCGGTCGCCGGATGCGCCCCGACCACCCGGCCACCGCCCAGAAAGGACGCCCTGACGATGCCCGGAATACTCTGCGAACACTGCACCGCGGCCTGCTGCCGCTACATCGCCTTGCCCATCGACACCCCCGAAACGCGCGCCGAGTTCGAGGACGTGCGCTGGTACCTGCTGCACGAGAACATCTCCGTCTTCGTCGAGGACGGCGAGTGGTACATCAACATCGCCACGCCCTGCCGACATCTCCTGCCCGACCAGCGCTGCGGCATCTACGCCACGCGCCCGCGCATCTGCCGCAGCTACACCACGGAAAACTGCGACTATCACTCCGGCGACTACGGCTGGGAGCAGCACTTCACCTGCCCCGCCCACCTCGACGAGTACCTCCGCACCCACCTTGACCAGAATGGCAAGCATATCAAGAACGGAAAGAAACAACAGGCTTACGGGAGTGGCTCGAAAAGCAGGACATCCAAAGCAAGACGGATAAGCTACAAAACAAGGAATAGCAAGAACGGCTACCCGCCGGCCGGCGCCCCCACCGATATCGCCGGCGTCCCCCTCCCGATCCTCGGAAACCTGCCATGAAAATCCAGCCACCGCCCGGCATGCGCGACTTCTACCCCCCCGACATGCGCCGCCAGAACCACCTCTTCAACGCCTGGCGCCGCGTCTCCCACGCCGCCGGCTTCGAGGAATACGAGGGCCCCATCTTCGAATTCCTCGACCTCTACACCCTCAAAAGCGGCGCCGGCATCGTCTCCGAACTATTCAACTTCACCGACCGCGGCGACCGCCACTTCGCCATCCGCCCCGAAATGACCCCCACCCTCGCACGCATGGTCGCCGCCCGCGCCAATGCCCTTCCACGCCCCATCAAGTGGTTCAGCCTCCCACGCATGTGCCGCGCCGAAAAGCCCCAGCGCGGCCGCCTGCGCGAATTCTTCCAGTGGAACGTAGACATTCTCGGCATTGACGACGTCCTGGCCGATGCCGAGGTCATCGCCGTCGCCATTGCCGGCGCGCGCGAACTCGGCCTGACCCCCGCGCACGTCGTCATGAGAATCAGCAGCCGTCCCATCGCCACCGCCGCCCTCGCCAGCATCGGGATCGCTCCCGAACAGGCGCCACGAGCCTTCGAGCTAGTCGATCGCTACGACAAGCTCGGCTCCGATGAGTTCCAGCGCCAGTGGCACGCGCTGGCGCCACAAGTCAATTGTGATCAACTACTTGCGCAACTCGAACAGTCCGACGTCGAGCAGTGCCTCTCACTCGCCCAGGCCTCTGGCCCCGCCGGCGCCGCCGCCGCCGACCAGTTCCGCCAACTCTGGCAATGGCTCCAGGCCTTCGGCGTTCAGGAATACTGCCAGTTCGACCTGAAGGTCGTCCGCGGCTTAGCGTACTATACGGGTCCCGTATTCGAGCTCAATGCACGGCAGGGGGGGGTACGTGCGCTGCTCGGTGGCGGCCGCTACGATAATCTCACCGCCTTGCTCGACGGCCCCAGCGTTCCCGGCGTCGGCTTTGGCATGGGCGACGCACCCGTCCTCGAGCTACTGAGCGACCTGGGCGACCACCAGGTGGCCGAGGACACCCTCGACGCTTTCATCATCGACGCCGGCCCCGAGCACTTCACCCAGGCCGTACAGATCGCCGCCCAACTCCGGGATATGGGTGTTGCCTGCGACTTCTCCTACAAACGCCAGGCCATTGGCAAGCAGCTCCGCCAGGCCGAGAAACGCGCCGCCAAGCTGGCCGTTATCGTCGGCGCCGAATTCACCGCATCTCGTGTCCTCACCGTGAAGGACCTTCGCACCGGCCAACAACAGCCCGTCCAGATAGCCGAGATATCCACACGCATCCCCGAACTTCTCCGCCGGCAGTGATCCGCCACGCCGGCGACGCCGTCCCACCCGTCAGGCACACGCGCAACAGCGCCGCGCGTCAACGCCGACAGACAGGGATCGCATAGGTGCCGGGCCGTCACAGCGGCGCCCGGGCTGTGGCCGCCGCTTCGTCTAAGTTCCTTCAGCGAAGAGTGCTCCGATCGGCGATATCGAGGTATCTGGCAGCCCCGTGAGAGCGAGCGGGATTGGCAGGGGAGCTGCGCGGCGGAACCGTAGCACTTGGTGAGCTTGCCAGGAGGAACGCAACATAATATATCTTATAGGACGTTATGTCTTCCTTGCTCATTCACTGAACCTCTCCACTGCAATCACTCCACAACGCCCAGAAACCGCATCCCCCACCACCCCCGAACCACCCGCCCCGCCAGGCTCGCAAACCCTACCCCACGCCCAGCTACGGGTTCCAACCCGGCGGCGGCTGAGCCGCATCCGGATCCGCTCGCTTCTGCAGCCGATCGAAGTCAAACCCCGAAATCGCCTGAAACTGCCGCCGGTTCGGATCAAAACCGTACACGATCATCCGCTGTGCGGCCGCGTCCAGCACAACGATCGCCTCACTCGACGACGAAAGCTGCTGCGTCAGCATCTTGTAGTCGCCCGAGGAATCGTTCATCCCGATGGCCTGCGCCGGCGGCGCCAGCGAAGTCACCACCAGAAAACCAACGAATAATATGCAAGCCGTGACGCTCAGCACGCCGATCGCCAGGCTCTGACCGTCAAGTTCCAGCGGGCGCGGCGACATGGCCTAGTCCCCCTCATGGTGTCGGAAGTCGCGGTCCAAATCCCGCCAATCAACATACATCAGATCACGCCGGGAGCGATCCCAGTAAAACGCGTGCAGCGTGCGCTCCCGCGTGTCCAGAACGTACACCGCGTCGTAATTGCTCTGAATCGCGCCCGCTACCGCCAGATAGCGCGACGCGAGACCCGTACCGGCCGCTTGCGCTGCCGGCAACGAGTAATTCGCCAAACATAAAGCCGTTAACAGCAGCAGGTTAAGACAGACCAGCAATGTCAGACAGGTAGCCTTCGACATGTCGCTTCCCCATTCGGGGTTAATCCAGGTGCGAACGGTGCGGGTTCTTGAACGCCGGCAGCAGACAAAGCGCCAGGAAGCCCGCCGCTGTCAACCACTGCAGCCAGGGTTTCTCCCAGTCCAGAGCCGGCACATCGAGCCAGCGCGCCGGCGCTTCCGAGTCAATTTGACCGAAGGCCGGACCGGCCATCAGAATGAGCAGCAAGCCGACCGTAACGCCCACCCGCAAACACTTGCGCTTGCCAAGGACCATTAACTCAACTCCAATTAGGCCCATTACTTATAGAGCCTGCCAAACCAACGCCCCACCGGCAATCCCGCCCGGCGTCCAGCCCGCCCAACGGCGCGACCGTCAGCACAAACCACGCTCAGCTAGGACTATCCTACCCCCTGCCACCTGACCCGGCAAGAAGGCTGTCACTGCTCACTGTCACTATTCACTGCCGCTTCCGCGGCCGATCTACCCCTTGAACGCCATGCGACAAACAAGTACTTTCCGCTCTAACGACGGTGGCCTATGGGAACGCGTCGGCCCTCGTCCCCGCCTGCGGGTCTTGCAGACGCCCCGAAGAACCGCTTCAACCAATGGATAACGCCATGAGTCTGCCGAAACGGAAATTGATCATTCTCGGCGCCGCCGGGCGCGACTTCCACGACTTCAACACCTACTGGCGCGACAACCCCGCCTACGAGGTAGTCGCCTTCACGGCCACGCAGATTCCTGACATCGACGGGCGCGTCTACCCCCCCCTGCTGGCCGGGCCGAACTACCCGCAGGGCATTCCGATTCACGCCGAGGACGAGCTGCCCGCCCTGATCGCCAAGCACGACGTCGATCTCTGCGCCATCGCCTACTCCGATTTGCCGCACGAGCAGGTCATGCACAAGGCCGCCCTCGTCAATGCCTGCGGCGCCGACTTCATCATCCTGGGCCATCGCCACACGATGCTCAAATCCAGCAAGCCCGTCATCGCCGTCTGTGCCGTGCGCACCGGCGCCGGCAAGAGCCAGACCTCCCGCGCCGTCGTCCAGATCCTCAAGCGCCTCGGAAAGAAGGTCGCCGCCGTCCGCCATCCCATGCCCTACGGCGACCTGGCCAAGCAGGTTTGCCAACGCTTCGCCACGCTCGCCGACCTGGACCTGCATAACTGCACCATCGAGGAGCGCGAGGAGTACGAACCGCACATCGCCGCCGGCAACATCGTCTTCGCCGGCGTCGATTACGCCCAGATCCTAGCCGCCGCCGAGCGCGAAGCGGATGTCGTCCTCTGGGACGGCGGCAACAACGACATGTCCTTCTATAAGCCCGACCTGTACATCACCGTCGTCGATCCGCACCGCGCCGGTCACGAACTCCGCTACTACCCCGGCGAAACCAACCTGCGCATGGCCGACGTCGTCGTGGTCAACAAGGCCGACACCGCCCGGCAGCCCGACATCGACCTCGTGCTCGCGAACGTCCGCCTGGTCAACCCACAGGCCACCGTCATCATGGCGAACTCGCCCGTGACCGTTCAGCAGCCCGACCTGATCTCCGGCAAGCGCGTCCTGGTCGTCGAGGACGGCCCCACGCTGACCCACGGCGAGATGAAGTACGGCGCCGGCCACGTGGCCGCCAACAAGTTCAACGCCGCCGCCATTGTCGAGCCGCGCCCCTACGCGGTCGGCTCCATCAAGCAAACCTTCGAGAAATACACGCACGTGCACGAAGTCCTGCCGGCCATGGGTTATGGCGAAAAGCAAATGGCCGAGCTGGAGGCCACCATCAACGCCGTCCCCGCCGACAGCGTCATCATCGGCACGCCCATCGACCTGGGCCGCATGCTCAAGATCAACAAGCCCAGCACCCGTGTGCTCTACGAACTCGAAGAACAGCAGCCCGGCCAGTTGGAGGCCGCCATCAAGCGCATCCTCTAGCGCCGGCCGCCCCTCCCGGATGATCTTCCGGCAGCGCAGGCCCCCCTTGGCCGGTGTTGAATACCAGGCAGCCCCGGCAGCGCCGCCCGCTCCTGGCCGGTGCTGCCGGGGCGCCGGCTCCGCCACCCCCCTACCGCACCGCCGGCTCACCCCCCTACCGGTCGCGCGTCCTGAAACTGACCATGACCGGCTGCAGCGGCACGCCCGCGGCGCTGACAAAGTTCTGCGCAGCCGGACAATTCAGCGCAAACTGATACTCCCAGTTCGGCTTCAGCCGCACCGGAATCGTAAGCACCGTGCAGCCCTCGTCGTAGCGAATCTCGCCCGCCAGTTCCGGGTAGTGCTCGCCGCCGCCACACACCGACCACGACCGATCCGCCATGCGCCGATCGAAGCGGACGGTAATCGCCGTCAGCCCGGGATCAACGTCCGTCGCCCCGTTGGCCGGGTTCATCTCCAGCACCCGCGGCGCCTCACCGGCCGCCGCCTGCTCCGGCTCGCTGGCCGGCCCGCAGCTCTCAGCGTACTCGTCAAAGAACACCACCACCCGCGGCATGAAAGCATCCAGCGTCGGGTAGCGCGCCCGGTCCGCCTCATACTCCTCCAGCAGCTTGACCAGCTTGCCCATCCACTTGAACCCCCGCTCGTACTCGACCTTGGCCAACTTCACCGCGGCCGGCCGCCCCTCATGCGTCAGCACGTGCCGCACCACGCAGGCACGCACCAGCGACTCGTACATCATCGTCTTCCAGTTCCCGTACGCCATGCGCCGCATCTCCGCCGCCACCGGCCGGAACATCCTCTCTCCCGCCGGCTGAAGCAGTCGCTCGTACTTATCCACCAGCGGATTCACATAGGCATGACAGAATTCGTGCATGATGGTCGCTGCAAAGCCACCGTCCGTGAACACCGGCCGGCCTTGCTCGTCGAAGCTCCAGGCCCCGATGATCGCCTTGATCTCATCGCGCCCGTCCGCCGGCCGAACGGTCACGCCGTAGCACCCTCCGCCGTTCAGCAACCCGACGATCACATCAAGCTCGGCCTGCGCCCGTTGCCCGAAGTACTGTTCGAGCCAACCGAGGTAATCACGCTCGCTCAGCACCGCCGTCAGACGCGCCCCGGCCGCCTCGTACAACTCGGCCTGCTCCGCGCAGAAGCGGTTGAACCCCGTGTCCGCGACGAAGCTGCGCAACTTCCCCACGAACGCCTCCGCCTCCGCCGGCTGCCAGCGCCGCTCCAGCGTCGTCGCCTTGTCCAGCGGCACCTTCACCGCCAACTCCTGCGTGTCCGCCAGGTGCACCGCCAGGCTCATCACCGCGTCGTAGCTGATTCCGCGCTGTGCCCGCAGCTCCCGCGCCTGCACCACCGCCGCGTGCTCACCAAACCGCCCGAAGTGCGCCGCTACCCGCTCAGCGTACGGCGAGGCCGAAGTCGCCATGTTGTATTCCGGGTTGCCCGCCAGCCGAAAGACAATGCTCAGCAACTCGACGCGCGGATCAACATGCGCCTTGAGCCGCGCCTCCGCCAGGCACACCGCCGACACCACGCCCACGGCCAGAACAGCGCCCGCTCTCGTCAGCACCAACATCGTGATCCTCCTGTCAGTCCGGCGGCGCGCCAACCCCCCTCCACCGCTACTCCGTGCGCGCCTCGACCGCCTCCGGCAACCGGCTCGCGTCCACGTCCAACACCCGCACCAGGAACGCCCACTCGTCCGCCACTTCCTCAATGATCTTCGCCGTCGGCTTGCCGGCCGCATGCCCCGCCTTCGTCTCAATCCTGATCAGCACCGGGTTGTCACACGCCTGGGCCGGCTGCAGCATGGCGATGTACTTGAAGCTGTGCGCCGGCACCACCCGATCATCATGGTCCGCCGTCGTTACCAGCGTCGCCGGATAGCACGTCCCCTTGCGGATGTTGTGCAGCGGGCTGTACGCGTACAGCACCTTGAAATCGTCCGGATCCTCCGGGCTGCCGTAGTCCGACACCCACGCCCACCCAATCGTGAACTTGTGGAACCGCAGCATGTCCATCACCCCCACCGCCGGCAACGCCGCCCCGAACAGATCCGGCCGCTGGTTCACGCACGCCCCCACCAGCGTCCCGCCGTTGCTCCCGCCCGCAATCGCCAGCTTCGCCGGCCGCGTGTAGTCATTCGCGACCAGCCACTCGGCCGCCGCGATGAAATCATCAAACACATTCTGCTTGTTATGTCGCCGGCCCGCGTCATGCCACTCCTGCCCGTACTCCCCCCCGCCCCGCAGGTTCGCCGTCGCCAGCACGAAACCCAGCTCCATCAGTATCACCCGGCTGACCGAGAACCTCGGCGTCAGCGACGCATTGAACCCGCCGTACCCGTACAGGTACGTCGGATTGTTCCCGTCCAGCTTCAAATCCTTCTTGTGCGTGATGAACATCGGCACGCGCGTGCCGTCCTTGCTCCGGTAGAAAACCTGCTTCGTGACGAACTGCTCCGGGTCAAACTCCACCCGCGGCCGCCGAAAGACGCTGCTCTCCCCCGTCGCCACCTCGTAACGATAGATCGTCGTCGGCGCATCAAAGCTCGTGAACGCGTAAAACGTCTCAGTATCGTCGCGCCGCCCGCCGAACCCGCCCACGCTGCCAATCCCCGGCAGCGCCACGTCCCGCCCCGCCCGGCCGTTCAGGTCAAACGTCCGCACCAGCGCCCGCGCATCCTGCAAATACGACGCGATGAACGTATCGTTCACTACGTTCACGCCCTCAAGCGTCTCCACCGCCTGCGGAATCACCTCCCGCCAATGCTCGCGCTCCGGCCGGCGCGTGTCGACCGCGACCACCCGCCCGCGCGGCGCATCCAGATTCGTATAGAACCAAAACACCGGCCCGTCGTTCCCGACGAACGCGTACCGCGCATCAAACTCATCCAGCAGCTTCACCGTCTCCCGCTCAGCCGCCGTTAAGTCCTGATAGTAAATACGGTTACGCGGCTCCGTTCCCTGCCGGATCGAGATGATCAGGTACCGCCCGTCCTCGCTCACGCCTCCGGTGAACCCCCACTCCTTCTCGTCCGGCCGCTCGTACACCAGCACATCCTCCCCCTGCGCCGCACCCACCCGGTGGTAATAGAGCTTGTTGAAGTAGTTCACGTCCGCCAGCTTGTCTCCGCTCGGCTCGTCATATCGGCTGTAGTAGAAGCCCGCCCCGTCCTTCGTCCACGAAACCCCCGAAAACTTGATCCACTTCAGGTGATCTTCCAGGTCTTCGCCGCTGTCAATGTCCCGCACCTTGTACTCCACCCAGTCCGACCCCGCCGTCGACAGCCCGTACGCCATGTACCGCCCGTCCTCGCTCACCGCCACTCCGGACAGCGCCACCGTCCCATCCTCGGACAGCGTATTCGGATCAAGCAGCACGCGCGGCGTAGCCGTCAGCGACTCTGCCACGTACAGCACGCTCTGGTTCTGCAGCCCGTCGTTCCGCTGGTAGAAGTAGCGCCCGCCCCGCTGCCACGGAGTCCCGTACCGCTCGTAGTTCCACAGTCGCGTCAGCCGCTCCTTGATCTTCTCCCGCGCCGGTATGCCCTCCAGGAACGCGAAAGTAACCTCGTTCTGTGCCGCCACCCACGCCGCCGTCTCGGCCGAGTCCAGCTCTTCCAGCCAGCGATACGGGTCGGCCACCTCCACCCCGTGCAGCACGTCCACCTGCTCCACCCGTTTCGTCTCCGGGTAGACCAGTCGCCCTTCCGCCGCCCCACCCTGCGACCCCGCAGTCCCCACCAACAGCCCGGCAACCGCACAGCTCCAGATCACTCGCGTACTAAGCATCGTCACTTCTCCAGCACCAACACTCGGCGACCTTCCACAACGCACACGAACACCGCCAACAGGCGATCTTGCAGAACCACCGGCGCACCGCCCTTCCGCCGCAGCGACCGGCCTCCTGAACCCGCGGCCGTCAGTTGCCCAGGGTCGGGCCGCCGTTCGTTCAGCGCTTACGCGGCCCCGGCACGCCATCCCAACTCGCCCCGGATTATCCCGGATAACCCCCGCCCCGCCAAACCACCCGACAACTTCACACCGCCTCCCCGACTCCCCTGCTCAACCGGTCCCTATTCCCCTCACCCCTACTCCCCGCCATCCGCGCCGCCCGGACCGCGCCGCGCCATCCGATCCGCCCCGCGACCGCCAGGGAGCGGTGCCTCTGACTTCCGGACCCTGAAGGAGCGGTTCTTCTGAGCCCCCCGCCCCCCCACCACCAACGCGGGCCGGGCAAGGGCCTCGCAACCCTCGCCCGGCCCGCCACATGACCTGACCCAATACTCTGCGGCCCTCAGAACTCGCCGCCACTCAAACTCCCCGCCCTCCCAGGGCGGGGCCGGGGGCGGGTCACAACGCCTATCTTTCAACCGCCCTGTTCTCGGCTCGCTCCGCCGGACGCCGGTCTTGGGATAAGTTCTCCGCCGCTACTCAAACTCCGCCAGCAGCGCCGCCATATCAGTACCCGCCGGCGTCCCGGCAAATTCTGTAGCAGC
>CAZJYX010000007.1:0-143765 GCA_964550375.1 uncultured Planctomycetales bacterium | reverse complement strand
GGGACGCCGGCGGGTGCTGATATGGCGGCGCTGCTGGCGGAGTTTGAGTAGCGGCCAGTTCTGAGGGCCGCGAAGTATTTGGTTAGGTCTTATGGCGGGCCGGGTGAGGGTTGCGAGGCCCTTGTCCGGCCCGCGGTATGGTTGGGGGGGCGAGGGGGGGCTGAGAAGAACCGCTTCTTTACAGGCGCGGCTCGGTTTGGATGGCGCGGACGGGCAATGGCGCGGGGCGGAGCGGACAGTGCGGACGGGCGGTGGCGCGCGGGGGATCGGATTGCGTCCGGGGGGGCGCTGGGGCGGCGGTGGCGGACGGTGCGCGCACGTTGTCCACCTGTGCTTGGTCGCTTGCGTGCGGCGCACCGTCGCCAGATCGGTATGCGGCGGAGGCGCGGGCGGCTATGCCAGTACGCGGCGGAGGCGTTCAAGGGCCCAGTTGATTTCGTCCTTGGTGATGCAGAGCGGCGGGGCCAGGCGCATGGTCTGCTCGTGGGTGTCCTTGCAGAGCATGCCCTCGTGCATGAGGCGCTCGCAGTATTGGCGGGCGGGGCCGGCGTGCCGGTGGAACTCGATGCCGACCCAGAGGCCGCAGCCGCGGATTTCCTTGACTTTGTCGCTGCGGATGGCGCGCAACTGGGCCATGAGGTATTCGCCCAACTCGCTGGCGCGCTGCTGGTAGCTGCCGCCGGCGAGTACCTCGACGACCTTGCGGGCGACGGCACAGGCGAGCGGGTTGCCGCCGAAGGTGCTGCCGTGCGTGCCGGGGGTGAAGACGCTGAGGATTTCGCGGGATGAGACCACGGCGGAGATGGGCATGATGCCGCCGCCGAGGGCCTTACCGAGGATGTACATGTCGGGGACGACACCTTCGTGCTCGCAGGCGAAGGTGCGGCCGGTGCGGCCGAGGCCGGACTGGATTTCGTCGGCGATGAAGAGGACGCGCTGCTCACGGCAGAGGTCGCGGGCCTGCTGGAGGTAGCCGGCGGGCGGGATGATGATGCCGGCCTCGCCCTGGATCGGCTCGACGAGGAAGCCGACGGTGTTGGCGTCAATGGCGCGGCGCAGGGCGGCGATGTCGCCGTATTCGACGGTTTCGAAGCCGGGGGTGAAGGGTCCGAAGCCCTGGCGGCAGACGGGGTCGGTGCTGAAGCTGATGATGGTGGTGGTGCGGCCGTGGAAGTTGTTGCTGCAGGTGATGATCTTGGCCTGGTCGGCGGGGACGCCCTTCTTGACGTAACCCCATTTGCGGGCGGTTTTAAGGGCGGTTTCGACGCCTTCGGCGCCGGTGTTCATGGGGAGGACGGCTTCCATGCCGCAGAGGTCCGCCAACTCGCGGCAGAGTGGGCCGAGCTGGTCGTTGTGGAATGCGCGGGAAGTCAGCGTGACGCGGTCGAGCTGGGCCTTGGCGGCGGCAATCAGTTCGGCGGGACGGTGGCCGAAGTTCACGGCGGAATAGGCGGCGAGCATGTCCATGTAGCGTTTGCCGTCGGCATCCTCGACCCAGACGCCCTCGGCGTGGGCCACGACTACCGGCAGGGGGTGGTAGTTGTGGGCGGCGTAGTGCTCGACGAGTTCGATGTGCTGTGCGCCGGTGAGCTTACGGTCCTTTGTGATTGTCATTGCGCTGCTTCCTTATTAGCTTGCCCCACGAAGCACGCGGCGCTCATACGAACATCCGCCGCGCGCCGCAACCCCTCCATCCTGCCATCGAACGGCGTGGCTGGCAAGTCGGAATCGGCGGGACGACTGAACAGGGAACGGTGAACGGCGGGTTGGTGGGCTGGGATCAGGGTTCGCTGGGCTGGTCGGGGGTGGTTGGGGCCGGCGGGGGCAGGGGCATCAGGTCGGCGATATCGAGCACGGCGGCGGCGGCGTAGCGTTCGACGAAGTCGGCGAGGGAGTCGCGCGTCACCAGTTCGCAGCGGATGGCAAGCTGTCGGGTGGCGTCGGGTACTGCGAGCAGTCCCTGGACGACCAGTTCGGCCGCGGCGTAGCCGAGCTCGCCGTCGAGCGGTCCCACGAGGGCGGCGGCCTCGCCGGCGTGCAGGCGAGGCCAGAGTCGCGGGGCGGCGCTGAGGGTGGCGAACTTGTTATGCGCCGGCAAGCGCAGGCGCGGCTGGAGCGAGAGCCAGGGCTCAGGGTTGAGTGTTATGACCAGCTCGGCCGTGCGGAACTGTTCGAGCAGAGTGGTGATGGCGTCGCGGGGGGGCAGGCCTTCGGCGGCCGTGTCGACTTCCCGCAGGAGGGAGAAGGCGGGCCGGCCGGGGGCCGCAGCGGAGAAGCGGACGTAGCAGTCGGCGGCGTCCTGGTCGCGGGTACGTTCATGCACGAGGATGTAGCTGCGTTCGGTGCGCTCACGTCCGAGGGTGTCGACGGCCTGGGGCAGGAGGTTGGGCAAGCTGCGGCCGAGCAGTTCGGCTGCTTCGGCGCGGGCTACGCCGACGTGGCCGTACGGTCGTAATTGGGGTGCGGGCCGGTTCATCGTTACCAGGATGAAATCGCGTGGATCGAGCAGTTCGGCGACGGCTTCGACGGCATTAGCGTCCTCGAGGTGTAGGCAGAGTCCGCGGGGCTGGGCTGATAGTGCCTGGGTCACGGCTTGGCGGAGGCTGTCGGGGCGCTGGTTCTTGGGGGTGACGACGAGGCAATTGATGTTCGGGTAGCGGTCGCAATATCGGCGGGCGCCGCCGGCGACGGCCTTGGAATGGCTGCAGGATTCTGGTGGGCCTATAACTGCGATGATAGATCCTTCGGGCAGGGAAAGGCCGCGGCGGGTCGTTTCGGCGGGGTGGTCGCAGGCTGTAAGCGTTGTGATGACAAGAAGATAGAGCGTGGCGGCGAGTTGCCGGGATCGTTTTGGTGGCGGCGCTAGGGGCATACTGGCGCTCCGCGCGATAGGCAAGACTGGCTCCCTCAGCATTGCGAGCCGATTTAGAGTATAATACGGAAGAAGTGCGCGGCGAGTATTAGCGGAAGCGCAATCGAGGTGTGCTCATGAGAGGTATTTGGGTTGTGGCGGTCGTGGTGGCTGTGCTTTGGCCGGCAGTGGGGTGGGGACAGAGTATCGCCGACACACTTACGGCGACGAGCGGTTCGGCCAGTACGGAGCAAGGTGCGCCGAGCACGTGGGTAACGGCGGCCCGGGCGCGGCATCAGGCCTACATTCAGGCGCGCGTCACCAATCCCCGATCGGGTCAGCCGGGCGGGACGCTCGACGGTCTTGAGACAGCGTCAGGCACTAGCACGGGCGGCTTGGACTTCAGCAGTCTGCTGAACCTGGTGACGCAGTACGGGCTCGGCAGCTCGGGTGATCTGAGTGGTCTGATCGATGGGCTAAGCGGCACGACCGGGAGCAGCACCAGCGGGTCCGGCATGAGCATCGAGGACTTGCTGCGGCTGCGCGACCAGCTTCAGGGCACGTCGGGCACCTCGGGCACGTCGGGCAACACATCCACGTACAGCAGCAAGACGGACAGCCGGTCGCAGTTGGTGACGACCGCGGCGAGCTACGAGACGCGGGACGGCTCGGGGGCGATTGGGCGGCTGCCGAAGATCGAGGCACGATCTCAGACGACCACGACGCCGGATGAGCGGCGCTTCGTGGCGCGCTGGGCCGAGCAGATGTCCAGGACGGTCTTCGCGGCACTGACAGTCGGGTTCAGTTCGCAGGATTTCGTGACGCTGCTGAAAGACGCGCTGCGGCCGATTTTCACGGTGCCGGAGAATGACTCGACCGACGGGGACACGGACAACTCGTCCGGCGGTGGCGACAACACCAGCGACGAGGACACTGGTTCACTCGTCTGACAGGCATGCAGGGGCGCGGTGACGCCGGGGCTTCGTCGCGTCGCTTGTTTGACCAATTCGCCGCCCGGCGCTACGTTAATGTGCTGAACATGTTGAAGTTGGGTGCGCCGTTGGCGGGCGGCAATGGCGCGCGTGGTCCGGTGTGGCTGCCGGGTTGCGCGGCAGCGCGTCGTTGAGGTGGCACGAGCACACAGGTGAGCTATGGCGACGATCCCGCCTCCGTTTCGCGGCGTGCGTTTGTTCGGCAAGACGGCGTTGGTGGTCTGCACGCTGGCGGCGCTGACACTGATGGGCTATGGGCTCAGCGAGCTCTGGTCGGCGGACCACTTGTGGGGTCTGGGCATCGTAGCGGCCGGCTTCGTGGCGCTGGCGCTGGGCGTACTGCTGTACGCGCAGCTCACGCTGACGCACAAGCTGGTTAACACGGCGCATCGCAGTTACGGCATGCAACTGGACCTGAGCGAGCTACTGCGTCGGCAGACTGAGTACACGCATACGATTGCGGAGAACAGCTCCCTGTCCGACTGGGCCAAGCGCATCGTATACCGCGAGAAGGACTACGAGTATCTGCGCGACACGATTCAGAGCGCCATCGTCCGGCAGGATTGGCAGAGCGCCGAGCGTTTCATCCAGGATCTTAGCGAGGAGTTGGGGCTGCGTGACGAGGCCGCCCGACTGCGCGAGGAGGTGGAGCACGCCCGCCAGGCCACCAAGGAGGAGAAGATCGAAGCGGCCCTGCGTCGTTTCGACAAGTTGTGCAGTCAGCAGAAGTGGGAGCAGGCGCAGAGTGACAGCGCGCGGCTCAAGATACTCTTCCCGGACGAGCCGCGCATCGCCGCGCTGCCGCGTGAGCTTGAGCTGCGCCGGCAGCAGCACAAGCGGCGGCTGCTCAAGGAGTACGATGAGGCCGTACGCACGCAGAACGTCGACGTGGCCCACCGGCTGCTGTTTGAGCTCGACCAGTACCTGAGCGACAACGAGGTCGCCGTGCTGAAGGAATCGGCGCGCGGGGTTTTCAAGGCCAAGCTGTTCCAGCTCGGCGTGCAGTTCAGCCTGGCCGTCACCGACAAGGCGTTCAGCAAGGCGGTGAGCATCGGCGACCGCATCATGCGCGAGTTTCCGAACAGTCGCTATGCGCAGGAGATCGCCAGCATGATGCCGGCGCTGCGGGCCCGCGCGGCCGGTGTGGCGCAGGATCAGGATGTCGCCTGAGCGTCTGGGGGCGGCGTTCGCGGCGCGCTTCGGGCATGCCTGCCAGGTCGTGGCCGAAGCTCCCGGGCGCGTCAATCTGATCGGTGAGCATACCGACTATAACGAGGGTTACGTCCTGCCCATCGCTACGGGTATGCGTACCGCGGTTGGGCTGGCCTTCGTGTCCGGGGGGCGCGCCGGCTTGCGCGATCCGGTGCGTGTGCGTGTATACTCGGCCAACCTGGCCGAGGAGCAAGCCTGGCGGCTGGACGAGTGGGATCCGGGCCGGCATCCGCGTTGGACCAGCTACATTGCCGGCGTGGCGGTGGAGCTGCAAAGGCGGGGTGTTCCACTGCACAGCTTCGATGGGTTCATTGAGAGCGATGTGCCAGCAGGCGGCGGCCTGTCCAGTTCGGCCGCCTTGACCGTGGCGCTGGCGGTTGGGCTGCAAGCCCTGGGCGGCGGCCAACCGTCGTTGGCCGAATTGGCCGCTGCCTGTCGCGCGGCCGAGCACGGCTTCGCCGGCGTACCGTGCGGCCCCATGGACCAGTATGCGGCCCTGGCTGCCCGGCGCGACCACGCCCTGTTGCTGGATTGCCGCAACCTGGTCGGCGAGCACGTGCCGCTGCCACTGGGCGAGCACGAGATCGTCGTGATTGATTCCGGCGTTCGGCACGAATTGGCCGGCAGTGCCTACGGCCAGCGCCGCCGGGAGTGCGCCGCCGCCGTGGCGCACTTCCGCAGTCACGATCCGAGCGTGCGGGCCCTGCGTGACGTGGACGAGCAATTCTTGCGCCGGGCGTGGTCCGGGCTGGATGCGCTGTCAGCACGTCGAGCGCGGCATGTTGTTACAGAGAATGGGCGTGTGCTGGCGGCGGCGGCCGCGCTGCGCCGGGCAGACCTGGCGGAGTTTGGCCGCCTGATGAGGGTGGCGCACGAATCGCTGCGGGATGACTACGAAGCCTCGTGCGCGGAAGTCGATGAACTAGTTGCGATCGTGGGCCGTCTGCCGGGCGTGCTGGGCGTTCGCCTGACCGGTGGCGGCTTCGGCGGGTGCGTGGTTGCGCTGGTGCGAAGTGAGGCCGTGGGTTCGATCGAGCGCGCGCTACGGGAGGGCTACAACGGGCCCGAGCGCATGGGGCATTTGATGCGGATCCGCGCGGGTTCCCACGCCCATGTCAACGCACGTTTGAGGAGTGGCCCGTGGAGATAGCCGACCTTCTGGCGAAGCTGACGGCCCGTGAGAACCTGACTCGGCTGGAGGCGCGCGGTCTGTTCGAGCGTATCATGGACGGCGCGGTCGGGCCGGTGCCGCTGGCGGCCGTTCTGGCTGCCCTGAGCACCAAGGGTGAGACTCTCGACGAGATCGTGGGGGTGGCGGAGAGCATGCGCTCCCGGGTGACGCCGGTGCGCGTGCCGCCGGGCGTGACCGCCATCGACACGTGCAGCACGGGCGGGGACGGGCTGCCCACGTTCAATATCTCTACCGCAGTGGCGATCGTGGCGGCAGCGGCGGGGGCGACGGTCGCCAAGCACGGCAATCGCAGCAATCGCCGACCAAGCGGCTCGGCGGAGGGACTGGCGGCTCTGGGTGTTAACGTGGAGGCCGACGCGCCGGCACTGGAGCGAAGCCTGCGCGAGTGCCGGGTGGCATTCCTCTACGCCGCCCGGCTGCATCCGGCCATGCGACATGCCGCCCCCACACGGGCGGAGCTGAAGTTCCGCACGATCTTCAACCTGGTCGGGCCGCTGACTAACCCGGCTGGGGTGCGCCGGCAGTTGCTGGGCGTCAGTCGGCCGGAGCTGGTGACAACGATGGTCTCCGCGCTGCGCTTGCTGGGGGCGGAACGCGCGATGGTGGTGCATGGGCTGGACGGCCTGTGTGATCTGAGCATCTCGGGCCCAAGCCGGGTGGCGCGCTGGGACGGCTTGGACTTGCGCATGGAGGAGGTGGATGGGAGCGTGGTGAACGTTCCCCCGGCGCGGCTGGACGCGCTGTTCGTCAGGAACCCGGCCGAGAGTGCGCGGGTTATTGAGGATGTGCTGGCCGGGGCGCCGGGGCCGGCGCGCGACGCGGTGGTGTTCAACGCGGCCGCGGCTCTGTGGGTGGCCGGTCTGGCTGACGACTGGGCGGGGGGAGCACAGCGCGCTCGGGAAGCGTTGGACTCGGGCGCGGCGGTGCGGCTGCTGCATCGCTGGCGGGTGGTGACAGGCGAACCCGGCAGCGCGGGGTGAAATCAGCCGGCGCGACTGTCATGCAAGCTGTTGTGTGACAGTATGTTACAGCAACACGGGCCGGTCTGCCGGGGCTTATCATTGACTTCATCGCCATGGAGCCATATGATAACGGGGCTAGGCCGAATACGCTAGCGTTTTGCGCTCGCGTGTCGGCCTTGATGTCTTGCCGCGGGCCGCGTTGGTTCGCGGTTGGCGCGCGAATTAGGTGGTGAGCACTCGTGGCCAAGAAGAAGACAACTGCACGCAAAGCGACGAAGAAGGCCCGTGGCCCGGCCAAGGCCGCTCGGGTGGGGACGAAGTCGACTGCTCGGAAGGCTGCCAGCGGCGCCGAGTCTGCCGGCAAGGCGAAGAAGAAGGTGCGTTCCAGTCCGGCCGCGAAGCAGAAAGCAAGCAAGCCACGCGTCACTGCCCGGACTGGCACCAAGGCGAAGGTGGCCAAGCCGCGCAGCAACGAGGGCAAGCCGCAGACTGCACGTCAGAGGAGCATGCTCAGTAGTCGTGACATTGAGCAGTTTCGCGAGATGCTGCTGGATAAGCGGGCGCAGTTAACGAGGGACGTGCACACGATGCGTGATGAGGCGCTGCGGGACAGCCGGCAGAACGCGGCCGGGGATCTGTCGAGTATGCCGATTCACATGGCGGATCTGGGCACGGACAACTACGAGTTGGAGTTCACACTGGGCTTGATCGAGGGTGGCCGCGCGACTCTGCTGGAAATCGACGAGGCCCTGGCGCGCATCCGCAACGGGACTTACGGCATCTGCATGGCTACCGGCAAGCCGATCGGCAAGGCACGGCTTAAGGCCAACCCGTGGGCCAAGTACTGCTACGAATACGTGCTTGCCCAGGAAACCGGCAAGCAGCGTTAGGTTGGCATCGTTGGCGCCCCAGCAAACAACCAGGCCGTCCAAGTCGGCTGCGGGCCGAGTGTCAGATGACACTGGCGGTGCGGCAGCGCCGGCGTGTGAGCATGCCTTGACGAGCTTTGCGGCGCACCTGCGTTTCTGGGGTTTGGCGGTCGTGGGCCTGGTGCTCGACCTGTGGTCCAAAGACTGGGCCTTCGAGACGTTGCGACAGGGTGGGCGGCGGGTACTCATTCCGAAACTGCTTGAATTCCAGACGATGATGAACGATGGGGCGCTGTTCGGGATCGGCGGCGGGCAGACCACGCTTTTTCTACTGGCTTCGGGGGTGGCGCTCGTGCTGGTCTTCGTGATGTTCGCGCAGAGTCCGGCCCGCAGCTGGGTGCTGCAAACTGCCTTGGCGGCCATCCTGGCGGGTGCATTGGGGAACATGTACGACCGCCTTTACGTGCGGCTGGTGTCCTGGCGCGACGCCCGCGGCATTGAGCGCTGGTACGTGAAGTCCGATAGCCCGGAGGGCGGGGCTGTCCGCCTGGTTGAGTATCCCGCGGCGCCGGGCGATGGCGGCATTCTGTTGCCGCCGGGGGTGGTCGAAGGGCTGCCGCGTGAGGTCGGCTATGTGCGGGACTTCATCAAGATTCCGACAAAGATAATCGGCGATCGCGATCTTTGGCCGTGGGTGTTCAATGTGGCCGACATGCTGCTGGTGGGTGGGGTGGGCGTGCTGGCGCTGCGTCTCTGGCGGGAGCCGAGCGCGCGGACGCAGGATAAGAAGGAGCGGGTTGACGCGGGTGCGGCGAACTCGTAAGTTATGTGGTTGGAGTGTGCGGGGCGTGGCGCAGCCTGGCTAGCGCGTCTGCATGGGGTGCAGAAGGTCGCAGGTTCAAATCCTGTCGCCCCGATTTCTGCGAGCAGCCGACAGCACTTGTCTGCTGCTCGTTATCGTTGACAGGGACAGCACTTGCGACCGTCCTAGAAACCGTAGCGTTTCCAGCCCCGGAATCGCTCGAATCGCCACGAGTACCCAACAATTCACTACGATTGCCGACGGTAGGTGCAACCGTCGGTGCAACCAAATCGGTGCCGGTCGCGCGGCCCCGCTCGGCATGGGGCTTGTCGTGCAGCGGCAGGGCGGGCAGTTTCGCCAGCGCCCCGCGCAGATCAAGCACGGCGGGATCGGAGTACACGTCATCCGTCAGCGTGCCGCTGGAAGCGTGCCGCATCAGCACTTGCCGAGTACGCAGCTGAACACCCGCCGCGGCCAGCAGCGAGTTGAAAGTATGCCGGAAGGCGTGCACGTCGATGGTTCGGCCGCGCTGGTCGCGCTTGGCGAGGCCAGCAGCCGCCAGGTCGCGGTCCAGAATCTTGACCAGCCCGGCCGGCACGTCGAGCAACGCCGCATCGTCCGGCAATCGTGCAGGGATGGGCCGGTTTTCGCGTCTGGCGGCCCGCTGTGCAACGCGCAGCCGCTTGGCGAGGTGCCCGGATAGGTCTTGTGCCAGATCGGCCCGTAGGGGGATTTCCGCGGCTTCCCGGGTCTTGGCGTCGGCCGCGGCCAGCACCACGTACGGGTTGGCCGGTTTCAGGTCAAGCGCGCCGACCGTCAGTGACCGGGCCTCATTTGCCCGCAGGCCGGTCAGCGTTAAGAGCTTGTAGAGCAGCGCCCGTTCCCGGCCGCGGCGCTCCAGTTCAGCGACGAAGTCGGGGTTCTCGACCAGACACTCGTAGCCCTTCGCTTCGGCCGTCGCCAACGTTGCGGGCGTAAGGGGTGCGGCCTTGCGGTCCCCCTCGACAGTCTCCCGGCCGAAGTCGGCCACGGGTCGGCGCCGCGTGGCGTCGAGCAGTGCGGCAAGCTCAACTTCCGTCAGAGAACGGCGTTTGCGTCGCGGGTCCGCTGCTTCGCACGCTTTCGCCAGTCGGGCAAACGGGTTCGCCAGCAGCCGATGCGTCTGAACCAGCCAGCTAGCGAAGCTCACGGCCGCCGCGCCGTATGCGTTGCGCGTCCGCGCCGACATACCCTCACCCGCTCGGGCCAGCAGCCAGCTTTCGAGCTTGCCGCGCTCCAGGTCCCGCAAGCGCCCGAAGCCGCACTCCGCCGCCAGCCGACGCAAGCGCCCTTCGACGTTCGCACGGTGCGCCGCGGTGCAGCCCTTGGCTTCCAGGTGCGCTATGTACGCAGCGATATGATCGGCGAGCGATGCGGCTTGGTAGTCCACCGTCCGGGCTTCGCCCGCTGTCAGCAGCCCGGCCCGCAGGTGCTCCGCCCGCTTGACCAAGTCGGCGAGCTTGATTCGGGCCCCGTCTTCGGTCTTGCAGCCGGTCGATATTGCCGCGCCGATCCCCGGGACCTTGGCGTAGACCGTGGCGCTTTTCGTACGGATTCGCGCCGTGCCGTCGCGGCCCAGCTTCGGCTTGTCGTCTGGCCCCAGCACGAGCGGCGCGGACTGTTTACGGCCGTTGCGGTCCCGCCAGAAGGCGACAGGGCCGCTCTTGCGGTTCTCAATCTTCGCGCCGGCGGGCAGGGGCCGGGTTATGGTCTTGCGATACAATGATGCCATGCACTTACCCCTTCCGCTTCCGCCGCGGGCGCCGGCACTCGATGTCGAAGTGCGCGACGAGCTTGTCGGCGATATCGAGCCGAAGCGATTGACTGCCCCGGAGAAAACGAATCAGCGAGGCTTTCTGGACCCCCGTTGCTCTGGCAACAGAGTTCAGCGATTCGGCTTCGGCCAGTGCCTCGCGCAACAGTCTGGTTATCGTACTTGTTCGCCACATGGTGATCAGTATCACCTGCGGCCGCAACGTTGTCAAGCCCAATCTGTAAACGCTGCCGGCTCGCCCGTTGTTGTGGTGCATGCGCTGTGCGCCAGCACACGTGCGCATGCACACACGTACGTACGTAGTACGTACTGTGATAGGCGACACGGACGGCCGTAGCGAGCGGACGCCCACGTCTGGTAGCAACCGGACACCGGTGACGTGTTGTAACCGGTCGCCCATGTCGTGCATCGCGTTCGTTCATGGTTGCACCAGTCGATAGACGCTCGGCCCGCCGGCCAGCGTTCCACGTTTCAGCCGGGCCAGCATCCCGGCGGCCTGAAGCCGGGCAAGCGCGCGTTGTACTTGGCGGTCGCTCGCCCCGGCCCGGCGTGCCAGGTCTGCGACGCTCGCGGATACCATGCCGTCCGGCTTCGCGTGTCGGTATAGGAGCAGCCACACGGCCAGGGGCGAGCGTTCCAGGTGTGGCAGCCCAGTGTCGATGAACGTGTTCAGGAGTGCGAATCGCCGCCGAACGGCTGCCCCGGAGTGCCGTTGCGACTTGGTCCGTTTCCGTGTCGATCCATCACCTGTGCTATTGCGCGGGGCGCGTTCGTCCGGCATTAGCAGCGGTTTGGGTTCGGCGCCCACCGGGATGGTACGCGGCCCTTGGCTCATTCGTCGTCCTGGCCGTCATCTGCAGCCGGTGTCCGGTTCCACCGGTGCTGCAGTGATGCGGTGACTCCGACCCGCCCCTCATGGGCAGTCGTAGTCGGCTCGATCTCCGAGAATCTCTGCTGGGCGCGGTCAAAACGCAGTGTCAGCGTCCGGCAGGCACTGTGTCGGCTCTTCAGGTGCTTGAGCTTGACCAGAATGCCATCGGCGTAGTCATCTTCGGGATGCAGAATGAACGCGTCATCGGCCCCGAATTCGAGTTCCGAGCTTTCGCGGAAGCTCGCCAAGTTCAGGGTGTCGCCCCCGTACGAGCTTCGGCCCTTGGCATCTTTCGAGCGCGTTACCGCAGACACCACCAGTATGGCCACGCCCTCGTCGGCAAACTGCCGCAGGTTGTCCATGAGCTTGTTGAGGCGCTGGCGAGCTTCAGTCTCGACTCCGGGCGTGTCGATACGTTGGATGTAGTCCAGCACGAGCAGCCCGGCCCCGAATTCGTCTGCGGCCGCGGCCACGTTGCCCAAGTCGAAGGGCGGTCGCACAAAGCACAGCCGGTCTGCGACGGCTCCCAGCGTGGCCATGCCGTCGGCGATGCGGTCGGCGTGCTCAGCGCCGATCTTGCGATACCGAATCGTCGTCAGGTCCACGCCGGTTAGTCGGGCCAGCTGCCGGTCCAGCAACACGGGCGGCGACATTTCCACATTGCACACGAGTGCCCGCAGCGTTGGCGTTAGTCGCAAGGCATCCACCACCAGTTGCATCGTGAGTGCCGTCTTGCCCGCGCCGGGTGCACCGCCGATCAGCGTTACCAACCCCGGCCCCGCTTCGATGTGGGCCAGTTGACCCACACCGAGCGGATACAGCACCGGGACCTTGCCGGTCAGCACGTCAGCGCGCCAGCCGGTCAGCACGTCAGCAGCGACAGCGAAAGGTGCCTTCGGGCTCATGTCGCATCACCTTTCACGCCGCCTGGCGTGGTGTGCGGCGGCGCCGGCCGCACGGCGATCACTTCGCCATCGACAGCGTCACACACCTCGCGCACACCGCGCTGCGCAGAAGTCCAGCCATTCTTTATCGCCTGGCGCACCTCTGAGGGTGGTAAGCCGGAGTCAAGTGCAGGTTCTTCAAGCAGCGCGAAGCAGAGCTCCATTGGTGCGCCCAACTCAGCCAGATTCGCCGCCGAACTGTAGCACCGCTGATTCCGGCCCGCGCCGCGTTGCCGGTCCTCATCACCCGCCCCGGGTGTACCAGGTGGCGCGCCGGCACGGATGAATTCCAGTGTCATTCTGTTCAACCTGGGTACGGCATCTCCGCTGGCCACGGCGGCGCGGCGCTGGGCCGCCGCTTCGGCCTGCTCGCGTACTTGCCCCGCGGCGGTATCCCAGTGCGCCACTAGGAAGTCGGTGCTCTCGGCCGGCACGTCGGGTAGCTCGAACGGTTCCGGTTGCCTGGCGCGGTCCAGAATCGCCGCGGCGCGAAGGTGCATAAGCTCATCGGTCGCGAGCCGGATCTTGTGTCGGTCCGTTCGGGGATGCCGGGAATTCGGCGCCCGAAACGCCCGCACCTTGTCATACACACTCACGTCGATGAGCACGCCCGCGGCTTCGGCGATTGTCTCGGCCAAGCGTCGCGCGACGCGGTGAAAGTCCAAGCTCGGGGCCGGCGCCCACAATGCCGTCGGGATGCCGACATGGAAGCCCTTCGCCCCAGAGTAGAACCACAGCTGCGCGGCATCATCGACGCCGTAGTGGTCCGACAACGCGACGGCGAGCATGCGGGCATCCTTAAGCGCCGCGTCGATGCCGCCGGCGGTCGGCTCGCGGTCAATGTCGAACCACAGCCACGGCGCACAGCACGCCCCCGCGAAGCCCCGCGTCGAACCGGTCGCGCGCAGGTGCTCGGCGAAGTCACCGCCGAACGTGAACGCCGACAAGTACGCTTCGGATTCGACGCGGGCGCGCGGGTCGCACTCGACGTAGGCGCGGAACGCGGCCGACCAGTCCACAAGCCGGCGCTCGGCCGAGCACGGGCCGACGATGCGGTAGCCGTGTCGCATGGCACCGCTCATGTCGCATCACCTTCCTTCGTCGGCGCATCGGGTGCAAAGTCCGGGTCCGCGGCGGGGTCTTCGTCGATGGCGATTACGTCGAAGCCGCGGACGCGGTTGTGCTCGGCGCCGTCATCGTCCCGCCGCAACACGAGCTTCACCGTGCAGCGAATGCCCGCCGGAAGCGGCCGTTCAAGCTGTTCGATCGAAGTCACGCCGAGCTTGCCCAGGTCGCGCTTGCTCATGGGCAACGCCGCCAGCGTAAGCCACAAGTCGTGCCAGAATTGCCGCCCGGCGTGCTCACCTTCCAGCACGCGGAAGGTGAGCTTGTAGCCGGGTGTGCCGCTCTTGGCGTTGAACAGCTCCCCGCTTAGCACGCGGGCGGTGTACGTCCCCGGTGGCAGCGGCGCGAAGTCCGCCGCCGCTTCGGTGCGGTTCCAATCTTCGCGCAGCTTTCCGCTCTGGCCGTTGGCGAGAATGTCCGAGAGCCGCCGCCGCGGCGGGATTGAAGCGTGATCGCTCATCGGAGAGTCTCCTTGCTGTGTTCAGCGATCCGCCCAGTGCCCCGCGCGAAACGCACCGGCTGGCAGCCTCCTCCGATCCATTCGAGCACCTCGGCCCGCCGCCAGCGGACCAGGTAGCCGAGCCTGACCGGCCGGGGCATCCGCCCGGCGTCGGCCAGTCGGTAGACGTGCCGCCCGCTGCAACCCAGCAGCGCGGCGACGGCACCAACGTCCAGCAATTCCGCAGCAACACCCGGCCGCGGCTCCGGTCCGGCGATTCGCTCGCCAGTAGCGTTTGTGATTGTGGTCTTCACGTTCGGTACTCCACAACGAGCGGCACCATGCCGCCCGGCACGTGAAGTATCAGTGGCAATCTGACACACAAACTCCCGCGCGGGGGTTTGTCACACAGAATTGCCAGGATGCGGCCACGAGTCCCCCTTATTTCCAGGGCCAAACTGGGCTGTCAGAATCTGTGTGACAAACCCCATCGGTCTTGACAACATGAGTTTGTCAGCGTTCGTCAGCCCGCCGCTTGCGCTGATGATACCAGTTGACACACTTCTGCAGGTAAGCGAGCGCAATCCCCCTATCGCGGCAGAACTCCTTCTGGGACACCCTCCCCTTCCTATCGTGCCACTCCCGGATCAGCTGCGTTCGCTTCCTGGCTTCTGTGGTCGGCAAGCCTGGGCGTCCGCCCGTGTCCTTGGGTGACTCCGCCTTTGTTGTGCCGGCCGAGGCAGTGACACCGCAATCCGGCGACACGGCCCCTGGCAACTGAATGGGATCAATAGGTTTCGCGTCGGAGCCCTCGTTGCTTTGCGGGATAGCCAGTGGTACCGCTCCATCGGCCTTGCCGCCCTGGTCACCCGCCGGCGCCGCGCCGATTCCCGGAAGTGCCGACACTCTCCCCAGCAGCACCGCAACCGTGTCCCCATGCAGACACAGGTCCACGCACGACTTGGCGCCGTACTGCGCAATGTGCGACTCCACTCGCTGCTGGAATGCCAAGAAGAACACCGCCGTCCGAAATTGTCCCAAAGACACAGAGTCGCATGTGACCGGTGGAAGCTGTTCCGTGTCCTTGTTCGTAGGCGGCGACTCGATAATCAGCCACCCTGTCCAGCCATGCAACCGCTCCTGCCGGTAATACCAGTCGTGCATCGCGGCGAGCAGCAGCACTCGATCTTCGGGGTCAGGTGAGCCGTCGATGAGGTCCACGCCGTACGCTGCAGTGCCCATGGCTGTCTGCACGATGTGGCGAACGGCAGCAAGCGCTTCGGGGTGCTTGCTGAGGAGCGTACGGAACTCTATGAGTGCCTCAGGAACACCGATCGTCATCGCGGACATCCGTGGAATCCTCCGCTGCGGCTGCTGCGCCGCTCGCCGTGCTGCAGGTTCACACTGGCTGGGCAACGACCTCGCGCCACCACGTCAATCATTGAACGGCAGTGTATCGTGTGGTGCTGCAATGGCAACTGCTGACGTGCCGAGTTTCTTCGGGACCAGTTCGCGCAACGCCAGTCACACCCCAGGCCGCCGTGCTGGTGTAGCGCGCCGTTCTGCGACCGCGGGGGGCAACGGGCAGTCACCAGCACCTCAGAAGCGTTCGGCCGCGCGGCCGCTCGCGCACGCGCGCGAACGCCCCTGCTTACCGCGCCCCGGCGAGCCATGTCTGGCCCAGCACAATGCGCAATCATATGTCCACAATGTCCACGTTGAGCAGGCAACGCCACATAAGAGATGTTGAGGGCGTGTGGTGTAGCAATAATGTGTAATCTTTTGATTACACCGCCAGGTTGCCGCTATGCCGTGTGGCAGGCGCGGCGTGCGCGGTTCCAGCCGCGGCCGCCGTTTCGCTCGGTGGGCGCTGTCGGGTTTGTGGGCCCGGCGGCGCGCCTATCCGGCCGGACGCAGTCGCGGCTTTGTATGCCCGCCCGGCAGAGCCGGCGGTACTTGCCGCGGCTGTCTTCGCGGCGCACTTCGCCGCTGCAGCGGACGCATTTATACCATGTCTTCCGCTCGGGCAACCACCGGGGCCACATGAACAGGGCGGTCGTGCCCTGGGCAGCCCCGATGATCAGGCTGGCGCCGGCGATGCGCAGCCGCAACGGCCACGGCACGGGCCGCGGCGCTCGCCAGGGTCCCGCAGCCGGCAGGAGCAGCCCGCTGACCAGGCCGCAGGCGGCGTTGACCGGCGCCTGGACGCAGCAGCAACAGCAAGCGCAGAAACCCTGGAACAGGGTAGTCGAGCGGCGCTCCGCAAAATCGCCGGCCAGCCGCCTAATCCACACCGAGCGCGAACCGTCCGGCGACATCTTCAGCATACTCCACTCCAGGTCGGCATATATGTCATCCGCGCGGCCGTTTCGTGCGGTCCTGCACGTGGCGCTCGGCCTCTTCCAGTAGCCGGACCAGGTCGGGATAGTCCTGATACTCCCGGCGACTTTCGCTGACCAGCGCATCGAAATGTCGCCGGACCTCGTTCAGCTCGGAGCACGCCTCCGCTAGCGCGCCGCGTGCTGCGTGCGTCATTGCCATAAACGCCCAGGTCGCGACAGAAGACTCGTTCGGCGCCGGCGCTGTCTCCAGCCACAGCTCCTGCGCCAGCGTGAGTGTCTGGAGGGCCGCTTCGAGATCTCCACAGCGGTATTCTGCCGCGCCGCGGATGCCGAGACTAACATAATCCTCCGGCGAAATGTGCGTGGCAGCCTGGGCCCAGTGCCGGGCCTGGTCATATTCGCCCGGCGACCGGCCCGGGACGGCGACCACGCGCCACGCATTGTTGCCGAAGTAATCGGGCCGCATGACGAAGCCTTCGAACCGCTCAAGAGCCAGGCCCCGTACCTGCCCGGCCCAGTCCGTTTGCGGGTCCCAGTCAAGCAGCCGGCGCATGGCCGTGTCCAGCCGAAGCGCCGAGTCGCGAACCGTCTTGCTCACGCAATCATGAGCGTCCATGACCAGGGTCCGCTCGCGGCGCGCCGCCGGATCGGCGTAGCCGTCGCCCGCATCCCAGATGCGCGCCACGTTGTCGCGGCCTAGCGCCCCGCTAGACACCGACGCGAGCCGCTCGCCGGCCGGGTCAAACGCGAGGTCATGGACCGGACCGGCGTGGCCATGCAGAACCGCCACGGCCGCCAGCAACTCGATATCCCAGAGGCGAATGGTCCGATCCCAGGCCCCGGAAGCCAGCCGCCGCTCACTGGGCACGGGGTGGAACGCCAGGGAGTAGACGCTGTCGGTGTGACCGCGCATGTCGCCCCTCCACTGCAGCCTGGGCGGACCGTCCGAGCGGTCGATGTGCCAGAGGCCGATGGTCCGGTCCGCCGAAGCCGACGCGAGCAGGCTGCACGCCGGATCGACCGCCAGCTTCATGACGGCGCCCGCGTGACGGGTGTATGGCGAGCCGGACACTTCGCGGCCGGTGTTCGCGTCCCAGACGCGAATCGCGGCCACTTCAGCGGTTGGATCCTGCGGTTGGGTGCAAGCGGTGGCCAAGAAGTCGCCCTGTTCGTCGAGGAAGGCGACCTGGCCGTGTCCGCGCGCGTAAGCCGGGAATGCCGTCACGACGCGAGCGGCGCGCCCGGCCGTCTCGAACTCCCATACGCACACGTTGCCGCTGGTGTGGCCGGCGGCCAGGCGCCGGCCGTCGCGGCTGACAGTCAGCGAGCAAAACCCTTGCGTGACCTGTTCGGCGCCGGCTGCGTCCAGGTGCGCCGCCAATGCGGGAGGACAAGGCAGCGTGCCGAGGGAGTGCTCCAAGCTGACATGGTCCGTTTCGTGACCGAGTTCCCACACCACGACGCGTCCGCGGGCCGTCCCCGTGCGGTGTTCCTTGGGCACGAACGTCGCGGCTGCCAGCAGCGTCCGCCCACCGGCGTTCCAGCATGCAACTCCCTGCGCGTTCTCGCCACGTCGCAGGTGCCGCCTGGCGACCGGTGCGCATTGGTTAGGCTCCCAAACGATGATGCCGGGACCCATGCGTGAGCCCGTGTCCGCGGAAATCAGGAAGCGCCCGTCGGGCGTGAATGTGACGGAGCCGACGCTCGTGTTGTGGCCATGCAGCCTTGGCACATCCTCGGTACCCGGCAGCCACGCGCGTACCGATCCATCGGCGGATGCGGAGATGATCTCGCCATTGGACGTCACGCCGAGGCAGATGATGCCGTTCTCGTGGCCGCGCAGCGCGCGGATCTGGCCATGGACGGGGGTTTCCCAACATGCCGCGCCGTCTTCATCGTCGCGCGCGACGGGGTCCGTCAGTATCGCCCGGCGATCAAGCTCCCAGACGCGAATCAGCCGATCGACGCCTCCGGACACCAGATACCGGCCGTCGGGGTCGAACGCGACTGCCCGCACACCCTCGCTGTGCCCACGCAAGACCGCGACTTCGGCGCCGCTGCCCAGCGCCGTCTTGGTCGGATTGTCGCCGGCCCGGCCCTGGGCGATGCAGCCTTGCACGTCCCACAGTCGCACCGTCTCATCAATTGACGCCGAGGCCAGCCAGCGCCCGTCCGCACTGAAAGCCACGTCCCAGACGTAGTAGGTATGCCCCCGCAGCACGGCCAGCAGCGCATCGGGCGCATCGTGCCGCAGCCGCTCTACGTCGAACAGTCGGATTGTCCAGTCATCACCGCCAGCGGCCAGATAGGCACCATTGGGTGAGAAGACAAGAGACTTGGTCGCCGTCTGATTGGGGACGCTGCACAATCGCCGCGGTGCGGGCGCTTTCGGCGAAAGACCAGACAAGTCCCACAGTACAAGCCTGGCTTCAACGTCGACGGCCGTCGCCAGCAGCAGCGGCTCAGTCGGACAGAATGCCAACGCGCTAGTCACTTGATCGTCGGCCCGCCAGCGGCACAGCAACTCGGCCGCTTCTGAGTCGATAGTGAAAACGTACAAGCCCACCGTGTCCGAGTCATCCCTGGCTGCTACCGCGAGATGTCTCCCGTCATGGCTGAACGTCGTCGCGACCACTCTCTTGACTGGCAGTTCCTGCGGGTGGCCGGACACTCCAGCGCTGCGATAGAGCAACAGCTTGTATTCCTGCCCGTCCGGCACAGCCGCAACATGACGCCCCGTCGGATCGATCGCGGCCGCAACGACCTGTGCCGATGTGCTGCTGATGACGCGTTGGCTCTGGTCGACGCGCTGCCGCAAGTGCCGCCATTCCCAGCCGCGCAGTTGCACGTGTGCGGGATCCTCCAGGATCACGCGGGCCGCAGCCGCGTCGTGGGATTGCAGCGCGGTCTCAGCCGCGATCATCGCAGCGCCATACCGGGCGACCTCCGCGGCCCGGCGCAGGTCGGCTTCCCGCCGGCGTTGGTCGGCCTCCGCCCGGAGCGATTGCCATGTCAGCAGGGCGGCCAGCGCGGCCGTGACGCCCAGGGCAACCGCCGCCACCGCCGCCGTCCGCCAACGGTTCCGCCGCACATACTTGCCCAGCAGGTAGAGCGGGCTGGGCGGGCGGGCCCGAATCGGCCGGTTTTCAACGATGCAGCGAATGTCCGCGCCCAGTTCGGCCACCGAGGCGTAGCGCCGCGCGCGGTCCTTCTCGAGCGCCTTGAGCAGCACGACGTCAATGTCGCCGCGCAGGTGACGCACGGGCCGGCCGGCCCCGCCAACGACGGCACTCGGCCGGCGCGGCGGCTCCTCCTTGATTGCCCGGATCGCCTCGTACACGGTCGTGCCGGTCGTTTCGTACGGCGCGGCGCCGGTCAGCAGTTCATAGAGCACCACGCCCAGCGAGTAGACGTCGCTGCGCGTATCGATGAGCGCGGGATCACCGTCACACTGCTCCGGGCTCATGTAGTGCACCGTGCCGACCAGGTCGCCCAAGCGCGTGCATTGCGTGGTCATCACGATGTCGGCGTCCGAAGCGCGGGCCACGCCGAAGTCGATAACCTTCGGCTCGCCGTCGGCGCCGACCAGGATGTTCGCGGGCTTGAGGTCGCGGTGGACGATACCCTTCTGGTGGCCGTGTTGGATGGCGTCGCAGACCTTGGCGAACAGCTCCAGCCGCTCGCGCGTCGAAAGCTCGCGCGCGTCCGCGTACTCGCGCAGCGGCTGCGCGTCGGCGATGTACTCCATGGCGAAGTAGGGGATTGGCTCCGCCGGACCCTCACCCCAACCCTCTCCCTGGGAGGGAGAGGGGGTATGAACGCCGGCCTCGAAGACCTGCGCGATGTTGGGATGCTGGAGTCGGCCGAGCACCTCCGGCTCCAGGCGGAAACGCGCCAGGGCCGACGGGGCGCTGAAGCCCGGCCGGAGGACCTTGAGCGCGACCGTCCGGGCGGGCTGCTCCTGCCGGGCCTCGAAAACGCTGCCCATCCCGCCGTGGCCGAGCGGCCGCACGATCGTGTAGCGCCCGACCGTGCGCCCGATCAGGTCCTGGGCCCAGGCCGGTGTGAGGTCCTCGTCCGGCCGCACCGAAATGATGGGCGAGGCCAGGAAGTCCGCGCCGGCGCGGGCGTCGTGCTCCAGGAGGGATTGGACCTCGGCGCGCAGCTCGGCATCGTCGCCGCAGGCCTCGTCGAGCAGCGCCGCGCGGCGGTCGGGCGGCGCCGCAACCACGCGGTCGAAGAGTTCCTCAACACGCTGCCAGGTCTCGGTTTTCACGGCCGTTCGTTCCTGCAAGCGGGCCGGGCGACCGTCTGCCTCCATGCCTCAAGCGGCAGGACAGGACGGAGTCTCGTGCCGCCGCGCGCCTACTGGGCCCGTCAGCCCGGAGGCTGAATGGCTCAGGCCGCCTGGGCTGTCACGTGGACCGCCGAACGCGCCGCCGGCCGCTGCTAGCGGAGCAAGCGGTGCAGCCACGCCTTGGCGAAACGCCACTCCTTGTCCACCTGCCGCGGCGACAGGCCGAGGACTTCGGCCGTCTCGTCAATACTTAAGCCGGCGAAGTACCGCAGTTGGACGATCTCGGCCTTCCGCGGGTCATACGCCCGCAGCCTCGCCAGGGCCTCATCCAACGCCAGCACTTCGGCCGGGTCGCTCTCCAGGGCGGCGGCGGCCTCCCAGAGTTCCACGGGCGCTCGACCGCCGCCGCGCTTTTGTCGCCCCTTCCTACGTGCGTCATCCACGAGGAAGCAGCGCATGGCATTTGCCGCGGCGGCGAAGAAATGTCGCCGATTGGCCGGGATACTTGCGCCGTCACCGTCCGTGCCGACCAGGCGCAGGTACGCCTCCTGGACGAGAATCGTGGTCTGAACGTCGCCCCGCCCGCGCTCACGGGCCATGCGGGCCTTCGCGACGCGGTGCAGTTCGTCATAGACGACGCGCCAGAGCCGCTCGGCCGCGCCGGCGTCGCCGTTGCCTACCGCGCAGAGAAGCGAAGTGATTTGGGTCTGGTCCGAACCCATGAGAACGTCCCGGTTAGAAATGGCGACGGCGAGCATAAGACACGCCGGCCCCACGGGATGAGTATACCAGACTGCTCCTATCCGCAAAACCGGAAAACAGGCAGAATCGTGACTGAAATCGCCCGATAACCCTCCGCCCCGCTGGCCGCAGCGGCCAGTAACACGCGGGGCCGAACCGGGCCACCGCGGCAGCCCGACCGAAACGCACCGATTTGCGTCCAAATGCGGCGTAAATCCGTGCGCCCGCTGTCACTAGATGTCGCCTGTCCTTATGGAAGCAACTCAGCCGCGGCAGCCGCCACGCGGGCCGCCGCTGAGTCAGGAGGGAAGATGATGTGGAGCATTTTACGCCGGTCCCGGGCACAGCCTCTCGCGCCGGACCGGCAAAACTTCGCTGATCGGCATCTGCCGGCCAAACCGCGAATCTACCGACCGCGGCTGCGTTCGGGCATTGCGGCCGGTGCGGCCGACCAGGTGGACACTCCCAATATCGCATGCGATGAGGGCGAGCGCGACGCGGCACTCGACGGGAACGAACCCATCGCGCGACTCGACGGGGGCGAGCGCGACGCGCCCGGCACAGCCGGATGCCACCCCGCCGCCTGCGAATCCAGCGGGCCCGGCAACTCGGGTGAGCCCCGCAACCCAGGGGCGGCATTGGTGAGCGGCGGCCACGACGCCGCCGCGACCAGCGTCGTCCGGCTGGGCGGCGACTTGCGCTCCGGGACGGTGGTCGAGTCGATCCGCCGGCGCTGTCTGGCGGATGTGACGCCGGGCCGCCGGCGGCTGGTGATCGACCTGGAGCACGTCCAGGAGGTGGACACCAAGCTCATCGCCTGCCTCATCTGCCTGCGCCGCGCCGCCGACGCGGCCGGCGTCCGGCTCGAAGTCCGCCTGTCGCCGCGCGTCCGTGACTGGCTGGACCACTGCCGGGCGGGCCACCTGTTCCGGCCGTCGGTGTAGCGTCTGCCGCAGCAGAGTCAGGTCCCCAACGGCCGCCGCGACAAGCCGAACACGGCCGAGAATTCCCGTCCGCCTATTGTCGCTCGGACGCCGCGTTGTGCTTATCGGCCCGACTCCCAACTCACAGTTCCGCAGAGTCTTAGGCGAACAGGCCGCCAGGCAATCCGGCTGCACGCGCGGGTTCGAAATACTTGCGCAAATCGTGCGCCCCGCAGGCGCAACTGACGCACGTTCTGGTGAACGCCCTCGCTCTGGACAAGTGAAATTGGAATGTCCCTGAAGCTCTAATCTGTTAATGGAGGATCCTGAGATGAAACTACAAACGAACCAGAAGGCCCGTGCCGACAAGTGCCACACGCTCGCCGGGCGCTGGCGCCGGCGTGCCGGCGTGGCTCCCGCCATGCTTGGGATCTGCACGCTCGGACTGCTGCTGGCGCAGGTTGATCCGGGATGTGTGCCCACCGACGGAGGACTGAGCGAAGATTACGTCAGGTGGATCGTTGAACAGCAACTTGATCCCGTTTACGAGGAGATCGATGAGCAGAAGGGCGGACCAGGCGCACCGGGGCCCCAAGGGCCGCCCGGCCCCAAGGGGGACAAGGGCGACAAGGGAGACAAGGGGGACAAGGGGGACCCCGGTACCGGCAGCATCGATTCCGTCTTCGCCGGCAGCGGCCTGACCGGTGGCGGCAGTTCAGGTGATGTCACGCTGAGCATCGTGCCTGGCGGCGTGACGCTCGACATGATCAACACGGCCGGCGCCGGCGCGAACCAGATCATCAAGTTCGTCGGCGGTCAGTTGCAGTGGGCGTATGACGAGACCGGCGGAGGCTCCGGCGGCGGCGGAACCGTCTACTCCATCAGCCAGGGAACAGGCATCATTTGCTCGCCTAATCCCATTACTGGAAGCGGTTCCGTGGCCGTCAATACGAGTTGGGCCGACGGCCGGTACGTCAACGAGAACCAATCCAACTCGATCACGTCGGACATGATCGTAAGCGGTGCCGTTACGTCGGCGAAGTTGGCTGCCAACTCGGTCGACAGCGGCAAGATTGTCGACGGCGCGGTGAGCACCAGCGACCTCGCAAACGGTGCAGTGACCCAAGCCAAGATCGCCGCCTCGGGCGCTCAGAGCGGCCGCGCCCTGAAAACCGACGGCTCGAACATATACTGGGGAGTTGACGATCAAGGCGTAACCTCCGTCAGCGCAGGATCAGGGTTGACCAAGACCGGTACGAGTGACGTCACTCTATCTGTGGCAAGTTCGGGCATTGTCACCGGCATGCTGGCAAACAACGCGGTCACAGATGTGAAGATCGACAGCGTGTCCTGGGGCAAGGTGACTGATAAGCCGACGGCCTTCCCGCCGTGGACTTCTAGCGGCTCGAACATCTATTATAATTCGGGCAACGTCGGCATCGGCACCTCATCCCCAATACGGCTTCTTGACGTGCGCGGAGGCACTGTCGATATAACTCCATATGACGATGGAGAGCCTGGTCTGCGAGTATACTCCGCAAACCGCAGTAGAAATGTCGTACTGCGGGCATATAATGACGGCTACTTGTGTCTTCAGGGAAGCGGGGTCATCGCGACTCGGTCCACATCTGGACTGGAGGTGCGCGATACCACATCATGGACGACGTGGAGGCCCGTATATGCATCTTCTTTTGTCACGCAAAGCTCACGGGCGCTGAAGAAGGACATCACGTTACTCAGTCCGGATGAGCGCCAGCGCTGCTTAACTCATGTTCTTGCCCTGCAACCCTCTACGTACCTCTTCGACTGGGAGAGCCTAACTGATACTGAGCCACGCAATCCCGACGACCGTACGGCCAAGAGGTTGGGACTGATAGCTGAGGAATTGCCAGGCGAGCTTCGCGGTGACAGTGGATATGGGGTGGACTTGTATGCGTTGACCACGGCGACCCTTGTTGCCGTGCAGGAACTCAATGCGAAGGTTCAAACACAAGAGGACACCATTCGGAGGTTGGAAGAGAAAGTCGCCCAGCTACGTGCCAAGTAGGCCCACTCGTGTGACACACGTGGGGCCGCGCCAACGTTTTCTCGGAGACGGCGTTTGGCACGCGTCCCTCCGCGCGGTGCCGCCGTCGAACCTCGCTCGGCAGCATCGGCAGCCAGAACGAAGCGAGAAATGTCAGCCGAATGGTTCAGGCGTGAGCAAGCATACGAGCAAATGCGGTCTTCATCGTGGAGGCCGCTTCAGGAACAATCGGAGCGTCGGAGTCGTAGCCGACCCACTCGAAACTCGAAGGAGAGAAAGATGGACGCACCCGGATCAAGAGGTGCTGCGTTTGTAGCAATGCTCATTCTGAGCGTATCCGCGGTCAGTTGGGCCGGCCCGGTGGGGACTGCCTTCACGTACCAGGGCCAGTTGAAGGAGGGCGGCAGCCCGGCCAACGGAACCTACGATTTTCGGTTCGCCCTATACGACGACCCGGACTTCGGTTCGCAGGTTGGCGGTATCGTGGACGTCGCGGACGAGCAGGTAACGAACGGCCTGTTCACGGTGCAACTGGACTTTGGAAGCGTGTATGACGGGACCGCGCTTTGGCTTTGGGTGTTGGTCAGGCCTGGTGACAGCACGGGCCCATACACGCCACTCTGGCCCCGACAGCCCCTCACAGCGACACCGTTTGCGCTGTACGCATTGCAGGCCCCGGGGGGCGGCGGGGGCGGGAATACGCTTGGCCAAGCTTACAATGAAGGCGGCCCCGGCGTCGGGCGAACGATCATGGCAGATGCCGGCGCGGTGGAGATTGTCGGCCCCGATGGGCTGGCCGCGGCCGACCTGGACGCGCGAGATGTTGGCCGTAACGTTGCGACAGCGGACCGGCGTGCGCGTGCATGTGGCCACGCTGAGCCGGGCGCTGGCGTCGATCCGCGCGCGGCGGGCCCGGCCGCGTCCAACGGTCGGCTGCCCGTGGTCCAAACCCCGGAAAAACCGGCGTTTGCGGGCGATTCGCCGGTTGCTGGCGACGTTGCCGCGTGGGCACGTGGCGGTGTACGCCGACGAGGTCGACGTGCACCTGAACCCGAAGATCGGGCTGGACTGGATGGGCTACGGGCAGCAGAAGGAAGTGCTGACGCCGGGGCAGAACGAGAAGCGTTATCTGGCGGGGGCGTTGGATGCGAAGACCGGCACGTTGACGTGGGTCGACGGCGAACGCAAGAACAGTCTGCTGTTCATTGCTTTGTTGCAGCGGTTGTTGCGCGTCTACGCCGACGCGCCGGTGATCCACGTGATCCTCGACAACTACCGCATCCACAAGAGCCAGATCACGCAGCGGGCACTGGCGGCGTTCGACGGCCGCATCCGGCTGCACTTCCTGCCGCCGTACTGCCCGAACGAGAACAAGATCGAGCGGCTGTGGCAGGACCTGCATGCGGCAGTGACGCGCAATCATCGCTGCCGAACGATGTCGCACTTGATGCAGCATGTGTACCGTTTCCTGAAACGGCGCGAACGACGGGCCGCCCGGCTCTATCTCAAACCGGCGGCATGACAAAACTACCCTTGTCGCAGAATCGCGCACGGTGATTTAGCGAGCGGGTACCGTTCAACTGTTCCTGGCGGAGAACATAATGAAGCCACCGCCGAGCGGAGCTTCGCGGCTGGCGGAGACGCAAGAGCCACGCATGAGGGGGCATTCGTATGGTCTGCCGGCAGCCAGACGAATTCGACAGCCGTCAATGAGTTCGTGGCCAGAGCCCACGGCGGATTCCGGTTCTATACGGCCTCCGGCACGAGTACCGGCGCGCGGCTAGCGCCGGGCGGCGGATCCTGGACGTCTCTGTCCGATCGCAATGCCAAGGAAAACATCGAGCCGGTTGACACGATCGACGTTTTGGAGCGGGTCACGTCACTTGCCGTCACCACGTGGAACTACAAGTCGCAGGATGCGTCGATTCGCCACATGGGACCGATGGCCCAGGACTTTTACTCGGCTTTCGGCCTTGGTGAGGATGACAAGGGAATCACAGCCATTGACGCCGAAGGCGTGGCCTTCGCGGCGATTCAGGGCCTGCATCAGCTCGTGCGAGAGAGGGAGGCCGAGCTTGCTGCGCAGCGTGCGGAGATCCTCGCGCAAGAAAAGGAAATCGCTAACCTGGCGGTTCGGCTTGCGCGCCTGGAAGCCGCTGTGACGGAGCTGAGCAGGGCTGAGAAGGGAGAGCCGAAGTGAACTGGCTAACGTCTGCTGCAACTTGCTTGATTCTGTTTGCTGTGCTCGTGATGGCATCTGTCGCGGACGATCCTCGCATCAACCCGATCACCAGCAGCGCTGATGAGCTGTGCGCGGCCGGCAGTGGCTATGAGATCCACTGGTGGACCGTCGATGGCGGCGGCGACTTGTGGAGCACCGGGGGCCCCTTTGAGCTTGCCGGTACCATCGGCCAGCCGGATGCGGGCAGCATGTCGGGCGGGGTGTACGAGTTGGCGGGCGGTTTCTGGGCAGGGGTGGGCTTGGAGGCGGGCGCCCTGCTTGGCGACTTGAACTGCGACGGCCTGGTCAATGTCTTTGACATTGATCCGTTCGTCCTGGCGCTGACCGATCCGGCGGCCTACGCCCTGGCCTATCCGGACTGCGACTACATGCTGGCCGACATCAACGGCGACGGTCTGGTGAACGTGTTTGACATCGACCCGTTCGTGGAGCTCTTGGTCGGCGGGTAAGGCTGCGACTGCGTGTTGCGTTTGAATGCGGTCCACTGGCAGGCAGCGCGCAGACGCTGCTCTTGACGCTGAAGAACCGACCCGGCGCCTGGGCGTCACGGCAGGCGCTGGGTTTCCATGGTTCGGGTTTCGGCCGTGTCCCAGTCGCCCGAGTAGCGAGCGCGGCGGAGTGCGGGCGTCGTAAGAGCTCGACCACGGACAGGCTGGCAGTGATCGCCTGGTGGCAGCGCGGAGCGTCAGGAAGCTGCGCAGCGGATTGAAGGGGGTCTGCGACGACGGAACCGAAGCGCCTTCTCCATTCGCGCGGGATCAGCTACGAATGGCGGTTGAAAGTGCAGCGCATGCCTGGCGCCTTCGCCAAGCTCGAACACGCGACGATCGTCGAGCGGACTCAGGTTGGGCTGGAGCCAAAGGCCAAGACGGGCAGCTACGTGGGTGGCAATGGATGAACACTGTCATGGCCGGCGGGGCCGGCGACCGCCGTTGCCGATGGCCTTGCACTTGGCCTCAATTTTGTTTCAATCCACGCCCGCGCGGGGCGGGCGACCGGCCGGCGGCAGAGGAGGATTAATGGCAGTAGGTTTCAATCCACGCCCGCGCGGGGCGGGCGACCGGATGCCCTGCCCCCCGTCTCGGCCGTAAGGCCCGTTTCAATCCACGCCCGCGCGGGGCGGGCGACGGAGCCGTGCTTCGTCGTCCGACGAGACCGGGTAGTTTCAATCCACGCCCGCGCGGGGCGGGCGACGCGACGCCATCATCTTATCGCGCGCCTTTTTTGTGTTTCAATCCACGCCCGCGCGGGGCGGGCGACGCAATACGCCGCCCGCGCCACGTTGTCGTAACGAGTTTCAATCCACGCCCGCGCGGGGCGGGCGACGCGATACTGTGGGCGCTGCGGGGCTGCGTGTGATGTGCTCTCTGCGGTGGCGCCCGAGAACCCTGGAATCGGCAGATTCGAGAAGGAAGCCGACTGCAAGCGCTGCGTCTTTGGCGGGGCGGTCGCGGCAGACGGGCGTTTGGGTTGGGAAGCTGTGCATCCTGGCGCGAGTTGAGTTCGTTTCAGATTCGTGGGGGCGGAATATGTCCATACGGCACTGGGGTAGCGGGGTTGAGCGGTGGCACGGCGCTGATCGAGTAGCCCATTTGGGCAGGGTCGGATTATTCCGGGTAAATGCTGGTGAGGGGTTAGAGCCCATTATACGATAGGAACATCGCACAGACACCAGTCTGGAGCCAGGTTCCGCTGGCCACTAGATCTCGTCGGCTGTTGCTTCCCGCAGGCAGCGGCGAATCAGATAGGGCGTGACGGAAATTGGGCCGGACGAGACGTACATCGCCGTCCTCCGCCAAGCCAGGCCAAGCTGGCATGGAGCGGGGTTCCGCCCGGAAAATGTGGCCGGCTGTACCGGAGCTGAGCGGTCAGCAAATGCCGGGCGGGGGGCTTGGCGCCACCGAGCTTCTGGAGTCCATCCGTGTGGGGCAAGCCGCCTTCATTGCGCATGGTGATCCGGGCCCGGTGTTCGCGTCTCTGCTGCGGGCGCTGGTTTCGCTGACCGAAAGTGAGTTTGGGTTCGTGGACGAAGTCCTCCGCGACGAGGATGGCACGCCCTACAAACTGAGCCTGGCGCTCTCCAATATCGCTTGGAGCCCGGAGACGGAGGAGCTTCACACCAAGCTCCAGGCGCGGCAACTGGAGTTCAGGAATCTGAATAACCTTGCGGGGCTGCCGGCCCTGACCGGGGAACCGCTGATTTCCAATGACGCCGCCAATGACCCGCATGCCGGCGGGTTGCCGCCGGGGCATCCGCCGATCCGCACGTTCATGGGTCTGGCCATGCATTTCGGCGGCGAGGTGGTAGGTGTCGCGGGCGTGGCGAACCGCGCGGGTGGCTACGACGAGGGCATGGCGCGCTTCCTGGAACCCTTCCTGAACACGTGTGCGAGCATAATTCACGCGATGCGCGCCAAGGCGCGGCAGGACGAGACCACGCGCGCACAGCGGGCGAGCGAGGAACGGCTGCGGCTGGCGATGAAGGCGACGAACGACGTCATCTGGGACTGGGACATCGTCCAGGACTTGCAAACCTGGAGCGCGGCGGGGGCCACCGTGTTCGGCTGGTCGGACATCATCGCGCATCCCCAGGATTGCGCGTGGTGGGTGGAGCGCGTGCATCCCGACGATCGGGAGCGCGTCGCCGCCGGCTTTCACGCGGCGGTCGCGGATCCCGCCCGATCGCATTGGCGTGACGAGTACCGTTTTCGCAAGGCGGATGGGAGTTGTGCGCTGGTTCTTGACCGCGGCTACGTCATGCGCGACCAGGACGGCCGCGCGGTGCGCATGATCGGCGCGATGCAGGACGTTACCGAGCGTAGACGCACGGAACTGGCATTGCGGGAGGCGCAGCTCTGGCAGGATGCCGCCGTTCGCGCCGGCAAGGTTGGCTTGTGGGACTGGGACCTGAAGACGAACCGGGTGCAGTACTCGACGGAGTGGAAGCGGCAGATCGGTCACGAGGGGCACGAGATCGGCGACGGGTTCGACGAGTGGCAAGGCCGCGTTCACCGCGACGATCTCGAACCGACGCTCGGCCATATCCGGCGGACGCTCGCGGAGGGTCGCGATCACTGGAAGGCCGAGTTTCGCTTCCGACACAAGGACGGCAGCTATCGCTGGATCCTCGCGCAGGCCGCGGTGGTGAAGGACGACTCCGGCCAACCGATCCGGACGCTGGGTTCGCACGTAGACATCACGGAGCGCAAGGAGGCGGAGCAGGCGCTGCGCGCGAGCGAAGCGAAATACCGGCAACTGGTCGAGTTGGCGCAGGAAGGCATTTGGGCCATCGACGACCAGGCGCGGACCACGTTCGTCAATCCGCGCATGGCAGAGATGCTCGGCCGCACCGTTGCTGAGATGCAGGGGCGGTCGCTGTACGAGTTCATGGACGCGGCGCACGTTGCGACGGCCCAAGAGAACTTCCGGCGCCGACAGGCAGGGGTCGTGGAACGCCACGAGTTCCAGTTTCGTTGCAGGGACGGCGCGCCGCTCCTGGCGGAGTTGGCCGCGTCACCGCTGAAAGACACCAGCGGGCGCGTGGTCGGGGCCCTGGCCGTGGTCGCAGACGTCACCGAGCGCCGCAAGGCGGAGGCCGCGCAACGGCGGCTGGTGGCGGCGATCGAGCAGGCGGGCGAGATGATCGTCATCACCGACCCCGCGGGCACGATTCAGTACGTCAATGCCGCTTTCGAACGCGTGACGGGCTATGCCCGCGATGAGGCGCTTGGCCGCAACCCGCGCATCCTGAAGAGCGGCCGGCACGATCAGGCCTTCTACCAGGAACTCTGGCGAACCATCACGGCGGGCCGCGTCTGGCAGGGCCGTTTCGTCAATCGCCGCAAGGACGGCACGTTGTACGACGAGCAAGCGGTCCTCGCGCCGGTCCGGGACGCGCAGGGGCGGATCATGAACTTCGTGGCCGTGAAGCGGGATATTACCGAGGAGCTCTCGCTGGCCGAGCAACTGCGCCAGGCCCAGAAGATGGAGGCGATCGGCCAGTTGGCCGCCGGGGTGGCCCACGACTTCAACAATGTGCTCACAGCGCTGCTGGCCTACGTCGGCGTTGCCCAGCGGGCCGCGGCGTTGGACTCTGATGTCAGCGAGTCGTTGGAGGGCATCGAGAACCTAGCAGTCCACGCGGCCGGCATCACCAAGTCCCTGCTCATGTTCAGCGGCCGGGCGGAGGCCGAGTTGAAGCCGGTGGACCTGGGCGCGCTGCTGGGTGAGACCGCCAAGCTGCTGCGACACATCGTGCCGCGGGCGATCGCCCTGCGCATCACAAGCCCTACCGGCGAGCCGCTGTGGGTTCGTGGTGACCGGACGCAGCTCCAGCAGGTCATCATGAACCTGGCCATCAATGCCCGCGATGCCATGCCCGACGGCGGCCAGTTGAATGTCGCGGTGGCGCCGCTGCCAGATGCGCCGACCGGTCCGGAGGATGCGTCGGCCGTGCCGCGCCCGGCGGTGTGTCTGTGCGTTGGTGACACGGGATGTGGTATGTCGCCGGAGACGCAAGCGCAGATATTCGAGCCGTTCTTCACGACGAAACCTCGAGGGCGTGGGACCGGTCTGGGCTTGCCGATCGTGCACGGCATAGTGAAAGAGCACGGCGGGCACATCGACGTGCGTTCCGCGCTGGGCTGGGGCACGGCGTTCCGCGTGATTCTGCCGCGCATTGCCGCCCCGCCGGCCGAGCCGGCCGCGGGCCCCAGCCAGGCCGAACCGTGCGGCCGGGGGGAACTCGTCCTGTTGGCGGAGGATGACCCGTACGTGCGGGCGCTGTTGGTGACCGAGCTCGAGCGGCTGGGCTTCACGGTGGCGGCGGCGGCGGACGGGGACGAGTTGATGCGCTTACATGAAGCGCGGCGCCCGGCGCTGCGGCTGCTCGTACTGGACTTCGACCTGCCGCGTCAGACCGGCGGGGAGTGTCTGCGACGGATTCGTCGCGGGGGGGACCGCGTGCCGGCGATTCTCATCAGCGGGGCGGCGGAATCGCGGCGTCGGCTGGATGATCCTGAAGTGTACCGGCTTCACAAACCGTTTGGGCTTCCGCAGTTCGCGGCGGCCGTGCATCGTGCTTTGGCCTCCGTACCACAATCAGAGGTGGCGCTATGAGCGGGCTTATCACGGTCGTGTTGGCCGATGACCATACGTTGATCCGGGAGTCGCTGGCGCGCTGGTTTGAGTCGTCGCCGGAGATACGGGTAGTGGCGCACGTGGACGATGCCGACGAAGCCGTTGCCGCCGCCTTGCATCACCGTCCGGACGTGACGGTTCTGGACATTGACATGCCGGGCCGCGACTGTTTCGACGCGGCCCAGACGATTTGCCGGGCACTGCCGCAGACGCGGATTATCTTTCTGAGCGGCCTGGTGCACGATTGTTACATCGAGCGGGCGTTGGCTGTCCGGGCGGCGGGCTATGTCAGCAAGGGCACTCCGCTCGAAATGCTGGCGGCGGCGATTCGCGGCGCCAAGGCCGGGCAAGTCCATTTCTCGCCCGAGGTGCAGGCGCGGATCGTCGTGGATGCGCGCGGCCCGCGGCTGAGGGGGCGGGTGCAGTCGCGCAGTCAGACTCTGTCGACCCGCGAGTTGGAGGTGCTGCGGCACCTGGCGCGCGGCTTGACGCGCAAGGAGATCGCGCGGCAGATGTGCCTGAGTCCCGACACCGTTCACGCTCACACGTCTAACCTGATGCGGAAGCTCGAGGTTCACAGCCGGGTCGAGTTGGCCACCTTCGCCGTGCGCGAGGGGCTGACGAAGATCTGATTTCCGGGACGCTACGGCTCCGTGGCACCTGCCGCCCGTGCGACCCGCGCGCCGCCCTCCGGCCGTGGCCGGGTCGTGGTGCCGCGGGTGCGATAAAACCCCTTTCTGGCCGGGCTGCACCGGGTCTTGCAAGCGCGGCTCTGATCAGCCGCGGCGGCAATTCGCCCATTCAGGTGATGTAAGCCCGGCTTGTGCAAGCCGACCAGTCTAATGTCGCTAGCGGCAAGCCCGTTCGTCCGGCTCGTAGTCGGAACGGGTGTGCGGAAGTGCGGCGGGGCGTCCCGGTCGCACGTGAGCCGGGACCAACAGACCGAGGCGGCGAGCGGGCCGCGCTTGGCTGGACAACTCTTGTGGAGCCGACCATGAACGAGCGAACGGGCTGGACGATCGGGCGCAAGCTGATGGCGTCGTTTTTGCTGGTGAGTGTGATTACTGCCACGCTGGGCGGCGTGGGGTACTACGCCGTCAACAGCGGCGCTAAGGCCATCGACGAGGTTGGTGCGGTGCGGCTGCCCAGCGTGGACAGCCTGCTGGCAGTGAAGAACGGCGCGGAGAACATCCGCGGCACGATGCGCACGCTCGGCATTGCGGGGCTGTCCGCGGAGATGCGCGAGCGGCAATACAACAACCTCACCGCTGCCCGCGAAGCGTACGAAGCGGCCTGGCAGATCTACGAGCCGCTGCCGCAGACGGCGGACGAGGCCGCGTTGTGGAACCAGTTCGTTCCCGCCTGGAACGCGTGGCGGGCCGAGAACAACAAGTTTGTTGAGATGTGCCGGCAGTTTGATCAACTGGGGATCGGGAATCCAGCGGTGGTCAAGGAGCAACTGGAGACGTTTCGGGGTGATCACTACCGACTGGCGCAACAGGTGCTCGAGATGCTGCAGACAAAGGAGGTGTTCGAGGGTGGCGAGAGCCACACCGATTGCCAGTTCGGGCAGTGGCTGGGCACTTTCAGTACAGACAATGCGACGATGAAGCAGCACATACAGGCGGCTACCGAGCCCCACCGCCAATTCCACGAGGCCGTGCGGACGCTTAAGCAACTGGCGCGCGACGACCAGATCGCCGATGCACAGCAAGTTTACGAGAGTGAATTCAAGCCCGCTGAAGAGCAGGTGTTCAGTCGGCTTTACGCGATGCGCGAGCTGAGTGACCAGGCCGTAGCGCTGCTTGGGCAGTCCCAGGAGCAGATGCTGGGCCCGGTCACCGTGGCGCAGCGGGCGGCGAACGAGCTGCTGGACAAGATTGTGCAGCTCAACCGCGATCTGGCCCGCAACGAGGTTGAGCACAGCCAGAGTCAGGCCGGAGTGCTCAAGACCGTATCGCTGGCCGCCGCCATCATCGGCGTCGTAGCGGCGCTGACGCTCGGCATCCTCATCACCCGCGGCATCAATCGGAACCTGACCCGGATCGCCACCCAGCTCGGGGAGGGCGCCGACCAGGTGAACGATGCGGCGGCGCAGGTGGCGTCGGCCTCGCAGCAGTTGGCCGAGGGGGCCAGCGAGCAGGCCTCCTCCCTGGAGGAGACCTCCAGCGCCCTGGAGGAGATGGCGGCCATGAGCCGCACCAGCGCCGAGAATTCGCAGAAGGCCAATGAGTTGGCCGGCCAGACCCGCCAAGCCGCCAACGACGGTGACAAGAGCATGGTGCAGCTCAACGAGGCCATGACCGGGATCAACGAATCTTCCGAGAAGATCAGCAAGATCATCAAGGTGATCGAGGAGATCGCCTTCCAGACCAACCTGCTGGCGCTCAATGCGGCGGTGGAGGCGGCCCGCGCCGGCGAACATGGCAAAGGCTTCGCCGTGGTGGCGGAGGAAGTCCGCAACCTGGCGCAGCGCTGTGCCTCCGCCGCCCGGGACACCACCGGGCTGATCGAGGACGCCGTGCACCGCGCCCAGCAGGGGACGCACGTGGCCAGCGAAGTGGGCAACTCGCTGACCGCGATCGTGCAGCAGGCCACTACGGTGTCAGACTTGATCGATGGCATCGCACGGGCGGGCCAGGAGCAGGCCCAGGGCGTCGAGCAGGTGAATACGGCCGTGGCGCAGATGGACAAGGTGACGCAGCAGAATGCGGCCGGCGCCGAGGAGGCCGCCAGCGCCGCGGAGGAACTCAGCTCCCAGTCCGAGACGGTCAAGGCCATGGTCCGTGAACTGGTGGCGATGGTGGGCGGAGCGGCGGGACGCAGCGAAGGAAGCGGCTATGCGCCGCCGCGTCGCCGGACTGTGGCTCATGTCAGTCACGCGGCAACCGGGAAGTCGGGCCAGGCCGCGTCGAAGCTACCAACCCACGCTGCAGGTCACGTTCAGTTCCAGCATGGCGCCGAGTACGCCGGGGAGCACGGTGCCGCGGTCGAGTCGGCACCGCACAAGGACGGCCACATTGGGGACTTCTGATCGTTAACCCACTCCCTGATTGAGGCGGACGCCGGCCGATGAGATCGGCGTCTGCCTCACCTCAGAAGTGCTCACGCGATTGCGAGGCGCCGGTGTTTCCGGCGCCTCGTAGTCATTCCGCCCGGGGGAGGTTCGCCAGAGTTCGTGCTGCCTAATCTCCCGTGCGTTTGCGGGCGGATCACGCTCTGCCGCGGGCAACTGGTTGCACCCGGCGTGTTGCTCCGCCTCGCCAACCACCCGCCGGGGACCGCGTTTGTGCCACGGACCGGGGGATTTCGCCGGGGCGCGGCTTGTGGTGCGAACGGTTCAACCGGTCAGTTGCAGGTCGTACTTATCCTGCAGGATCTTGAAGACGTTTGGGCTGACGAACGCCGGCGCCGCCGGACCGATGCGAATCCCGCGGACGCCCAGGTACAGCAGCGTAAGCAGCACGGCCACGGCTTTCTGCTCGAACCAGCTCAGGACAATGGTCAGCGGCAGGTCGTTCATGCCGCAGCCGAGGGCCTTGGAGAGGGCAACGGCAACCTGGATGGCGCCATAGCTGTCGTTGCACTGGCCCATGTCGAGGATGCGAGGGATTTCGCCGACGCCGTCGATCTGTATGGTGCCGACATTCTCGTTGCGGATGCGGAACTTGCCGCAGCCCATGGTGAGGATCAGCGAGTCCTGCGGGGTATTGGCGGCGTACTGGGCGAAGTAGTTGCGGCCGGGCTCGGCGCCGTCGCAGCCGCCGATGACGTAGAAGTGGCTGAGCTTGCCGGCCTTGACGGCGTTGAGGATCTTGTCGGCCGCGCTGACGAGCACGTTGTAGTGAAAGCCGATGGTGGTTTCACGGACGGGGTTGTCCGTGAGCGGCTCACACCGCCGGGCGCACTCGAGCACTTCGCTGAAGTCGTTGGTCTTGAGGCGTTTTCCGCCGGGGACGGCCGTGACGCGGGTGGTGAAGACGCGGTCCTTGTATTGGCTTTTGGGAATGAGGATGCAGTTGGTGGTCGCCAGGATCGGCCCGGTGAACTGTATGAACTCGGTGCGCTGTTTCTGCCAGGCGTCGCCGAAGTGGCCGACCAGGTGCTCGTACTTGCGCAGTTCGGGGTAGGCGTGGGCCGGCAGCATCTCGCCGTGGGTATAGATGTTGATGCCGGTGCCCTTGGTCTGTTCCAGGAGATTGTACAGATCGACCATGTCATGGCCGGTGACGAGGATGCCGGGGCCGGCCTTGGTGCCCTCGTAGACGCTGGTGGGCGCGGGCTGACCGAAGCGCTGGACGTGGCCGTCGTTGAGCAACTGCATGACGCGCAGGTTGTGTTTGCCGCAGTCGATGACAAGCTCAAAGAGGCTGTCGAGGTCGAAGTTGACGTTGGTGACCGTGGCGAAGAGCGCCTCCTCGACGAACGCGTCAACTTCCTCGTCCACCATGCCGAGCCGGCGGGCGTGGTGCGCATACGCCGCCAGGCCCTTGAGGCCGTACAGCAGGGTCTCCTGAAGTGACTGCATGTCCGGATCTTTGCCGCAGACTCCGACCGGCTCGGTGCAGCCGATTCCATTACGGACCTGTTCGCACTGGTTACAGAACAACGAAGGCTCCTTTCTCAGAGACGCGGTTTCCGCGTGGGTTCTGTTAGCCGAGGCACGTTGCCAGGTGCCGGCCGCCGCGCCGGCGTCATGCCCGGATTGTTGCGAGCCATTGCGGGGCAGTCCTTGATCTGGATCAACTGTGGGCGCGGTTTGCGACTTGCAGTGCACTACACGCGCGGGCCGGGCGGGAGACGCCGACTTGTAAGTAGCTTGCACGGCGATAGTTACGCGAGGCGTCCTGCCGGCTTGTGGTTGCGGGGAAAATGGATGGCCGTCAGCGGGAAGTTCCAGGCCATCAGGCCAGGTGGCTGCGGATGCAGCGACGGCGATCGGGCCGGCGGTGGTGCGCCGGTCGGGAAGCTTTCACGGTCGGCATTGGTGGCGGGGGCAACGTGACGGGGTCGGGAGGCGGCGCACGACAGCACTGGGAACATCAGCGCGGAGCACCCCATGCCCCGCGAGACCGTACGTCCCGGACCGGCCTACCGCGTCACCCACCTGGACAGACGGCTCGGACGGTCCAACATCCAGACGTAGTTGAAGTCCTCGGCCATCTGCCGCATGTCGTACTGGACCGACCGCTCGAATGTGGCCCAGTTGTCGTCGCCCGAGCGGGTCATGGTGGCACAGCCGCCCAGTGCGGCCAATCCAACGAGCATTACCAACATCAACAACGCGCGCATCCGCTTCCCCTTGAGGAACACTCACTCAAGTACTGCTGCTAGTGTTGGCTGGGCGGGCAGTCCTGTCAACCGTCGGCAGCCGGCTTTTCGGCGTTCCCGGCGGCGTCCACGCGGCCGGAACGCCCAGGCAGGTGCGCGGCCAATTGCCCCAGCATCTCCGGGTTCGGGCCACTGATGGTCAGCAGGCGGCCTAACTCGCTCAGATGCTCCAGCTCGATCCGCCAGGCGGCGGGCGGCACGGCGTCCGGCACGCGGTCCGCCCACTCCAGGACCACGACGGCCCCGGGCTCCTCCAGCAGCTCCTCCCAACCCAGTGCCAGGAGTTCGTCCACGTCGTGCAGCCGGTACGCATCGAGGTGATATAGCCGCAGGCGGCCGGCGTACTCGCGCATCAGCACGAAGGTGGGGCTGCTAACTACTTCGTCCGCCCGCACATCCAGCCCGGCGGCCAGCCCCTTGACAAACTGCGTCTTGCCGGCACCCAATGCGCCGGACAGGGCCACGACGTCGCCCGCCCGCAGCAGGCGACCCAGCAGGCATCCACACTGCCGGGTTCGGGCGGGATCATCGGATTGCCAGCGGAGCGGGGGTGTCACTGGAAGTGCTCCCAGCCGCGCGGCTCGATGGGAGTCTGGCGGCCGTCCGGATCGGACAGGACGACCCCGCTGCCCGACTCGATGCGGCCGAGCGCATGCAGGCCGAGCGCCTGGCAGGCGGCAGGGTCCGCGTTGGGGGGCAGCATGACGATCAGCTCGAAATCCTCGCCATCGTGCAGGGCGTGTTCGCGGGCGGGGCGGCCGTCGCGCACGGACAGGCGTTGGGCGTCGGTATGGGTCAGGGCGTCCAGGGCGCGTGCGTCCAGCACGGCAGCGCATTGGGAGGCCTCGAGTACTCTCGACAGGTCCAGGGCGAGGCCGTCGCTGATGTCGATCATCGCGTGCGGGGCGAGTTGCCGGTTGATGGCCAGGGCCGTCTCGATGCGGGGCTCGAACGCCATATGGCGGCCGAGAATCGAGCCGCCGACGGGGCCGGAGAGGTAGATCAGGTCGCCCGGGCGGGCGCCGTCTCGGCATACGGGTTTCCGGCCGGACTCGGTGCGGGCGGCGATCGTGATGGCGATGACCGTGGGCTGGTCCCAGCTATTCGTGTCGCCGCCGACGATGGGGCAGTTCCAGCGCAGGCCAAAGCCGTGCGCGCCGCGCACAAGGTTGACGGCGTCGTCTTGGGCCAGGTGATTGCTGAGTGAAACGGCGCACAGGGCGGCCAGCGGCTGGGCGGCCATGGCGGCACAGTCGCTGAGGTTGACGGCCATGGCTTTGCGGCCGATGTCGTACCAATCATGCTCAGTGGAGCGGAAGTCGACGCCGTCCATGAGCATGTCAACCGTCCAGAGCAGCGCCTGCGAGTCGTCGGTCAGCAAAGCCATATCGTCGATGAAGTTGCGCGGCCTGGGTTCGCGGGCGGGCGCGGGCGTCTGCAGCTCGCTACGGATTCGTCGAATCAGGGCAGCTTCGCCCTTACGAGAATATACGTTCATGGCACGCTCCGCGGCTTGAGATCATAAGATTAATCCTGGGCGGCTGTTATCGCCAGTCGGCGTGGTGAGCGTTCAGCGGGGCGCCCACGGAGCGGAGAAGGAAACCGTGGGATTGGCGGGTTTGAGTTGCGGCTTCGGCTGATGGAGCTATAAACTAGTAGGTGAGTGCGCGTTGAGCTTCGGGCATCCTTGCGGAGAGGTTCCAGTGATGCTTACACGATATATGGGGTCCGTTGTCACCCTGGCGGTGCTGCTGGCGGGATTGGGCGCATCGTCTGCCATGGCCGAGGAGCTGGGGCGGATGCGTGTGCAGACCGTGGACGGACGGTGGCTGGTCGGGGAGGTTGAGGCGACAGCGGAGGGCTACCGTGTAGACATGGGGCGGGGCATCGCGGTGACGCTGCCGCGGAGCCAGGTCCGCAGCATGGTGGCGGTGCAGGAAGATGAGATTGTCGCTCCGGGAGATGCGGAGGGCACGTCCTATCGTCGGCGGATAACTGACCCGGAGATCGAGGCCCTGGTGGTGGGGGTGGACTTCGATGCGCTGGGGATCGAGAGTGCGGCGGAGCTTCCGGCCGAGCTACCGGTGAACGAGGAGTCGCTGGAGGAGATGAAGTTCCTGGCTGGGACCGACAAGGTGCTGATGACGCCGAACTTCATGATGGTGCACACGGGCACGGACGCGGAGGCGCGGCGGCTGCTGAACCGGTTGGAGGCCGTGTGGCGCTGGAACATTGCGTACATGAAGATACTGAGTTTGCCGATCCTGGTGCCGGATTGCAAGATGGAGGTCTACTTTTTCGGCACGCAGCAGGAGTTCGAGACGCACAGCGTAAACGCGTACGGCCATCCGTCCGGGGCGCTAGGCTACTTCCTGCCGACCTCGAACCGTTCGCACTTTTTTGACTTGGCGTCGCTGCCAAACATAGCGGCGGCGCTGAAGACGGCGGAGGACCCGCGCGTGCCGCCGCAGCAGCGGCTGAAGATCAGGACGGCGGCTGAGCGCTGGGTGGAGCACATGAACATGGAGGTGACCCAGCACGAGATCGGTCACCATCTGCATTTCAACCTGGGCGTGTTTCCGCCGGAGGCATTCCTGAACCCGGAGAGCCGGGAGGGCGTGCAGCGTTGGCTGGTGGAGGGCACGACCATGATGTTCGAGGTGCCGCCGAGCTCGGAGGGGGCCAGCCTGGGCGTGATCAACCACTACCAGTTATCCAAGTTCCTCGAGTGGTACGGGCAGCGGAAGTTCACGCCCCAGTGGCTGAAGAACTTCATCGTGGACGGCAACGTGTTTCTCCGCGGGGGCGGCAGCTACTATCCGGTGGGCTGGGCGCTGACCTATTACCTGCGCAAGCAGTATCCAAAGGAATTCACCGATTACATGCGGGTGGTCTCCACGCGGAATCCGGGTGACGAAGTTACGGTGACGATGCTGGAGAAGGAGTTCGAGGATCGCTTTGGGCGCATCAACGAGGAGTGGGTCGACAAGTGGTACGCATGGCTGCGCGCCTTGCCGCTGAATCCCGCGGCGGTGCCGCCGGATCCGCCGTAGGGGCGCAGGACACGGGGCGCGTGACCGGTTTGTCGCCGCGGATTGACCGCCACGGTGTGTCTCCGCGGCGTCTTCTTCGGGCGGGCGGGTGAGCCCTGGTGATACGATGCGTGCTGGTCTACGGCTGCTGTTGATCGTGCCGGCGGTGCTGGTTGCCGGGATGGCCGGCGCGGCGGAGCCCTGCGACAGGGAGGCAACGGCGGCGTTTCTCAGGCCGCTGCAGACGGATGAGGATGCCCTGGCGCGGCTGCGGGAGGCCGCCGCCGCGCGGGCGCGGGTGTTCGAAAGCGAGCATTTCGTCATTGTGTATACCGGCCGCACGGGTCAGGTCCGGGCACTGGCGGACCGGTTGGAGGCGGTGTATCGGGCGCACGTGCCGTTTGCCGCCGCGGTGGGGCTGCGGCTGGAAGCGCCGGCGGTGAAGCTGCCGGTGTTATTCTTCGGTTCGTATGGGGAGTTTCGCGCGTACCGCGAGCGGGTGGCGCCAGAGCAGCGCGACGTGCTGGGCTTCTATGAGCCGGCCGAGAACCGGACGGTGCTGTTCGATCTGGCCGGCTATCCGCCGGTGGCACGGCTGCGGGCCGAGTTGGACAACCTCGGACGAGCGGCGCATGAGCGGCGCGCGGAGTTGAGCCGGCGTCTGCGCCGCAACACGGAGTCCCTGACTGCTACGGTGATTCAGCACGAGGCGGCCCATCAGATTCATGCGAACATCGGGTTGGTGCCGGCGGGGGGCGGTACTCCCACGTGGGTCGTTGAAGGGCTGGCGGAGTTGTTCGAGCTACCGTTTGTCGAGCGGGGCGCGACGCTGGCGGAGGGGACGAATCGCTATCGTCTGGCGGAGTATGACGTGCTCTACGGGAACTGCGCGGACTTGCCGGCGGAGTTGCGGCGCATGGTCGCCGATGAATCGGGCTGGCGCGGCTGGCAGGACTACGCGCTGGCGTGGGCGCTCACGAGCTACTTGTTCCGGCGGCATCCAGAGCAGTTTGGCCGGTTCGTGGCTGAGCGGGCTGGGGCGGACGCAGGGCGGCTGGCGGCTTTTGAACGGGCTTGTGGTCCGTTGGATGAGTCCTTTGCGGCGCGGCTGGCGGACCACATCGACTTGCTGCGGCGTGAGCCGGCCGCGGAGTGAGCCACACCGCGGGTCTACCGCGGGCGGGATGAACGGCAGATAATGGGGGCATGAAGGACGACCCGGGACCGCGGCGCCGCACGGTGACAGAATCCGCCCGTTTGCTCTGGCGTGTGTACAAGGTGGAGGTCCCGCAGCCGCTCTACTGCCTGCTTTTCCTCTTTCCGCTGGTGGCGACGTACGAGTTTGGTACGCTGCTGCTGCGGCCGGTGGCCTGGCCGGAGCGGCAACTCGTGGCGCAAAGCCTCGTGCAGAAGCTGCTCAGTTGGTTTGGGGCCGGCGGCATGTGGTTGCCGGGGGTAGCGCTGCTGCTGACGCTGCTGATCTGGCACATTCTGGCGCGGCACTCCTGGCGGGTGCGGATCTGGATGTTGCCGCTGATGGCGTTGGAGAGCATCGTTTTGACGATGCCGCTTTTTGTGCTGGGGCAGGTGATGGCATTGCAGGCGGGTCAAGGCTCCGCTGACAGTGCGTTGGCGTTGCGAGGGCAGGTGGTCTTGGCCCTGGGGGCGGGCATCTACGAGGAGTTGGTCTTTCGCCTGTACCTGATCGCCGGCCTGTCGCGCCTGCTGGAGAGCGGGCTGCGCGTGGCCCGGCGGGTAAGCGTGCCGCTGGTTGTCGCGTTGTCCGCGGGTCTGTTCGCGCTGTGTCATTTCGCGCCGATCGGGAGTGCGACGTTTGACGGGCGGCACTTCGTGCAACTCGTGCTGGCCGGGGTCTACCTGGCGATTGTGTTTCTGTGGCGCGGGCTGGGCATTGCGGCCGGGTGCCACGCGGCATTCAACTTGACGCTGGTTTGGCTGGCGCTGGGCGCGCGGGCCGCGTAGCGGTGACGCCGTGCCGGCCGTGTCTGTCCGGGGCGGATGAACGGGCGGATTGCAGGCCGAAGGTGCTTGACTGACGGGAGCGAACGTGCGATGCTGAGAATGGACATTTCGCCGGGGGTCGAGGGCATGTGATGCAAGACGACAGCGACGTCACCTTCTCGATGGATGCGGCCACACCGGCTACGCCGGCGCGACGCGCGTACACGCTCGTGTTTGCCGGGGGCCTGGGCAGCGCGGGTCGGCTGGGCGGCCTGGCGCCGATTGACAAGGACAGCTTCGTTGAGGTGTTGTCGCGGGCGCGGCCGGAGGTGACGCTCGCGTTGCCGCCGCCGGTTGGGGCGGGTGCTGATTGGGAGTTGGCGCTGACGTTTGGCTCGCTGGCGGCGTTTGAGGCTGAGGGCCTGCTGCGGCAGGTGCCCCAGGCGGAGGCGCGGCTGGCGCTGTGGCAGCAAGTGCGTGAGCGGCGCGCGGGCCGGCTGTCCGCGGCGGAGCTGGATGCTGCCGTTGGGGCTGCGGTGGCGGCGGACGGAACGCTGCAATGGCTGCGGGAGGGCAGGTCCGGCGCTGAGCCAAAGGCGGGCGGGGCGGTTCCGACAAGTGGCAGCATTCTGGACATGATTGACGAGCCGGATGCGGCGCGGCGGGTGAGTGCCGATGTGGAGCGCCTGGCGGCAGAGGCGGGCACGCCGGAAGCGCGGCTCAGCGGCGCGGAAAGTCGCCGGCTGGACGAATGGGCCGGCCGGCTGCACGCGGAGCTCACGACGATCGCCAGCGCGCTGTGGCAGCATCCGGAGGTGCGGCGTCTGGAGGCGGCCTGGCGCGCGGTCAAGTTCCTGGTGGATCGGCTGGACTTCCGCGCGGGCGTGCGCCTGGCAATGCTGGATGCGCCGCGCGAAGAGGTAGTCGCGTGTTTGAATGAGCACGTGGTTGAGGCGGCCTTCGCGGGCGACGTTGATACGCCGGGGCTGGTGCTGCTGGATTCCCCCTTCCGCAATGAGCCGGCCGACATTGCCTTGCTGGACGAGCTGGCGCAACTGGGGGCCAGCCTGGCGGTGCCGCTGGTGTTCGCGCTGGAGCCGGTGTTCTTCGACGTTCGCTCGGCGAATCTGATTAAGAACCTGCCGAACCTGTCGAACCTGGTTGACGGCTGGCAGTTCGCCAAGTGGCGTGCCCTGCGCGATCAGCCTTACAGCCGGTGGCTGGCGGCGGTCATGGGGCGCTTCCTGCTGCGGGCACCGCATGCGCGGCGGCCGGACAGCCGCGAGTTCACGTGCGACGAGCAGTGCACCGCCGCATCGCAGGCCATGTGGGCCGGCGGTCACCTGGCGATGGGCCTGTGCGCCGGGCGTGCGTTTGCGACGCATGGCTGGCCGACGCGGATGTACGGGGCTCAGGCCGGGAAGGTGGGCGACCTGCCCGTGATTCCCAATCCGGCTGACGCGCAGAAGCCCTGGGGGCCGGGCGACCTGACGTTGCCGGATCGCCGGATCGACGAGTTGCCGGCCGTCGGCATCAACGTTCTGCAGAGTATTCCGGGCACGGACGGGTGCGTGCTGCTGGGCGGCGTGACGGTGGCGCGGCCGAAGGTCACGGCCGACATCGGCGCCCAACAGGCCGCGCTCGAGATCAGCGTGCCTTATCAGCAGTTCAGCAACATCACGGGGGCCTGGTTGAGCGAACAGGCGCCGGAACTGCATGGGCTACCGGACGAGGAGATTCAGAAGCGGCTCTTGTTCGGGCTGCGTGACCTGCTGCGGCTGACGGCGGAGGACTCATCCGAGGCGGTCATGGTGGGGGTCGGAGCCGCGGCGGACGATGCGGCCCGGCGCCAAGTGCACGTGCGCATCACGCCGCCCGGCCGGATCGTGCCGGGCGGGTTGCACGTGGACTTCGCGTTTACCGTGCGGAGCTGAGCCGTGGCACGGCCGGTGGCGCGCCGTTAGTCCGAGGATTCGGGGTCGGAATCGGCCGGCGCGGCGAGTACCTCGGCGCGCATGCGGTACAAAGTCGTGACCGGGTCCTGGCGTGGGACCAGTATGGGGAGCAGATAGCCGGCCAGGACTGACACCAACAACGTGACCAGGCTAACGGCGCCGATGGTGCGGCGGGCCTCGGGTGTGAGGAAGGCGAACGGGCGGTTCACGAGTTCCAGGACGGTGTCCAATAGCCACAGCAGCCGGCTCAGCGCAGATGGCCGGGCGCCGGCGGCGTCCTGCTCTGGGGCGGGCGCGGGTTCTGTCTGGGCAGATGATTCTTCCGGCGCGGCCTTGCTGCGGCGCCGCCGTTTGCGCAGGCCGGGCAGGGACAGCGCGGCGAGTGCTGCCAGCACGCGCGCCAGCAGGCCGCGCCGCGGGCGAGGCCGCGCCGCGTCGGGCTGAGTGGTCGCCGCGGCGCTGGCCGGTTTTGCGGGTGTGGGTTTGGGCGGGGTGGTTGGGGCGGACTTCTCGGTCTTGGCCTGCTTCTGGCTGCCCTGGTCGGCGGCGTCTTGGCGCCTGATCGTGCGGACGGCGGGTACGGGGATGGGGACCGTGACGACCGGCTTCTCGTCACGACCGTCGTCGAGGCTGGGCACGTCCTGCATGGCCTCGACCTCGGCAATGGCCGCGTTGAGCTCTTCGTCGCTGATGACGGCGTTGGTGGACTTCTCGCTCACGGTGTACCCTTCTCCGGGCAGTAGGCTGGGCCCTGTGGATGAATCGGCGCGATTGCGCGGCGGCTGGAATCGGCGGTTGCGGGTGGAAGTGCGGAGTTGGCGCAGAGGTCGGCCGCGGTTATCGGATCAGCCAGATGGCGGTCAGGAGGGCCTGCGGCCGGCGGATTCGTCAGTGCAAGGCCGCGGCCGTGGCGGATGCTGTAGGAACTTGTACGCATTTGGGGCCGGTGTCGGTCACGAGTGATATGGTGGTGAGCCGGGCGGGTTACGGCGAGTGGCGGCCGATATCAGGCCGGGAGTGTTGGCATGCTTCGGATGGTCTTGCTGTGCGGCGTGCTGGGGGTTGTGTTCTGCCCGATAACGCGGGGCGACGAGCCGGTCGCGCGGCTGTTGGCACACGCGCCGCGGGATGCGGACGCGGTGGTGGTGGTGCGTAGTGTCGTCGATCTGGCTGCGGGTATTGCTGCTTTCGGGCGTGGCAGCGGGATCGATGATCTGGCGGACGTGGAGCCGGGCGGGCTGCTGGACACGGTTGACCTGTTGGGGAACCGGGCGGGGTTGAACGTCGGCGGACCGCTGGTGGTGGCGTTGTCGGCGGGTCAGCCGGGGCCGTTGGTGGTGTGCGAGTTGCGTGACGCGCGCGCCTGGCTGGAAGCGGCCGAAGCAGTGCCGCTGGAGGCGGGATACTACGCCGTCGAGCTTGCGGGGGCGCGGGCATATGCCGCGCTGGCGGGCAAGGTGCTGATGCTGGGTCACGACGAGCAGGCGGTGGAGTCGGCGGCCCGGCGGGCGACGGGTGCGGGGGAGCAGTGGCCCGCGCGTTTCCGCGAGTGGCTGAGCGCTGATCAGGCGGTTGTGCTGGTGCGAGTGCGGTCGTGGGCTCCGCTGGCGCTGCCGGTGCTGGGGGCGGTTGAGGCGTCGATGCAGATGGGAGCGGCGGTGAGCGGTTCGGGCGACGAGGCGGCCCTGGAGATGGTGCGCTGGTGTTTCGCGCAGGCGCGCGAGGTGCTCGGACAGGCGGAGATGGGAATGCTGGGGGTGCGTGTGGGGCGCGACGGCCTGCGCGTACGCAAGGCACTCACGTTCACAGCGGGCGGCACCGTGGCCGAGTACCTGCGCACGATCACGCGCACCAAGCGGGATTCGTTGCGCGGCCTGCCGGACGACCCGGGCCTGTTAGTGATGGCGTTTGAATGGGAAGCCCCGGCGGGGGCGAAGAGCCTGGGCAGCCGCATGCTGGATGTGCTTCTGCGAAACGAGCGTATCAAGGAGCGTGTGGGCAGCGCGGCGTTTGAGCAGGCTTATCAGGCCATCATGCAGATGCAGGACGGCCTGAGCGGCTACAACGTGTTGGTGGGGCTGGCGGTGCCCGAGCAGGTGATGGCAGTGGATTGTGTCTACTTCACGAATCAGCCGCAGGCCTTGCTGGACAACATGCGGCGTGCCTATGCGACGGACCCGGAGTTTCTGGGGGCTTTTGCTGCCGGCGGGACGATGAGCGTGGACTGTCGGACTGACGAGGTCGAGGGTCGGACGGCGCAGGTCTTCGAGCTGTCGTTCGAGACGGCCGACGAGCAGGCTCGGCGGATGATCGAGGCACTGTACGGCCGGAAGATGACCATGTACGGGGTTGCGCGTGAGCAGGACGTGGTGTTCGCGTCCGGGCCGGCGGCGCAGGCCCGGGCGCGGCTGAGCCGGCTGTTGCGTGGGGTCGGCACGCCGCTGGCTGAGAACAGGCGTGTTGGCGCGGCCCGCGGGGCGATATCGCCGGACCCGCAGGTGCTGTTACTGGTGGACGTGCCGAAGCTGTTTGAATTCGCGGTGAGAATGGCGCAGACGATTGGCGGTCCGATGCCGCGGCTGGAGATACCGCGCGTGGAGGCGCCGTTGGTCAGCAGCGGCGTGTACCTGGACGCGGACGCGCTGCGGATCGAGTTATTCGTGCCGGCGGAGCCGATCCGGGTAGTGGTGGATACGCTGGAGCGGGCCAAGCGGGGCGCGGGCGACTACTGAACCAGGTGTTGTGATCGGTCGGCGTCAACGGGTGCCGGTGGATATGCGGCGCTACGGCCGGCGACGCAGCCGCTGGGCCTGTTGCTGGGCCGCGGCGGCCTCGGACTCACGCCCGAGTTCGCGCAGGAGTAGTGCCTTGGCGCCCCAGTAGTCCGGCTGCTCAGGGTGCACGGAAATGGCCGCGTCCACTTCCCGCAAAGCCAGCGTGCGCTGGTTGTCGCGCCGATAGGCGAGGCCGAGGTAGAAGCGGGCGACGTGGTCGTCGGGCCGGCCGGCGACCGCGCGCTGAAGCAGCACAATCGCCTCGGCCCGCGTGGGGTCGTCGCCGAAGAGGAGCTGGCCGAGATTCACGAGGGCGGTGGGGTCATTGGGGAATCGTTCGAGCACGAGGCGGTAGTGGTGTGCGGCGGCCTGGCGCTCGTTGCGCTGTTGGAGGCGGATGGCGTACTTGAGGTGCGCCTCCTTGTAAAAGAAGCCGGCGCCGTCGCGCAACTCCCAGGCGCGTTTGTAGGCCTGTTCGGCGGCGGCGAAGTCGCCGGCCTCCTCATGCTGAGCGCCGGCCATGAGCGCGGCCAGCGCGCTGCCGGGATTCTGCCGGGCGGTAACGGTCCAGAAGGTGGCCTGGTCATGCCACACGCGGTTGCGCGTGACGGTGCGCCAGCCGTAGAACGCCAGGAGCGCGACGAGCAGTGCGACCCCGGCGACGCGCTGTCGCCGGCCCAGATCCGCGACGAGCTGGGCGAGGACCAGCACGAAGCCGAGCGAGGGCAGGAACAGCAGGCGGTCAGCCCGGACCGTGCCAATGGGCACGAGCAGGCTGCTGACCGGCAGCAGCGCCAGTCCGAACCATGCCAGCCCGAATAGGATCAGCCATTGGCGGCGGCGGACCAGCCACACGATAACGGCCGCGGCGCCGAGCCAGGCCACGAGCGCGGCCAGCGTGAGCGGGTCTGCCAGGGTCGGTTGGATGAGGTTGGTGTAGTCGGCGTATTCGGCGCACAGCCACAGGGGCAGGGCCAGTTGCCCGAGGTAACGCCAGGTGGTCTCGCTGACGTACAGCATGCGTTGTAGCGTGCTGGTGTCGGCCATGACTTCCTGAGCGGCCGGGTTGCCGAAGCCCACCACGGCCAGCCGGGCGGCCAGGTACACGCCCAGCGGCAGGGCATATAGGGCGTACGTGCCGATGCGCGGCAGCATGGGGCGCACTTGACCGGTGCGCAGCACGAGCCACTCCATCAGCAACAGCAGCCCCGGCAGCACAATGGCGGATTCCTTGAACAGCAGTGCTATCAGGTACAGCGTCAATGCGCCGGCCAAGCAGATTGGGCGACCAGCGCGTCCGGCTGGCTCGGCAGCGGCGCGGGCGATGGTCCCGCGCACATAGGTCAGATGCAGGTGGGCGCTGCCCAACACGGCGAGCATGGCGTACAGCTCGGCCCGCCCAACGCCGTTGGCGACCGCTTCCGTATGGACCGGATGCAGGCCGAACAGCAGTGCCGCCGCCAGTGCCAGGCCGCGCCGCTGTGTCAGTCGCCAGGCCAGACCGTACACGAGCACGGCGATCAGGGCGTTGGCGAGTACGTTCATGAGGTGCACGCCGAAGGGGCCGGGCCCGAAGACGGCCCGATCGACGGCGAAGCTCATGATGGTCAGCGGGCGGTGAAGCTGCAGGTCGCGCGTGGGGACGTCCCAGTAGGACGTGCCGAAGAAGGTGGGCAAGTCCCACCAGCGCTCGAGGCGTGGGTTGTCGCGGATTATCTGGCCGTCGTCATAGACGAAGCCGTTTGTCAGCGAATTGGCGAACGCACCGAAGGTCAGGACGAACGCCAGTGCGGCGTAGAGGCCGTCGCGCCGCCAATTCCAGCCGGCAGAGTCGGGCGGCATGGCCGGAGCGGCCGGCGGGCGTGGCGGTCGTACACCTTGGCGGTCGCGCTTCCTGCTCATGGTTTCAGGTCTGCCATCGTATTGGGCTCAGCGGCGGTCACGCATCTGTGCGGCCTGCTGGCTGGCCGCGTGGGCCTCCAGCGTCATGCCCGCCTGGCGCAGGATGGAGGCCTTGATGTCCCAGAGGGCCGGCTCGTCCGGCTGCAGGCGGATAGCCTCGGCAATCGCCGCGAGCGCCTGGGCCGTGTCGTTCTGGCGCTTATAAGCCTGCGCCAGGTTCACGTAAACGCGGAAATCCGGCGGCTCGCGTTCGATCAGCAACTGGTACTGGCGGATGGCGCCGGCGTCGTCGCCGAGGATTCTGAGGACGTCCGCGTGTCCACGGTGGGCGTCGCCATAGAAGAAGCCGGCCGAGGCACGCAGTTGGCCGGCGCGCTCGTAGGCCTGGGCGGCGAGTTCGAGCTGCTGCTGTCGGTGGAGGCTTTGTCCATGGCCGTACCAGGCCATGGCGCTGCCGGGGTTGTCGCGGACCGTGCGGGCCCAAAGCGTGTCCTGGCTGTACCAGTCCTGGTTGCGCGTCCAGGTGCGCCAGCCGTAGAATCCCATGATGATGAGCACGAGGCTGACGCCGAGGACTTTTTGGTGGCGTGTCAGCCGAGCGAGCAGGTCGCCGGCGATGAGCGTGAATCCGAGCGAGGGCACGAAGAGCAGCCGGTCGGCGCGGATCGTCCCGACCGGCATGAGCAGGTTGCTGGCGGGCAGAAGTGCCAGGAAGAACCAGCCGAGCGCAAAGAGCGGCAGGTGCCGGCGGCGGCGGGCCAGACTGCCCGTGAGTGCGGCCAAGCCGACCCAGGCCGCCAGTGACGCCAGGACAAGCGGATCGGCGAGTGTTGGGCGGATGAGGTTGCGGTAGTCGGAGTAGTCGGCACACAGCCAGAGCGGGAAGGCTAGCTGCCCGATGTATTGGAGCGTGGTCGCGCTGGCGTGCAGCAGGCGTTGCGCCGTGCTGGCGCCCAGGAGCACTTCCTGCGGCGCCGGCGGCTGCGGACCGACCACGGCGACCCGGGCCGCCACGAAGATCGCCAGAGGCACTACCAGCAGCAGGTAGCCGGGCAGCCGCGGGAGCATCGCCCGCCAGGCGCCGCCGCGCACCAGCAGCCATTCCGCCAGGAACATCAGGCCCGGCAGGACTACGGCTGACTCTTTGAACAGCAGGGCGACCAGATACAGCGTGGCGAGGGTCGCCAGGCGGGCGGCCTGTTTCAAGCGCGCCCGGCGCCGCGGCTGGGGCGCGTCGGCGTGGCGGATGTATGACAAGTGGAGGTGCAGCGCGACCAGCATGGCCAGCGTGGCGCCCAGTTCGGCCCGCCCTACGCCGTTGGCCACAACCTCCGTGTGCACCGGGTGGATGGAAAACAGCAGGGCCGTCAGCAGGGCCGGCAGGCGGCGACGCGTGTAGCGCAACACGAGGGCGTAGACCAGGGCGGCGATTGCCGCGTTGGTCAGGACGTTTACGAGGTGTACGCCGAAGGGCGCGGGACCGAACACGGCCCGGTCGAGCGCGAAGCTCATGGTGGTGAGCGGGCGGTAGAGGCGTGAATTGGGCAGGTACTCGCCCCAGTAGGGCGTGGTGAAGAAGGTCCGGACGTCCCAGGGGCGGTCGAGCCGGGGGTTGTGCTCGATGATGCCGACGTCGTCGCCCACGAAGCCGTTGCACAGCGCGTTGGCGAAGCCGGCTAGCGCGACGAGCGTGACGAGTGCCAGCAGCGGCAGATCCTGCCGCCAGCGCCATGTCGTGGGCTGGGCGGCCGGTGCGGCAGAGCGAGGCGGCGGACTCGGGCGGTGCTTACGGGTCATTGTTCGCAGTGCGGGCGGTCAGAAGCTGTATTGGCGGCAGTCACGCCGTGTCATCGTAACAGAGGCGGGTATGGAAACGTAGGCGGCCGGTGGGGAGTTCGGCGCCCGCCGGGGGCGTGTCAGGCGTAGGTGTCGAAGGTCGACTGCGGCCGGGCGTAAGCGGACTGGAAGCGGGCGTTCGGGTTGGGCCGGCCGTCGGGGCGTGACTGTGGGTCGTCGTCCGTGTTGGTGGGGAAGGCCGCAACAGCGGCGGCGGCCTGCGAGTAATCGCCGGGCGCAGCCGGCTCCGCGTCTTCATCAGGACGAGAGCCGGCAGCGGGGGCGTCAGTTGCGCCGGGGCCATTGGCCTGGGCCAGTTCGGCACGGGCTTCGTTCATCAGCGCGCTGGCCCGGGCGGCGACACGCTGGTCCGCGGCCGAGGGCGTGGCGGGGGCGAGGGCGGCGGCACGGACCTGCTCCATCTTGCGGATGGTGGCTTCCGGGTCGTCGGGTATGGGCGTCAGGTCGATCTGCACCTCGCCGCCGACGGCGTAGCGTTTGCCGTCAGGGCCCGTTTCATATTCGAAGCTGGCGCCGCCGAGAGCATAGGAGCCGGCGGCGGCAAGGTGGGCCTGTTCGTGCTGGCGCACTTCCGCGTCGCGCTGTTTGAGTTCCTCGATACGCGCCTGGTCCTCGGGCGTCAATTCGCGGGCACCGACCTGGCTCTGAACGGTTTCAACCGCAGCGGAGCGTTGGGCGGCGCGCTCGGCGGCGTCGCTCAGCTCAACCGTGTCCTCAACGTCGAAGCGTTGGAGGTCAAGCGGCAGCTCGGGGTCTGAGCCGGTTGCGGGGTTATCGGGGCCCGGACCCGGCACGCGTTCGGCCGGACTGATCGGCTGGGCGCGCACGGCAGCGCGCGACAGCACGAAGCCCATGCCCAGGGGGTCTGCGACACCCGATAATATGCCCGAAATAGTCATGGCCGTTCTCGCAGCGCACGGCGGACCGGCGCGCTGCGGATGCATCGGCCAGTGGCCGACGGCAGTTTAATAGCAGGTGGCGATTCGCGGAGTTTTTTTGCGTGTGGCCGGGCGGGCGCTGTCCAAGTGGTGCGGCTTTGGGCCTATAATCCGCGTCGAGCGCGGGTAGCGGTAAGTGCGTGCATGGAGGTGTGCCGGTGTCTCACCAGATGTCGTTCTGGCAGCGCGTGGGCAGCATCTTCCGTGGCGGCGGCGCTGTGGCCGGCGACCACGCCGGCGCAGATCATTCAGGGCATGGGGCGGATGGGCGGGCAGTGGGGGCCGGCGACGGCGTGACGCCCGGCGCGAGTGAGTCGTCCGGGCTTCTGGCACGTTTTGGCGGGCGGGATTCCGGCCAGGCCCAGATGCGCGCGGGCTATCTGCGGCTGGTCGAGATGATGGACACGCTTGAAGCGCATTACCGCACGCAGGACGAGCGTGCCGCGCAACTGGGGCAGAACACCGGCCGGATGGTTGACACGTTGGCCGAGTTGGCGGAGACGGCGCGCAGCCAGGGCGGGCACATCCAGGCCGTCGCGGACAACGTGCACCGGGCCACCGAACACGCGGCAGTCGTGTCGGAGTCGTTGGGTCAGATACCCGGTCTGTTACGTTCGCAGGCAGATGCGGTGCACGCCCTGGTACGCCACATGGAAGTGGCCCAGGAGGCGGACACGCAGCTCATGCACTCGCTGCAGAAGCTGAGCCAGGCGGTTGACGGTCTGGGAGCGTCCGGCGCGGCGCAAGTGCAGACGCTTGAACGGCTGGATGCCGAGCAGCGCGAGCAGCGGGCGGCGTTGGCAACGCTGGTTCGTGAGCAGACCCGGCGCTTCCTGGTGATTATCATTGTCGCGGCCGTCTTGTGCCTGGGCGCGCTGGGCGTGTTGGCGACAGTCCTGCTGACGCGCCCGGCCGGCTGAGAGTAAGCTTGGATGTCAGGCCGGGCCGCACCCGGCCACCGGAATCGATTGCCCGTTGTCCAAGGATGGACGCTGATGAGCAGGCCACGACAGGGAAGTCGTCGCACGGTGAACCGCTCGCACTCCTGGTTGCCGATTTGTGCGATTGTTCTAGGGCTTCTGGCTACGGTTGCGCTTGGCCGCTTCGTGACGGCGGCACAGACGTGGCTGGGGCAGGCGAGCACGCCCGCAACGGCGCAGGCGCTGTCGGCCGGAGCGGAAACCGGACGCGGCTGAGGCGACCCGCATAGAATCTCAGCGGCGACCGCGAGCAAGAATCTAACCGGAGTGTGCCCGTATGGCAGCCAGGAGTGTCCACTGTGCCAAATTGAAGCGCGAGTTGCCCGGGATTGATGAGCAAACCCCCGCCGGCAGCCAGGCTTTGCGAATGTGCCTGCTCTTCGGCGGCCCGGAACTGCGGCAGCGCGTCTGGGAGCACGTTTCCGCCCAGGCGTGGGAGATGTGGACCGATCACATGCGCATGGTGATCAACGAATTTCGCCTCGACCCGACTTCGGATGCCGCGACGGGCGTGCTGCGCGAGCACCTGGAGAGCTTTCTATTCGGCCAGGCCAAGGACGTTCCCAACTACGTGCCGCCGGCCGAATCCGGAGACTAGCGCAAGCGCGGGGGGCAAGCGGGATACGCCCAGCGCTCACGGCTGATTGCGCGTGAGAATGTGCATGCCGCCGATGAAGCCTTGGTTTGTGTAGTTGCGGACGAGCCAGTCGCCGAAGTCCGTGCGCGGGGGGGCAGTTACGCCGTGCAGATCGTTGTCAGAGAAGACGAAGACCTCCGGCGGCCGACGGCGGAGGTCGGCCACGGCGGCGTCCAGGATGAATTGGGCGTGCCGGCCAAGCTGGCCGACCTTCTCGAAGGTGGCGTAGCGCGAGGAGCAGGGGCGGTAGGCGTAGCGATAGGTGCCGGGGCTCCAGCCCCACACGTAGATGGGGTCGTCCGGCTTGGTGAGCTGCCTGATGGTGTCGGCCTGAACCATGTAGCCGGGCCGCTCAGCGTAGGTCAACGACCATGGGTGCAGCTTCTGCTGCCAGCAGCGGCTCAGTTCGGTAACGTTGGCGGCCAACAGGGCAGCCAGGGCGGCGAGGTAGAGCACCAGGACGCCGGCTGTCGTGGGGCGTGCTACCAGGGCGGCGGCCAGGCCGCGGGCGCCGGCCAGCCGATGCAGAGGATAGAGTGCCAGCAGGCCCAGCGGTGGGAGGACGGGCAGGAAGTGGTGCCCGCGCCGGCCGGGGCCCACACAGGACAGGTACGCCGCGAATAGGAACCAGAGCCAGAACAACTCGACGTACGTGCGCGGCTGTTCATCTGCCGTGAGTCGGCCCGGCCGAAACCGCTCCCAGAGCGCCCAGGCGAGTCCGATGGCCATTGCCGCAAAGAGCCACCGCAGCGGCACGAGCACTTCCCAATAGACCGGAAGTACGCGGTCCAGCCGCGTGTACGTGGCGTCGCCGATCGCGAAATATGCCCGGTTGAACGGCCCGATGGCGTGCCAGAGCTCGCCCAAGGCGCCGTTGGCGGCCAGGCGCGCGCCGGCGACCAGCAGCACTGTCATGAAGCCGGCCGCAGCCATGAGCAGTGGGGCGAGTAGTGTCGGGAGCCGGAGCGCGTCACCTCGGCGCATGAGCTGGAACTGTTGCCAGAGGAGATGTGCGGCAATGGCGACGGCGACGGCGAGTCCGGATTGCTTGAACCACGGGGCCGCCCCGGCCAGCAGGCCGGCCAGCAGCAGCCACCGTCGGCGACGGTGCCGGAGCCACACAAGATAGGCGAACGCGGCCAGGCATTCGCAGGCGATGACGAACGTTTCGGTGCGGTTGGCGCCGCCTTCGTAGATGAGGTGGGTCAGTAGTATGCAGCCGGTCAGGGTGGCTGGAAGTGCGAGCGCGGTCTGGTAGGCGAGCCGGGCGATGCCGGTGAAAGCCGCCAGTGCGGCTGCCAGCGCGATTGTGCAGATTACCAGCTCGCCAGTGATGCCTTCGCCGAAGAGCGCGAAGCCGGCGGCGTTGAGCCACCAGATGCCGGGCGGCTTGTTGTCCCAGACGTCGAGGTAAGGCCGGGCACCCTGGGCGACGGCCCAGCCGTGGTACGCGAAGAGGTGCGAGTCCACGACATTCTGGCGCCAATGGACGGCCGACTGGTTCAGGGCGACGGCCAGCGTGATGAGCAGCCCGCAGGCGATGACGATTGCGGCCCGGTGTGACACGGGCGCGGGCGGGAACTGCGGCCGTTCTAGGCGTGCCATAGCCCTTGCGAGCGGAACCACTCCTCGATCTGCGGCAGAATGGCGCGCAGTGCCTGCCCACGGTGGCTCAGGGCGTGTTTCTCGTCCGGTTGCAGCTCGGCGGCGGTCTTGCCGAGCGCCGGGATGAGGAAGAGCGGGTCATAGCCGAAGCCGTTGTGGCCGCGCGGTTCGGCGATGATTAAGCCTTCGACGCTGCCGGTGCTTTCGCCCAGTACCTCGCCGGGCCGGACGAACGCCATGGCGCAGCGAAAGCGAGCGCTGCGGTGTTCGGGGGGCGTGCCGGCCAGGGCGGCAAGCAGCTTGCGGTTGTTAGCGGCGTCGTCAGACGGCAGGCCGGCGTAGCGGGCGGAGTGCACGCCGGGGGCGCCGCCGAGGATGTCCACCTCGAGTCCGGAATCGTCGGCCAGGGTGAACAAGCCGGTGGCGGCGGCGTAGTGCAGGGCTTTCTGCCGGGCATTCTCGGGGAAAGTGTCGCCGCTTTCGATGGCCGGAGGCGTGTCGGAGAACTCGAGCAGGGTGCGCCAGCGCAGTGGGAATCCGGCGGTGATTTCCTGCAGCTCGCGCAGCTTGCGCGTGTTCTCGGTTGCCAGCAGGACTTCGGGCATGGATTCACCTGCCGCCGCGCGGCGGTGCCGGCGCCCGGGGGAGACGCACAATAAAGGACCTGAACGGCAGGCGGATAACCTCGCCGGTGTTCGGGTCGCGGGCGAGTTCGTTGACGCGTTTGCCGTTCTGATAGCTGTATGGGAAGCGCTCCTGTAGCGCGAGCAACTCGGGATCGACGATCTGGTTCTTGGCGATGACCGCGCCGGTCAGGGGGGCGGTTTGCGTGATCGACTGCACGGCCCGCTCTGGGAATCGGCCGATGTAAACGGAGCTGCGCACCGGGCCGTGGTGGAAGTACGCCTCGACCCGTTGTTCCTGGCGCAGCTCGCGGCAGTATTCCTCGGCGAGGTAGCGGCGGTTGGTGATCGGGCCTTCGTTGTAGAACACGGCGACGTGCAGCGTCCAGGAGCCTTCGGCCCGTTCCAGGTCCCACTCCGGGCGTTGGCTGGGACCGACCGGCAGCTCCTCCAGAGTGGCGTATACGAAGGGCCAGATCGGACGCTCTGTGCCGGTAGCTGGATCGGGCGCCATCAGGCTCAGGCTGCGAATCAACTCCAGATCCTTAAGCGGGTCGGGACGATAGCGGGTGATGTTCTTGACCGGGTCGTGTGAGCGGCGGTATTGCCCGTAATAGACGACGGTCTCGTCCTTCAGGTTCAGGACCTGCACGAGCTTGGACTTGAGCTGGCGGACCTCCCGCAACGCCGCCGCGCGCTGTTCTGCGGCCTGGAACCGATCGGCGCCGCGCAACGTCGCACAGCGGATGGCCCACATGGGCTCATCGGCGGTGCTTGCTGACCGAGACTGACGGCCATGGGCGGCCGCGCAGCCCAAGACCGACACTACCAGCAGGATCAGGAGGTCAACCCAACGTGGCGATTGTTGAGGACTACGCATGCGCACTGGTTATTCGCTCGGGTGCCCGGAGCGCAGCACCCGCTCCTGAAGGGTCAACAGATGCGTGATACCGCCGCGGCCGAGAGCCAGCAGCGCCGCTAATTGCTCTTCACTCAGCGGGGTCCGTTCGGCCGTAGCCTGAATCTCGACCCATTGGCCGCGTGAGGTCATGACCAGGTTGCAGTCCACGTCGGCGGCGGCGTCTTCAGGGTAGTCCAGGTCCAGCAGCATCTGCCCGTCCACGATGCCGACACTGACGGCGGCGACGCCGGCGACAATGACGTCCGGGCCCCAGAGCCCACGCTGCCGGCCGACGCGGACAGCGTCGCAGAGGGCTACGTACGCGCCGGTGATGGCGGCGGTGCGCGTGCCGCCGTCGGCCTGGAGCACGTCACAATCCAGGTAGATCGTGCGTGGGCCGAGCCGCGGCAGGTCAACGGCCGTCCGCAGGGCCCGACCGATGAGCCGCTGGATTTCCTGCGTGCGGCCGTCGAGGCGCTCGCGGCTGCGCGGCCGGCGCTGTCCGGTGGCGCCGGGCAGCATGTCGTATTCGGCCGTCACCCAACCGGCCCCGCTGGCGGCGCGCCAGGGCGGTACCTCTTCCTCAATTGCAGCCGTACAAAGGACGTGTGTGCCGCCCATGCGGATCAGCACGGAGCCGGGCGCCGCCTGGGTGAAGCCGCGGAGCAACTCCACGGGGCGCACGGCATCAGGTTGTCGCCCATCGTGCCGCATGGTGGAAGTGGTATCACGCGAGCCGCGCTTTGGCAATCGTCATCTCCCTGTTCCGTGCGGTGAGCCGGTTCGCGGGGCCAGTAGTGTGACGCGCGGCGACTCCGCGGCCACTGTCCGGGCCGCCTGCGCCAGCGCATCCAGACCCGTCCGCAGGGCGGGCGTCCAGTCTGTCACCGCCGCGCTCGCAGGATCGCTGGGGAATGCCGGCGATAGCGTGGCCACTGCCAGGATGAGGGTCGCAGTGCTCAGCGAAGTTCTTCTTATGAGCCGTGCTCCTTGTGCCAACGGGCCCAGGCGGCCTGATCGAAGCCGAAGTCTGCCCCCGTGATTCGACGGAGCGCCTCGAGGACTTCCGAGCGGTACACCGTGACCTCCATGAGCGCCTCCGGGTTGGGCGTGGACGGTCCGGGCCAGGCCACGCCGATCTGCGCTCCCAAGGGAATGCGCAAAGAGCCAATCTGTGTGTATCCGCCGGTGAACGGCACGGTGAAGTTGCCGTGGTACGTGTCGGCGCGCACTGTGACCATCCGCTCGCGAAGCGCGGTCAGCGCGCTGATGAGATCCGGGACGGCCTCGCGCGCCCGTAAAGCCCCCAGTCCCTCGGCTGCGCGGCACACCAACGCGTCGTCGTCGGTCTGCAGCGCCTGGCGGAACCGGTCCACCACCCGCGGGTCCTGGCGGCGGGTCAGGATGCTGATGGTGTCGCGGCGCACCTCACGGCTGGGGTCGGCCAACGCGATCGCCGCGAGGTTGGCGGTGGCCACATCGTCAGGGAATCGCCGCAGGGCCTCCAGCAACAGTTGGCGACAAGACAGGTCGCCCGCCCCGAGGATCCGCACCAGTGGAACGATGGCCAGAGGGTCCTGGATTTCCAGGATGCGACGTCGGCCTTCGGCAGCCGCTTCGGGCAGCACGCTGTCGAGCAGCGTTGATTTGATCGCCTGGATCTGAAGCTGCCAGTCAAGCTGTATTGCAGTGGCAAGCCTTTCCAGTTCTTCCGGAGTCTGCGCGTCCGGGGCGGCGGTCGTTTCGGTTCGGCGGCTGGCAGATGCACGTGGCGGGTTGATCCAGACGTCGCCCACACGCACCTGTCCCAGAGCCCGACGGGCGGGGATGAATTCCGGATCGAGCTCCAGGGCCCGGCGCAGGTGCTGCTGCCGCTCGCGCGGCAGGCCGTGCTCGGCACACCACGCGGCCAGTGCCACGTGGGCGGGGGGAGTGTCGGCTGCCTGTTGCCGTAACTGGCGGTACTCTGCGAAGGGCGTCGGGCCGGCTTCGACGCGGGTGACGCTGTCGCGCGGCAGGCGCACGGTGCCGAGCGTCGTCAGGATTTCGTAGTAGCCCTCCCGTTCGCCGGACAGCTCGCCCTCGATGCGCCCGCCCGTTGTCAGGTGGAATGTGTCGGCGTGTGCCGGCACCGCGATTGTCAGCAGCGCGGCGACACCCCAGAGCCGCCGGCCGGCCGCGCGGAGCGAACTGGCAGGGGCGGGTCTTGGACGCATGCATGACCTCCTGGCCGTCGAGCCGACGACCATCGATAATATTATACGGACGTGTCCACCCCCGGCAGTGCGGCGGGAGGGATTTGCCGGCCGGAGTGGCGCCTCGGAACGTTGCGTTGCCATCAGCCGTAGTGGCGGGAACTGCCGATAACAACTGTGTAGGCGCAGCGCGGCCGGGGTCGGAGGCCCGGCAATTGCGGATCAGTGCCGGAGGATTCGGCTGGCGTTACTGAGCCCGAAGTCCGGGTCGGCCGGCAAGGTGTCTCGTCAGGTCTTAGCGCTGTCAGGAGCACTGACTCATGCGAACTGGAATGCTGGCCCTGGTGCTTGTTGGTGTGTTGGCGGGTACGAGTCAGGCTCAGCTACGCCTGTTTCTGGCGACGAGCGGCGCCGCGGAATCGGCACCGCTGGTGGGCAGCCCGGCCCTTGAGAATCCGGAGGTATTCCCGAGCGAGCGGCTGTACCTGTGGGCGCAGATGTTCGGCGGGCCGGAGTCCTGGAACGCCGTCAGCCTCGATATCGAGGTGCGCGGCGGGGCCCTGGTGGGTGCGTGGCAGTTTTACGACTACGTGAATGGTCCGTTCCAGCGGTGGGACGCAGTTAGCCAGGGGGTGCTCAACCAGGCGGGCACGCGCGTGGACAACATCTTCGGGTTGGCATTCCTGTCCGGTTTCGGCGTGCAGAACGACCCTGTATGGGACGAATCCGACGGGCACTACTGCAGTGCAGTGGACGGCACTTTGCTGGGCTATGTGGATGTCACCGTGCCGGCGGACGTCGCCGAGGCCGAGGTCTTCCTGCGAATCGGCGGCTACGGCATCACCAAGGCCGGCAGCAGCGTGCCGCAGGATATTTACTTGGGCTTCGGGGACGAGGATGACGGGCTGACCGGTGCGGCCGTTCACACCGCCAGCTCGCTGGCCGATGCCTTGGTGGTGGGCTGTCTGGACGTGGCGCGGGGCGATGCGAACTGCGACGGGGTGGTGAACGTTTTCGATATTGACGCGTTTGTGCTGGCGCTGACGGACCCCGGCGCGCACGCCGCCGCATATCCCGACTGTCCACTGCTGTGCGGCTGCGACATCAACCAGGACGGCCTGGTCAACACGTTCGACATTGACCCATTCGTGTTGTGTCTGACATCCGGCTGTCCGTAATGCCCGGCGCCGCGCACCGTCGCCGGTATGCCGGCTTGCAGATCAGGCCTTGGTCCAGCGATCCAGCCAGCCGAGCACCTCCTCGTGCCACTGCAAGCTGTTGGCCGGCTTGAGCACCCAGTGGTTCTCGTTGGGGAAGTACAGCAGCCGGCTGGGCACGCCGCGGCGTTGCAGGGCGGTGAAGGTCGCGATGCCCTGCGTATCGACGACGCGATAGTCCAGTTGGCTGTGAATCACGAGCGTGGGCGTGTTCCACTTGTCGACGTGGTCGATGGGGTTGTGGTGGGTGTAGGCCTCCGGCTGTTCCCAGGGGGTGCCGCCGCGCTCCCATTCCGGGAACCACAGTTCCTCCGTGGCGTAGTAGGCCATGCGCTCGTCGATGTTGCCGTCGTGGCAGACCAGGCAGCGGAAGCGGCCCGGCCAGGTGCCGTGCAGCCAATTGACCATGTAGCCGCCGTAGGAGGCTCCCAGGGCCGCGATGCGCTCCGCGTCCATCCAGGTGTAGCGGCCCAGGGCCGCCGCCAGTCCCTTCTGCAGGTCTTCCAGCGGGCGGTCGCCCCAGTGGTTGTTAATGGCGTCGGTGAAGGCTTGGCCGTAGCCGGTTGAGCCGTGGAAATCGACCATCACGACGGCGTAGCCGGCGCCGGCGTATACCTGCGGGTTCCAGCGGTAGTGGAAGTCGTTGCCGAATGAGCCTTGGGGCCCGCCGTGGATGAGGAACGCGACGGGGTATTTCTTGTCCGGGTCGAAATCGACCGGCTTGACGACGTGGGCGTAGACCTTCTCATCGTTCCAGCCGGAGAAGGAGAACTGCTCGGGCTCGCCCATGCGGATGGCGGCCAGGCGCTGGCTGTTGATATTCGTGACGGGGCGGGCGTCGTCGCCGCTGGGCTTGATCGAATGCAGCTCGACCGGGCTGCGCAGGTGGCGCAGTCCGTAGATCAGGCGCTTGCCGGCCACGGCCACATCGCTGACGCGGCCCTCGGTGACGACGGTGTGAACGTCGCCGGTGGCGACATCGACCGCGAACAATGAGTGCTGGCCGACGTTGTCCGCGCAGGTGTAGAGTGTCTCGCTGTCGGGCGCCCACGTGACCGGGCCGGCCGAGCGATCCCATTTCTCCGTGAGGATGCTGGGCTTGCCGCGCGGCCAGCGCAGCAGTCCGACGCGGAAGCGGTCGGCCTCGTAGCCCGCCCGGGCCATGGCGCGATAGGCGAGCAGCTTGCCGTTCGGCGCGAAGACCGGGTTGGTGACGGTGGCGCCCTGCCCGTCGATCAACACGCTTGGTGGGGCGGAGCCGTCGATCGGGGCGGTGTATAGGTCGAAACGCGTCGACCAGGCCTCTTCGTGGCCGACCTGGCGAGCGGCGAAGACCAGCGCCTTGCCGTCGGGCGTGAACGTGAATTCGCTGGCGTCCCCGAAGGGCTTGGAGGGCACGTCCGCGTCAAAGCCCGTCATGACGCCGCAGGGCGTGCCGCCGGCCAGCGGCAGCACGAACAGGTGGCTGCGGCGGCCGTCCTTCCAGGTGTCCCAATGGCGGATGAACAGGCGGTCATATACGCGTCCGGTGGCTGGGCCCCGCTCGAGTTCCTCCAGGCGCTGCTTGGTGTCCTCGATGTGGTCGGCGTCCGGGAAGACCTCGAGGCTGACGGCCAGATGTTGGCCGTCCGGCGAGAGCCGGAAACAACCGACATCGAGGGGCAGGTTGGTGACCTGTTCGGCCTCGCCGCCGTCGGGGCGGATCCGCCAGACCTGCGTACTGTCGCTGCGCTTTGAGAGGAAGTAGATCGTTTTTCCGTCGGCGGCCCATTGCGGGCTGTTGCTGCCGGCGGGATGGTTGGTCAGCCGGCGCGGCAGCGTGCCGTCGGCGTTGATGAGCCAGAGATCATCGCGGCCCTTGTTGGCCTCGAAATCAACTACGCGACAGGTGAAAACGACGAGCCGGCCGTCCGGGTCGGCCTGCGGCGCGCCGACGCGGGTCATGGTCCACAGATCGCGGGCGCAGAACGGGTGGCCCTGGCCGGCGGCGGCGTCCGCAAAGTTCTGTATCAGAATCAGCCAGAGAACAACGAATACCAGGATGGCCAGCACGGTCATGAGTAAGGCTCCCCAGTTGGCAGTCCAGGACTTTGCGCGCGGCCCGCGCCGGCGCGCTGGCGTGAACCAGACGACCAGCATAGCGTTCCGCGGCCGGCAACGCGAATGTGTTGGCCGCGACCGAGAAGGTGGCGCTCCGGCCCACGCACCAGCCAGGCGAGGGGCGGCCCGTCCGCGTGCCGGCGGGCGAAGACGCCGCGCCGCGGACCGGCTAGAATCCGCCACTCCGGACGTAACTGGCACCAACGGGCAGGCAGCAGGTGTTCCATGCAGGACAGTCCATTCGCGCTGTTCGAGCCGCTCCATCCGGTGACCATGGCGCTGGTAGCCACGCTGTTCACGTGGTTCATGACGGCCGCGGGCGCGGCGCCGGTGCTCTTTGCTCGGCAGGTCAACCAGCGGTTTATGGACGGGATGCTGGGGCTGGCGGCGGGCGTGATGATCGCGGCCAGCTATTGGTCGCTGCTGGCGCCGGCCATCGAGCTGTCCGACGGGGATTGGCGGCCGGCCGTGATCGGCTTCCTGGCGGGCGGGCTGCTCTTGTTCGGCATTGACAGGATTCTGCCACACCTGCACCTGGGCTTCGACCTGGCCGAGGCGGAGGGGGTCTCGACGAGCTGGCAGCGCAGCACGCTGCTGGTGCTGGCCATCACTCTGCACAACATACCCGAGGGGCTGGCGGTGGGCGTGGCGTTTGGGGCGGTCGCCCACGCCGCCGACGTCGGCGTGGCGCGCGAGGCGATCATGGGGGGCGTCGCGCTGGCGATTGGTATCGGCATCCAGAACTGCCCGGAGGGGCTGGCGGTGGCGATGCCGCTGCGCCGCGAGGGGATGGGGCGCGTCAAGGCGTTTCTATTCGGGCAGGCCTCGGGCGTCGTTGAACCAGTGGCTGGTGTGTTGGGGGCGTGGGCGGTGCTGGCGGCGGCCCCGCTGCTGCCGTACGCCCTGGCGTTCGCGGCCGGCGCGATGATCTTCGTGGTTGTGGAGGAGCTGATTCCCGAGGCCCAGCGCGCCGGGCACACCGACTTCGCCACGGGCGGCGCCATGCTGGGCTTTGCGCTGATGATGACTCTGGACGTCGCGCTGGGCTGAGTGCCCAGGCCGGCGGCCTTTGGCAAGGGGGTTACGTGCCGTCGGCTAGACTACGCGCGTGTAGGCCTGGTTGCCGCCGGCGGTGCGCGCGTCGGCCATGAGTTTCTGGGCGGCCATGAGCAGTACGTCCAACGCATGGCGGTGATTGCTGGGGCGGACGCAGAGCAGGCCGGCACTTACCGTGGCTTGAATTGCCGGACCTGACTGACTGGTCTGGCAGGCTGCCGCCTGCAGGACGGCCTCGCCCAGCGCGGCGCGCGCTTCGCGCTCGGCGCAGTTGTCGAGCAGGAGCGCGAACTCGTCCGCGTTGAAGCGGCCGATCAGGGTTTGCGGCGGGAGCGCGTTGCGCAGGGTGGCGAGGACGGTCTTCAGGACCTCGCGGCCGACGGCCTGTCCCAGCATCTCGCTGGCGGTCTTGAAGTTGTCAACGCCGAGGATACAGAGCGCGAAGCCCTTGCCGCGCCGAGCGGCGGCGGCCAGATTCTCTTCGGCCCGCGTGAGGAACGCGGCGCGCTCCAGGGCTCCGTCCAGTTCTGTCGCGCTGACATCCGCCGGCGCGGGTTCACCCAGCTTGCTGAGGTCGCCGCCGTTCTCCGCGGCGCGCTGCACGAACTCGGCGACGCGACCGACCAGCATGGTCGTGTTGTCGGCGGCTTCGCGGGCCGCGGCGGCGAGTAGTTCGGGCAATTGTGCTTCGGGGGCGTCACCCTCGTTGAAGAACGTATACAGCTCGATGAACTCGGCCTGGACGTCGGCCACGAACGAGGAGACGTCCACGCCCGGCATGCGCTTGGTGAGAAACTCCGCCAGCAGCTCGGCGTCTTCCTGGTTCCAGGCGTTCAGCGCGTGCGGCAGCAGCCCGGCCACGTAGGTGGCGTCGCGCAGGGCCGGCTCGTCGATGAACTCCTCCAGCCGCTCGAGGTTGTGATGAAACGCGATCATGTCGATGAACGCGTCCGGCAACTCCAGCTTCTGGGCCAGCAGCCGGCCCACTTCCGTGTGGTCCATGCCGAACATGGCGCGCTCGCGTTCCATCTGTACGCGCGCGCTGGACTGCGGGTCGTGCAGCACGGCCATGTACGGCTCGCGCACTACGGAGTACATCACGGTCAGGGCCAGGTCCTCGAACAGACCGGCGACGAAGGCCTCGTCGGTCAACTTGGCGTTCAGAATGCCGGTGTACTTGCGGGCCGACACGGCCTTGGCCACCGAAGACTCCCAGAAGCTCTGCGACTCCTGCGGCGAGAGCCGCAGTTCGTTGTGCAGTCCGGTCATGCAGTAGCTGATGGCGAGCGTTCGCACCGTTCCCAGGCCCAGCAGGTTGACCGCCATCTTGACGTTCGAGACCTTGTTGCGCACGCCGGCCCACGAGGAGTTCGAGAGGGCCAGCAGCTTGCTGCTGAGCGAGGCGTCCGCGCTGATGACCTTGGCGTATTCGGACGCGTCGGCGTCCGGGTCCTTGCCAAGTCGGACGAACTTCATCGCCACCGCCACCGTGGTCGGCAGGTAGGATAGCGATCCAATCCGGGCCCGAATCTCGCGTTCGAGACTGTCCGGACTGCGGTCAACTTCGATGGCGGCGGCTGGCTGGGCCATGTTGCGGTCGCCTCCCCTGTTATGGCCGGAGCTCTGGTCTCCGGCGGCGCACACGCTCCGTCCGGATGGCAGCGGACCTCAGTTTCGTTCATCGACCACCGTCCGGCACGGCTTCAATCCCACCGGCGGACGGAGCAGTTCAAGCAGGGCGCCGTATGCACCGATACGTCCCCTGGCCACATTACGGGGCGTGCCGCACTCCCGTGGCCGGACCCTGCGCCGTTTCGCGTGTTCGGAGCACGTCTACATGAGCGATGGCAAGCTGAGGGCTGGTCACATACTGATGGTGTGCAGCGGCGTGCCGCCGCCCGAGCTGCAGCCACTGGCCGACAAGGGTGCCTGGCGGGTGACGCGGGTGGACTCGACCGCCGGGGTGCTGCGGCGCTTGCGGCGTGAGACCGATATCGACGTCGTCTTGCTCTGTCCGGAGCCGCCTTGCCGGCCGTATACGGAGCTGTGTCGCGACGTGAAATTCGATGCCCGGACGGCGTTCATCTCAATCGTATTCGCGCTGTTGCCCAGCAGCGCATTATCGCGCGCCGACGTGTACGCCTGCGGGGCCGACGATTGCATCGAGCTGCCCGCGCCACCGGCGGAAATCACGTTGCGGCTCTCCAATGCCTCGCGCTTGAAGCGCGCCACGGACTCGCTGGAGGATGCCACGTTCGTGGTGTCCTCGCTCGCCAATGCCATCGAGGGCCGCGACGTGTACACGCGCGGTCACGTCGAGCGCGTCAGTGCCTACTGCCTCGAGCTGGGGCGCCGCGTTGGGCTGGGCGTCGAGTCGTTCGCTATTCTGCGCACCGGCGGCGTGGTTCACGACATCGGCAAGGTCGCTGTTCCGGACCAGATTCTGAACAAGCCCGGTCCGCTCACGGAGGAGGAGTTCGACATCATCAAGCGTCATCCGGTCGTCGGATACGACATTCTCAAACCCCTGCGCACGTTCCAGGACGTTCTGCCGATTGTCCGCTGGCACCACGAGCGGCCGAACGGCTTGGGTTATCCGGACGGCCTGTGCGGCGATGAGCTGCCGCTGCTGCCGCGTATTGTCGCAGTGGCGGACGTGTTCGACGCCATTAGTACGGCGCGCGCCTACCGGCCGGCCTTCCCGCCGGAATGCTGCCGCTCCATGCTGGCGGTGGCTGCTGAGCGGGGCGACCTGGACGCCGGCCTGGTGGCCTTGCTGCTTGAGATACTGGACGAGGATGACGGCCGGCTGGTCGCCCCGGCTAGACCTGGGGCGGGCGCTCTTGTGGATGGCTAGGTCCGGTAACTGCGGCACGGGCCAGAGCCGCCGCGCCAATCGTGCCGGCGTCCGTGCCTAGGGTGGCCAACACGATTTCCACGCACACGGGGGTCAGATGCCAGCGCAGCCGCTGGAACTCGCTACGCACCGGCGCCAGCAGTTGCTCCCCCGCGTTGATCAATCCGCCGGCCAGCACAATCCGCTCCGGGCTGATGATGCGCTCCAGGCTCACACAGCCCAGCGCCAGGTAATGGCAGGTTTCGTCCCAGATGCGGCGGGCCAGCGCGTCATTGGCGGTAGCCTGCAACACGTCCCGCGCATCCAACGCATGGCCGGCATCGACATCCGCCTTCAGCCGGCACGGCGCCCCCGCCTGGATGGCCTCGACCAGGCGTTCCGCGACGGCGTTGGCCGAGGCGTAGCGTTCGAAGCACCCCTGCTGGCCGCACGGGCAGGGGCGCCCGCCAGGCACGAGCACCAGGTGTCCGATCTCCGCGCCGGCGCCGTCGCAGCCGCGCCAGACGCGTCCGTCCAGCACAATGCCGCCGCCGATGCCGGTACCCAGCGTCAGCATCACGAGACTGCTGACGTTTCGGCCGGCGCCGGCGATGAACTCGCCGAACGCGGCGGCGTTGGCATCGTTCTCAAGCACGACCGGATGACCGGTCATGGCGGAGAGTCGCTCCCGCAGGGGGATGTTCACCCAGCCGGGAAGATTGGGCGCGTTGTGAACGACGCCGGTTTCCTGTGAGAGGGGGCCGGGCGCGCCCACGCCGACCGCGGCGATCTCGCTGCTGTCCAGCGCGGCCCGCGCGGGCAGGTCGTTGATCAGCGCGGCGAGGCGTGCCAGCACGTGCTCGACGCCGCGCTGCGCCTCGGTGGCGATGGTGTCCTGAGCCAGCAACGTGCCGTGCTCGTCGCACACGCCGCCTTTGATGCTGGTGCCGCCGAGATCTATGCCGATCGTGTACATGCAAGCTCTGCTGGTTCTTTGTGGGCGCCCGGCCGTCCGGGCGGCAGTTGTCGCGGAATCAGGATTCGGTCAAGTGCACATGTCCACCAACGACGCAGCCGAGAATGGGGACATCGCGTAATCGCTCGGGCGGCGTGCTGAGCGGATCGGCGGCCCAGATTGTCACGTCGGCCGGGGCGCCGATCGCGAGCGTGCCGGCCGGCGCGGCTTCACCGACCGAGCGGCGCGGGCCGACGGTGTAAGCGCGCAGTGCGGCAACGGTTGTCAGCGCCTGCTGCGGAAACCAGCCGCCGAAGGGCCGATCGGCCTCATCAGTGCGACAGGTGGCGCCGAACAAACCGCGCCGCGGGTCCAGTGACTCGATGGGTACGTCGGAGCCGGCTGCGAGCGTCACGCCGGCGGCCAGGAGGCTGCGCAGCGGGTACGCGTTTCGGCGGGCGCGCGGCCAATGCCGGTCGGCCGTTGCAATGTCGCCCGGCAGGTGGCAGGGCTGCACTGAAGCGGCAACACCCAGGCGCGCCATGCGCCGGACATCCGCCGGTCGCACACACTGGGCGTGCTCGATGCGGTGCGGCAGGGGCGTGTCCTCGACGCGCCGTGCCGCGGCGATGGCGCGCAGCGCTTCGTGTACCGCCCGATCGCCAATGGCGTGGATCCACACGGGCCAGCCGGCGCGCGCCGCCGCGACGACTGTGTCTTCCAGGGCGGCCCCGGCCAGCACCGGGACGCCGCGGTACTTGGGCCGCCCGGGGTAGTCCGTAAACATGTACGCGGTTTGCGAGCCGAGTGCGCCGTCGCAGAACAGCTTGACGGCCCCGAGGCGCAGCCATTCGTCGCCCAGCCCGCTGCGCAGTCCCAGGGCCGCGGCGTGGACCAGGTTGGCCCGCGGGACGGCGTGCACGATGCGCATGCCGAGGCGTCCGGCCCGGTGGTGTCGTTGCAGGTGAAACAGCGAGGCGGCCCCGTCCATGGTATGCACGCCCACCAGGCCGAGCGCCCAGGCCGCGGCATAGGCCTGTTCCAGGGCCCGGTCGATCACGCGCAACGCCGCCCGATCCTGACGGGCCGCGAATTCGTGTACGGGATCAGGCAGTGTCTCGATGGCCGCTTCCTGGACGATGCCGGTTGGGCGGCCGTGCTGGTCGCGCAGGTAGCGTCCGCCGGTCGGATCGGCAGTGCGCGGGCCGATGCCGGCGCGGCGCAGCCCGGCGCTATTGAGCCAGACGGAGTGTGCGTCACGGCTGCGTACCAGCACGGGCCGATCACGGACGGCCTGGTCGAGGTCCTGCGCCGTCGGAAACCCCGACCCCCAGAGGTTGTGGTCGAAACTGGCGGCGATGATCCAGTCGCCCTGGATGCGCGGCGCCTGGCGGCGCAGGCGGTCGAGCGTGGCCGGCAGGGTTGGCAGGCCGGTTACGTCGATGGCGAGGATGCGTTGCAGGGCCCACCAGACGAAGTGCGTGTGGGCGTCGATCAGTCCGGGCGTAAGCGTTGCGTCACCCAGATCGATAATGCGCGTGCGGGGCCCGGCGTGGGCCATTATTCGGCGGTGCGTTCCGAGATCGACGATGTGTCCGCGCTTGATGGCGATGGCTTGTGTCCGGGATGTATTGCCGGTCATCGTGTGACAGCGGCGGGCGAGCAGCACGATCGCGCGGTCATTTGCGGAAGTACTCATGGTGACGCTGATTATGGGGCGTTAGCGGTGATGGTGACAAGCGTGGATCGGCGGGCGAATCCCTCGTCGCACGGTGTTGGCCGGCACGAGAAAAAGCACGGAGCAGGCGGCGACGACCGGGGTGTTCGGGCCGAAGGGAGGGGGGCGTCGCTCTCGAATGCCTGCTCCGCTACGGTCAAACTGATTATAACAGCCTAGGGGGGGCGAGTGAAGGGCGCTGCGGGTGCGTATTTCGGGATTGTGGGCAGTTTTTGTGGGAATGGGCGTGCTCGGGGGTGCGAGGACGGGTAGCGCTGCCGATTTCCGGCGCTTGATTCCAGGGTCAAACGGGCCTAATCTGAGGGTTCGGCGCTTGGGCGCCGGGTCGCCGATGTAGCTCAATGGCAGAGCACGGCTTTCGTAAAGCCGGGGTTGTGGGTTCAACTCCCACCATCGGCTGTGTGCGAGGCGGCGCGGGTCGGGCGGTTTTGCGCGGGGGGTTGGGCCGGGTGGGATGATCGGCGGGGGCTACCGGATTGTGATGGCGCGCGGCGGGGAGGCAGCGTTGCATGTGAGTGTTGAACGATGGCAGCCGACGGTGGCGCGCGCAGCGCGGCCGGCTTGATCTATGGATCATATAGAATCTATAACAGCGCATTGGGCGGGCCGGCGCGCCGGAGTGGAACGGTTGGTGCGCAGCGCCGCGCGGCGGGACGGCGCACGGCGGCGCTGGCGACGGGGTTCCGGTGGCGCGGCGCTGACCGGCGGCGCGGATGCCGCGGGTGTCCGATTGGCGCGCGGAAGAAGCGGAAGAATTTGCGAAAAAATTTCCGGTGCGCTACTGTAAAGACCACGGCGGCATGATATACATAGTTGTTGTGCGGGCGCTTGCGGCGCACCGCGCACGATTATCGGCAACTCGTTCAGCGAGTTGCTCGCCATGATGGAAGGTCCCGAGTGCGCCACGGCTAGACCTTCCATCTTTTTTTATGCAGTTGCGCTCGGGGGGTTGTGGGCGCAGCCGGACGGCAGCGCTGCGTCTACAATCTCCGTGAACAACCGAGCAGCCCTGGGAAGCATGCCATGTTGGCACAGACGATCGACGCCTTGGCACAAGCGGAAATCGAGCGGTTTGAGCAGGTCGTGCGCCGTCGGGACGACGCCCGCTTCATTCCGCGGCAGTCGGCCGAGTTCCTGCACACGCTGGTTCTGGCGGGTGGATTCCGGCGGGCGGTCGAGATCGGGACGAGCTTCGGCTACAGCGGCACGTGGCTGGCCACGGCCCTGCGCCACAATGGCGGGACGCTCGTGACGATCGACCGCGACGAGAACAAAACAGGGCCGGCCCGCGCGGCGTTCGAACGCGCCGGACTGGCGCATATCGTGCGCGTCGTGCTGGGGCCGGCCGAGCAGGTGCTGCCCGGGCTGGAAGGGCCGTTCGACTTCGCCTTCATCGACGCCGACAAGCCGGGGGCGCTGCGCCAGTTCGAGTTGTTGTGGCCCAAGCTGGCTCAGCGGGCGACGATCGTGACGGACAACGTGACATCGCACGAGCGCGAGCTGCACGAGTTCACCAGTCACCTGCGGCAGCATCCGCAGTTGCGCAGCACGCTGATTCCGATCGGCTCCGGGCTGGAGTTGAGCGTCAAGGTCGAACCCGGCGGGCATGCGCCCAGCGTTGACGGAGCCGACTGGGTAATCTGAACCTGGCCGGCGGGCGCCCGCGGCGCGACCGCCCGCCGCAATCACCGGCGCCGCAGCGCCAACACGACGGGTACCGCAGTCATGTTGCCACGCCGAAGCCGCGTCGAGTTCTCCGGACACGATGGGCACCGCATCGCGGCCCGCCTGGACGAGCCGGCCGCCGCGCCGCGCGCCTACGCCCTGTTTGCCCACTGCTTCACGTGCGGCAAGGACCTCAAGGCGGCTAACTGGATCAGTCGCGAACTGATCGACGGCGGCATCGGCGTCCTGCGTTTCGATTTCACGGGGGTGGGCGAGAGCGCCGGAGAATTCGCCGAGACGAACTTCTCCTCGAACGTGACGGACCTGCTGGCGGCGGCGGACTACTTGCGGGCCCAGCGCCGCGCGCCGCAAATCCTGGTCGGGCACAGCCTGGGCGGGGCGGCCGCCCTGGCCGCGGCGCCGCGGATCCCGGAGTCCGTCGCGGTGGCGACCATCGCGGCCCCGAGCGACACGGTTCACCTGCGCGACATACTGGTCAGCACGGCGCCGCACCTCGAGACGGCGGGCGTGGCCGAGGTGGACGTGCTGGGCCGGCGCGTGCGCATCAAGCGCCAGATGCTCGATGATTTGCTGCAGCAGGATTTCCTGGCCGCCGCGGCCAACCTGGGCCGGGCGCTGCTGGTGTTTCACTCGCCGGATGACGACATCGTGGACATCGCGCATGCTCATCGAATCTTCGCGGCCGCCCGGCACCCCAAGTCGTTTGTCGCACTCGATGGGGCTGACCATCTGCTGATTGCCCGCGAGCGTGACGCGCGTTTCGTGGCCGAGGTCCTGACCACCTGGGCGCGGCGCTATTTGCCCGAGCCGATTCCCTGAGGCAGGCAGCTATCGGGTCGCTGTCGAGGAGGCCGGGCGCGGCCCAGGCACCGGCCGGTAGTACTGGTCGCGTTGTTGCGGCGTCCAGCCGGCGTCGGTGATCAGGCGCCGCAGTTGTTCCTCGTTCAGGCGGAAGGTCGTGCCGGCCGCGGAGACGACGTTCTCCTCCATCATCACGGAACCCAGGTCGTTGGCGCCAAAGAACAGGGCCAACTGGCCGATCTTGGGGCCCATCGTCACCCAGCTCGCCTGGATGTTGGGGATGTTGTCGAGATACAGCCGGGCCAGCGCCAGCAGTCGCAGGTACTCGTGCGCGTCGGCGAGAAACAGGTGTTCGCCGTCCGGTGGGCCGGTATAGTCCTCCGGCGGCGGCTTCCAGCGGCCCAGCGGTGTGTTCTCCGGCTGGAAGGGCCAGTGGATGAAGGCCACGAATCCGCTGGTCTCGTCCTGCAAGTCGCGCAGGCGGCGGAGGTGCTCGAGGCGCTCGGGGATGGTCTCGATGTGGCCGAACATCATCGTGCAACTGGTCTGCATGCCGAGCTGGTGGGCGGTGCGCATGACCGCCAGCCATTGCTCCGTGGTGGCTTTGCCGGCGCCGATTTTGCGGCGGACGCGGTCAACGAGGATTTCGCCGCCGCCGCCGGGGATGGTTGCCAGGCCGGCGTCCTGCAAGCGCAGCAGGACATCGCGGAGCGGCAGGCCGAAGGTCTGGTGGAAGTGCCAGATTTCCGGCGGGCTGAAGGCGTGGATGTGGATGGTGGGGTAGTGTTGCCGGATGAAGCGCAGCAGGTCGAGGTACCACTCGAACGGTCGCCCGTGGCCACTGGGGTGGCTTTCGTCGGGCAGGAGGCCGCCCTGCATCAGGATCTGCGTGCCGCCAATCGCCAGCAGTTCTTCGATCTTGCGGCCAATCTCCGCGAGGGTCAGGACGTAAGCGTCCTGGTCGGCGGGGCGGGCGTGAAAGTTGCAGAACGTGCAGCAGGCGGTGCAGACGTTGGCGTAATTGATGTTGCGATCGACGACGTAGGTGCGATAGGGCTCGGGGTGCAGCTCAGTCGTGCGGGCGTGGGCCAAGCGGCCCAGTTCGTGGATGGAGGCCCGGGTATACAAGTCGAGCGCGGCGGCGTCCGTCAGGCGCGCGGTGCTCGTCCCGCTGGCACTCATGGCGTCAACCGCATTCCTGCGCGTGCAGCGGCGCGGCCCACGACAGGGCGGCGTTCGGCGGCGCCAGGCCGAGTTCGGCACAATGCCGGGCGAAGCGGTCGGCGCCGGCGCTGGCCCGCTCGTCGAGCGTGTAGCGCATGCACTGCGTCAGGTAGGTATGGGCCGTGGCGGCCGGCCACCCGCGGCGGGGTCCTTCGGCGGCGGCGATTTCGGCCGCTCGCCGGACGCCGCGGTCGCGGGCCTTTGACAGCAGCGTGGCCAAATGTGCCAGATCGTCGGCGGATTGTGCCAACGGGGTATTCGCCGGACAGGCCCAAACGGCGAACACGAAGGGCAGTCCGGTGAGGTCCTGCCACGCTGCGCCCAGATCGATTTGGTGAGCGTAGCCGTCCCGGCCGGGTGCGACGACCTTGTCGCCGATCAGCAGGAGTGCGTCGGTATCCGTAGCCGCGCTGGGAGCGCCAAGCGGCCGCAGGTCAAGCCGGCGGCCGTGACAGCAGTGCCATAGGACCGTCGCCAGGCAGACGGAGGTATGCGAATCACCATCGACGGTGAGTGTCCGGATCTCGGCGGGCGGCACGTGGGAGAAGATGCGCACGGTCATGGTGTGGCCGTCGGAGCCGATGCAGGCGTCGGAAATGACGCGGTAGCGGCCGTTGCCGCGCAGGACGTCAACTAGGGGAATCAGGGCGGCGTCGGCCTGGCCGGTGTCGAGTTGTCGCGACAGGGCCGCGGGGACGTCGAAGCGGCACTGGACGCCGGGATGCTCGGGGAGGCCCTCGATCAAGGGACGGGCATTCAGGAATGACACGACGCCGAGCCGTAACATCGGATTCTCGCTGGTTGGCATGTCGCCAGTCGCGGGTGGCAGTATAATCGTGGCGGCGGCCGGTGTGCAGCCGGTGCAGATGTTCGTACCGGGGTTTCAAAACAGGTGAAAAGTCGCCACTTGTGGAGGCGACTCCCCCCGGGTGTGTGCCGTCCGCCGAAGTGTGAGGAGAACATCCATGCGACGCGAATGGCTGTTGCGCGTAGTGTTTTGTGCTGGGCTGATGGTCGCGGTGCAGCCGGCGGTTGCGGGTGGTGTGACCGACATGGCTGCGTACATGCCGGCCGAGACTGCTCTGTACGTCGGCTGGACGCAGTGGCTGGAGCGTGAGGCGCCTGAGCTGCGCGAAGCACGTTTGTGGACCGAGGCCGTCACCGGACTGGCGCGGCAGGAGGCGGGCGAGCTCGATGCGGCCGGCGTCAAATGCCTGTTGGAACTGCTGCCGCCGCTGCTCTCCGGCAGCGTGGGGATCGGGCTGTTCGATGTGCGAGTGGACGAGAGTGGGGTGGTGATTGACCTGGCCGGCGTGGTCGATGCAGGGGCCGACACGGCAGGGCTGGCTGAGAACGTGCGGCAGTTCATTGCGACCGTGGGGGACGCCGACGAGATTCGGGCGCGGACAATACGCGGCGTCGAACTCAGCGCGCTGCCGCTGCAAGAGGGGCTGGTGCTTCACTGGGGGCTGCACCAGGGCTGCTGCCTGTTCGCACTCAGCGAGCTGGCGGCGGGGCAGGTCATAGACTGCATGAACGGCGCAGCGCCCGCGCTGGCCGCGGAGGCTGAATTCAAGTTTGGCCGGGCCAAGGTCAAGGCCGGGCTGGACGAGAAGTTCCTCTGTGTCTACGTCGATCCACAACGCGTCATGAGTCGTGCCAAGGCGCTGGCGGTTGAGATGTCGGGCGAGTTGCCGCCCACGGTCGAGCCGCTGCTGGAGGAGCTGGGCCTGAACGCCTACCGCTCGAAGTACGTGCATATCGATGAGCTGGACGGTGTGCCGCGGCTGGCGGCTTTTGCGCATGTGACGGGTCCGCTGCGCGGACTGCTAGCGCTGTGGCAGCAGAAGCCGCTGAGCGAGGAGGACCTGAAGATCGTGCCGAAGGACGCCTACTGGTTGCAGGTGAGCAACTGCGACCTGCACGCCGTGTGGCAGGAGGTGCTGCGCGTGATGGGCGCAACTGCGCCTGAGAACGTGCCAATGGTCGAGGGCGCGGTCGGCATGGCTGGTGCGATGCTGGGCTTCTCGCCGACGGATGAGCTGCTGCCGGCGTTCGGCGACACGTGGGCGTTTTTTGATGCCCCGGACCACGGCGGCCTGTTGATGACCGGGACGGTCCTGGTGGCCGAAGTCCAGGACGGCGAAGCGCTGCACGGCATGTTGACGCGCACTGTTGAGATGCTCGCGGGCCTGTTGGTGCAATCGGGCGTGACGCTGCGGCAACGGGAGACCGCGCACGGCGCGCACCGGATCCATTACGTAACGATTGGCGGAGCGCCGGTGCCGGTGCTGCCGGCCTGGGGTTTTGCGGGCGGCCGCTGGGTATTCGGGCTCTACCCGCAAACGGTGGCGACGACCCTGCAGCAGGTTGACCCGCAGACGCGCGGTCCGAGCATTCTGGACAACGCGGACTTCCAGGCGGGGCGCAAGTTGCTGCCGCGCGAGGTCTTGAGCATCGGCTACTTCGATGCCCGCTACTTTGCCCGGCTGTTCTACCCGCTGAATACGGCGATCAAGGCGGCGCTGGTCTCGCTCATGGCGGAATACAACGTGCACATGGACCTGGCGACCCTGCCGCCGCTGTCGGCGCAACTGGCCGGAATGAAGAACTACGTGGGTGCGTCGAGCGTGGACGGCGACGGAATCGCCTACACGGGTGTCGGCCACGGCGGCCAGCTCGCGGCGGTCGCGCTGGGTGCCGTGGGCGGGGCAGCCGCGCTGCTGCCCAGGCAGGCCGGTCACGAGGAATACGGGACGGAAGAGGAAGGCGCTGCCAGTTTGCGCCATATCGGTCAGGGCTGCTACATCTACGCCAATGACAATGGCGATCGGTTCCCGGAAACGCTGGAGGAATTAGTCGGCCTGGGGCTGTTGCCGCCGAGGCTGCTGCAAGCGTCCGCGGATCCGCCGGGCGCGGAATCGTACATCTACATCGCGGGTCAGACTGCGTACGCCGACATGCGCAACGTGTTGGCCTACGAGCGCGTCCGCGGGCGGGCGGGCACGCACGTGCTGTTCATGGACAACCACGTCGCTTTTCTATCGGTGGACGAGTTGCGGGCGGCGCTGCGGGCGACCTACGAGCGATTGGACCGCGCGGACGAGATGCCGGCGGAGCTGCGCTAGCGACCGTGCCGCGGGAGGATTGACGACCAGGACGCGGCGACGCGTACCGCATCTGTGAGCGGAGGATGATGATGCCGAAGGTTGGAGTGCTGCTGTCCGGCTGTGGCTTTCTTGATGGTGCCGAGATTCACGAAGCGGTGTTCACCTTGCTGGCGCTCGACCAGCAGCGGGCCGAGGTGGTCTGCTGCGCGCCGGACATGCCCCAGGCAACGGTGGTCGATCACCTGACCAGCAAGCCGACGGGCGAGACGCGCAACGTGCTGCGCGAGGCGGCCCGGGTTGCCCGCGGCAAGATCCGTGACCTGGCCACAGTCAAGGCAGCCGAGTTGGACGCGCTGATTATTCCGGGCGGCTTCGGAGCCGCGCGGAACCTGTGCAACTTCGCCGACGCCGGGCCGCGGTGCGACGTGCATCCGGAGGTGGCGCGCCTGCTTGGTGAAATGCTGGCGGCGGGCAAACCGATCGGGGCCATCTGTATCGCCCCCGCGCTACTGGCGCGGGTGGCCGGCAGCCGCGATATCAAGGCGCGCGTCACGATCGGCAACGATGCCGGCACGGCCGCGGCGATTGAGCAGACTGGCTGCGTGCATGAGAAACAGCCCGTGACGGACATCGCCGTGGACGAGGCGCACAAGATCGTGACGACGCCGGCGTACATGCTGGGGCCGGGGCCGGCCGCGGTTCACACCGGGATCAGCAAGCTGGTGGAGCGGGTGCTGGCGTTGATCTAGGCGCCCGGCAACGCTAACGCCGCCGGCGACTGGTGCGGAAGCGGCTGCCGAGCGTGCGGCGCACCGGCTGCAGCCCGTGGGACTCGAGCAAGTCGGAGCGGTGCAGTGCTTCATTGTAGCGCTGCCCGCGCTGGGGGACCGTTGCGGCCGCAATGTCCGGCGGCGGCTCGACCGTGGGAGCCGTCCGTTGAAACACCCAGGGGGCCTCAACGCGCGGGAGCTCTTCGTTGATGAGCTTCTCGATTTCGGTCAGCGTCTTGCCCTCGTCCGGCCGGACGAAGCTGACGGCCTGGCCGCGGTTGCCCATCCGCGCGGTGCGGCCGATGCGGTGCACGTAGGCCGAGGGGTCTTCCGGGAGGTCGTAGTTGACGATGTGCGAGATTTCCATGACGTCCAGACCGCGCGAGGCGACGTCGGTAGCCACCAGGACCTGGATCTGCGCCGCGCGGAAACTCTTCATGACGCGATCACGCCGCGACTGCATCAGGTCGCCGTGAATCTCCTTGCAGTTGACGCCGCGCTTCTTGAGCCGTTCGGCCAGGCGGCGGGCGCCCTGCTTGGTGTTCGTGAATACGATGGCCAGCGTGGGCTGCTCGTACTCGAGGAATCCCATCAGCAGGTCGAACTTGTCGTGTGGGTCGACGCTGACGTAGCCGTGCTCGATGCTCTCGACGGTTAGTTGGTCGCGGGAGACGTTGATCTCCTGGGGCGCGTGCATGTAAGAGGTGGCCAGCTTGCGGATCTCGTCGTCGATCGTCGCGGAGACGAAGATGGTCTGATGGGGGCCTTTCACTTCGCGCAGGATGCGCCGAATGTCGTCGCGGAAGCCGATGTCGAGCATGCGATCCACTTCGTCGAGGACGACAAAGCGTGTCTTGGAAACGTCCAGGACTTTGCGGCGGAGCAGATCGAGCACTCGGCCGGGGGTTCCGATAATTATTTCGGGCGAGGTCTTGAGACGCTGAATCTGCTGGTGGATGCGATGGCCGCCGTAGAGCAGTGCCGTGCGCAGCGGCTGCTTCTCATTGAGTTCGTGGAAGTGGCTGTCGACCTGGGCGGCGAGCTCGCGGGTGGGCACAAGGATGAGGGCTTCGGCCGGGACGCCGGTCTTGGACATCTGGAGGATTGGCAGGGCGAAGGCGGCGGTTTTGCCGGTGCCAGTCTTGGCCTGGCCGAGGCAATCGTGCCCCGCCAAGGCGGGCGGAATAAGGTGTTTCTGGATGTCGGTTGGTTGGGCAAAGCCCACCCGCCGCAGGGCGGCAACCAGGGCGGGTCCGAGGCCGAGTTCGGCCCAGGGGCTAGGGCTGCCGTTGTCGGTGGGTGGCGTTGAAGTACTGCTTTTGTTAGGCATAAGTGGATTTCCTGCGTGCGCCGGCCGGTGGGGGTCGATAATTGAAGGTGTGGCGCGATCTTCTCATAGCTGCCAATCTACCGCATAATCTAGCCAACTTCCTGGGAATCACAAGTTTCTGGAAGGTGCGCGGCTGGGCGGCAGGGTGTTGTCCGGGCAGCGCGGCCGGGTGATTCGGAGAAGGCGTCGGCACGCCCCCGCGGTGCAACCACCCCGGGGGCGTCCCGGTATAACCGGACAGTAGGATAGATATTAGCGGCCCGGCTGGCCGCGCAACCAGGCAGGGCAGTGTAGCACCATGCCGACATTCGCTTATCGAGCACGTAACGCCACGGGCGAAGAAGTGCGCGGCACGCTGGTGGCGGACACCACCTCGGCGGCGGCGCGCATGCTGGGAGACCGGGCGTTGCTACCGGTGCACCTGGAGCAGGCCCAGACGGCGGAGCGGTCGCTGCTGACGGGGCGGGCGCGGCGGGTGAAGTTGGGGAAGGTCGGCATGATGTATGAGCAGTTGGCCGACCTGTTGCGGGCCGGGGTGCCGCTGTTGCGGGCTCTGACGGTGCTGTCGGCCCAGTCGGCCTCGCCGGCGTTGGCACGCGTGCTGCGCGAGGTGCACGAGGACGTGTCCGGGGGTGACTCGCTGGCGGACGCGATGCAGAAGCACCCGTACGCTTTTCCCGAGTTGCATGCCTCGATGGTCAAGGCGGGTGAGAAGGGCGGTTTCCTGGAGGACGTATTATCGCGGCTGGCCGACTTCGTGTCGCGGCAGGACGCTTTGCGGAACAAGTTCATCGGGGCCATGATGTACCCCTGCATCCTGTTGCTGGGCGCGGTGGCGGCCGTGGTCTTCATCATGACCTTCGTCGTGCCGGGCATCCGCAGCGTGTTGGAGGGGCAGCGGCAGCCGTGGCCGACGCGGATTGTGTTCGGGTTTAGTGACGGGCTCACGGAGCACTACCTGGTGATCATCGCGCTGGTGACGGCGGCGGTGGTGGGAAGCATGGCGTACTTGCGGAGTGCGCGGGGGCGGCAGATGCGAGCCCGTCTGCAGTTGCGGTTGCCGGGCTTCGGCAAGGTGTACACGATGGTGGCGCTGTGTCGGTTCTGCCGCGTGTTCGGCACGTTGCTGATGAACGGCATTCCGATTCTGCAGTCGCTGCGGATTGCCAAGGACTCGACCGGCAACCCGGTGTTGTCCGAGGCGGTCGAGCGCGCGGCGGAGAACGTGCGGCATGGCGAGCCGCTGGCGGCGCCGCTGGCGGCCAGCAAGGTGTTTCCGCCGGTGATCGTGGACATGATCGCGGTGGCCGAGGAGAGCAACACGCTCGACAAGGTGTTGATCGAGATTGCGCGGACGCAGGAGGAGCGGACGGCGCAGCAGATCGATTTTGCCGTGCGGCTGCTGGAGCCGCTGATGCTGGTATTCATGGGCGTGATGATTGGCTTCATTGCCGTGGCGCTGCTGTTGCCGATTTTGATGATGGCCACGTCCGGCTTCAAGTAGGCCCGGGCGCGGAGTTGCTGGCAGAGAGTTACTGTGGAGAGTCCAATGAGAGAACCCAGGAAGAATCGTCGGAACCGAGCGGCTTTCACCCTGTTGGAAGTGCTCCTCGTCGTAGTGATCATTGGCATGCTGGCGGCGGCCGTGGCGGTGAGCCTGACGGGCACCGGCGAGCGGGCGAAGGTCGATATCACGAAGATTCAGGTCGAGAAGGTCAGCACGGCCCTCGAGCTCTATCGGACGCACATGAACCGCTATCCGTCCGCGGACCACGGCGGGCTGCGGGCGCTGATCGACGAGCCGGACGACGAGGAGGAGCGCAAGCTGTGGGGCGGCCCCTATATCAAGGCCAAGGATCTGAAGGACGCCTGGGACCAGGACCTGGTTTACGAGTATCCCGGCCGCTACAACGAGCGGCGCTTTGATCTTTCGAGTGCGGGTCCCGATGGCGACGCCGGTACGGCCGACGACATCACGAACTGGGAAAGGGACTAGGTTCGTGACGGCGGGCCGCGCGGCCCGCGCGGCCCGCGCGTGACCGGTTGCGGCTTGCATGGGCCGCGCCCGGGGCTCGGCCGAGGCGCCAGTGTACGGAGAGCCATGGTGAAGCGCCGGCGGATGACAGGCTTTACGCTGCTCGAGCTGTTGCTGGTCATGTCGCTGGTTGCACTGCTCGCCGTGCTGGCCTGGCCGAACCTGGACACCGCGTCGCGCAGTGAACAGTTGGATGAGTCGGCGCGGCGGATGAAGGCGCTGATTGCCATGTGCCGGGCCGAGGCGATGAACGACGCGCTGCGCTACCGCATCACGTTTCGTCTGGACGGCAGTATCAAGGTCCGCCAGCAGTTTGACCCCATCCGCGCTCCGCACGTGTTTGTGCCGGTTGAGCGTGACTGGGCGCAGCGGACGGTGCTGCTGGAAGACGTGTGGGTCGAGTCGGTGGCGCTGTTGCCGGACGGTCCGGCGCCGATCCTGGTGGATGACGAACTGAAGGAGTTCGACCAGATGGCGGAGGACTTTGAGCCGCTGCCGATCGCGGATTTCGAGCGTCCGATTGACCTGCACGTGGAGCCGGACGGCACCAGCGGATCGTTACTGTGGGTGCTGCGACACGCAAGTGGGCGTGGCATCGAGATGACGCTGGACGGACGGCTCGGGCGTGTGACGCAGGTGCCGGTCGTGGTGCTGGAGGAGCAGCGCGTCGCGCGACCGGACGAGATCGACCGCGCGGCGGAGGTCGAGGAAGAGCGGGCCCAGTGGGAGGAATTCGGCTGGGAGCGCCGGCAGGTGAAGCCATGAGGGACAGGACCAAGCAACCGGTGTGCCGGGCGGCGTTGCTGCTGGAGGTCGTGATCGCGCTGGTGATCATGGTCTCCGCGCTGGGTGTCCTGGGAGCGCAGTTGACCGGCGGGCTGCGCATGACGGCGGAGGCCGACGACTGGACGCGGGCGGCGGCGCTGGTCGACCGTATGCTGGCGCTGGTGGAGTTGGATCCCGATCTTCAGGAGCTGATTCTCCAGGAGCAGGTGCTGGACGGTGAGTTCGGCGACCGCTTCCCGGGCTGGTTCTGGGAGATCGAGTTTCAGCCGATCGAGCAGGTGCCCGGCCTGGGTCAGATTCGCCTGACGATCCTGTACCAGGAGGACATTGAGAATCAGGACAATGCCAAGGGGGCCCGGATCATTCGCCAGGTCGCGCTGTTGAAGGGGGAGCGCGCCAAGATTGACTTGGTGGAGGACTTCGGGATGGACGAGATGCAGGTTGAGCAACTGCTGGCGGCGATGCCGACGGTCGGGTTTGACCCGAGTGCTATGGATCCGCAGGTGCTCATCATGCTGGCGACGCAGGATCCGGAGATGCTGCTTCAGATGTTGCCGGCACTGGCGCCGCTGCTGCAGCGGTATTTTGGCGCGGCGATCGCGGCCGGCGAACTGCCGGCCGGTTTGTCCGGGGATGGTGGTGACGCCGGCTTGCCGCCCACCGGGGGGCTGTCTCCGGACGACCTGGCCGGTCTGCTGGACGGACTTGCGGGCGGCGGGGGTGGCGGCGCCCAGCTACCGGGCGTGGGGGGGCAGCCGGGCGCGGGCCGGCGTGGCGGAGCGGCGCCGGGCGCTGGTGCCGACACGACCAGGCGGCCGGGGGCGCGGCGGGGTGGCGCTGCGCCGGGCGGCACCGGCGGTGGGGGCAGCACGAATCAGCCGCGCTACACGATTGAGGATCTGATGCGGCTGCGCGACGAGATGGGAGGCGGGTGATGCGGCGGGCCGATCCACGGATGGTGGGCGCATTAACGCTCCTGGAGACCGTCGTGGCGATCAGCCTGATCGCGATGCTGATCAGCGCGCTACTAAGCTTCTACACGCAAAGCGTCGGTGTACGCGAGCAGGCGGCGCTGGCGGCGGACCGCACGCAGATTGCCCGGCAGGTGCTTGAGCGGCTGGCCAGCGAGCTGCGCGGCTGTATCGGCGTGGAGCAGTGGGGCTTCCCGGGGGAGCAGCGGCTGGTGGGTGAACGTCGCCGCATTTCGTTTGTGACCGCGTTCCTGCCGGACGAGCGGCTGTACGATTACTTCGGCACGTTTGACCGGTTGTTGCCGGGGCAGCATGACCTGCGAGAGATTGCGTATGAGTTGTGGGTTGACCCGCACAATACGGCCGAGGGCGGCGAGCCGCTGGTGGGCGGCATTGTGCGGACCGAGAAGCGCACGCTCAACCAGTTCGTGATCGACGAGGAGGATCCGCTGCAGATTCGCCATGACTTGTGGTCGCACGAGCTGGGCTATCTGGAGTTCCGCTATTTCGACGGCGTGGAGTGGGCCACGACCTGGGACGTCACGGAGGGCAATCCGCTGCCGCACCTGATACAGATCACGGTGGGGTTCGGCTCCGTCAGCCGTGACGAGTACGAGGACCGCGACCTGGATCGGTTTCCGCTGAGCGATCCGGAGTTTGCGTTGGGCGACAACCTCGAGCATCTGGATCGCTACAGCACGATCGTCCGCATACAGGCGGCCGACCGGCTGTTTTCGAGCCGGCTGCAGCGGGTTGGGCGACAGTTCAGCGAGCAGATGGGCGTGAAGGACGGCTTGTGATGCGGCGTGTGGCCGGTTTCATCCTGCCGATGGTCCTGGTCATCATTGGCCTGCTGGCGACGATGATGGCGGGCTTCATCTTCTTCGTGCGCGCGGAGACGGCCGGCAGCGCGGCCCACGCTGACGCGCAGCAGGCCCGGCTGGCGGCCGAGTCGGGTCTGGAGGAGGTCATCGTCACGTTGCGTCAGACCGGGCACGATGCGACGGCGTGGTACGACGCCCCGCAGCGCTTCCGGCACAAGCTGGTGTGGTCGGCGGATTTTGACCGCGAGCACGATTCGGTTGAGAAGCGCGGCACGCGTGAGGAGATACTGGCGCAGCGTGATGTGCCGCCGGCGGCGGCGTGGCGTTTCTCGGTGGTGGCGGATGCCTGGCAGGAGCCGGCCGGCCGGGAAGATGCGCGCATGCGGTTCGGGCTCACGCCGGAGGCCGGCAAGCTGCACCTCAATCATGCTTCTGAGGATCAGTTGCGCGGCCTGCTGACGCCGTTGCTGACGGACCTGGAGGTCGAGAACGCCGAGGAGTTGCTGGCGGCCCTGCTGGATTGGCGTGATGCCGACAGCGACATTCGCGAGAATGGCGCCGAGAACGAGTATTACAACACGCTTGAGCCGCCTTACAGTGCCAAGAACGGCCCATTTGACTCGGTTGAGGAGCTGCTGCTGGTCAAGGGCTTCAGCGCGGCGATCCTGTACGGCGAGGACGTGAACCGCAACGGCATCCTTGACCCGAACGAGGACGACGGCGACCGGTCCTTCCCGTTCTACGACAACCAGGACGGCATACTCAATCGCGGTATCGCCCCGTTCCTGACGGTCTGGACGCGCGAGCCGGACGTGTCGCTGGACAACCGGCCGCGCATCAATCTGAACCAGGACGCCGCCACCATCATGGCCCAGGTCGAGAGCTACTTCACGGAGGTGGAGCGTGAGGTTTGCCAGGGCGCGATCAACTACATCCTGCAGCTCAAGGCGGAGAACTTCGACTTCCGCCAGTTGGCCAGCGCGGCCGAGCTCTACCAGGGCAGCGACGGGCCGACGGGCGGGGCCGGCGGCACGGGGGCCCTGGCCAACAGCCCGGTGACGCTGGCGGAGTTGCCATATGTGCTTGATCGTTTCAGCACGCGTGTGCCGGATGGGCAGCAGAGCACGGCCGGGCTGATCAACATCAACACGGCCCCGGCGCGCGTGTTGGCGGTGATTCCCGGCATGCCAACTGAGGGCCCCGAGCTGATCGTGGACGTCCGCGCCGGCCTGGATGCCGAACTGGCACGGACGCCGGCATGGCTGCTGACGACGGCGACGGCCGAGGTGATTGACCTGGCGGCCTTTCACGCCATGGCCCCGCACATTACCACCAAGGCGTACCAGCTCCACGTGGAGGTGCTGGGTTACGCGGATCACACCAAGGCGCTGCGGCGCTATGAGTGGATAATCGAGATGATGGGGCCCTTGGCCCAGGTGCGTTACTGGCGCGACCTGACCGCCCTGGGGCCGGCCTGGCCGATTGATGACAAGGAGATTGCCGGCGAAGGGGTTGAGGTGCAGAGCGGCGGGTAGACCGCTCGTGGTATCGGAGATCGGTAGTGATCAAGCTTGCTCGCAAGGTGCTATGCCTAGATTGGGATCGGCGGGCGGTGCGCATGGTCGTGGCGCGCACGGCCGGCGGCCGGCTGGCGCTCGAGGACGCCCACTCCCATCGCCTGCCGGCCACGGTCGATCCTGAGAATCCCGAAGCACTCGGGCAGTTCATCCAGCAGTTGTTGCGGCGCCACCAGTGGCGTTTCAAGCAGGTGGTCGTGGACATGCCGCGCGACCGGGCGGTGATCAACCGCTTGGCCCTGCCGCCGACACCGGAGCATGAACTGGCGGCGGCCGTGCGTTTCCAGGCCATGAAGGAGCTGCCCTTCCCGCTGGAGGAGGCGGCGGTTGACTTCGTCGTCCGGCAGCGCAACGAGAGCGGGCTGGCGGTCGAAGTGCTGCTGGCGGCGGCGACGCAGGATACGCTCACGGCGATTCAGGCGGTATGTACGGCGGCCGGCCTGGTGCCGGCGCGCATCGGGCTGCGGCCGTACGCCAATCTGACCAGCGTGGGGCACCTGGAGGGTCTCGCGGACAAGCGCGTGCTGATGGTGGACGTCGGTCCGGCCATGACCGAGATCGACGTCATCGACAGCGGTACGCTGGCTTTCGCGCGCTCCGCCAACGTGAATGTCCCGCTGCCGGCCGACGCTGCCAGCGAGGATTCGCGCGCGGGGACGCTGGCGGACGTGGCCGACCTGGAGGCCTCCGACACGGCCGTGGAAACGGCGGTGAACGAGCTGACCGTGGAGATCACGCGTACGCTGCAGGCCTACCGCGCCAGCGAACCACATGCCGAGATTGAGCGCGTCATCGTCGGCGGCGGGACGGGCGTGGAAGCCGCCCTGCGGGCCGCGCTGCACCAGCGCTTCGGATTCGAGACGACGCTATTCGACCCGACCGCGGCATTGAATGTCCCGGCCGACGACGCCGTCAAGCTGCGCTCGTTCTCGGCGGCCCTCGGTCTGGCCTGGAGCCTGACGGAGACCGGCGAGCTGGCGCTGGACTTCCTTAACCCGAAGAAGTCGATTCCGCAGGGGCAGATTCTGCGCCGGCGCCTGCGCATCGGCGGGTTGGCGGTGGCGGCGGTGCTGACGATTGCGATCGGGGCCGACATTGGTCTCTACATGCGTCGGCACCAGGAGCTTGACGTTCAGCAGGAGATCGCCGCCGAGCTGCGGAAGGAGCTGCGTGAGTTCTTGCGCGTCGAGAACAACGTTGAGGAGGTGGAGGACTGGCGGCATCAGCCGGTCTGGCCGGTGCACCTGCTGGGGCTGACGGAGGCGGCGGTCGAGCCCGGCCGGGAGATGATCGTCCAGCAAATCACGATGGACCGCAATCGGGCGTCCATCTCGATCAAGAAGCTGATGGCGACGCGTTGGGACGTGCCGCCGCAGTTTGCCGGTCAGCTCAATGAGGCCAAAGGTCCGGACGGTGCCAGTGTCTATCGGGCCCAGCAGGGCACCTACCGCACGTTGACGGTTGATGACCCGAACTTCCAGGGCGTCACGGACGTGGAAATCGAGCTGAAGGACCTGAAGAAGCACCTGGATGAAAGCGAGGAGCGCAAGTTGGCCCGGCGGCGGAAGCTCCGGGGCCTGTAGCAGCGCGTGTGGCGGAGTGGCTGGATGAACCCGCGGGAAAGAGTACTGGCAGTGCTGGTCGGGTCGGTGTTGGTGCTGGCCGCCCTGTGGGCCGGCGTGCGCTACGGCGTCGTGCATCGCTGGCAGGCGCTGGAGGACGATATTCGCGCCCAGCAGCGGCGCGTTGCGGATCTGCGCGCCGAGTTGAACGTGGCCCGCGGGGCGGTCGCGCGCTGGAATCGGCTGCGGCCGCTCAGCCGGAACGTCGACCGGGCCGAGGACAGCTTCCGGGCGAAGATCAGTCAACTCATCGAGCGGCATGGTCTGGCCGGCGACTTCACGGTCAATGTGTTATCGCCGCGAACCATCAGTGTCGATCGGGACACTAGCTTCACCGAGGTGCGCTTATCCATCAAGACGTCCGGGACGCTCCAGCAGTTCATGGGGTTTACCTGTGATTTCTACTTGGATCCGGACCTGAGCCTGGCACGGCTCGACCGGGTCAGTCTGGTGGCTGAGGAGCGGGCGCGGCGCACGGAGCAGTCGGCGGACGCCCGGCGCGGCCGGCGCGCCCGGACAACGGGGGGCCGCGATTCCGGGCCGGATTACGGTCCGGAAGGGCCCAATTTGTCCATGACGATTACGGCCACGACATTGGTGCTGCCGGATTTGCGGGGGATCGAGGTCGCCTCCGGGGCGGAAGCCACGGAGCCGGATGAGAGCGTCTCGGGGCGGCTGCCCAGTCCGGCGGAGGAGTACGCCAAGGTTTGGGACCAGAACATCTTCGCGCTCTATCAACCGCCGCCGCCGGTGGTGGCGGCGCGGCCGACGGAGGAGGACCCGCCGCCGGTGGTCGTTCCCGACGAGCAACCCGCGCCGACCGCGCCGCCGAAGCCGCGGCCGAACAAGTCGGTGGTTGGGCGGGCCAGCGTTGACGGCAAGCTGGTTGTGCACGTGCGCGATGATGACAATTGGTCGAGTCCGTTGGAGAAAGTGTTCATCAACGACCCGATCGACGATGGTACGCTCGTGCTGGTGCATCCGCACGGAATCGTCGTACAAGTCGAGGAAGCCGGCCGGCAGGGTCCGCGTTGGGAGTATTATTTCTATCCGCGGAACGCGAGCGGGGCGCGTTTTCGCGACCGCGTGAGGCTGGAACCCGGGCTATATCCCGAGATCCAGCGTGAATTGGAGCAGGCGTTTGAGTAGACCTTTCGGCGAGCGCGTCGCGGTTCGCTGCGGCGCGCCGCTGAGCCTGTGGTATGTTGTAGCAGTGGCGCGGTGGGTGTTGCCGCGCCGGGCCACCCGACGTCGCGGTGTGGTTGCGGCCGGGCGGATGTTTGCCCGGCACGATTCTGCTGTGTGGTATCGCGGGCCGGCCAGTTTGGCGGTCGGCGTGGCAATGTGCGTAAGCCCCGCCTGCGCGGGAGCTTGTGAGAGATAGAGAGGTGTGCGCATGACGCGGCGGAACCTGCACGGTGGTGGTTCGCTTCGCGTGGTTCTGGCCGTTTTGCTCAGTGGAGCGGCGGCCGCGTGGGTGCTGGCCGTGGGGCCGCAGGTGCGGGCCCAGGCCGACCAGCCGCCGGCCGGCCAGCCTGAGCCGCCGGCCACGCAGCCGAGCGAAGAGGAGGATGGCATTGCCAAGCTCATGCGGCTCAAGGCCGAGCAGATGGAGAAGCGGCAGGCGGCGGAGCAGCAGGAGGCCGAAGGGACGGCGCCTCGGGCCGGTACTCAGCGGCCGCCGGCGGCGCCGCGCGTGGGCCGGGGCGTGACGCCACCGCCGCCGACGCAGCCGGCCGATGCCGGGCAGCCGCCGGATGCGGATAACGGCCTGGAAGAGCTGCGGCGACGGGGCCGCACGTCCACGCAAGGCATGGCGCAGACGCCGCCGCCGGAGCGGCCGGAGCGGCGCGTGCCGGCCAGCGGCGCCGAGCCTGCCGACGAAGACGATGATTTCTTCGGTCCGTCGTACCCGCCCGCCACGCCGGCGGACGAGTTGGCGGGGCGTCGCCGCCTGGCGCCGGAGCGCGCCGATGAGCGGGCTGCGCGGCCGGAGCGGCAGGGCGCGGCGCCGGTCAGCGCGGCTACTGACGATCTGGAGTGGTTCAACTACGAAGGCATGCCGTGGGAGGACGTGGTTCGCGAATTCGCCGAGCGCCTTGGCAAGCCGCTGATGGGCGACGTGCTGATTGGCGACACGTTGACCTATGTGAGTGACCGCAAGTTCACGAAGGAGGAGGCCATCGACGAGCTGAACCTGATCATGCACATGATCGGGTATCGCTTCGTCGAGACCGAGCACCATATCTTCGTGGTGCCGCTGAGCGAGATGCCCGTCTACGTCGAGGTGGAGCAGACCTACCCTTCGCGGGAGGCGTTCGAGGAGGCCGACCCGCGGCCCATGGACTACGTCACGGTGTACGTGCAGGTCAAGGAGCATGCCGCCGGCACGATCCAGTCCATGTTCGAGACGATGGTGTCCGACTACATGACGATCATGGCGCTGGACGAGAGCAACCAGCTCAAGCTGGTGGGGCTGGTCAAGGACATCCACAAGGTCCTGGGACTGATGGACCGCATTCAGGTGGACGAGAGCGACCCGCGGATCACCCGCATCTTCCAGGTCGAGACCAACGCCAGCGACATCGAGCGCATCCTGCGCGAGGTCCTGGAGATTGGTGGCGGCAGCCCGTTGCAGCGGTTGCAGGCGACCCGCCGACCCGTGCGCGGCCGCGTGGCCCGGCCCACGCCGGAGCCGGCTGCCGCGAGCAGTAGCCGCATACTGATGACCGCGGACGAGCGCACCAACACGATCATCGTGCGCGCCGTGCCGAGCAAGATCGAGGAGATTGCCGAGCTCATCAAGCAGATCGACAAGAAGCCCGACCTGGACTTCTACACGGAGGTTACGCAGATCCAGAACGCCAACGCCGTGGACGTGGCGGAATTGCTCAACAAGATTCTGTCGCAGGAACAGGGGCAGACGCCGGCCTGGCAAGTCATGCGGCAGATGCAGTTGCAGCGGCAACGACAGCAGCCTGGCCAGCGGGCGGCGCGCCAACGCGCGACCCCGCAGAGTGCCCAGCAGGGTGCCACGCCGGAGGAGCTGTTGGGGGAGGGTCTGTTCGAGCGTGCCAAGCGGACCATCCGCATCGCCCCCGACGAGCGCACGAATACGCTCATCGTCTACGCCAACAAGGACGGTCACGAGCGCGTCGCCAAGCTGCTCGTTGACATTGACCGCGCCCAACCGAGTAACCTGCAAACCATTGTGCTGGAGAACACCGAGGTCGGCCTGATCTACCCGACGCTCAGCCAGATCGTGCAGAGTATGGCCACCTTCGGCGCTCGCGGACGCAGCCCGAGCATTGTTCCCGACGAGGACAACAATCTCTTCCACGTCCTGGCCGAGCGCGAGCAGATGCAGCAGATTCAGGAGGTTATCCAGCAACTGGACGTCGCCATGCCGGCGACCGAGCGGCACGTCATCGAGCTGGTCAATCTGGTGCCCAGTCGGGTGGCCCAGATGGTCGAGTCGCTGTTGGCCAGCAGCGCCAGCACGCCCACGGTGCCGGCGGTGCGCCAGCGGCTGCGGCGCGGCGTGGCGCCCACCGCCAGGGCCGCCACAGCCTCCAAGCCGAATGTGCAGATCATCCCGCTGGACGAGGCGCGGCTGCTGATCGTGGTCTGCTCGGACGATGACTGGGCGAAGGTCGAGGAGACCATTAAGCTGTGGGACGACCGGGCCCGGTCCAGCACGCCGTCGTTGCACACCTTCGAGATTACGCGCGGCGATGCCGGGGAAATCGCCAACACTCTGAACTCCATCTACCGGGGCCAGTACAACCATCCCAGCCTGGGGCGCTCGCAAGTGCTAATCGAGGCCAAGGGCAACTCCGTGGTCGTCTACGCCGTTGATCCGGCCATTGACGAAATCGGCCCGCTGGTTGCGGCCCTCGACAGCACTGACGGCAGCACTTACGAAATCCTGCCACTGGCGTTTGTAGATGTCGCCCAGGTGGCGGACGAGGCTATGCGCCTCTTCGGCAGCACAGTTGTCGGGCGCGGCCGGCCTGCGGCTGACAGGGGGTTGATGATCCAGGCCGAGCCGGTCACCAACTCGCTGATCGTGCGGGCGGAGCCGACCACACTCGAGCGTGTCAAGGACTACGCCATGGAGCGCGACCAGGCGGTCGGGTCGCGGGCGCCGGAGCGCAAGACGTACACGCTGCGCTATGCGGATCCGGGCCAACTGGTCCAGGCGGTCAACAGTTTCTTCGGTGGCGGTCCGCGGCGGCGCGGCCAGCCGGTCGGCAGTCAGGTTCAGGCCTTTGCCTCCGGGATGCAGCTCGTGGTGGAGGGTCCCAAGGACAAGCTGCCCGAGATTGACAAACTGGTGGCCGATCTGGATCAGGCGCCGGCGGCCGAAGATGACATTCGCACGCTTGATCTGCAATACGCCGACGCGCGCGAGATCAAGGCCATGATCGACCAGATGTTCAGCCGCGTGCGTGGTCGTGGCGGCATGTCGAATGTTCAGGTCACCATCAGCGGCGACAGTCTCATTCTGAAGGCTCCGCCCGAGCAACTGGAGCAGATCAGCGCCTTGGTGGCCCAGCTCGATCGCCAGGTCGACGCGGGCTTGTCGATCCGGACGTATGAACTCAAGCAGTTGAACGCCGGCCAGGTGGTCGGCCAGGTGCAGGGTTACCTGCGCAGCGTGATGCCGCGGCAGCGGCGCGGCCAGATGCAGCCGGGCGCCTTTGCTGAGCCGACCACGAACACGCTGATCGTGATGGCGCCGGAAGAACATCTGCCGTTTGTGGACGGGCTGATCGCCAAGCTGGAACAGGGTGACCGGCCGGAGTCCGAACCGCGCGTGTACGAGTTGACGTATGCCCGTGCTGACCAGGTAGCGCGCAACGTGGACCAGATGCTGAAGTCCCGGATCGCGGAGCGCGAGGGGCAGGTGCGCGGCCGGACCATGCAACAAATGACGTCGGTGTTCCCGGATGGCGCCACGAATCGTCTGTTCGTCTATGCGCCGGAGGAGTACCAGGAGCTGGCGGCCCAGTTGATCGAGCTGCTCGACGCGGACGTGGACAACACTGAGATTCGCACGATTGATCTCGAGTATGCCGACGTGCGTGAAGTCAGGGCGATGATCGATCAGATGTTTGTCCGAGCACGCGCTCGTGGTGGTGCTTCGGACGTCCAGGTCGTCACCAGCGGCGACAGCTTGATCCTCAAGGCTCCGCCTGAGCAGGTAGAGCAGATCAGCGCGCTGGTTGCGCAGCTTGATCGGCCGGTTGACGCGGGTTTGTCGATCCGGACTTATGAACTGAAGGTCGTGAACGCGGGCCAGGTGGCCGGCCAGGTACAGCATTACTTGCGCAGCGTCATGCCCGGGCAGCGCCGCGGCCAGATGCAGCCGAGTGCCTTCGCCGAGCACACGACCAACACCCTGATAGTGATGGCGCCGGAGGAGCATCTGGCTTTCGTGGACGGTCTGGTCGCGAAGTTGGAACAGAGTGACCGGCCGGAATCCGAGGCGCGCGTATACGTTCTGGCGCACGCCCGGGCGGATGAAGTGGTTCGCAACGTAGACCAGATGCTCAGGGCGATGGTCGCAGAGCGCGAGGGGCAGGTGCGTGGCCGGACCACGCAGCAGACCACGGCGGTGTTTTCGGACGGCGCAACGAACCGGTTGTTCGTTTATGCCCCGGATGAGTATCAGGACATGGCGGCCCGGCTGATCGAACTGCTGGATGCCGAGGTGGACAACACGGACACCGTGCGAATCGTCACGCTGGAGAAGGCTGACGCCGTGCAGTTGGCCGAGTCGGTCCGGCAGGTGATCGAGGGCAATCGCCGCGGCAGCGGCACGCCGGGGGCACGCAGTGGCACGGCCACCGTGCGCGTCACGGCCGACGCCAGCAGCAACTCGCTTCTGCTGGCCGGGATGCCGCGCGACATTGCCGAGGTAGTGCGGTGGATCGAGGACCTGGAGGGCAAGGCTGAAACGACGCTGGACCTGCGAGTCTTCCGGCTGACATACGCCAACGCGGCCGACGTGGCGGATACGCTCGACGGTATCTTCGGCACTGGCACGGCCGGCGGGCGGCGGGGTCGCGGCCCCAGCCCCACCGGCGGCGTGACGATCACGGCGGACGACTATCACAACCGCCTGTTGGTTACGGCGAACCGGCGCAAGATGCGCGAGGTCGAGGCCTTCATAGCGCAGCTAGACGCGGCGCCCGAGTTGGACGACGACCTGCTGACCGATCCCAGCGGACGGCAGTTGTATTTCGTGGACATCTACCGGGGCGACGCCTTTGATATCGCCTGGGACGTGCGCGACATGCTGCCGTCGGCCGAGCGCGGCGGTCCCACCATCGAGTCCGATTGGTTTGGCGAGTACATCAAGGTCCGGTGTCGGCCCAGTGAGTTCGACCAGATTCTGGCGTTGATCCGGCAGTTCGAGCGGCACGCCAAGGTGGAGCGCAAGGTCATCGTGCGCAAACTGAAGGGGGCCGCGGACACGACGTTGGAATACCTGCGCAAACGCACCGACGGCGACGACCTGGTTATTGAGTATGCCGCCGACGACCAGCGGCCGGAAACCATGGTCGAGACGCTCTGGCACGAAGGTGAAGTGCCGCCTTGGAAGGAGCGGCAGCGTGAGCGCGAGCTGCGCCGCCGCGAGCAGCGCGAAGAGGCGCGCCCCGCAGTCGGTCGCTCCGACAGCGGTGTGCGGCCCTTCCGGCTGGGCCTGCCGGTGACGATGGTGCTGCTGGGCGACGCCGAAGCGGCCCTGTGGCCGGACGACCCCCCGTCGCCGCCGCCGGCCACGCCGCGGCGTGAGCCGCCGCCCGCCGCGCGGTCCGCTGAGGTGCAACCACCGCCCGCCCGCGCCCCGGCGGCGTTGCCGCCCGGCGTGCGCCGGGCCGAGATGTCAACGGCCGCTACCGAACAGGACCAGCCGCGGACGGAGCGAGAGAAGACGCGCATCATCGTCCAGCCGGATGGCAGTATCATCATCCATGGTCCCAAGTCCGACGTGAACGAGGTTGAGGGCATCCTCGATCTGCTCGAACAGGACCTCGACGTCGGCGAGGTCATCCGCATTTTTGAGTTCAAGTACGGCGACGTAAGTGCCGCGGCGGAAGTCCTCAACATCATGTTCAACGAGCGGCAGGTCATCAGCCTGCCGCAGCAGCAACAACAGGCGCGACAACAGCGTCCGCGCGGCCGCGAGGACGACGAGCGCGGCGACCAGCAGGATGCCCTGGAGCGTTTGCTGGGACGCCAGCCGGATCGCCGCGACCGCCAGCGCGGCGGCCAGCGCGTGCGCATCGCGACCGATCCCGGGCACGACTACCTGATCATAAAGTGCAACCAGTCCGATCTGCCCGAGATTCGGCAACTGCTGCGCGAGTTGGACATCCCGCCCGGCGAGGTGGAGCTCAAGGTGTTCCAGCTACGCAATCTGGACGCCGGCGAGACCGCCGAGAACATCAAGGAAGTGCTGGGCATTGCGAAGGCGCAGTCCCGCCGAGGGCGCCAGGCGACGCCGGCGCGCGGCCAGCGCGGCGGGCAGGCCGAGCTCATGGAGATGTTGCAGCAGCAGATGATCTCGGTGCCCGGCGTCGAAGGCGGCGCCAAGGTTGAGCAAGTCGAGATTGTGCCCAACAACGTCACCAATTCGCTGATGGTCTCGGCGCCGCCGGAAGTCATGAAGCTCATTGAGAACGTCATCGGCGAGTTGGAGGAACTCGAGGGCTATGACGTAGTCGGCATCTATCACTACCCGCTCGAATACGCCCGCGTTGATGATGTTTTGCCGCTCCTGCAGGAGATCTTTGGCGCGGCGGGCGGCGCCAGCGGCGGCCGGACGGCGCGCCCGGCCGGGCGCGGCGGCGCCCACGTCCCGGGCCTGGGGACCGTCACGGTCAGCGGCGATCCGCGCGTCAACACGATCATCTTCACGGCCCAGGCCAAGGATGTGGATATCGTCCGGGCCCAGATCCGGATGCTCGACATCGAAGGTGCCATTGCCGAGGCCGAGACATACGTCTGCGAATTTGGCGACGCGGCTGCCATTGCCGATGTTGTCCAGTCCATTTTCGGCGCGGGCGGCGGTCGGGCAGGCGCGCGGGGCGGTCAGACGACTGGCGCCGCGCAAGAGGTGCGAATTGTGGCCGAGCCGGCCACCAACACCATCGTAGTCTGGGGTCCGCCGGACAAGCGTGAGTTGATCTTCGCCAAGATACGTGAGCTGGACCAGCGCGGGCGGCGCGATATCCGCGAGATCGATGTCTTCTATACCGATGCTGCCAAGCTCGCTGACAAGCTCCTGCAGATGTTTGGCGGCGGCACGCAGCGGACCGGCCGTGGCCAGGCCGGTGCCGGGACCGGTACCGGCAACATCATCATCGTGGGCGACCGGGACTCGAAGAAGCTGCTCGTGCGCGCTCCCGACGCTGTCTTCCTGCAAATCGAAGAGGTCGTGGCGACGCTCGATCAGCCCAGCGAGCAGATGCTGATTCGCCGCTACGCGCTTGCCCACGCCGACGCCAGTGTCGTGGTCGAATCCGTTAAGGGAGCGCTGACGGAATATGTGCAGATGGCCGGCGGGGGGCGCGGGGGCGACCTGCCATTCGACGCCTTCACGGCCGTCCCCGATCCGCGCACCAACAGCATCATCGTGGTTGGTTCGCAGCAGACCTTCGCTTTCGTGGAGAGTGTCCTGGCGACCATCGACGTCGAGACGCCTGCCGAGCGCCGCAATGACTTCCGCGTCTTCGTGCTCGACAAGGCCGACGCCGAGGCGGTGGCCCAGGCCATCAACGACTTCGCCTCCGGCGTGGATTCCAGCGCCGTAGGCGGTCGCGGGCCGCGCGGCGGGCAGCGTCCCGGGGCGGCGGGTACCGGCGGCCTGGGCCGTGCCCTGCAGCTCCATGCCACCGCCGACGCGACCACCAATACGGTCATGGTGTTTGGCCAGGCCGAGCATATCGACCTGGTTGAGGACCAGATCATCGCGCAGTACGAGGACGCCATTCGGAGCCAGTTCGACATTGCCACCATCCCGGTCGTGAACGTGAAGCCCACCGAGATAGTCTCGTCGATCTGGCAGTTCATCGGGGAACCGCAGGCCCAGACCACGGGCGGTCGTGACCGGCGCGGTCGCGGCGCGGCGCAGACCGGCGCGGCCGGCCCGCAGATTGTGCCGAATGACAGTGCCGGCATTCTGGTGGTGCGCGGCACGGCGCGCGACATCGAGCATGTCCGCAGCCTGGTCGCGCAGTTCGACAACCCGGGCCTGATCCAATCGACCGTTACGGTCGTCCAAGTGCCGCTGGGGCAGGATGTCGCACGCCTGGCTTCCGACCTCGAACGCATCGTCAACGAGGCGGAAGACGAGCGTTCCCAGGCCACCGGCGGTCGTCCGCGGCGGGTCTCGGTGGCGGCGGACGAATACACGAACTCCCTCATCGTCGGCGGCGATCCGGTCCTCTTCGGCATGGTTCAGTCGCTGGTCAATCAACTGGGCGACGTCCGCCGCGACCGGGTCGTCACCCGTGTTATCAACCTCGGCAATCTCTCCTCCCAGGACGCCCAGCAGATGATCGAAGATCTGCAACGCCGGGGCGGAACCGGCGGAACGCGCGCCCCAGCCGGGACGCAGCGCGGCACCGGCGGCACGCGGCGCGGCGGCCGGCGGGGCGACGCCGGCTGGCCCGGGCTTCGCGAACTTGGTGACGCGCCCTGGCGGTCGGCTCCGCGGGCCTGGCTGTCGCCGTACGTAAGCGCCATGGTGCTCCAGCCGGGTTTGTACGCTGCCATCGCCGACGAGTGGTTGGCGGTCGAAGCAGATGATCCACCGCCGTCAGGAGCGCCTGAGCCGGCCGAGGATGAGCCCATCGTTCGCCGGCGCCGCCCCCTGCGGCAAGCGCCACCCGCGCCTGAGCCGGCCGAAGCGCCGCCGATCCCGGAAGCTGCCCCGCTGCCACCGGTCACACCCGAGCCGGGCGACGGTCTGACCGGCATCACCGGCGAGCTGCGCGGCAACGTGGTGGTGGGCCAGATCGACAGCAAGCGCATCATGATCACGGGCGACGAGTCGGACGTGGCCTTCATCGAGCAGATTCTGCTCATGATGGAGTCATCGGCCTCGCCGGCGGTGATTCGCGTGTTCCCAGTTCAGAACGCCAAGGCCACCGTGCTCGCGCCGATCATCGATCAGGCGGTCAAGGCGATGATCGAGGTCGGCACCGGCGCGCCTGGTCCGGCCGATCGTTTCAGCATCAGTGCCGAGGGCCGCAGCAACGCGTTGATTGTCTCGGCGTCCGAGCGCGTCATGGCACAGATTGCCGACCTGATCGAGCAGTTGGACGTGACGCGGATCGACGAGGGCGCCGTGCCGCGGGCGATAGCGCTCAAGTACATTCGCGCCGCAGAGGCCGTGGCCTTGCTGCGGCCCGCCCTGGAGGAGCTCTACCGCATTCAGGAGGTGCCCAAGGATTCACAGGCTTCGATCTCCGCGATTGACCGCTCCAACAGCCTGCTGGTCGTCGGCACGCCGAAGGACCAGGCCGACATTGAACACTTGATCAAGACGATCGACGTGGAGGTTACCGCTGAAGATGAGCAGGCCGGCTTCGTGTTTGCCGATGCGGTGGTTATCCAGCTTCAGAACGGGCAGGCCGAGGACGTGGCCAAGGTCCTGATGGACATGATCGCTGAGCAGCAGAAGCGGGCCCGCGAGGCCAAGACCGCGCGCGACCGGACTGGCGACCTGTACGTGACGAAGCTGCGCTTGCGGACGGCCGACGGCCGCGAGCTACCCGCCCTCGACCTGGAGCGACCCATCGGCATCATTCCCGAGAAGGGCACCAATTCGCTGATAGTCTTCTCGACGCCCGCCAACAACGAATCGCTGACGGCGATTGTCCACGAGTTCGACACGCTGCCGATCGGCGCCGAGACGGATCTGAAGGCGATTGCGCTGCGTTATGCCAGCGCCGAGGACGTGGCCGACGTGTTGCAGAAAGTTTTCGACGACGGCAAGAAAGCTCTCGCGCGGCCCAGCGAGGGTGACAGCCGGCCGACCCGCGGCGTCCTGCCGCCGGTGCCGCCGACAATGACGGGCAAGGGGCTGCCGTACAACCTGGTCGTGCAGCATGATGCCCGCAGCAACATCGTCGTGCTGGTCGGGCGCAGCGACGCGGTACTGCTGGCGGCCAGCCTGGTGGCCGAGCTGGACCAGCCTTCGGTCGAGTTGGCCGGTCAGCCGCACGTGCTGCGGCTGCGCAACTACCAGGTCACCCAGTTGCAGGAGATGCTGGAGAAGTTCTTTGATGAGCGCGCCACGGCTCTGGGCGTCGACAAGAACCGCGCCCGCGACAACGCCGTTATCATAGCCGACGAGCGTGCCAACGCCCTGGTCGTGCTGGCGACCGAAGAGGTCTACAACATGGTCGAGGATTTGGCCCTCGAGTTGGACTCGGCCGAGAACTACCGCATCGTGGATACGCGCTTCCACGCCCTGGCCCACGCCGACGCCCAGAAGCTCGCGGCCCTGCTCCAGGAGCTCTTCGACCGACGGCGCGACGCCGAGCAGGACCAGGCCAAGGAGGTCAAGGACGTGTTGCACGTCATTGCCGACACGCGCAGCAATTCCGTGGCCCTGACGGGCACGCGCGATTACCTGGCCGAGGCCGGGGCCCTGATCGAGAACCTCGATCAGCCGTTTGATCGGACCGTCGTGATGCAGGTGCGGCCCATCCGGCTCAACACGGCCGCCAACGTCGCCACGCTCCTGCAGGACATGGTTGACAAGGCCCTGAAGGAGCAGGAATCCAAGCTGGAAGGCTCGCCCATCTACATCGCCGCCGAGCCGCTGTCCGACAGCCTGCTGATGGCGGCGTCGCGCGAGGATATGGCGATGCTGGAACGGTGGGTGGACATACTGGACCGCCCCAGCGAGGTCGGCCGCATGACGCGCATTCTGCCGCTACGTCGCAACTCGGCCGAGGAGGTGGCCCGCGCCGCCCAGGACGTTTTCAGCAAGGCCGCTGGCCAGGACGTTGACGTGAGCGTCACGCACGACGCCACGACCAACTCGGTCATCGCCTTCGGTCCGGCCGGGATACTAGGTGACATCGCCGCCTTCGTGCACCAGCTCGATGTCACCGACGCCAGCGGCGGAGCCGTGATCCGGATCTTCAAGCTCGACCAAGCCGACGCGGAGGACGCCGGCGACCTGCTCATGAGCATCCTCGAGATGCGCAGCGGGGCCGTGGGCGGCGGCACGCGCGGTAGTGGCGGCCGTAGCGGTAGCGAGCTGGAGAAGCAGGTCATGCTGCTGCTGCAGCAGGATCGCGGCGAGCTGGGCCTGGAGACGCTCCGGGCCATGCGCTCGGACATCGCCGTAATCTCGGACCTGCGCACCAATTCGCTGGTCGTCACCGCCCCGGCCGACAGCATGCCGCTGATGGAGTCGCTTGTCGCGCGCATTGACGTGCCGCCCGACGCGGCCAAGATCCGCGTATTCACGCTGCTCAACGCCGACGCGGAGCAGATGGTTGATATGCTCGAGAAGCTCTTCGAGCGGCGCGCGGCCGGCGCGAGTCGCGGTGGCGCGGACGAGTCGACCCGCGAGTTGACGCTCGGCGCCGGCGGACTCGGCGGACGCCAGGAAGTCAGCTTCACCGTGGATTCGCGCACCAATTCGGTCATTGCTGCGGGTACGCCCGGCTACCTCGACCTGGTCGAGGAACTCGTGCTGGAGTTGGATACGCGGCCCATCGAGGACCGCAAGACCACCGTTTACGCCCCGCGCAACATGGTCGCGGAGAACCTCGCCAGTGCCATTCGCGAGTACAGCCAGGAGGAGCAGACGCGTCTCCAGGAACTGGGCGACAAGATCTCGCTCGCCCGGCGCCAGGAGCGCGAGATCGTGGCCATTTCCTACGAGGATTCCAACCGCATCATTCTGAGCTACAGCCCGCGCATCGAGAACCAGGTGCTCGACATCGTTCGCGAGCTTGACCAGTCACCGCCGCAGGTCAGCATCGAGGTGCTGATCATCGAGGTGAGTATGAGCAACTCGCTCGAACTCGGCGTCGAGTTCGCCTTCCAGGACTTGCAGTGGACCAAGGCCGGCACGCAGGACACCACGACGTTCGATTTCGTCGGCGGCACCGACGTCGGCGCCGCGGGCGCCGGCCTGGGCGGCTTCACCTTCACGATCACCGGCCGCGACTTTAACTTCCTGCTGCGCACGCTACAGAGCGAGAGCAACCTGAACGTGCTCAGTCGTCCGCACATCGTCGCCACCGACAATCAGGCCGCCAAGATCGAGATCTTCGACGACGTGCCCTACGTCTCCGGCACCTCCACCAGCACTGCCGGACAGGTCACCACCTCGGTCGGTCGCGAGGAAATCGGCATCACGCTTGAGGTGACGCCGCAAATCAACCCCGACGGCTTCGTGCGCATGGAGATCATGCAGGAGGTCTCCGACCTGACCGACTCGACCGTGCCAATCGCGCCGGGCGTCAGCTCCCCGATCTTCTTCCGGCGCCGCGCCGAGACGGTCGTGACCGTACAAGACGGCGAGACCGTCGTGCTGGGCGGCCTAATCCAGTCGCGCGACTCCAAGACTGAGCAGAAGATCCCGCTGGTGGGTGATCTACCATTGCTGGGGCCGCTGTTCCGCTACCAGAACGATGAGCAGCGGCGCTCCGAACTGCTGATTATCATGACGCCGCGTGTGGTCCGGACGGCTGACGACTACCGCGAGCTATCCGTTCAGGCGCGCGACCATACCGGCATCATTCCGGACAGCGTCAAGACCAATCCGCTGATGCGCGGGCTGCGCGTGGACCCCGAGGAGTTGGTGCCCAGCGACGGGACCGAACTGTTCGGCCCCTTTGACGAAACGCTGCCGCCCGACGATGGCTGGATCGAGCCCGGTGGTGAGCGCTACGGTCCGCTACGTCCGGCCCGGCCGCTGCGCCGGCCCGAGCGAACCCCGCGCTGGCGCGAGGATCCGGAATCCTATAACGTACCGCTGGGCATGTTGGGTCGGCAGCAGTGGGAGGATAGAGTACGCTGATGCGACCGTGTATGGCCGTCAACTGGGTGGTCTGCGGCGGCTGTCTGGCTGCGCTGGTGCTCGCCGGCTGCCAGGCGCCCGCTCCCCAGCAGGGCGAGACCCGGCCACGGCAGATCGACCCCACGCGCGTGCCGACCCGTGACGACATCACCGCCATCTACCGCTTCTATGCCTCCGATCCCTGGCTGCGCGACTCCGACGGCGAAGTCATCGGCATTCGCGTCACGGTCTACTTCCATTCGGCCGCAACCGAGCTGGGTGCCTTCGTCCCCGGCAAGATTCTCATCTGGCTTTACGAGGTTACACGCGGTCCGGATGGCGTCCGCGACCGCAGATACGTGCACGGCTGGGAATTGGACGAGCGCGAGGCGATGGGCTTCCGGCGCCGTTTCCTTTCCGTCATGGGGTATCACTACGGCATGATGCTGATGTGGCCGCGCGGCCTGCAACTGGGCGGCAAGCAGATCGAACTGGTCCTGGGCTACGAGCGCCTCGACGGTCGGATCATTGAGGAGCCAGGTAAGGTCGAACGCGTGCCGCTGTCCGGACCGCCGCGCCGCCAAGCGCCGGACGAGCCGCGGCCCCGACCACACGAGTTGCAGCCGGAAGCTGCGCCGCCCGCGGCCGACACCGCGGCCCCGGCCGATCGGCGGGAGCGCCGGCGATGAACTGGATCGGCCTGATCGCGGCGCTGCTCGTTACCGTCCTTATCCAGACGACCATCTGCCCGCTTGCCGACCTGCCCGTGGTGGACGTTGATCTGCTGCTCGCGCTCGCACTGATCTACGGCCTAGTCGCGCCCGCGCAAGATGCGCGCCTCGCGGCGCTCATGATTGGGTTTGCCGTGGACCTGACTACGGAGGGTGCCCTCGGCCTGCGCGCCTTCTGCTTCGGCATGACCGGCCTGCTGATCACGCAGGTTCGGGAGATTACGAACCAGCGCATCTGGTGGACGCGGCTGTTGGCGGGCTTCATCGCCGCGGTCCCGGGCCAGGTCCTGATCGTACTGCACCTGCGCTATGTCCAGGGCATCGACCTTGGCAACTGGTGGAGCCTGGTGTTCCACGCCATCGTGGTCGCGGCCACCGCCGCCCTGCTGGCCGCCCTCGGCACGGCCGTGCTGCGGCTAGGTCAGCCGCCACACTCTCAGCGGCGCGCCGCCTGGAAACGACCTTGAGCGTTATGCAGCGAATGGTAGTCAGCACACGCCGCACGGCTATAACTTGGCGAGGCTTGGCGCTTGTGGCGCTGCTCCAGTCAATCGCTTGGCTTGGTTGTGCCAAGCTGCCCGCACACCTGCAAACTCCGCGGCGCCTCGATCGCGGCGTCGTGCTCGTTCTGCCCGGCGTCGAGGGACGCAGCGCGTGGAACGTCAACATCGCCCTGGGTCTCGACCAGGGCGGCGTGACCTCCGCCATCCGCATACACGACTGGACCAACGGTGTGCCCGGCGGTTACCTGACCAACCTCACCAACCTGGAGCGCAACCGGCAGCAGGCCCAAGCGATTGCCCAGTGGATTCGCGCGTATGACCGCGAGAACCCCGGGCGCCCGCTTCACCTGGTCGGCCACTCGGGCGGCGCCGCGCTCGCCGTCATGGCCCTCGAGGCCCTGCCGGAGCACCAGTCCGTCGAGGCCGTGATTCTCCTGGCTCCCGCGCTCTCGCCCGAGTACGACCTCTCGCCCGCCCTGAAGCGCGTGGCCCGTCACATGTACAGCTTCTCATCAGAGAAGGACCTCACCGCCCTGAAGATCGGCACCAGTCTATTCGGGTCAGTTGACCGCGAGTTCGGCGAAGCCGCCGGTCGCGTCGGCTTCAAGCATCCGCCCGTTTGGAGCGATCAGACCCGCGACCTTTACCGTGCTCATCTGCGGCAAATCCGCTGGACCCGTCAGCTTGCGGAATATGGCGCGAACGGAAGTCACCTCGGCTGGGCGTCCCGCCGCTTCGCCCGCGACTACCTCGCCCCCATAATCAGTCAGAATGAGGCCCGACGTCCGGTAATGTCACCCGCGCCGGGGGATGGCTAACCGGTATGCAGTGACGACCAGTTGGCCAATCCCGCACCTCGGCGGCTACAATCCGCTGGCGAAGCCGGAATTCGGTAATGCGACATTCAGATGTTCCCACGGTGGAAGAAGCCGCGCGGTTCCGTTGCCGGCCTTGTTCGTGGGCTGTGAACCGCTGGCCCCGTCCCGGCTACCCTCCGGGGCCGGGAAACTCGCGTTCGTGATCGGAAACCAACACAGTCAGGGAGTCGCTGCCCATGTCGACAGTGCAGGAAGTCCTGAACAGAAAAGGACATGACGTTGTAACCGTCAAGGCGTCGGACAATGTGCTCACGGCCGCCCGGCTCATGAACGAGCGCCGCGTGGGCAGTCTGACCGTCACAGAGGGTGATTCCAAGGTGATCGGCATCTTCACGGAGCGCGATGTACTGTGCCGCATCGTCGCGGCCCAGCGGGATCCCGCTACCACGCTGGTGCGTGAGGTTATGACCGCCCCGGTGGCCTGCTGCTCCCCCGAGACCACACAGGCCGAGTGCCGGGCGGTGATGCGCCACCGCCGCGTGCGTCACCTGCCAGTTGTCAAGGACGATCGCCTGGTTGGCATCGTGTCCATCGGCGACATCCTGGAAGTCGCCGAAGAGCAGCAGCAAGAGACCATCCGTTATCTGTACGAGTACATGCTGGGCACCTGGAGCGAGTGACCAGCCGCAGGCCTGGACGCGAACTGGCCGCCCTGACGGGCTCGGCGAACGCGCTTCCAACCGGGATCCGAAGGGAGGATTAAGGGTTCTCGGCAGCGCTCCCGTCCGAGGCCAGACGTTGTGAGCGCCCGGTCTGCACGTCGAACCGGGTGGTGCCGGACTTGGTCACGTCCACCAGATTGATCGAGCGGATCACCACCGGTATCCGCGGCCGATCGCTCCGATCGGTCGGCTCGGCACTAATGGCCCGCAGTGTCCGCAGACTTTCCTCGTCGGTGGCCTGGCCGATGACGGTGTACTGCCCGTCCAGTTCGGGCAGCCGCGCCAGCGCCACGAAAAACTGGCAACTGGCCGAATCAGGCGTCGTCGGCTTGCGGGCCATCGCCAGCGTGCCGGCGTCAACCGGCGCACCATGGAATTCGGCCGGCAGCAGCCTGCCGTCCGGACGGACGCCGGTCCCGTCGCCCTTGGGGCAGCCGCCCTGGATGAGGAAGCCGGGGATGATGCGGTGGATGGTCTTGCCGTCGTAGAAGCCGCTCCGCGTCAGTTCGAGAAAGGCCGCCACGTTTTGCGGGGCCTCGTCGTACATCAGCGCAAACGTCAACTTGCCTTTGTCGGTGACGACGATGGCCTCCTTGCGCGGCTCAATCCGGAACTCCGCACTGGCCGTTCCGGCCCGCCCGTTGAGCGGCCGCCATTCCAGCCGATACTCGCCAGTGTAGCGCAGCGTCTTGTATAAATCGCGCAGGTCAACCTCGGTTCCCACGGAGCCCCACGGCGCCAGCCGCAGTACCTCCAGGCCCGCTTCGCCGGCGGCCTGGACGTCCGGCATGGCCGCCGTGACGACATTGTCCCCAAATCGCACCGACAGCGCCGGGGAGTCGGTTGGACCGAGGACGACTTGCAGCGGCAAAGCGACGCCCGCGGCGTCCGGCAACCCCTGCCAGGAGACCTCGGCGACCTGGTCGGACGTGTTGTGCAGCATGAAACGGACCCGCACGGGCCGATCGGGACTGCTTAAGTGCTTCGCCACGCTGACAGTTGCGGACAGGGGCCCGACGTTTTCCAGATCAGTCGGGTCCTGCGCCAGACCGACGCTCAGCCGTCCGATAGCGATCACGGTCAGCAGTACCACTGGCAATTGTCGGGTTGGCATGCGGCTCATGTTCTCCGGAAACCTGGCTGCGCCCAACCCATCGGCCGGCGCCGTCTCAATTCTTTATACGCGTCAAGCTGCCCAGGGTTATGCCGCGCCGCTCCAAAAAACCGCCCTTGGGGCTAATTGGGCCCGTTCAGACCACGGCGCGGACCTGCAAGTATAGCACGTTCTTCAGGGCCCGAATAGCCTCCAGCGCGTCGGTGCTCGGCCGCTCGTCCAGCGCTACCGTGCACCACGCCGCCCGGCCACCCAGGAACAAGCGGCTGGTGATCTCCTCGGCGTTGATGCCGTCCGCACGAATCGCCTCCAGAATGGAGGCCATCACGCCGACCGCGTCCTGCACGCGCAGCACGAGCTGCCAGGTGGCCGGACTGTGTTCGAGCAGGTTGAGGCAATGCAGCGCCTGCCCCGAGATCAGGAACGCCCGGACGATGCGTACGACTTCGGCGGCGGTGGCTCGCCGGGCCTGCTCGGTGTAGGCGCGAACATTCTGGGTTCCGATCACGCCCGGCAGTTCGCACAGCCGGCATCGAAACCGGCCACGGTCGCCGGTCGACTCCGGTCCGGGGACATCCAGCGCCACGCGCAGGCCGCGCTCCTGGATGGCCTCCAGCAGGGCCGCCTCATCAATCGTGCCGGGGCTGCCGATATGCACCAGCCGGGCGTCATCGCGCATGTTCTCCAGGAATTCGCTATCCACCAGGTGTGACGCCTCGATGCGCGTATTCAGCGGGCATACCACGACGAAGTCGCTCTCGCGGGCCAACTCGCGCGGCCAGTTGCAGAACCGCACGTCGGCCGCGGGCGGGGTCTCCGGCGTGACCGTCTGGCACCAGGCCAACACCCGCATCCCAAAGGCCCGGGCCCGCTGCGCCAGTTGCTCCCCGACGCTACCGTAGCCGAGGATTCCCAGGGTGCGCCCGGCCAGCCCGCGCGCTTCCTCCAGGTTAGCGCGGATCCAGCGGCTTTCACGCAGTGCCACCGCGTTTTCAACTACCTGGCGATCGAGCGCCAGCAGCAATCCCAGCGCGAGTTCCGCGGCCGCCACCGCGTGCTGATTCGGGCAATGGCACACGAAGATTCCGTGCGTCGACGCTTCCGCCAATGCAATCTCGCCCGGACCGGGCCCCGCCCGCACGATCATCTGCAGCGCATCACCGCGCTCCACCACCTCGGGCGAGACGCGCTGATTCCCGACTACCAGTACGCTCGTGCCCGCGATCGCGTCGCGCAGCTCCTCCGGGCGCATCTCCGGCTCATACCGTACGTTCGAGCTGAGCGAATTGAGTTCGTCCAGAGCGAACTCCGGCAGTTCGCACACGATGAGAATCTTCATGCCGGGCTCCTCCGCGAACGCTGTCAACACTCGCGGCACTTGGGACTGTGCCATTAGAATCGCTAACCGTCCGTTTCTCAAACCCGCCGGGCCAACTGATTCGACTTGATCGACTCAGGCCGCCAGCGTATCATAATAGCCGACACCCTGCGGACTCGGTCGGTCAACCGCCGGGATCGTCGGGTGTGGGGTTGCGCGCTGGGAGAAGTTGACCTGCCCGTATCCGGAGTTACCCGCCGATGAGAGTATGCCCGACCGATAAACGCCCGTGCCGCTTGCGTGCCGCGGCGGTGCTGGCCGCTGGTTGCGTTGCCGCGCTGGCGGTCCACACTGCCCATGCACAGCTTACGTCCGCCGACATCGCCCGCCTGCAGGAGCAGGGGGCCCGCGAGGGATGGACCTTCACCGTCGGCCTGAACTCCGCCACGGACTACCCGCTGGAATCACTCTGCGGCCTGGTTGTACCCCCAGACTGGACCCGCACAGCGCGTTTCGACCGCTGCATGCCGCGCGAGGAATTACCGCTTGCGTTCGATTGGTGCGATTTCGGCGCCTGCCCACCCGTGCGCCAGCAGGGCGGGTGCGGCAGTTGCTGGGCGTTTGCCACGGTCGGCCCGCTCGAATCCAACATCCTGCTCAAGGACGGCCGCAGCGTTGATCTCTCCGAGCAGTGGCTCGTGAGTTGTAACCGCAGCGGGTGGAGTTGCAGCGGCGGCTGGTGGGCGCACGATTACCACTGGTATACCGGCGACCCCTGCGGCGGCTGGGGCGCCGTGCTGGAAGCTCACTTCCCGTATGTTGGCCGTAACGACCCCTGCAATTGCCCCTATCCTCACGAGTACACGATCCAGAACTGGGCGTTTGTCGGCGGACCGGATGAAGTTGGCTCGACCGCCCAGATCAAGCAGGCCATTCTGGACTACGGCCCCGTCTCCACGGCCGTCTATGCCAACGGCGCTTTCCACGCCTACACCGGCGGCATCTTCAACGGCTGCTCCGACGGTCAGGTCAATCACGCGGTTGTCCTGGTCGGCTGGGACGACGCCGACGGCGTGTGGATTCTGCGCAATTCGTGGGGCGCGGGCTGGGGCGAGGACGGCTACATGCGCATCCCCTTCGGCTGCTGCGACGTGGGCTATGCTACCGCCTACATCGACTACATCGCCCGCGACTGCAACTTCAACGGCATCCCCGACTGGTGCGACGTGCATTGCGACGATGATGGCGGCTTCTGCGATCGGCCCGGCTGCGGCGGTTCGGCAGACTGCAATGCAAACGGCATTCCGGACGAGTGCGAACGCGACTGCAACAACAATGGTGTTCCCGACGACTGCGACATCAGTACCGGCGCCAGCCTCGACTGCAACAACAACGGCATCCCGGACGAATGTGAGGAGGACTGCAACGGCAACGGCGTGCCGGACGATTGCGACGTGCTGGCCGGCACGAGCCTGGACTGCAATAACAACCTCATCCCGGACGAATGCGAGGAGGACTGCAACGGCAACGGCATCCCCGACGAATGCGATCTGTACCCACCGGCCGTCATCCCGGTGGAGGACGAGTGTGCCGACGCCGCGCTGGCGTGCACCAACATCCGCTACTACGGGTCAACCGGCGGCGCGAGCACCGACGGCTCGTGCAGTTGCGAAGTGGGCACGTCTCCGGATGTCTGGTTCTACTACCAGCCGAACGGCAGCGGCTTCCTGACGGTGGCGTTGTGCGGCTCCAGCTTCGACACGGTCCTGTCGCTGCACTCCGGTTGCCCGGGGACAGAGGCCAACCAGTTGGCCTGCAACGACAACTACTGCGGCGCGCAGTCGCGCCTGCAGCATTTCGTGATGCATCATGAGCATTATTGGATTCGCGTGGCCGGCCAGAACGGGGCGGCCGGCGATTTCGAGCTGCTCCTTTCCGGCCCCGCGTGCACCTACAGCGCCGAGTGCAACGATAACGGCATTCCGGACGAGTGCGAGCCCGACTGCAACCTCAACGGCCGGCCCGACGACTGCGACATAGCCGACGGCATCAGTCTGGACGAGAACAACAACGGGATCCCGGATGAGTGCGAAGGCGGAATGCCCGGCGACCTGAACTGCGACGGCCGCATTAACACGCTCGATATCGACCCGTTCGTGCTGGCGCTGGTCAGCCCCGCTGCCTACACGGCCCTCTACCCGGACTGCCCGATTATCTCAGCGGATATCAACGGCGACGGCCGCGTCACGGCGGCCGACATCGATCCGTTCGTGGAACTGCTGGTCAGCCACTAGCGCGACATGGCCCGCCGCGCGTGTCGCTAACCGGTACCCGCCCGCGTGCTCGCGGCCAGCTCCCGCTCGACGAAGTGGACGTCCACATTGCCCTTGACGAAGTCGGCGTGCTCGAGCACCGCCAGGTGCAACGGGATCGTCGTCTTCAGCGGCCGAATCGTCAACTCCTCCAGTGCCCGACGCATCGCCACGATGGCCGCGCTGCGCGTCGGCCGGTGCACCAGCAGCTTCGCCAGCAGCGAGTCGTAGAACGGCGTGACCGTGTAGCCGCTGTGGACGTGCGTGTCCAGACGCACGCCCGGTCCGCCCGGCGGGATGAACGTGTCGATCCGGCCGGGGCAGGGCCGGAAGTTGTCCTCCGGCGATTCCGCGTTGATGCGGCACTCGATCGCCGTACCGCGCTGCTGCACGTTGTCAGCACGCAGGTTCAGCCGCTCACCCGCGGCAATGCGAATCTGCCATTGCAGCAGATCCACGCCCGTGACGAGCTCGGTCACCGGGTGCTCCACCTGGATCCGCGTGTTCACCTCCAGGAAGTAGAAATTCTCGCTGTGGTCAACCAGGAACTCACACGTGCCTGCCGAGTAGTAGTTCGCCGCCTTCGCCAGCCGCACCGCCGCCGCGCACAGCTTCTGCCGCGTCCGAGCGCTGATGTGGGGCGAGGGCGACTCTTCGATCAGCTTCTGGTGGCGCCGCTGGATGGAGCAGTCGCGCTCCCACAGATGCATGGTGTTCCCACGCCGATCGGCCAGGAGCTGCACCTCGACGTGCCGCGGCCGCTCAATCAGCTTCTCGATGTACAGCGACCCGTCCTTGAAGGCCGCCTCAGCCTCGGTCCGGGCGTTGCGAAAGGCCGTTCGTAGCGTGGCTTCGTTATGGGCCGGCCGCATGCCACGTCCGCCACCACCCGCCGCCGCCTTGATCATCACCGGGAAACCGAGCCTCTCGGCGACGGCGACCGCTTCATCCTCATTCGTGACCGGGCCGGTACTGCCCGGAACCGTGGGCACCTTGACGCGGCGGGCGAGCTTGCGGGCCTCGACCTTGTTGCCGAGCAGATGCATTGCCTCCGCACTTGGTCCTATAAACTCAATCCGGCAATCCCGGCACATCTGGGCGAACGTGGCGTTCTCGGCCAGAAAGCCGTAGCCCGGGTGAATCGCCTGCACGTCGGCTACCTCGGCCGCCGAGATGATCGCGGCCGCGTTCAAATATGAGTGCTGCGGCGATTCCGGGCCGATGCAGATGGCGTCGTGGGCGAGGTGCAGATAGTGGGCATCCCGGTCAGCCCGGCTGTAGACCGCCACGGCTTCAATGCCCATGTCCCGGCAGGCGCGGATTATGCGCAGCGCAATCTCGCCGCGGTTGGCAACCAGGATTCGCTTGAACATCCGGTCCTCTTCTGGCGCGGGCGGACGGCTAGGCGGACGCCACCAGAAACAGCGGCTGATCGTATTCCACGGCCTGGGCGCTCTGGACCAGCACCTTCTTGATCCGGCCCGACACCTCGGCCTTGATCTCGTTGAACACCTTCATCGCCTCAACCAGGCACACCACCGTGTCCGGCTGCACCTCGTCGCCAATCTGGGCGAACGGCGGCGACTCCGGGTCGGCTGACGCGTAGAACGTTCCCACCATCGGTGACCGGATCAGCACGCCGTCGGACTCCAGTTCCTCGTCCGACTCGGCCGGCTTGGCGCGGCCCGCCCCGGACGGCGCCGGCATGCCCGGCAGCGTGGTTAGCGGAGCTGGGACCATCGAACTCAGCACGGGCGGCTGACCTCGTCGCAGCAGGATGTGCGTTTCACCCTCGCGCAGCTCGATGCGACTGAGGTCGTTCTCGACCATCAGTTGCACCAGGGCTTTGATCTGCTTCATGTCCATTCTGACTTGGCCCTCAGGGCCCAAAACGGCCCGGCAACTCTCATCGCAGCATACGAAACGACCACCGCGCGGCCGGCCCGCCAGGCGCCGGCTGTGGCGGCCTGCTATGGCTCCTCAATCGCCAGCGTTGTCAGCACTTCGCAGCCATTCTCCGTAACCAGGACGTCATCTTCGATCCGCACGCCGCCGGCGCCCGGCAAGTAGATGCCCGGCTCGATCGTGAAGACCATGCCCGGCTCGATTACGCTCGGCGAGTTCATACCGACGCGCGGCGGTTCGTGCACGTTCAAACCCATCCCATGGCCCAGCGAGTGGTTGAAACGCGGCCCATAGCCCGCCTTGCGGATCACTTCCCGCGCCACGTTGTCCAGGTCCTCGGCCTTCATGCCCGGCCGCACCGCCGCGATGGCGCGATCGTGCGCCGTGCGCACGATGCGGTTGATCTCCACGAGCCGGCGCGGCGGCTTGGCGGGCCAGATCATGCGGGTCAGGTCACTCGTGTACCAGTCGACCTGGGCGCCCCAGTCAATCAGGATGGGGTCATTCTCGACCAGGGGCACGTCGCCCGGCTCGTAGTGCGGCAGCGAGGCGTTCTTGCCAAAGGCCACGATGGTCGGAAAGGACGGCCCCTGCGCCCCGAGCATCCGCATTTCGTACTCAAGCCGGGCCGCCACCTCGCGCTCGGTCTGACCGGGCCGGATCCACTTGCGCAGCTTCAGGAAGGCCTTCTGGGCCACGTCGATAGCCCGGCGAATGGCCGCCAGTTCACCCGCGTCCTTGCGCGTTTGCAGCCTCCCGAACAGCCCGCCGGCCGACACGAGCCGGGTTGGCCGCAGGCGCTTGGCCAGTTCAATGTGGTCGCCCACGGTCATGACGCCCGGATCGAAGCCCAGTCGCCCCAGCTTGTACGGGCTTATGATCTTGGCATTGGCTTCCGGGGTGCGGACCTTCCGCAGGACCTTCTTGGCATAGGGGGCCTGGATGTCGGCCGCCTCGTCGAACCGCCCGTCCGTCAGCAGGACCACCGCCCGCCGCGTGACCAACACGTACCCGTCTTCGCCGGTGAAACCGGTAAGCCAGTATTGGTGCATCCGGTTGGAGACCAGGTAGCCGTCGAGGCGGGCGCGGGCCATTTCCGCCCGGAATGCAGCGATACGTCCGTCATAGGGTGCGGGTACGCCAGCTTTGCGCTTGCTCATGTTCCCTTAGCTCCCATAAAAGCTCGCGGCGCGCGGCACAACGGGCGGCCGACCGGTTCGGGCCGGGTCGCCGGACACGCCGACACTACTGAAGCGGCGGACGGGACCGCGCCGTCGCCGACCACCGCCCCAAAGGGCAACTGTAACGCCAGCCGGCCCGTCTGGCTAGTACTGTCGGCGACGGCGTGTCCGGCCGGGTTTGACTGCCAGGGCCGGATGGAGTAGCCTATGAGGCTCGCGCTGCGCTGTCGGTCCGTGGCGACCGGCCCGTAGCGGCGAAAGCTGCTGACCAATAGTACGAGGGTACTGATCATGGCCCGCGAGTGTTACTTTCTGGGAAAGAAGACGAAATCCGGTCGCTCGATCGCCCGCCGCGGCAAGGCCAAGTACCTCGGCGGCGTGGGCCGCAAAGTCACCGGCATCAGCAAACGCCGCTTCAAGGCGAACGTCCACAAGGTCCGCGCGATCATCGACGGACGCGTGACGCGCATCCGCGTCTGCGCCAAGGCCATCCGCATGGGCCTGATTACCAAGCCACCCAAGCGTGACTGGCAGAAGCCCGCGCCCGAGACTCAGGAATAAGGCCGGTTTGCGGGGGCAGCTTGCCGTGTCCGACCGCATGATCGATGAAGCCCAGGTTCGTCACATCGCCAAGCTCGCCCGCCTGCGGCTGAGCGATGATGAGATTGCGCGTTTCTCCGGCCAATTGGCCGACATCGTCGCGTACGTGCAGCAGTTGGCTGAGGTGAACACCGCCGATATCGAGCCGCTGGCACACCCGCTTCCGCTCACGAACGTCATGCGCGATGACGAACCGCACCAGCCCTTTGACTCCGCCACGGCTCTTGCCAACGCTCCCCAACGCGAGGGTTCGTTCTTCAAGGTCCCGGCCGTGCTCGACCCTGGTGGCGGCGGGGCCTGAGTTCGCAGCCCAGCCGGGCCACTAACCCCTTGCGGTAACCGCTGTTTAGCCCGAAACTGTCGGGGCGGTTCGTATGTACGCGCGGAGGATCAGCCTGGCCGGGATGTGACTCGATGGCTGAGTTGGGCACTGCTGTTCAGATCGCTGCCGACGTGGCTGCCGGGCGGCGCCGGGCCGCCGACATCTGCCGCGCAGTCCTGGATCGCATTGAACAGGCGGACGCTGAATTGGGGGCTTTCCTGGAGGTTACGGGCGAATACGCTCGGTCGCGTGCCGCGCAGCTCGACGCCGACGTGGCGGCCGGCCGAAAGGTCGGCCCGCTGGCCGGCGTGCCGGTGGCCGTCAAGGACAACATGTGTACGACCTTCAGCCGCACGACTTGCGGCTCGCGGGTCCTGCGGGACTACGTCTCGCCCTACAACGCGACCGTGGTTGACCGCCTTGAAGCGGCTGGGGCAGTCATCATAGGCAAGACGAATCTGGACGAGTTCGCCATGGGCTCCTCGACGGAGAACAGCGGTGTTCGCCCCACGCTGAACCCCTGGGATGTCGGCTGTGTGCCCGGGGGCTCTTCGGGCGGTTCGGCGGTCGCCGTCGCGGCCGGCATGGTGCCCGTGGCGCTGGGCTCCGATACCGGCGGCTCGATCCGCCAGCCGGCGGCAATGTGCGGCGTGGTGGGACTCAAGCCCACCTACGGCCGGGTCTCGCGCTACGGCCTCATCGCCTACGGCTCCAGCCTCGATCAGATCGGGCCGCTGGCGTGGGATGTGACCGACGCCGCCCTGCTGTTAGGCGTGCTCGCCGGACCGGACCCGCATGATTCCACCAGCGCTCCCGAGTCAGTCCCGGACTACGTCGCGGCCCTGGGCGATGAGCGGCTGGCGGAGTGTGCCCGCCGGCTGCGCATCGGACTGCCGCGCGAATACTTCAGCGCAGGGCTTGATCCGGAAGTGCAGGCGACGGTCGAGTCGGCCGTGGCGGTATACCGGGCGGGCGGTGCGGAGGTCGTCGAAGTGTCGTTGCCGCACGCGGCCTACACGATCGCGGCCTACTACGTCGTCGCCACCGCCGAGTGTTCCAGCAACCTCGCCCGTTACGATGGCGTGCACTACGGCCACCGGACGGCGCAGGCGAAAGATATTATTGACCTCTACAGCGGCTCGCGCGACGAGGGGTTCGGCCCGGAGGTCAAACGCCGCATCATGCTGGGCACTTTCGTGCTTTCCAGCGGCTACTACGACGCGTATTACCATAAGGCTTTGCAGGTGCGCCGCCTGATCAAACAGGACTTCGACCGCGCTTTCGAGCAGGTTGACTTGCTGGCCTGCCCGACCGCCCCGACGCCGGCGTTTGGCCTGGGCGAGAAGGTGGACGATCCGCTGCAAATGTACCTGGCCGATGTATACACCCTGGCGGTCAACCTGGCGGGCCTGCCGGCCATTTCGATCCCGTGCGGGTTTTCCGGTCGCGGCTTGCCTATCGGCCTCCAGTTGATCGGGCCGGTCTTTGGCGAGACGAGTCTGCTGCAGGCCGCGCGCCTGCACGAGCGCGCGACCGGCCGGCAACACCGCCCGCCGCAGGGCAGTCCGGAGAAATGATGCACACCGACCGAGACAGCGGTTTCATCAAGACCAAGATCATCGCCACGCTCGGGCCGGCCAGTGCCAGCACCGAGCGCCTGCGCGAAATGTGCGAAGTCGGCCTCGATGCCTGCCGGCTCAATTTCAGCCACGGCGAGCTGAGCGAGCATCAGCGCATGCTGGAAAACGTGCGCTCGGTGGCCGCGGAGCGCACCGAGCCGATTTGCGTGATCGGCGACCTGTGCGGGCCGAAGATCAGGCTGGGCCGCTTTCGCGGCGACCCGGTCGAGATCAGCGTCGGCGACCTGATCCGGATCGGACGCGGCGCCGGCGAATGCACCGCCGAGCGGCTCACGATCAGCTACCCCCGCCTGATCGACGAGGTGCAGATCGGCCACCGGATCTACATCGACGACGGCCTGGTGCGGCTGCTGGTCACTGATCGCACCGCGGACGAGCTGATCTGCACCTGCACGACCGGCGGGCAGTTGGCCACCCGCAAGGGCGTCAACCTGCCGGACACGCGCCTGACCGCGCCGGCCCTGACGGAGAAGGATCGGCGCGACCTGGATTGGGCCATCCGGAACGAGCTCGATTACGTAGCGCTCTCGTTTGTGCGCACGCCGGAGGACCTGTACGAGCTGAAGCGCCTGGTCAAGCAGCAGCACAGCGACCTGCGCGTAATCGTCAAGATCGAGAAGACCGAGGCCCTCGAGCATCTTGACGAGCTGATCGAGCACACTGACGTTGTGCTGGTGGCGCGCGGCGACCTGGGCGTCGAGACGGACGTGTGGCGCGTGCCGTTATTGCAGAAGGAGATTGTGGGTCGTTGCCAGCGGGCCGGTGTCCCGGTCATCGTGGCCACGCAGATGCTCCAGAGCATGGTTAACAGCCCGATGCCGACCCGGGCGGAAGTCAGCGACGTGGCGGCGGCCGTCTTCGAGCGCGCCGACGCCGTGATGCTGTCGGCCGAGACTGCGGTCGGGGCTTATCCGGTGCAGGCCGTTGACATCATGAACAAGGTGGCGGCGGTTACCGGGGAGTACCTGGCGCGGCAGCCCGTGCCGGTTCCAGAGCCGCTGCCGACGACGCGCTATCGGCCGACCAGTGCGGTGGCGCATGCCGCGGTCCAGGCCGCCCGCGACCTGGGGGCGCGACTGGTGGCTGTCTGGACCGCGACCGGGGCGACGGCCCGCATGGTGGCCAAGCATCGCCTGCCGATGCCGGTCGTTGGCTTGACATACAGCGAACGCGTGTACCGGCAGATGAACCTCTTGTTCGGTGTAATTCCGGTACACGTTGAGGCCATGAATGATCCAGCGCGCATGGCGGAGGTCCTCGACGCCTGCCTGCTGGAGCGCAAGCTGGTGCTGCCGGGTGATTTGGTGGTCGTGGTCACGTCGCGCCAGCCGCATACGCCGGGCGGGACGGACACCACCCTGGTGCACCGGGTGTGCGAGCATGGCGCGGCGGAGTAGGCCGCGCGGCCGCGCGGGGCGTGGCCGGGTGCGTGCCGGCGTGGTATACTGATTTGTTCGCCCGGGATACCGGAGTGCCAGCAGTCCTGGCGAGCGGGGCAAGGGCGGGGCGGCGACGGCTCCAGCGGCGTGAGCGGTAGTATGGGAGCAACGCGAATGGCGGATCAGGTCGATCAACCGGAGAATGTGCCGCAGGCCGATGCGGCTGAATCCATGCCGGCCATTCCCGTGGAGGATACCCACGGGAAAGAGCCCTTTCTCAACAAGTACTTCAAAGCCACGATCAAGATGAAGGTCTCGGACCTGCACCTTAAGGCTGGCGCGCCGGCACGCGTGCGCGTGCGCGGCGACTTGCGACCGCTTACCGGCGGGCCGCTGACCACCGAGCAGATCCGCAACGGCATCTTCGAGTTGATCTCGCCGCGCCTGCAGCGACAGTACGATGAGAAGGGCGCCGTTGACTTCGCCTATGACGTCGGCCCACAGGGCGACGCCGACCGCTTCCGCGTGAACGCGTTTCAGCAGCGCGGCAAGATGTCGGTCGCAGCGCGGCGTGTCTCGCGCGACATCAAGGATTTCGCCGGGCTGCATCTCCCGCCGTCACTGTCGAAAATCGCCGAGCTGAATCAGGGCCTGGTTCTGCTGGCCGGCATCACGGGTTCGGGCAAGAGCACTACGATCGCGTCGATAATCGACTACATAAACGAGCGTTCCGCGGTGCACATCGTCACGGTCGAGGATCCGATCGAGTACCTGTTCACCGACAAGAAGGCCTGCATCAACCAGCGCGAAATCGGTATCGACGTGGAGGACTTCCACCAGGCCCTCAAGTACCTCATGCGCGAGGACCCCGACATTGTCCTGATCGGTGAGATGCGCGACCAGGAGACCTTCAGCGCGGCGCTGCACGCGGCCGAAACCGGCCACCTCGTCTTCGGGACCATTCACGCCTCCAGCGCCTCCCAGACGATCTCGCGTCTGCTGGACCTGTTCCCGGAGGGCTCACGCCGCTTGGTGCGGCAGACTCTGGAGTTCAACCTGCAGGCGATCGTTTGCCAGAAGCTGATCCCGTGCGTCAAGCCGGATGTGCCGGTCGTGCCGGCGGTCGAAGTCATGATTTCCAACCCGGCCATCCGCAAGCTCATCCGCGAGGAACGGGACAACGAGATCATTGACGTCATTCGCGCTTCCTACGATGCCGGCATGGTCGACTTCACCGAGCACTTGCGACAACTGGTTGAGAACGGCTTCATCGACCATTCCACGGCGTACGAGGCAGCCCCCAACCCGGACGAGCTCCGCATGGCACTCAAGGGTATCCGCGCTGCGGGCGTTGGCATTCTCGGCTAGCGCCGGCTGCCGGCGTTCCGCCCGGTTGCAGGAGATAGCATGCTGCTGGCATACTTCACTCCCCTGGCACAACTGCCCCAAGGCGACCTCTACTTCGACCCGCTCAAGCTGGCGCTCATAGCCGTGGTCTTTGTGCTGTGGGCCCTCTTCGCCCAGTGGGTCGATAAGGACACCATCGCCGTCAACACCTTCCGCATCCTGTGGAACCTGGTCGTCATGAGCGGCGGCGCGGTCGCGGTGGCGGTGGCACTGCTCGTGCCCAACTTCCTCATCGGGATACTCTCCGCCGTGGTCGTCAACCTCGTCGTGATGATCACGTATGTTGTGCATCGCAACGGGCTGGTCCAGCCGCAGGACACCGTGTTGACCCTGGCCCATCTGCAGCGCATCAAGGAGCAGGGCCTGGCCGGCAAGAAGAAGCAGGCCAAGGAGGTCAAGGAACGCGTGCGGCTCCGCGATGCCAACGAGCGCCCCATCGGCATCCCGACCGACGAGATCGAACGCGAGCAGTACCGCCTGTGCCAGGACCTGCTCTTCGACGTGTTCTGGCGGCGGGCGGCCATCGCGGACCTCACGCCCGCGGGCCAGGCCACCAAGATCACCTACCTGATCGACGGCGTGCCGACCGAGCAGGACGGCCTGGCGCGCGCGGAGGGCGAGGCCGTTTTGCTGTACCTCAAGCGCATCGCCGGCCTGAACCTAGAAGAGCGCCGCAAGCCCCAGCGCGGCAAGATCACCGTGGCCATGGGCGAGAACCGCACCACCGTGGTAACGCAAACCTCGGGCTCGACTGCGGGTGAACGCCTGCGGCTGCGTGTCATCGGTCCGGAGGGCTCACACAAGGTCAAGGACCTCGGCTTCACACCCGAGCAGCTCGAGGCGGTCCGCCAGGTCATGGAAAGCCCGCGCGGGCTCATGCTGTTGACCGGGCCGGCCGCCAGTGGCATCACTACCAGCATCTACAGCTTCGTCCGTAGCCACGACGCCTTCCTTCAGAACATCCAGCTCCTAGAGTACGAGCGCGAAGTCGAGGTCAATAACGTCACCCAGCACCTGTTCGCACCGGGCGAGGAGAAGACCTTCACTTCCGACCTGCTCAAACTGATACGTTCCGATCCGGATATCCTCGTTTGCCCCGAAATGCGCGAGCGCGAGGCCTGTACCCTGGCCACGAAGGCCGGCGGCGAGAAGGCCAAGGTGTACGTGGGCTTCGTGGCCAACGACGTCTTCGACGCCATCCGGAAGTGGACGGCCATGGTCGGCGACCGGGCGCCCGTTGCCAAGGGGCTCGCGATGGTTACCAACCAGCGCCTGGTGCGTAAACTGTGTAGCGAGTGCAAGCAGCCCTATCGCCCGGACGCCGGCACGCTGCGCAAGCTGAACATGCCCCCCGACACGGTCCTGCATCGTACCCCCGAACCCCAATATGACAAGCATGGCAACCCGATCCTGTGCCAGGCCTGCCAGGGCACGGGTTACGTCGGCCGAATCGCCGTCTTCCAGGTGTTCGTGATCAACGATGAACTGCGCAAGATCGTCCGCTCGGCGAAAACCATCGCCGAACTACAGGCCTACGCGACCAAGGCCGGAGCCGTGCGGGCGCTGCAGACCGAGGCTATGCATAAGGTCCTGGACGGCACAACCAGCATCCAGGAAATCGTCCGCGTCATGCGGCAAGGGAACGGTGCGACCAGCGCTCCGGTCGCCCAACCCCGGCCCGCGCCGCAGACTTAGCGCCGCCCGTCGGCGAAACCGTCAACCGGGAGCTGCAACATGATCCTGAATCTGGTGGCCCTGCTGCTCGTCCTGCTGCTCACCTTCTACCATTCGTTGTTCGGCGCCTTCAGCGGCCTGATCAACGTGGTCTGCTGCCTCGTCGCGACCGTTGTCGCGTATGGCTGCACGGACGCCCTGAACGATTTTGTCACGCAACAGGGACTCAGCCCCAATTACAGCCTGCCCCTGTGCCTCGTCGCCCTGTTCGCCATCAGCCACCTGATCCTGCGCCTAATGGCCGACAACCTCATCCGCGGCAACGTGCGCGTGCCCATGTATGTCGACTGGGTCGGCGGCGGCGCCTGCGGCTTCCTCATCGCCATGATGACCACCGGCGTGCTCGTCACCGGCTTCCTCATGCTGCCCTGGGGCGGAAGCGCCTTGATGTTCTCGCGCATCGAGCGCACCGACCGCACTGATCCGCAGACCGGCCGTGTCCAGTTCGCCCAGAACCGGTTGTGGCTCCGCTGCGACGAGTTCAATGCCGGCCTGTTCAACATACTCAGCAACGGCGCCCTCGGCGGCAAGACCACCTTCGACAGTGTCTACCCCAGCTACCCCGAGTGGGTCTTCTGGTCCGGTAATACCGTCCAGCACGAGTCCGCCACCGCCCCCAGCCGCGACGACACTGGCGACGGCTTTGGGACCAAGGGACTTCAAGTCCAGCGCTGGTGGGAGCAGCACACCCCCCTCAACGTCGCCTATCGCGGGCGCCTGCCGGCCCGCGGCGATCTGCGCCGAGCGGCAACTTTCGCCGAACAACGCTGGGAGGCCGAACCCGGCAAACGACTGCTTGGCATGCGCCTGGAACTGGCCGTCGCCAGCGCGGACCCCGTTCCGAGCGGCACACGCTTCCATCGTTTCCGCCCAACCATGATCCGCCTAGTCGGCACCAGCAAACGTACCGGCGAACCGCAGCACTACCCCGCGCGCGTCATCGGCGGCGCCGACCCCGGCGAGGATCACCTGCGACTGGCCGACATCGACAACAACTTCGCCATCCCTGCCACCGCCCCCTCAGCAGAGATCGACGTCTACTTCGAAGTCGATGAGGAGTTCGAGCCGCACTTCGTCGAGTATCGCCGGTTTGCCCGCGCCCCCATCAAGGGCGAACCCGGCACGGCCTTGGCCGATCGCCTCATGGGGCCGGTGGTGTACGACGCTCGCGCTCGCATGGTCCCTGGCAACCTGTTTACGAGGGCCGTCCTCCCGGAGGGCACGGGCGACTCGCCGGAACTACCGTTCCCAATCGCACTTAGCGCTCTTACCAACGCCGAGGTCAGCCAGGGGCGGCTGCTGTCCGGCCGAATCCACGGCGATCGCCAGGCCATCACCGGTAGCGGGCCGTCCGCCGTACAGGAAATCGCTCTCCGGGAACGTTCCCGAGTCTTCCAGCTCCGCTGTCAGGCCCGTACGGCCGTGAGTCTGGCCGGCCGCGTCTTCGATTTCGCCAACCTGACTCTCAACCAGTACGCCGTCGTGACTGACCGGGATACTGAAGTGTCGCTGGCCGGGTACTATGCCATCGTCGAGCGCGGCGGACAGGAGTACTTCGAGTTGTATGTGGCCGGCCCGGACGACGTGGCTTACACCGGCATGCTCGACTTTAAGCACGTTACCAGACAAGAGTTGCGTTCTGGTACCGCCATCGTCGGGTTCATCTTCTTCGTGCCCCCGGGGCAGAATGTCGTGCGGTTCCAGAACCAGACCCGGCAGGGCATTCAGTTCGAGCCCCCCGGCTATCGCGTTCGGCCGTAGTGTGCCCGCTGCCTTGCGGCTGCGGCGTGCATCCCGCCGTCCGCGCATTGCGCTTGAGCTGTACGGCGTTCTGGCAGTCCTCAGGGCGCCGGGCGTCGAAATCGGTCAGATCGGCTTGACTTAGACGCGATCGCCGGTAGGCTGAAGGTCTTGGAGAGTTGCGTACGTCTTGACGTGTGCGACGTGTGCGACGTGTGCGACGTGTGCGACGTGTGCGACGTGGGCGTCGTGGGCGTCTGCTGATCCCCGATAGCTCAATTGGTAGAGCGGCCGGCTGTTAACCGGCAGGTTGTAGGTTCGAGCCCTACTCGGGGAGGTACGACGGTCCGTCTCAAACCGAGGCGGACCTGTTTGTTTACAGGGGGCGAGCGGCCGGCCGACCGGCCGCCGGCGGCTATATCCCCTTGCTGGTAAAGAGTTACGGCGATCTCGCCCGGCCCGGGCCGCGCTCTCGGTTCTGATGAAGTGCCGCGGGGGCTGGCCCCGAACGGGCCATTTCCGGGGCCGATCTACGCCCAACTCTCAGACTCTCACCCCGCCGCGGCTCTCGTGGTTGACTCACGCGTTCGGAACGCGCCCTGGTCGCCGGGCGTTCGATACCGATGTCCAACGACACCTCGGCCGCAAGTGTTGCTCGGTCGGCAACCGGGGGGCTACGGCCAGCAATTCGATATCGAGGCTGCTCCTCGCATGTCCTCCGTTCCCTCTCCGCGACGCTCGACATGAATGCGGCGACGATCAGTGGCGCGCAGACACAGGTGTGCACGGCGAGGATGTGAGTTTGCGCCTGGTGCGCGACGGCAAGGCCGCCGGCCGCGATGGTGAGCATCGCTCGAACCAGCCAAAGGGGTACCCGCCCGCAACGGACGGGGGATTGAACCGCTTTCCCACACGCTTGAGGATCTTCGCTGCGGCAGTTCTGGCGCGCACGCAGATGTAGGTGGGTGAACGTAACCAACGACTGTTGGAGCGGAGCCCGCATGCCTGCGCACGTGACATCGCACGAGCCCCCGCACCTCGCGCCGGAGGGGCGCCGCGACGAGGTCGTCGCGATCGTCGCCGCCGCTCTCGCGCGACTGATCCAAACCCGCGGGACACCGGTGGCATCTCCCTTCGTTGCGCCCGCCAGCATCCCTGCCGGGAATCTCTCCGAATCCGCCGAACCTGGCCTTGAGCTTTCCGGCGAAACGAGGCTCAGTGTGCCGGCTGGTTAACGGCCCGAGAGACGGAGAGATGCATGGCCGCGAAGAGCGATGCCGCCGACCTGGCGAAAGAGATTGACACCCTGCGGCGGATGACGGTGAAGGAGTTGCGCCGCCGGCACGTCGAGTTGTTCGGCGAGGAAACTCGGGCGGGGAACCGCCAGTACCTCTTCCGGCGGATTGCCTGGCGGCTGCAGGCCCTGGCGGAAGGTGACCTGACCGAGCGGGCCCGGCGGCGGGCCCAGGAACTGGCCCGCGACGCCGACCTGCGTATGCGGCCAGCCGCCGAACTGACTATGCCGCCGGCGCCCGCCGACCTGAAGACGGTCACGGGCAGGGTCGCCGTCGCGCGCGACGACCGCCTGCCGATGCCGGGCGCCACACTGAAGCGCGTGTTCAAGGGGCATGAGTACCAGGTGACCGTGCTGCCGAACGGCTTCGAGTACGATGGGCGGGCGTACCGCTCGCTCACCGCGGTCGCCCACGCCATCACGGGTTCGCACTGGAACGGCTATCACTTCTTCGGCATCGCGACGTCGAGATGATCGAACGAGGAGGACAACGGGCGGTGAGCCGCAACGGGAACGCCAACAGGAACGGCAACGGGCGGGCCCGCCCCGCGACCGCCGTCCGGTGCGCGATCTACACGCGCAAGAGCACCGAGGAGGGCCTGGAGCAGGACTTCAACTCGCTGGACGCGCAGCGCGAGAGCGCCGAGGCCTACATCGCCAGCCAAAAGGCCGAGGGCTGGGTGTGCCTGCCGGACCGCTACGACGACGGGGGGTTCACGGGCGGCAACATGGATCGGCCGGCGGTTCAGCGCCTGATGGCAGACATCCAGGCGGGCAAGATCGACTGCGTGGTCGTCTACAAGGTGGATCGCCTCAGCCGATCGCTGCTCGACTTCGCAAAACTGATGGAGGTTTTCGAGAGGCACACGGTCTCGTTCGTCTCGGTGACGCAGCAGTTCAACACCACGCACTCGATGGGCCGGCTCACGCTCAACATCCTGCTGAGCTTCGCCCAGTTCGAGCGCGAGATCATCAGCGAGCGGACACGTGACAAGATCGCTGCGGCGCGGCGCAAGGGGAAATGGTCGGGCGGGCCGCCGGTGCTCGGGTATGACATCCTGCGCGAGCCGGGCGGGTCGAAGCTGATCGTCAACGCGGAGGAAGCCGAACGCGTCCGCTACATCTTCCGGCTGTACCTCGAGTGTGCCTCGGTATCCGCAACGCTGCGCCGGCTCGACGAGCTTGGCTGGGTCAACAAGGTCTGGACGACGAAGCAGGGCCGGCAGCGTGGCGGCAGGCCGTTCGACAAATCGACGCTGTTCAACCTGCTGACGAACATCCTGTACCGCGGCCAGATCGCCTACCACGACCAGCTCTACGCGGGTGAGCAGGACGCGATCGTCGACGAGGATCTGTTCCACCGCGTACAGGCACAACTGCGCATCAACCGCAACAGCGGCGGCAAGTACGCCCGCAACAAGTATGGCGCCCTGCTGAAGGGATTGGTGCGTTGCACGTCCTGCGGCTGCGCGATGAGTCACCACTTTGCGACACGCGGCAACAAGCGCTACCGCTACTACGTCTGCGTCAACGCCCAGAAACGCGGCTGGGACAAGTGCCCGGCCCCGTCGCTGCCCGCGGCCGAGCTCGAGCAGTTCGTCGTCGACCAGATTCGCGCGCTCGGGCAGGATGACGGCGTGATCGTTGACGCCGTGCGGGCCGCGCAGGAGCACCTGCGGCAGGAGGTCGCGGCGTTGCAGGAGGCACGCAAGGCCGCCGAGCGACGCGTCGCCCGACTGAAGGAGCAAACGCAACGGCTGGCGGCCGAAGGGCGGCGGGCGGACCAAGCCGAGCGCCTCGCCGAGTTGCAGGACCGGCTGCGGGACGCTGAGCAGCGGGTAACGGAGCTGGACGACCAGGTCGTGCGCGCCGACAAGCGCCTCGTTGATGAGGACGAGCTGGTCGGGGCGATCGAGGCGTTCGACCCTGTATGGGATGCGCTGAACCCGCGCGAGCGCGAGCGGATCGTGCGGCTGCTGGTCGCGCAGGTTGCATACGACGCGAGCCAAGAGGCGATCTCGGTCACGTTCAACCCGACCGGGATCGCCGCGTTGTCGAACGACGAGGAGCCGGCATGCACGATGGCGGGCTGACGGTCACACGGAAGATCCACTTCTCGGTACGGAACAAGGGGCGGCGTGAGATTCGGCCCGGCCCGCAACCTGTGCCCGACGACGTGCCGGCCGGCCGGGTGCCGCGGGTTGCCCGCCTGATGGCTCTGGCGATCCGCTTCGACGATCTCATCCGCTCGGGGGCCATCACCGATCAGGCCGACCTGGCCCGCCTGGGCCACGTGTCGCGGGCCCGCGTGACGCAGATCATGAACCTGCTGCACCTGGCGCCCACGATACAGGAGGAAATCCTGTTCCTGCCGAGGGTTATGAGCGGGCATGACCCGATCAGCGAACGGGACCTGCGGGCCGTCGCTGCAGAGGTTGACTGGCGGCGACAGCGGGCGGCGTGGGAAGGACTTCGGGCGGGGTAGCGGTCGGGCGTTTACCAGATTGGGCTTGACACTCCAGATACCAAACGTTATCCTAACAAAAGATCGGTCAAGGGCGTTGACCGATGCCAGCCCGGAACCACCGGCGGCAGGCCAAGGAATCGCCACCCAAGGATGGGGGCCGCCGGTGCATGATGGCCACACCATATAACGAGTGAGGAGTCAGTACAACCCGTACAGGTTGTCAGCGATCCAGGGACGAATAGCGTGGAAGACCATGCAGCCACAGACGAGCGTCCAGACAGGAGTCCAGCCGCAGATGGCTCACCGAGCAAACTGCAGCAGCTTCGGGAGATGTTCAACGCCGCGGTAGCGCGGCTGGAAGATATCCCCGAAACGGAGCTTTCACCTAGCGGTCAACCGTTCGTTCGTGAATGTGCTGACGCGATCCAGGCTTTTGCTGAGTGGTTCGGAGAGCAATCACCCGAAGATCTGGCTATCGTAGGAAATGCGCATCGTGTGCAGTACGCCTTGAGTGGCCTTTCTGGTGTCATCGACTGGATCGCGCTTCGCTGGTCCACGCCCTTCGCTAATGAGCTGGCGAGCGACGTTGCCACCCTCGTGGAAGAAGCAGATCGATTCGATGATGCGGTTGTTCAGGCCTATCGCGTACCGAGCGCGCCCCATGAGCTCCGCCTTAAACGACGGCCGCTGCCAGACCACACGTATGCAGCGCTCGAGCAGAGGATTTGCGAAATCGCGTCCCTAGCACGGTGTCTCGGGCAACGCCTTCACCGAGTTGCGATTTGGTCGGGTTCGCCGTGCAGTTTCGGTGGCCCTTCTGTGGCAGGTAGCGGGTCCGCTAGTAAGGCGGCAGCACTCGGCCAGAACGCCAAACCCAAGACGCGCCGGGGGAGGCGCGCGGCGAACATCGAGAAGCTCGAAAGGGAGCTTGAGAAACACCTGCTGCCGGTGCTGACCGAGGAACAGCGCATCACGCTGCTGGATGCGGCGTGGGAACTCAATGAGTGGGCCGAGCCGGTCGAGCCCCCCACACCCCCCGCCAACATCAGCGACCGCCCCGGCGACGAGTTCAACCGTCGTGCCGATCCCCGTGATGTTCTGCGCCGCCACGGATGGACGCTGGTCAGAGGTGGCGACAACGAGTACTGGCGGCGGCCCGGCAAGGCCGACGGCTGCAGCGCGACGCTCAAGGATGGCGTCTTCTACGTCTTCAGCACCAACGCGGCACCCTTCGAGCCGAACCGCGCGTACGCACCGTTCGCCGTCTACGCGCTGCTCGAGCATGGTGGCGACTTCACTGCCGCAGCGCTGGCGCTGAGTGCGCGGGGTTACGCCAGCGTTGGCATTGCCGGGACGGGCAACGTCGATCTCAGCGCTTTCGGGGATGGCGGCCACTCCGAACGCGAGCCACCGGCGCCGCCACTGCCCGATCCCGGCCCGCTGCCGGACGAACTGCTGCGTGTCCCCGGCTTCGTCGGCGAAGTGATGGACTACTGCCTGGCGACCGCGCCCTACCCGAATCCGGTGATGGCGTTCTGCGGCGCGCTGGCGTTGCAGGCATTCCTGGCCGGCCGCCGTGTCCGGGACGCCGGCGACAACCGCACCAACATCTACCTGCTCGGACTCGCACACTCAGCGGCCGGCAAGGATTGGCCCCGCAAGGTCAACACGCGGATCGTGCACGAGGTCGGCCTGGCCGAATGCCTCGGCGATCGCTTCGCCTCGGGCGAGGGCGTCCAGGACGCGCTCTTCGTCAACCCGTGCATGCTGTTCCAGACTGACGAGATCGACGGAATGCTCCAGTCGATCAACAAGGCGAAGGACGCGCGGCACGAAAACGTCATGGGCACGTTGCTCACGATGTACTCGGCGTCGAACAGCGTCTTCCCCATGCGTCGCAAGGCCGGCAAGGCCTCACCCGGCGTGATCGATCAGCCCAACCTGGTCATCTTCGGCACCGCCATCCCGAACCACTACTACGAGGCCCTCTCCGAGCGGATGCTCACGAACGGGTTCTTCGCGCGCATGGTGATTCTCGAGTCCAGGCCGCGCTGCAAAGGGCAGGAACCGCGGATCGTCGACGTGCCCGAGCGCGTCATCGAGACGGCCCGGTGGTGGGCGGAGTTCCGGCCGGGACGTGGCAATCTGCAGGACTGGCACCCCGTGCCCCAGGTCATCGAGGCGACGGACGAGGCCCAGACGCTACTGGTCGAGACACGCGAGGAGGCCGAGGCCGAGTACGCCCGCGCCGAGTCCGCCGGAGACCCCGTCGGCACGACGGTGTGGGGCCGCGTCAGCGAGCAGGCCCGCAAGCTGGCGCTGCTGCACGCCGTCAGCGCGGACCACCGCACCCCGAGCATCGACGCTGCCGCCGTGCGCTGGGCAACGCGGTTCGTTCTGCATCAGACCCGCCGCATGCTCTACATGGCCGCGGGACACGTGGCCGAGAACCCGTTCCACGCCGAGTGCCTCAGGCTCGTGCGGAAACTGCGGGAGTCACCCGACCGGCAGATGGCGCGCAACAAGCTAATGCGGCTGATGCACTGCAAGGCCGCGGATTTCGACCAGATCGTCGGCACGCTCCTCCAGCAGGGCGACATCGTGCTTCTGGACATCCCCACCAAGACCAAGACCGCACAGGGCTATCGACTGCCATGATGCCTGTTCGAATCCGTCACGGGAATCCGTCACAAAGCATCACGCCAAGGGCGTGGGCCGGGGCCGGAACGAGCGCAAATGGTGAATCCGTCACGAATCCGTCACAAGCGGGTGTGACGGATTCGGAAGGAGGAAAAGCCAAGGAATATAGGGAGAAACATACTCTCTCTCCCTCTCTATATGAATCCATCACACCCCCCCTCGCGCCCTGCGTCTGTGCGCGTGCGCGTACGCGTGAGGGGGGGTGCCGGATTCGTGTGACGGATTTCACGGAGGAGGCCGCTATGCCAGAGCGCTGCGACTGCTGCCGGTTCTTTCATCCCAACCCGCCCGCACGTGCACCGAACGGGATCTCGATGACGGCCGCGGGCATCCAAGGTGGTGGCGACTGCCGCCGCAAGCCCCCTGCCTGGCGGGAACAGCACTTGGCCGCCTTCCCGCTCGTCGCGCGCGATTGCTGGTGCGGCGAGTTCGAGCCCAAGGCAGCCGCGAGCAAGACATGAACGAGCCGAACAAACCAGTCATCGGGCCACACAGGGCCCAACGGGCTATGGTCGGGCATGGTTCCCCCCCGGCCGAAACGGCCCGGAGGGGCCGCGGGAACAGCTCGCGTGGGCGACAGAGTTTGTTGCGGGGGACCGACGGGCCCGTAACGCGAACGGGGGGCCACGGGGGCGACGCGGGCAGGGCGGCTGGTAGGTCCGTACGAGATGGCGGCCCCGCGACGCCCCGGGGCCAAACCTCGCGGCCTGGGGGCCGCCCGGGTGGCGGTGGTTCCGCCAGGCACGAAGACAAGGAGGTCCAAGCGATGCTGAACGTCGAACTGCGGCCGTTGGCCGAGATCAAGCCGTACGAGCAGAACCCCCGTCAGAACGACGCCGCCGTGGACGCGGTGGCCGAGTCGATCCGGCGCTTCGGGTTCCGTCAGCCGATTGTCGTGGACGAGGCCGGCGTGATTGTCTGCGGGCACACGCGCTGGAAGGCGGCCCAGAAACTCGGGCTCGCCGAGGTGCCGGTGCACGTCGCGCGCGACCTGACGCCGGAGCAGGTGCGCGCGTATAGGCTCGCCGACAATAAAACGGCCGAATTGGCGGAGTGGAACCTCGAGCTGCTGCCGATCGAGCTGGCGGAGTTGCAGGGCGCCGGCATCGACTGGTCGCTGCTCGGCTTTGACAGTGACGAGCTGGCGAAGCTGCTCGATCCGGGCGTGAAGCCAGGGCTTACCGATCCGGACGAGGTGCCCGAGCCGCCGGACGCAGCCACGACGCAGCCCGGCGATCTGTATGTGCTCGGCGAGCACCGGCTGCTGTGCGGCGACAGTGCCTCGGCGGCCGACGTGGACCGGCTGCTCGACGGCCAGCCGATTCACCTCGTCAACATGGACCCGCCGTACAACGTCAAGGTCGAGCCGCGCAGCAGCACCGCGATCGCCGCCGGCCTGAGCTCGCATCCCGACCTCTCGAAGAAGATGCACCACCAGGCGTTCGACGTGGCGCGCGGCGTGACCAGCCCAGCAAAGGCACGCAAGAAGATGCGTGCGAAGGATCGCCCGCTCGCGAACGACTTTGTGTCGGGCGAGGCTTTTGACGCGCTGCTGCTCGCCTGGTTCGGGAATGCCGCCCGCGTGCTGCTGCCGGGCCGGTCGTTCTTCATCTGGGGCGGGTACGCGAACCTTGGCAATTACCCCGGCCCGCTGAAGGCTTGCGGGCTGTATTTCAGCCAGGGCGTCGTGTGGGACAAGCAGCATCCGGTGCTCACGCGCAAGGACATGATGGGCTGCTTCGAGCTGGCCTTCTATGGCTGGCGCGAGGGTGCCGGGCATGAGTTCTTCGGGCCCAGCAACGCCACCGACCTGTGGCACGTGAAGAAGGTCAACCCGCAGAGCATGGTGCACCTGACGGAGAAGCCGGTCGAGCTGGCGGTGCGTGCGATCCAGTACTCATCGCGCGCCGGCGAGAACGTCCTCGACCTCTTTGGCGGCAGCGGCTCGACGCTGATCGCGGCGGAGCAGACCGGCCGGCGAGCATACCTGATGGAGCTCGATCCGCTGTATTGCGATGTGATCGTCCAGCGTTGGGCGGAGTTCACCGGCCGAAAGGCGGAGCGGATCGCGGCCGGCAGAGGCGTAGACGTCGTGACCGAGACCGCACTGGAGGCAGGAGGATGAGCGCTGCCCTCGCAGCTTCAGCCAGTACCGCCGCCACTGCATCAGGGGGCGCGCTGCGCAGCGCGCGTTTCTCAGTGAACCTCGGTAGGAAACGACCGTTTCTCAGCGTCGAGATGGCCGACGTGGTTGTCCGGCCGAAGAGACACCCCGGCAGGCGCCGAGGTGTTGGAGAGGTGCTGATGATGGGCGGGTGGCTATGGCTGATCGCGGGCGGCGCTTCGCACGCCGTCGTTCTTCGTCAGGGTCAGTTGCATGGGTCACGTCTCCTCGTGCAGGGCGTGGTACTCGGTCATGGCGTCCTCGTAGACGCTCGTGGACGCGGCGGCGTGCTTGCGGCCGTGGGTGGGCACGACGCAGCCGCGCTCCTTCAGGAACGCGACCGCGACGGCCACCTGCGTCCACGGCAGTTGCGTCGCGCGGCGCAGGTCCTCGAGGGCGAAGCCGCCGGCAGTCTCCTCGGCCGCTGCGGCGATTGCCGCGAAGGCCTCCTGCGGGCAGCGGTGCTCGTAGGGCTGCCCCTTGCGGGGTACGACGCGGCGGACGAGCGCGCGGTCTGCGACGGTGAAGTTCTCGTCGCGCTCGTCCACCGGCGGTTCGGTGGTGGCGGCGACCGCGTGCTCGAGCCCGTCCCATTCATCGCTCGTGAGCATCTCAGCCTCGCGTGCGGCAAGCACGGCCTCGGCCGCGTTCAGTACATCGTGGAGTTTCTGGAGGTAGGGCAGCATGGCTCAGTTCCCCGCGACGCCGGCGCACTCGAACTGCCCGCGCTCGACCTTGCGGAAGCGGGCGGCGGCGCCCCTTGTGCTGATCTCGCGCAGGATCGCGGCGTAGAGCGTGGCGTGTGGCGTCTTGCCGTTGGGGCTGGACCACAGGCCCTGTTCGGCCATCGCGGCGATCATCGCCTGAGCGTTCATCGGCTTGCCGGCGGCTTTGAGCACCTGCGCCGCGGCGTCCAAGGCGCTGATGCGTTTCGGCTTGGCGTCGCCGGCGGGCTTGGCGGCCTTGGGCTTCGCCGCTTTGGGCTGCTTGGCCGCCTTCGGGGCCTTGGTGGTCTTGGTCGCGCTCTTCTTGCTCGGCTTCGTGGTCTTCGTGGCCATGTTCATCTCCTCGTGTTTGGAAAGCTCACTGGTCTCGTCGCCGTCGGCGACTTCGTCCTCGTAACACCCCTGGCACCGCGGTCGGCCCAGGTGCGTCAGCGCGGCCGGGCGATCGCAACCGACCGTCGCGCACAGATCGGGGTTGTAGGCGACGTCGCATGCCTCGCCGTCGGGCAGGTCCTCCAGCGGCGTCGTGCCGCCCGCGCAGCCGACGCCTTCGGTGGCGCTCTGCGTCATCGCCCGTTCGCTCGCGACCATGCCGTCGGGCGACCGCTCGCGCTCGTCGCGCAGCCGGGCGTTCTCCTGGTCGGCCGCCGCGATCGCCTTGGCGCGCTTCGCGTCGCTCACCGCGCGCCGCAGGCGCTGCGCGCTCTTGATCCGCACCCGCCGGCCGGTATCGACGTTCGTGGCGTCCCAGCCGCCGTGCGGGTTTTCGCGCTCGATACGCACGCGAGTCAGCTTGCCGCTGACCTTCGCAACGTAGCTCGCGCCAACCGTCACGTCGTTCTTCCTCATGCAGACCTCCTTCGCGTTGCCTCGTCAGGCCCGGGTCTCCAGCGCCCGGGCTACCCGCCGCGGCGGGTTTCGGCGGCGCTAGCGCACGCGAATCGTCTTGAGCATGCGGCCCTGCCAGAGATCGTCGTGGACCAGCCCGACCAGCGGGATCTCGACGGGCTTGTCGAGCCGCACGCGGTAATACGCCGGCTCGTGACTGTGCTTCTCGACGTCGATGATCGTGCCGGTCTGGCCGACGAATTCCTGCATCCCGCCGAGAATCCGCACGCGCTTGCCAATTCTGCTGCTCATGTGCTTGCTCCTTGTGGTTGGGCGTTAGTCGTTGACCGGGACGGTGACGATGCGGCGGCTACCGTCTGCCAGCGTGATCTCGTGCAGGTACGCGAACTCGACGCCAGCCGTCTCCAGCCGCACGGCCTCGGCACGGAAGAGCGCGTAGTGCTTGCCGTTGAGCAGGATGGCGTCACCGCACCCGCTCTTCTGGGCGGTGTCGAGCGCCTCGCGGGCGGTGCGGCATTCGATGGCCCGGATCGTCGTGGTAGGTCTCTTGGTCGTCATCGTTCGTGCTCCTGTGCGGTGCCGCGTTGCGCGGCCCGGGCGCTCGGGCCCCGCCGGGCCCTGGCGTGCGGGTCGTTACCGGGCGCGGCGGAGCTGCTGCCGGGCGATGTCACCGCCGGCCTGCAGGCCCGCGGCGTGGCCGTCGCGGTAGGCCTGCTCCAGGGCCTGGCGGACGCCCCACACGGCCACCTCGTGGAAGTCCAGGCGGTCGCTGGAGCGGGTCTCCAGGGTCTCGATCCCCAGGACCTCGCGGGCGATCGCCCGCACGGTGGCCGCGCGCTCGGCGGCATAGCGCTCGTTCCAGGCGGGGTCGCGGTACAGCGCCGCGATGGCCGGCTGGATTGGGTCGTCGCTCTTGGTCGTCTTCGCGTTGCGCTTCTTGGTGGTCATCGGTGTTGCTCCTGGTGGTACGCGGCGTGCGTACACATACATGAAGCCATGGCTTTGGCCCGGAATCCACTCGAATTCCGAGAATTACGAGATATTCTCACAGTTCTGGGCGGCAGGTCCGAGTCGGCGGCCAACATGGCCCTGAGAGCGCTCTCGGGCGCGCCTGGGCGACCAGGACCTTCTACCGGTTACGTACGCGGCCCACGGGCGGCCCCGTTGGCCCTGGGGGCGGCCCGGCGCGGCGTGGCGTGGCTTGGTGCGTCCACCACGCGGGAGGCGGCGTGATGGCGGACGACGCCCCGAAGCTGAACCCGACGGCGCTGCCGCTGACGGACGCGGCCCGGCTGCTGTCGGCCGCGGGCGGCCAGGTCGTGACGGTCGCGATGCTGGAGGCCGACGTGGCGGCCGGCGCCCCCACGAACCCCGATGGGACTTTGAACCTGGTCGGCTATGCGGCGTGGCTGGTAGACGAAACGACAGGAGGGAGGCATGCCAGTTGATGTGCGACTGCCCTTACGGCCAACTCGCTTGATTGGGCCGCAGTGCGCCCACGAGCTCCCAGAACGACCGATCCGGAAGGCACCACTCCAATCCGGGCGGCGGAACATCCGGGTTTATGCACACCGAGAAGGTGGCGTCGTCCGTGAGCAGGCGAAAGCGCAGCGTGTAGCCCGCCTCACGCCCGTAGCTGGAACGGTATGTGCCGTCCGGGGGCGGACACGTTGCCAGCCATGCGTCCAGCGCGGCGCGCAGCCGCTGCTGCTCCTCATCGCTCAGCGACCGCCACGGCTGCAAGTGCAACATCCCGTTCAAAGGTCCACTCGGGGGCACGATCAGCGGCGCGGGCCGGCGTGCGACATCGGCGAACGATCGCACGCGGTTATGCTCCAGATCGACCTCGCTGGCCCACATCGATGTGGACATGGCCGCGGCTCCGGGGCTATGTGCCCTCCACTCGTAGACCCAAGTGTGCAACGGTCCGTGCCGCGGCGAAGATGCCGACGGACCAGTGCGGGTCCCATAACAACCCGTCAGCACAGACAGGCCAATCACAGCAAACTGCCACCGCAGCATAGCGCACCTCCTGGCCGCAACACGGGTTTTGACGTGCGAGGCGGGTCAGAGTTCCCGAATCAGCAGACCAGGCCACCTGATCCATGCGTCACGAGCGAGTCACACCGTGCCGATTGACCCGCGCAAGCTGAAGCCGACCGAGCTTGTGCGGCTGCTCAACAGCACGCCGCTGGGCGAGGTCATCTCCGAGCGGCAGCTGCACCGCCACCGCTCGCGCGCGGGGTTCCGCATCGGCGATGGGCGGACAGTGGATCTGCTGCGCTACGTCGCGTGGCTGGTGCTGGAGCGGCACCGACCGCGGCCCGAGCCGACCGGGCTGACCGGCTATGACGCCCACAAGGAGCGGGCGGCGCAACGCAACCGCGAGATGGCGCTGCTCGGCCGCGACATCGCCACCGGCGAGTGGGTGCATCCGCCGCGCAACCCTGAGCAGCGGCAGCGCGCCGCGCGTGACTTCCGGTTCTTCTGCGAGGCGTACTTCCCGCAGACCTTCCACCTGCCGTGGTCGGACGACCACCTGAAGGTCATCGCCAAGATCGAGCAGGCCGTGCTCGAAGGCGGGCTGTTCGCGATGGCGATGCCGCGCGGCAGCGGCAAGACCAGCCTGTGCGAGGTCGCCTGCCTGTGGGCGCTGGTGTACGGCCACCGGGAGTTCGTCGCCCTGATCGGCAGCGACGAGGAGCACGCGGCCAGCATGCTCGACAGTATCAAGGTCGAGCTGGAGACCAACGACCTGCTCGAGGACGACTTCAGCGAGGTCGTGGGGCCGGTCCGCGCGTTGGAGGGCATCCACCAGCGGGCGGCCGGGCAGATCTACCGCGGCAAACAGACGCACATCGGCTGGACGGCGCGGGAGATCGTGCTGCCCACGCTGCCACCCTTGGAGTGGCTGGGGAATCACTCGCCCAGGTCGAACGGCGCGATCATCAAGGTGGCCGGCATCACTGGGCGCATCCGCGGCATGAAGCACAAGCGGGTTGACGGCTCATCGGTGCGCCCGTCGCTGGTGCTGATTGACGACCCACAGACGGACGAGTCGGCCCGCTCGCCGTCGCAGTGCATGACGCGCGAGCGCATCCTGTCGGGCGCGATCCTGGGCCTGGCCGGCCCGGGCCGGAAGATCGCGGGGCTGATGGCGCTGACCGTCGTGCGGCCGGACGACCTGGCCGACCGCATCCTGGATCGCGAGCAGCACCCGCAGTGGCAGGGCGAGCGCACCAGGATGGTCTATGCGTTCCCCGCAAACGAGGCGCTCTGGGCCCGCTATGCGCAGTTGTGGCGCGAGGGCATGCGCGCCGACCGTGGCGCCGGCGAGGCGACGGAGTTCTACCGCGCCAATCGGGAGGCCATGGACGCCGGCGCTGTCATCGCCTGGCCCGAGCGTCACCATCCCGATGAGCTCTCCGCCATCCAGCACGCCATGAACCTGCGCCTCGATCGGGGCGACGCGGCCTTCTGGGCGGAGTACCAGAACGAGCCGCTGCCCGAGGAGCAGGTCGACGACGAGTTGCTGACGGTCAACGAGATCGTCGCCAAGCTGAACGGACACCGCCGCGGCGAGGTGCCGCTGGCGGTGACGCACGTGACGATGTTCGTCGACGTGCAGGCCAAGGCGCTGTTCTGGCTGCTGGCGGCCTGGGAGAGCGACTTCACCGGCTATGTCCTGGACTATGGCACCGAGCCGGACCAGAAGGCCGACTACTTCACGCTGCGCGACATCCGCCGGACGCTGGCGGCGGCGGCGCCCCGCGCGGGAATCGAAGGCGCCATCTACGCCGGGCTGGAGCGCCTCACCGAAGCGCGGCTGGGCCGTGAGTGGCAGCGCGATGACGGCTCGACGGTGCGGGTCGACCGCTGCCTGATCGACGCGAACTGGGGCCAGACGTCCGATGTGGTGTACCAGTTCTGCCGGCAGAGCCGGTTCGCCGGTGTGGTGCTGCCCAGCCATGGGCGTTATGTCGGCGCTTCGAGCGTCCCGTTCAGCGAGTACAAGCGGAAGCGCGGCGATCGGGTGGGGCTGAACTGGCGCGTGCCTGTAACGACTGGGCGGCGCATCGTGCGCCACGTCGTGTTTGACACGAACTTCTGGAAGTCGTTCATCCAGGCCCGCCTGGCGGTGCCGCTGGGCGATCCAGGCTGCCTGTCGCTGTTCGGCCGCCAGCCGGAGCGGCATCGATTGCTCGCCGACCACCTGACCAGTGAATATCGCGTGAAGACTGAAGGCCGCGGGCGGACGGTCGACGAGTGGAAGCTCCGCGTGGACGGCCTGGACAACCACTGGCTGGACTGCCTGGTTGGTTGCGCGGTCGCGGCGTCGATGGGCGGCGCGGCGCCGGCGGGGCTGGCGGCGGATAGCCCGAAACCGCGGCCGACGATGCGCCTGTCCGAGCTGCGGAAGGATCGCCGATGACACAACCCGCCGCGCCGAATCCCGATCGCGAGCGTCGCGGCATCGAATGCCCACGCTGCGGCTGCCGGCATTTCCGCGTGATCTACACGCGTGCCGCGTGGGGCGGCCGGATCGTGCGCCGGCGGGAATGCCGCCACTGTGGACGGCGCATCACGACCACGGAACGGAGCAGCGAGTAGGCGGGGCCTGAGCCGTTCCAGCAACCGAATGTCTACCCGTGTAACGATCTCCTCGCCGCCCGCCAGTGGTCCCACCAACCTGCGCCCTCACCGCGTAAGTAACCAGTAGGCGGCCGCTTCGTGCGCCGCCGGCGCGGCGGGATGGTGTAACGGCAACACGCCGGTCTCATGCGCCGGCACTGCAGGTTCGACCCCTGCTCCCGCAATTCGGCGGCGGCCTGCGACAGTTGGGCGGGTGCCGCAGATGTAGATCGGTGTGAGGACACGATGGCTGAGAGCCTCGAACAGAATATCCGCGACAACGCTGCTGGGCCGAGACGCGCCCAGGCGGATTCGGTGACCGTTGAGCAGCAGCCGCTGCGCGACCAGATCGAGGCCGACCGTTACCTGGCCAGCAGGGACGCGGTGAAGAAGGGCCTCGGCGTGCGGATGACGAAGGTAGTTCCCCCCGGAGCAGTGTGAGGCAGGCTGGAGGCTAGAGGCTGGAGGCTGCAGGCTGGAGGCTGTAGGGCTGATGTTCGCGGGTTTGCTCAAGCTCCTGGGACGTAGTCGCACGATGGCGCCGCCACGCGATGTTGCCTGCAAAGGCGTGCGCCTGCCGCCTGCCGCCTACGGCCTCCAGGCCAGGTACGACGCCGCCCAGACCACGCCCGAGAACCGTCGCCACTGGGCGCAAGCTGACCACCTATCGGCCGACGCGGCCATGGGCGCGGACGTGCGGCGCGTGCTGCGCAGCCGAGCCCGCTACGAGGTCGCCAACAACAGCTACGCCAAGGGCATCGTGGCCACGCTCGCCAACTACGTCGTCGGCACCGGCCCGCGGCTGCAGATGCTCACCGACGATCCCGAAGCCAACCACCTGATCGAGCAGGAGTTCGGCCGCTGGGCGAAGGCGATCGCCTTGCCGCACAAGCTGCGGAGCATGCGCGTGGCCCAGTGCGAGAGCGGCGAGTGCTTCGGCCTGCTGACCAGCAACCCCCGCATCGCAGCGCCCGTGCAGCTCGACCTGCGGCTGATCGAGGCGGACCAGGTGGCGACCCCAGGCTGGAGGCCGGAGGCTGTAGGCCGTAGGGCTGGTCTGCCGAGTGATGCGCGCATAGGCGGGCCCTCCAGCCTCCAGTCTACAGGCTCCAGCCTCGTTGACGGCATCGTCTTCGACGGCTTCGGCAATCCGATCGCGTACTACGTCCTGCGGTGGCACCCGGGCGACCAGCGCGCCTGGCGCGCCGGCCCCGACGCCTACGACCTCATGCCCGTGGAATCCGTCGTGCACCTGTTCCGAGCCGAGCGCCCGGGCCAGAGCCGCGGCATCCCCGAGATCACCAGCTCGCTGTCGCTGTTCGCCACGCTACGGCGCTACACGCTCGCCGTGCTGGCCGCGGCCGAGCAGGCCGCACTGCCGAGCGGCGTGATCTACACCGACGCGCCCGCCGATGCGGAAATCGCCGGCGTCGAGCCGATGGACACGGTCGAGATGGACCGCGGCACGTGGCTGACGATGCCGTACGGCTGGAAGATCGGCCAGGTCAAAGCCGAGCAGCCCACCACCGTGTACGGCGACTTCAAGCACGAGGTGATCAACGAGATCGCCCGCTGCCTGAACATGCCGTTCAACGTCGCCGCCGGCAACAGCTCGGGCTACAACTACGCCTCGGGGCGCCTCGACCACCAGGCCTTCTTCAAGGCCATCCGCATCGACCAGCACCACCTCGGCGACATGGTGCTCGACCGGCTGCTCAAGGCCTGGCTGGACGAGGCCGTGCTCATTGAAGGCTACCTGCCGCAGTGGCTGCGGCAGCGCGGCGTCGACCTGCCGCACCAGTGGTTCTGGGACGGGTTCGAGCACGTCGACCCGCAGAAGGAAGCCGGCGCACAGGCGACGCGCCTGCAGAGCAATACGACCACGCTGGCGATCGAATACGCCCGGCAGGGTCTCGACTGGGAAGCGGAGCTCCGCCAGCGCGCGCGCGAAGTCGCGTTGATGCGCGAGATCGGCCTGGAACAGGCTGCAGTCCGTAGGCCGGAGGCTGGAGGCGCAGAGGAAGACGCCGACGTAGAGGAAGAGGCCGCTGCCGGCGCGACGCAGCGGTGAAGCGCGCACGGCCTTCGTGCAGCGCTGCGTGGAGAGTGATGTCATGAGACGAGAGTTCCCCGATGCCGATCAGCGGCCGGCCGTGTGCCAGCAGCAGGCCGACCTGCCGGCCGCCGGGCGGATCGATCTGCTGTGTACCGCCGGCAACATCACGCTGGAGGCGCTGGCCGCGGGTGCAGAAGCCGAGGCGGTGCCGCGCTTCAGCATGGTTGCCTACACCGGCGAGCCGCTGCGCGTCGAGGGCTGGCGCTTCCCGGTCGTGGTCGATCTGGAGGGTCTGTCGATCCCGTCACAGCGCCGGCCGGTGCGCTTCGGCCACAGCATGTATGCCGGCGTCGGCCATACCGAGCGCATCGCGGTCGAAGCCGGCCGGCTGATCGCCGAGGGCATCGTCAGCCGGGACACGGCCGCCGCACGTGAGGTCGTGGCCAGCGGCAAGCGCGGCTTCCCGTGGCAGGCGTCGATCGGGGCGCAGGTCGGGCAGGCGGAGTTCATCCGCGCCGGCAAGAGCAGCACGGTGAACGGCCGCACGTTCGAGGGACCGCTGTACGTCGCCCGCCGCACCGTGCTGGGCGAGATCAGCTTCGTGGATCTGGGGGCCGACGGCAACACCACCGCGACAATCGCGGCCGAGGAGGCTGCAGGCTGCAGGCTGGAGGCTGTAGGGGCAGAAGGGGAAGCAACTAAGGAGAGCGTCATGGACGATGAGAAGGACGGCGGGCAAACCGGGGCAGACACCACGGAGGCGGCGGACACGGATGTCTCGGCAACCGGCACGGAAGCCGGCGCCTCCAGCCTGCAGCCTACGGTCTCTAGCCTGCGGTCCCAGGCCCTGGCCGAGACCAAGCGCATCGCCGCGCTGCGGGCGGTGTGCAACGGCCGCTTCCCCGAGCTCGAGGCCCGCGCCATCGCCGAGGGCTGGTCGCGCGACAAGACCGAGCTCGAGGTGCTGCGGGCCGGCCGCCCGAAGGCCCCGGCCGTGCACGTGACGGAGCTGGTGGTCACGGACCGCGTGCTCGAGGCCGCGTGCCTGCAGGCCGCCAAGGTCGAAAAGCCCGAGCGCTACTTCGACACGCCGACGCTCGAGGAGGCCCAGCGGCAGTTTGACGGCCGGCTCGGCCTGGCCGAGCTGATCATCGAGGCCGCGCGGGCCAACGGCTACGTCGGCCGCGAGCGGCGCGTCACGCCCGAGATGCTGCGCTACGCCTTCGGCCGGGAGATCCGCGCCGCGGCGTCGACGATCGACATCGGCGGCATCCTGTCCAACGTGGCGAACAAGTTCCTGCTGGAGGGCTTCTTCAGCGTCGAGCGCACCTGGCGGAACCTCTGCGCCGTCCGCAACGTGTCGGACTTCAAGACCGTCACCAGCTACCGCCTGATCGGCAAGGACCAGTACGAGCAGGTGGCCCCCGGCGGCGAGCTGAAGCACGGCACGCTGGGCGAGCAGGCCTACACGAACAAGGCCGACACCTACGGCCTGCTGCTGTCGCTCGACCGCCGGGACATCATCAACGACGACCTCGGCGCGATCACCACGGTGCCCCGCAAGCTGGGGCGCGGCAGCGGCCTGAAGATCAACGACATCTTCTGGTCGATCTTCATGAACAACGCGGCGTTCTTCAGCGCCGGGAACAACAACTACCTGAGCGGCGCCGACACCGCGCTGGGCATCGACGGCCTGACCAAGGCCGAGGTCGCCTTCCTCAACCAGACCGATCCGGACGGCAAGCCGCTGGGGGCCATGCCGGCGGTGGTGCTCGTGCCCACGGCGCTGTCCGCCGTGGCCACGGTGCTCTACAAGTCGCTGGAGCTCCGCGACACGACCGCCAGTACGCGCTACCCGGTGGCCAACCCGCACACGGGCAAGTTCCGGGTTGAGGTCAGCCGCTACCTCAGCAACGCGCAGTACGCCGGGCACAGCGACAAGGCCTGGTACCTGCTGGCCGACCCGCTCGACCTGCCGGTCATCGAGGTCGCGTTCCTCAACGGCCAGGAGGCCCCCACGATCGAGACCGCCGACGCGGACTTCAACGTGCTCGGCGTGCAGATGCGCGGCTACCACGACTTCGGCGTCGCGCTGCAAGAGCCGCGCGGCGGGATCAAGAGCAAGGGCGAAGCGTAGGCTGGAGACCGCAGGCTGGAGACTGGAGGGTTCGAGATCGAGTGATAGCCGCGAGGCGTAGCCCTACAGCCTCCAGTCTACAGCCTACAGCCTCAAGGAGTTCGCAATGCCCCAGGCAATATTCGTTCATGACGGCAACGCGATCGACTACACGCCCGGCGCGGCCGTGGCCGCGGGCGACGTCATCGTGCAGGGTGAGTTGGTCGGCGTGGCGAAGACGCCGATCGCCGCGAACGCGCTCGGAGCGCTGGCGGTGAACGGCGTGTTCGACATCGCCAAGGCCACGGGCGGCGGCACGGCGATCACTGCCGGCGCCACCGTGTACTGGGACGACACGAGCAACGTCGCCACGACCACCGCGACCGGCAACAAGCTGATCGGCAAATGCGTCCAGGCGGCCGCGGACGCCGCGGCCACGGTGCGCGTGCGGATGAGTCAATAGCTGGAAGGCTGGAGACTGGAGGCTGTAGGGCTGGCGGTTGGGAGTCGGTTCCGCGTCTGAATGCTCCAGCCTACAGCCTGCAGCCTAAGGACTGCTCTATGCCCGACCTGCTCGAACAAGGCGCAGCCTGGCTGGACCGGCAGCGGTCACGACACCTGACGCGGACGGTCACGTACCTCCGCGGCACGGAGCGCGTGGACCTGCCGGCCACCATCGGCCAGACCACGTTCGTGCAGGCCGACGAGTACGGCGCCATCCGCCGCAGCGAGTCGCGCGACTACCTGATCTCGACGGCGGACCTGGTGCTGGCCGGCGCGGCGGCGCAGCCGAAGGCCGGCGATCGCATCCGCGAGACCGTGGGCGAGCAGGTGTTCCTCTACGAAGTGCTGGCCCCGGGCGGCGAGCCGCCGTGGCGCTACAGCGATCCGCACCGCCGCACGCTGCGGATTCACACGAAGTTCGTGGGCATGGAGGCGCCATGAGCGCGACGCAGGACCAGACGTGTGCCAACGAGCCGGGCTGCCGCAAGGACGTGCGTGAGATCCGCTCGGTCGTCTTCGGCAACGGCCACCCGGAGAAGTCGCTGCTGGTGCGCATGGAGCGCGTCGAGAGCCGCCTGGCGGTGATCCAGAAGCTGTCCTTGGCCACGCTCTGCGGCGTCGGCACGCTGCTGCTGAAGTTCGTCGGGGCCTGGATCGAAGGCCTGATGCAGGGATCGTGACCCATGGCCGACAGCACTCTCATCGCGCTGGCCGACGCCATCGTCGCCAGGCTCCAGGAGGGCACCTTCAGCGTGCCCTGCGAGATCGTCCGCGGCTACCGCCCGGTGGTCGCGCTGCCGGAGTTGACGACCGCCCAGGTGACGGTGGTGCCGAAGAGCCTGTCCATCAGCGCGGCGACCCGCGCCGGCGGCTTCTACGACTGCGCCATCGACATCGGCGTGCAGTGCAAGGTGAGCGCCGACGAGAATGCCGAGCTCGACGCCTTGATGCGGCTGGTGGAGGAGCTCGGCGATCACCTGCGCGGCCGGCAGCTCGACGGCTTCACCGCCGCCGTGTGGCTGGCGCTCGAGAACGAGCCGGTGTTCGCGCCGGAGCACCTCGAGCAGCACCGCCAGTTCACCAGCGTCCTGACGGTGACCTACCGGGTGCGGAGGTGACCCATGCCAGTGAACCTGTACATCACGACCATTGAGGTTGGCTCGTCACCCCAGCCGCTGGCTGACCACCCACTGATCATGGATGCCCAGGTGATTGTATGGGCGAGCGGCTCAGTCTTTGGCGTTCTGACGCTGGCCCACGGCAGTATGACTGCCACGCTGCAGCCGGACCATGTGTTCCGGCTAAATGGCGTCGATCTGTCGCAGGTATTCGTGTCCGGCCAGTCCCAGTATCGCGTGACGGTGATCGCGCACTCGCGGTAGCGGCGGAGGATGTGCCATGCCCGATTTCGTCTTGGGGATGAATGCCAAGCTGTACCATGGCGTGGCCGGCGGTCCGGCTGCGAGCGAGCTGACCAATGTCCGCAACCTTACGCTGAACCTGGAAGCGGGCGAGGCGGATGTCACCACGCGCGCCAACAGCGGCTGGCGCGCGACCGCGCCCACGCTGCGCGAATGCGCGGTGGACTTCGAGATGGTCTGGGATCCGGCGGACACGGGCTTCAGCGCGATCAAGACCGCGTTCCTGACCAACGGCCTGATCGCGCTGAAGGTGCTCGACCAGGCCGGCGGCCAGGGGCCGGACGGCGACTTCTCCATCACGTCATTCACGCGGAGTGAGGACCTGGAGGAGGCGCTGACCGTCAGCGTGACCGCCAAGCTCGCCGTGTTCCGCGCGTGGGTGGAGGGAAGCTAGGAGGCGGGAGGCTGCAGGCTGGAGCAAGAGGTCAGGCGCGAATAGCGCGGATCAGGCCGCTGATGACCTTGGAGGTTTCCACAGATGCCCCGTGTAACGATTCGTACGGCTCGCGTGCCAGATAGCCAAGCCGATGTGCGAGCGACAGCTGGTACTCGACCTCGCGGGCGGAGCCGTAGGCCATGTCGAGGAAGCGAACGTACTCGGCCTCACTGTGGCGGGCCGCCCCCTCCACGATATTGCAGGCGATCGACACCGCAGCCCGGCGAAGCTGCGCGGCCAGGCCGAACCGTTCCTCCGGCGGAAAGCCGCCGGTCGCCTCGTAGACTCGCAAGGCCAACGCGTCAGCCAGTTCGAACGCACGTAGTTTGGTGTGGTCACGCACGGCCTCATGCTACAGCCTCCAGCCTAAGGACTCCAGCCTCATGAAGACCTTCACTGACAACGCCGGCCGCACGTGGACGCTGGCCATCAACGTCGACGCCATCAAGCGCGTGCGCGGCCTGCTCGACGTGGACCTGCTGGGCATCCTGGACGGGCAGCTCATCGAGCGGCTCTACCGCGACCCCGTGCTGCTGTGCGACGTGGTGTACGCGGTCTGCCAGCCGGAGGCCGATGCCCGCGAGGTCAGCGACGAGGAGTTCGGCCGCGCGATGGCCGGCGATGCGATCGACCACGCGACCAAGGCGCTGCTGGAGGAGCTCGTAAATTTCTGCCCGAGCCCGAGGGATCGGGCGAACCTGCAGCGCATCCTCGACACGACCTGGAACGTCATGGACAAGGCCCGGGACGTAATCGAAGCACGGCTGGCGACGGTGGATGCCGAAGCGCTCGTCGCCCAGGCGCTCGCGACGTCTGGCAGCTCGTCTGGCGCTGCGCCGGCATCGTCGGCGTCGAGCCCGGCCGGCTGACGCTGCGCGAACTGCTGGCGATGGCCGAGGCGCGGGCCAAGGACGAGTGGGCGCGCTCCAGCGCGCTGCTGGCCCTGCTCGCCAACTGCCATCGCGACCCGAGGAAGACCCGGGCGCTGCAGCCGAGCGACTTCGATCCGTTCGTCAAGCGGCCGGCGCCCATCCCGATCGACATGGACAGCCTGAAGGCGGTGTTCCTTGAGGGACGGTTCCCTCGCACCGCGGCCCCAGGGCAGGAGGACAACTCATGTGGATGAAAGAGAGGCTGGAGACTGTAGGCTGCAGGCTGGAGGGCTGGCTTGGGGTGGTTTCGCCCGCAGCGGCACGCCTGTGCTTCGTGCTGCTCCCGCTGCTGGGCTTGACCGGCTGTGCGACGCTCAACCCCCAGCCGCCGGTCGAGCACTTCGCCAACAAGCTCGCCGACGAGGCGATCATCCCCGCAGTGCGCGCCGGCCTCGCGCAGGGCGTCGAGCAGCTGGTGATCCAGGCCGGGGCGCAGGGCATCAACCCCACGTACGTCATGAAGTTCTCGGGCAAGTGGGTCACCGGCGTGGAGGGTGTCGCGTCCGTCGGCATCGAAGGCATCGCCGGCCAGCTCCAGGTGTCGAGCGCAAGCAGTGAAGGTGAGCCGCGAGCTGGCGCAGCGGCGAACGAGAGCAGCCCGCACCAGAAGCAGCAGGCCACCCCGTCGCCCGCGACGCAGCCCGCGGCGACCGAGCCCGCGACCACTGTGCCGGGTGCGCCTTGAGCGCGGTGCTGCGCCGGTTCCTGGCGGGCAACCTGGCGGCATTGTGTGTGCCCGCCGCCGGCTGCGCGGCAAGCCAGACGAAGCCGCAGGTGACGATCACGCCGGCGCCGACATCGCAGCCGGCGGAAGCTGCGGCAGCGCTCGACGTGCAGCAGCTCAGCGGCCAGATCGTCGCCGGCGTGCAGGCCGAGCTCAGCAGCCGGATCGAGACCGCCGTGGAGACGACGCTGCAGGCTCAGGTGCAGGCGACCGGCGTGGGCGGCAACGCCACGGGCTACAACAGCGAGTTCGGCGTTGGCGCGACGCTGGTCGTGTCGCTGACGCTGTTGCTTGCCCTGCTCCTCAGCCACCGCCGCGAGACGCTGCGGATTAAGCAAGGCTGGAGGCCGGAGGCTGGAGGCTGCAGCCCCAATTGCTGGAGTAGGGCCCCCGACGACCGCCCCTACAGCCTCCAGCCTACGGACTGCGGACTGAAAGGCTGGAGGCCGGAGGCCGCAGGCTGTAGCCAGCATTCCGCAGGAGGGTCGCGCGCGGCTAGCACTACAGCCTCCAGCCTCCAGCCTACGGACTGACATGATCACTATCCAGATGAAGGCATTGTTCTTCGATCGGCCGGTGGTGCAGCGCGCCGTCAACAAGGCCAAACGCGCCACGCTGTCGAAGGCGGGCGCCTTCATCCGCACCACCGCGCGCCACAGCCTGCGCCGCCGGAAGGGCGCGGCCGCACCGGGCCAGCCGCCGCACTCGCACGTGGGGCTGCTCAAGCGGTTCCTGCTCTTCGCCTACGAACCGGCGAGCGAGTCGGTCGTCATCGGGCCGGCCAAGCTGAACAAGTCGACCGAGGCGCCGCGCGTGCTCGAGCACGGCGGCCGGACGCTCGTCGAGCGCCGCCGGCGCGGCAAGGTCGTGCGGCGCCGGGTGACGATCGAAGCGCGACCCTTCATGGGGCCGGCGCTGGAGAAGGAACGCCCCAAGCTGCCGAAGCGCTGGGCGGGCAGCGTACGCGGAGGGTAGCCGATGGCACGGTCACGGAGTTCCGTCCGACTCACCGACTGCAGGTCTTGTCGCGGGCTCACCTGCAGTGTTGTAGTACCGTCCGACCCCGAGCAACTCGTGCATGGTGTCCTCAAGCGCGACCGCGTCTTCCGGCTTGTTTCTCATGCGTTCATCGAAGCGCGTCACCGTTCGCTTGAGTTCCTCGCACTTGTTCTCCTGTGCCAGTTCTGCCAAGTGCACCGAGTACTCGCGTATCCAGTAGACGTACGAGCTGTAGAACAGAACGCTCTTGTATGCCACACCTTGGCTGAAGCTGAAGATCGCCACGCCGACAATCGCAATCACTGTTACAGCGGCGCGTGTCGCCGCGCCCGCCTTCACGGCGACGAAGGTGATCACGGCAAGGAAGACAAGCACGATTGCTGCGGGAAGAAGGAGCTCCATGAGCGGCCTCCAGTAGTGACCTGATCTGGGCGGGCACCAACTCGCATGGTAGCCGTTGTGTTCACCCGAATGAAGGACAACGTCTAATGGCTGACAGTCGTGGCATCCGCGCGGGCAAAGCGTTCGTCGAGCTCGGTGTGGACGATCGTGTCGCCAAGGGCCTCCGCGCCGCGGAGAAGCGGCTGAAGGCCTTCGGCGCCGGCGTGCGCAAGCTCGGCACGCAGCTCGCGGCGCTGGGCGGCGCCATTATCACGCCTCTGCTGGGGGCGGCCAAGGTCTTCGCCGGCGCCGGCGATACGCTCGACAAGATGGCCGGCCGCACGGGCGTGAGTGTCGAGGCGCTCTCGGAGCTGGGCTTCGCGGCCGAGCAATCGGGCGCCGATCTGGAGACGCTCGAGGCCGGCCTGCGCAAGATGCAGCGCAGCATCACCGACGCTGCCGACGGCATGCAGACCGCCGTGGACGCCCTCGCCGCACTCGGCCTCAGCGTGCAAGCCCTCCAGAACCTCTCCCCCGAGCAGCAGTTCAAGCTCATCGCCGACCGGCTATCCAAGATCGAGGACCCCACGACCCGCGCTGCGCTGGCGATGCAATTGCTCGGCAAATCGGGCACGCGCCTGTTGCCGCTGCTCAAGGACGGCGCCGCCGGCATCGCGGCCCTGCAGCAGCAGGCCCGTGACCTCGGGCTGACGATCTCCACGCAGTCGGCCAAGGACGCCGCACTGCTGACCGACACGCTCAACATCCTGTGGCGGACGCTGA